>NZ_DASPLW010000050.1:0-146762 GCF_035627355.1 Ramlibacter sp.
CCGACCACCATCAACAACACCGAGACCTTCGCGGCCGTGCCGTGGATCATCCGCAACGGAGCGCAGAAGTTCCTCGAGGCGGGCAAGCCGAACAACGGCGGCACCAAGATCTTCTCGGTGTCGGGCGACGTGGAGCTGCCCGGCAACTACGAGATCCCGCTGGGCACGCCGTTCAGCAAGCTGCTGGAGCTGGCCGGCGGCATGCGCGGCGGCAAGAAGCTCAAGGCGGTGATTCCAGGTGGGTCGTCCTCGCCGGTGCTGCCGGCCGACATCATGATGCAGTGCACGATGGACTACGACTCCATCGCCAAGGCCGGCTCCATGCTGGGCTCGGGCGCCGTCATCGTGATGGACGAGACGCGCGACATGGTCGAGAGCCTGCTGCGCCTGTCCTACTTCTACATGCACGAGTCCTGCGGCCAGTGCACGCCCTGCCGCGAAGGCACGGGCTGGATGTGGCGGGTCGAGGACCGCATCCTCAATGGCCACGGCAAGCTGGCCGACCTGGACCTGCTCAACTCCGTGGCCGACAACATCCAGGGCCGCACCATCTGCGCGCTCGGCGACGCCGCCGCCATGCCGGTGCGCGCCATGATCAAGCACTTCCGGCATGAGTTCGAGGCGCGGATGAAGCGCCCCGCGAACAGCGCGGTCAACGCGCCCACCCAACATGGCTGAAATCACACTGGACGGACAGAAGGTCGAGGTGCCCGACGGCAGCATGGTCATGCATGCGGCCGAGAAGGCGGGCACCTACATCCCGCACTTCTGCTACCACAAGAAGCTCTCCATCGCGGCCAACTGCCGCATGTGCCTGGTCGAGGTGGAGAAGGCGCCCAAGCCGATGCCGGCCTGCGCCACGCCGGTGACCAACGGCATGGTGGTCCACACCCGCAGCGAGAAGGCCATCAAGGCCCAGCAGTCGGTGATGGAGTTCCTGCTGATCAACCACCCGCTGGACTGCCCGATCTGCGACCAGGGCGGCGAATGCCAGCTGCAGGACCTGGCCGTCGGCTACGGCGCCTCCGCCTCGCGCTACGAGGAGGAAAAGCGCGTGGTGCTGCACAAGGACGTGGGCCCGCTGATCTCCACGGAGGAGATGAGCCGCTGCATCCACTGCACCCGCTGCGTGCGCTTCGGCCAGGAGCTGGGCGGCGTGATGGAGCTGGGCATGGTCCACCGCGGCGAGCACTCGGAGATCACCACCATCACCGGCGGCACGGTGGACTCCGAGGTGTCCGGCAACATGATCGACCTGTGCCCGGTCGGCGCGCTCACCAGCAAGCCGTTCCGCTACAGCGCGCGCAACTGGGAGCTGTCGCGCCGCAAGTCGGTGAGCCCGCACGACTCCACCGGTGCCAACCTGATCGTGCAGGTGAAGAACAACCGCGTGATGCGCGTGCTGCCGCTGGAGAACGAGGCGGTCAACGAGTGCTGGCTGGCCGACCGGGACCGCTTCTCCTATGAAGCGCTGAATGGCGAAGACCGGCTGACCTCGCCCATGATCAAGCAGGGCGGCGAGTGGAAGACCGTCGACTGGCAGACCGCGCTGGAATACGTGGCCAACGGCCTGAAGCACGTCGCCGCCGACCACGGCGCCAAGGCCATCGGCCTGCTGGCCAGCCCGCACAGCACGGTCGAGGAGCTGTTCCTCGCCGGCCGCCTGGTGCGCGGGCTCGGCAGCGAGAACATCGACTACCGCCTGCGCAACGCGCAGTTCGCGCCGGCCGAGGGCGTGCGCTGGCTGGGCACGAGCATCGCGTCGCTCTCCGAGCTGCAGCGCGTGCTGGTGGTCGGCTCCAACCTGCGCAAGGACCATCCGCTGTTCGCCATGCGCGTGCGCGCGGCGGCGCGCCAGGGCGCGCAGGTCTCGCGCATCAACGACGTGGCGCACGACTGGGCGATGGCCATGGCCACCACGGTCACCGTGCCGGCGGGCCAGTGGGCCCAGGCGCTGGCCGACGTGGCCACTGCCATCGCCGCCGAGAAGGGCGCTTCCGCGCCCGCCAAGGGCACGGCGACCGATGAAGCCAAGGCCATCGCCGCCTCGCTGCTGTCGGGCGAACGCAAGGCCATCCTGCTGGGCAACGCCGCCGCGCACCACGCCAATGCCTCGACGCTGCTGGCGCTGGCCCAGTGGATCGGCGAAGCCACCGGCGCCACGGTGGGCTACCTGACCGAAGCGGCCAACACCGTCGGCGCGCAACTGGTGGGCGCGCTGCCGGGCGAGGGCGGCCTCAACGCCGGCCAGATGCTGGCGCCCGGCGGCCTGAAGGCGGCCATCCTGCTGAACAACGAACCGGTCGCCGATTCGGCGGCCGGCGAGCGCGCGGCCGAGGCGCTGGCCCAGGCCGAGATGGTGGTCACGCTCAGCCCGTTCATGGCCAACATGGACATCAGCGACGTGCTGCTGCCGATCGCGCCCTGGACCGAGACGCCCGGCACCTTCGTCAACGCCGAAGGGCGGGTGCAGTCCTTCCACGCGGTGGTCAAGCCGCTGGCCGAGACGCGGCCGGGCTGGAAGGTGCTGCGCGTGCTGGGCAACCTGCTGGGGCTGGACGGCTTCGGCTTCGAGTCGGCGCTGGAAGTGCTGGCCGCGGCCCGCGGCGAAGCCGACGCCACCCAGCCCATGGTGCAGGGTGACGTGCTGTCCAACCGCACGCAGGCCGCCATCGACGTGTCGGTGCCCGCAGGCGCGCCGGCCAGCGCCGCCATCTACCAGCTCGACAGCATCGTGCGCCGGGCCGAGTCGCTGCAGCTCACGGCCGACGGACAGGCCGCGCTGCCGGCCTCGCACCGGGTCGTGCTCGGCCGCGGCGAGGAGGCGCTCGCATGATCGAGACGATCTACGGCTACGGCAACGGGCTGATCGCGGCGCCCTGGTGGACCGCCGCCGGCTGGCCGGTGATCTGGAACCTGATCAAGATCGTGCTGGTCGTCGCGCCGCTGATGGGCGCCGTGGCCTACCTCACGCTGTGGGAGCGCAAGGGCATCGGCTTCACCCAGCTGCGCCCCGGCCCCAACCGCATCGGGCCCTACGGCCTGCTGACGCCGATCGCCGACGCCCTGAAGCTGCTGACCAAGGAAATCATCCTGCCGTCGGCCGCCAACAAGGGCCTGTTCCTGCTCGGCCCGATCATGACCATCATGCCGGCGCTGGCCGCCTGGGCGGTGATCCCGTTCGGCCCCGAGATGGCGCTGTCCAACATCAACGCCGGCCTGCTGTTCCTGATGGCGATCACCTCGATGGAGGTATACGGCGTGATCATCGCGGGCTGGGCGTCCAACTCCAAGTACGCCTTCCTGGGTGCGCTGCGCGCCTCGGCCCAGATGGTCAGCTACGAGATCGCGATGGGCTTCGCCTTCGTGGTGGTGCTGATGGTCACCGGCAGCCTGAACATGACCGACATTGTGCTCAGCCAGGACCGCGGCTACTTCGCCGGCCTGGGGCTGAACTTCCTGTCCTGGAACTGGCTGCCGCTGCTGCCGATCTTCCTCGTCTACTTCATCTCCGGCCTGGCCGAGACCAACCGCCACCCGTTCGACGTGGTGGAAGGCGAATCGGAAATCGTCGCCGGCCACATGATCGAGTACTCGGGCATGAGCTTCGCCATGTTCTTCCTGGCCGAGTACGCCAACATGTGGCTGGTCTCCATCCTGGCTGTCACCATGTTCCTGGGCGGCTGGCTGCCCCCGATCGATTCGGCCGTGCTGGCCTGGATCCCCGGCTGGATCTGGCTGGGCCTCAAGACCTTCGTGGTCGTGACCATGTTCCTGTGGGTGCGCTCCACGTTCCCGCGCTACCGCTACGACCAGATCATGCGCCTGGGCTGGAAGATCTTCATCCCGGTCACGCTGGTCTGGCTGATCGTGGTGGGCCTGTGGATGCAAACCCCCTACAACATCTGGAAGTAACCATGAGCCCCCACGCTCACTACCGTTCGCTGCCCCCCGAGGGGGCGCATGCCTCCCTAGAGGCGGCTCGTCGGGAGGCATGACGGATGTCCACCGATACCCTGCAACGACAGCCTTCGGCGTTCTCGCTCAAGGACTTCCTCTCCAGCTTCATGCTGGTGGAGCTGTTCAAGGGCCTGCGCATCACGGGCAAGTACTTCTGGGCGCGCAAGATCACGGTGCAGTTCCCGGAGGAGAAGACGCCGCTGAGCCCACGCTTCCGCGGCCTGCACGCGCTGCGCCGCTACGAGAACGGCGAGGAGCGCTGCATCGCCTGCAAGCTGTGCGAGGCGGTGTGCCCCGCGCTGGCGATCACCATCGAGAGCGACCAGCGCGCCGACGGCACCCGCCGCACCACGCGCTACGACATCGACCTGACCAAGTGCATCTTCTGCGGCTTCTGCGAGGAGAGCTGCCCGGTCGACTCGATCGTCGAGACCCACATCCTCGAATACCACGGCGAGAAGCGCGGCGACCTGTACTACACCAAGGAGATGCTGCTGGCCGTGGGCGACCGCTACGAGTCGGAGATCGCCGCCCGCCGCGCCGCGGACGCCAAGTACCGCTGAGCCGCAGACAAGAACAACCATGGACTTCACGACCGGCTTCTTCTACCTGTTCTCGGCGGTGCTGCTGTTCGCGGCCTTCCGGGTGATCACCGCGCGCAACCCGGTGTACGCCGCGCTGTACCTGGTGCTCACCTTCGCCCAGGCCGCCGCGGTCTGGCTGCTGCTCAAGGCCGAATTCCTGGCGATCGCGCTGGTGCTGGTCTACGTCGGCGCCGTGATGGTGCTGTTCCTGTTCGTCGTGATGATGCTGGACATCAACACCGACAGCCTGCGGGCCGGCTTCTGGAAGCACTTCCCGGTGGCCGCCGTCGTCGGCGTCGTCATCGCGCTGGAGATGGCCGCCGTGCTGATGGGCGGCTTCCGCCTGGCCGAGGAGCCCCGGGCCGGGGCGGCCGCCGTGCAGGCCGCGGCCCAGGCCGGCGCCCAGGCGCCGCTGGAGGTGTCCAACACGCGCGAGCTGGGCAAGCTGCTGTACTCCGAGTACCTGTACCCGCTGGAGCTGGCGGCCGTGCTGCTGCTGGTGGCCATCGTCGCGGCCATCGCGCTGACCCTGCGCCACCGCAAGGACAGCCGCAAGATGGACCCGGCGCTGCAGGTGCGCGTGCGTGCCCGCGACCGCCTGCAGGTGGTCCGGATGCCACCGGTGGTGGCGCCGCCGCCGCAACCCGCGGCCGCGTCCTCCGCGGAAGGGAGCCAGCCATGAGCGTCACGCTGGGCCACTACCTGTCGCTGGGCGCGATCCTGTTCGCGCTGTCCGTCGTCGGCATCTTCCTGAACCGCCGCAACCTGATCGTGCTGCTGATGGCCATCGAGCTGATGCTGCTGGCGGTCAACATGAACTTCGTGGCGTTCTCCTACTACCTGGGCGACATGCACGGACAGGTGTTCGTGTTCTTCATCCTCACGGTGGCAGCGGCCGAGTCCGCGATCGGCCTGGCCATCCTGGTGCTGGTGTTCCGCAGCAAGTCGAGGATCCTGGTCGAAGAACTGAACGAGCTCAAGGGCTGAGCCCGCGGCCCCCGAAAAAGAAACGATGGCTACAACCCTCAACGCATCGACCCTGCTCGCCGTTGCGCTGGCGCCGCTGGCCGGCTCCGTGCTCGCCGGGATCCTGGGCACCACCTTCGGCGGCAACCGGATCGGCCGGCGCCTGTCGCACACCTTCACCATCCTGGGCGTGCTGATCGCCTTCGTGCTGTCGGCCATGACGCTCAAGAGCGTGGCGCTGGACGGCGCCCGCTTCAACGCCACGATCTACGAGTGGATGGTGGTGGGCGGCCTGAAGATGGAAGTCGGCTTCCTGGTCGACGGGCTGACGGCCATGATGATGTGCGTGGTGACCTTCGTGTCGCTGATGGTCCACATCTACACCATCGGGTACATGGAGGAGGACGAGGGCTACAACCGCTTCTTCGCCTACATCTCGCTGTTCACCTTCTCGATGCTCATGCTGGTCATGAGCAACAACTTCCTGCAGCTGTTCTTCGGCTGGGAGGCCGTGGGACTGGTGTCCTACCTGCTGATCGGCTTCTGGTACAACAAGCCGACCGCGATCTTCGCCAACCTCAAGGCCTTCCTGGTCAACCGGGTCGGCGATTTCGGCTTCATCCTCGGCATCGGCCTGATCGCCGCCTTCGCCGGCACCCTGAGCTACGCCGAGACCTTCGCCAAGGCGGGCGAGCTGGCGGCGCTGAAGTTCCCCGGCACCGAGTGGATGCTGATCACCGTGGTCTGCATCTGCCTGTTCATCGGCGCCATGGGCAAGAGCGCCCAGTTCCCGCTGCACGTGTGGCTGCCCGACTCGATGGAAGGCCCCACGCCGATCTCGGCCCTGATCCACGCGGCCACCATGGTGACCGCCGGCATCTTCATGGTGGCGCGCATGTCGCCGCTGTTCGAGCTGTCCGACACGGCGCTGTCCTTCATCCTCGTGATCGGCGCCATCACGGCCCTGTTCATGGGCTTCCTGGGCGTGATCCAGAACGATATCAAGCGGGTGGTGGCGTATTCCACGCTGTCCCAGCTCGGCTACATGACCGTGGCGCTGGGCGCCTCGGCCTACTCGGTGGCGGTGTTCCACCTGATGACGCACGCCTTCTTCAAGGCGCTGCTGTTCCTGGCGGCCGGCTCGGTGATCATCGGCGTGCACCACAACCAGGACATCCGCTGGATGGGCGGGCTGCGCAAGTACATGCCCATCACCTGGATCACCGCGCTGCTGGGGTCGCTGGCCCTGATCGGCACGCCGCTGTTCTCGGGCTTCTATTCCAAGGACAGCATCATCGAGGCGGTGCACCACAGCACGCTGCCGGGCGCCGGCTTCGCCTACTTCGCCGTCATGGCGGGCGTGTTCGTCACCGCCTTCTATTCGTTCCGGATGTACTTCCTGGTGTTCCACGGCAAGGAGCGCTTCGACCAGGTGCCGGCGCACGAGCACGACGCGGCCGAGGAACCCGACCCGCACCACCACCAGGACGAGCACCACAAGCCGCACGAGTCGCCGTGGGTGGTGACGGTGCCGCTGCTGATGCTGGCCTTCCCCTCGGTGGTGATCGGCTTCCTGACGATAGGCCCGATGCTGTTCGGCGACTTCTTCAAGGACGCGATCGTCGTCGACGCCGCACGCCACCCGGCGATGGCCGAACTCGCGAAGATGTGGCACGGCCCGGTGCAGATGGCGCTGCACGGATTCACCACCCCGGTGTTCTGGCTGGCCGCTGCCGGCGTGGCGCTGGCCTACTACCTGTACCTGGTGAACACCGCGCTGCCGGCGAAGATCGCCGCCGCGTTCCGGCCGATCTACACGGTGCTGGACAACAAGTACTACATGGACTGGTTCAACGAGAACGTGCTGGCGCGCCTGACGCGCGGCATCGGGATCGGCCTGTGGAAGGGCGGCGACCAGGGCCTGATCGACGGGGCGGTGGTCAACGGCAGCGCGAGCCTGGTGGGCTGGTTCGCCGGCGTCGTGCGGCGCGCGCAATCCGGCTACCTCTATCACTACGCGCTGGCCATGCTCCTGGGGATCTTCGTCCTCATGACCTGGTTCGTCTGGCTGGGCCGCTAAGGAGAACAAGAAAGTGGGTCTTTTGAGCCTCGCCATCTGGACGCCGATCGTGTTCGGCGCCGTGCTGCTGGCCCTGGGGAGGGACGAGCAGGCGCGCGCCGTCCGCTGGATCGCCCTGGTCGGTTCCATCGTCAGCTTCCTGGTCACCCTGCCGCTGTACGGCGGCTTCCGCAACGGCACCGCCGAGATGCAGTTCGTGGAGAAGGCGCCCTGGATCGAAACCTTCAACATCAACTACCACCTCGGGCTGGACGGCCTGTCGTTCTGGTTCGTGCTGCTGACGGCCTTCATCACGGTGGTGGTCGTGATCTCCGCCTGGGAGGCGATCACCGAGCGCGTCAACCAGTACATGGGCGCGTTCCTGATCCTGTCGGGGCTGATGATCGGCGTGTTCTGCGCGCTCGACGCGATGCTGTTCTACGTGTTCTTCGAGGCCACGCTGATCCCGATGTACCTGATCATCGGCGTGTGGGGCGGGCCGAACAAGATCTACGCCGCGTTCAAGTTCTTCCTGTACACGCTGCTCGGCTCGCTGCTGATGCTGATCGCGCTGATCTACCTGTACGGCGCTTCCGGCGGCAGCTTCGACATCGCCACCTGGCACAAGCTGCCGCTGCCGATGACGGCGCAGACGCTGCTGTTCTTCGCCTTCTTCGCCGCCTTCGCGGTCAAGGTGCCGATGTGGCCGGTGCACACCTGGCTGCCCGACGTGCACGTGGAGGCGCCCACCGGCGGCTCCGCGGTGCTGGCGGCCATCATGCTGAAGCTGGGCGCCTACGGCTTCCTGCGCTTCTCGATGCCGATCGCGCCGGACGCCTCGCGCGAATGGGACTGGTTCATCATCGCGCTGTCCATCATCGCGGTGATCTACGTGGGCCTGGTGGCGCTGGTGCAGCAGGACATGAAGAAGCTGGTGGCCTATTCGTCGGTGGCGCACATGGGCTTCGTCACCCTGGGCTTCTTCATCTTCAGCCCGCTGGGCGTCGCCGGCGGGCTGGTGCAGATGATCGCGCACGGCTTCGTCTCGGCCGCCATGTTCCTGTGCATCGGCGTGCTGTACGACCGCGTGCACTCGCGCCAGATCGCCAGCTACGGCGGCGTGGTCAACACCATGCCCAACTTCGCCGCCTTCGCGCTGCTGTTCGCCATGGCCAACTGCGGCCTGCCGGCCACCGCCGGCTTCGTGGGCGAGTGGATGGTGATCCTGGGCACCGTGAAGGCCAACTTCTGGCTCGGCCTGGCCGCCGCCAGTGCGCTGATCTGGGGCGCCGCGTACACGCTGTGGATGTACAAGCGCGTGTACCTGGGGCCGGTGGCCAATGACCACGTGCGCCAGCTCAGCGACATCAACGCCCGCGAGTTCCTCATGCTCGGCCTGCTGGCGATCGCCACCCTCTACATGGGCATCCACCCCAAGCCCTTCACCGACGTGATGGACGCGTCGGTCGCCAACCTCCTGCAGCACGTGGCGGCTTCAAAACTCAACTGACATTCCCGCAGCCATGTTCGATTCCCTGAGCCTGATCGTCATCCTGCCGGAGCTGCTGCTGCTGGTGATGGCCTGCGTCATCGCCATCGTCGACCTCGGCGTCAAGTCCCGCATGCGCGACCTGACCTACTGGCTGACCATGGCCACGCTGGCCGCCGTGGCCTGGGCCTGCGCCGACTTCGCGCTGGACGGGCGCACCTTCTACGCCTTCGGCCGGATGACCGTGAGCGATCCCATGGGCAACTGGCTGAAGTGCTTCTCGGCCATCGCCCTGATGGTGACGCTGGTCTACAGCCGGCCGTACGCGGCCGACCGCGACATGATGCGCGGCGGCGAGCTGTTCACGCTGTCGCTGTTCGCCCTGCTGGGCATCTTCGTCATGATCTCGGGCAGCAACTTCCTGGTCCTGTACCTGGGCCTGGAGCTGATGACGCTGTCCAGCTACGCGCTGGTGGCGCTGCGCCGCGACCACGAGGCCGCCACCGAGGCGGCGATGAAGTACTTCGTGCTGGGCGCCATGGCCAGCGGCTTCCTGCTGTACGGCATGTCCATGCTGTACGGGGCCACCGGCTCGCTGGACATCAACGAGGTGTTCCGCGCCATCGCCACCGGCCGCATCAACCACCAGGTGCTGGTGTTCGGGCTGGTGTTCATCGTCGCCGGCCTGGCCTTCAAGCTGGGCGCCGCCCCGTTCCACATGTGGATCCCGGACGTGTACCACGGCGCCCCGACCGCGATCACGCTGCTGATCGGCTCGGCCCCGGAACTGGCCTCGTTCGGCATCGCCATGCGCCTGCTGGTGGAGGGCCTGATCCCGCTGGCCATCGACTGGCAGCAGATGCTGATGGTGCTGGCCGTGGCCTCGCTGCTGGTGGGCAACCTGGCGGCCATCGCCCAGACCAACCTCAAGCGCATGCTGGCCTACTCCACCATCGCCCAGATGGGCTTCGTGGTGCTGGGCCTGGCGGCGGGCGTGGTCAACGGCAACGCCGACAACGCGCAGGCCGCCTACAGCTCGGCGATGTTCTACATCATCACCTACGTGCTCACCTTCCTGGGCGCGTTCGGCATCATCCTGCTGCTGGCGCGCGAGGGCTTCGAGAGCGAGGAGATCGCCGACCTGGCCGGCCTCAACCAGCGCAGCCCGCTGTATGCCGGCGTGATGGCCATCTGCATGTTCTCGCTGGCCGGCATCCCGCCGCTGGTGGGCTTCTATGCCAAGCTGATGGTGCTGCAGGCGCTGGTGGCCGGCGGCACCGGGCTGTACATCGGGCTGGCGATCTTCGCCGTCATGGCCTCGCTGGTCGGCGCCTTCTACTACCTGCGCGTGGTCAAGGTCATGTACTTCGACTCGCCGATCACGGCCACCACGGTGTCCGCGCCGGCCGACGTGCGGGCCGTGCTGAGCGTGAACGGCGCGCTGGTGCTGGTGCTGGGCATCGTGCCGGGCTGGCTGATGGCGCTGTGCACCGAAGCCCTGCGCAAGTTGCTGGCGTCCTGAGCGCCGCCGGCCGCCACCCGTGTCCCTGGCAGCCTCCGTCTGGCTGGTGATCCTGGCGGCCTTCGTCGCCGCCAACCTGCCGTTCCTGCTCGATCGCCACGTGCTGGGCGTGTGGCCGCTCAAGGCGCCCAAGCCGCTGGCCGTCCGGCTGGCGGAACTGGTCGTGCTGTACTTCCTGGTCGGTGCGCTCGGGCTCGCGCTGGAGCACCGCGCCGGCCAGATCGCCCCGCAGGGCTGGGAGTTCTACGCCGTCACCGGCGCCCTGTTCCTGACCTTCGCCTTCCCCGGCTTCGTCTGGCGTTACCTGAGCAAGAGGCGCCGTGGCTGAACGCGACGATCCGCATCTGGTCGAGACCACGCTGTCGCGCCAGGAGCTGCTGCGCGGCCATTTCCTGCATGTGGTGCGCGAGCAGGTGGCGCTGCCCAGCGGCGCCGAAGCCAGCCGCGAGTTCGTGATCCATCCGGGCGCGGTGATGATCGTTCCGCTGCTGGACGACGGCCGGGTGGTGCTGGAGCGCCAGTACCGGCACCCGATGGGCCGGGTGATGATCGAGTTCCCCGCCGGCAAGCTGGACCCCGGCGAGGACCGGCTCGAGTGCGCGCGGCGCGAGCTGCAGGAGGAGACCGGCTACACCGCCCGCGAATGGGCGCTGGCCGGCCAGCTGCACCCGGTGATCTCGTATTCCACCGAGTTCATCGACATCTGGTTCGCGCGTGGCCTGTCCGCCGGCACGCGCCGCCTCGACGAGGAGGAGTTCCTCGACGTGTTCGCAGCCACGCCGCAGCAGTTGCTGGACTGGTGCCGCGACGGCACCGTGACCGACGCCAAGACCCTGATCGCCATGCTCTGGCTGCAGAACGTCCTGGCGGGGACTTGGCAACTCGACTGGCGCCCATAATTGGGGGCCATGAACTCCCACGCTTCGCCGTGAAGGTCCTCAACCTCCAGTGCTCGCAGCGCCATGCCTTCGAAGGCTGGTTCGGCTCGGAAGACGACTTCCAGGGCCAGCTCGAGCGCGGCCTGGTCGAATGCCCCATGTGCGGCGACACGGGCATCACCAAGATGCTCAGTGCGCCCCGCCTGAACCTGGGCGCCCAGCCCGAGGCGCCGGCCCGCCAGGACGTGGCCACCACCAACACGGAAGTGGAGGTGCAGAAGGCCTGGCTGAAGATGGTGCGCCACGTGATGGCGAACACGGAGGACGTCGGCGAGCGCTTCGCCGAGGAAGCCCGCCGCATCCACCACGGCGAGAGCGAGGAGCGCGGCATCCGCGGCCAGGCCACGCGCGAGGAAACCCAGGCGCTGCTGGAGGAGGGCATCGGGGTGCTGCCGCTGCCCGTCCCCAAGGCCATGAAAGGGCCGGTCCAGTAGGGGATCCGGCGACTCCCGGGCGGCTCGGCCGGGGAGCGAGCCTGAGACAAGTTGATACCCGCTGCCGAGGCTGCCCGACGCGCGCCGGCCGGGAGAATGGGTCACGCCCACTCCAGGAGGAAAGCAGCGTGACCCCGACGACGACCCAATCCGACCTTGCGAGCAACCTTGCCGGCACTTCGACCCCGCTGGCAGCGGAGGGCTCGCCCCATGCCTCGACAGCCGCGCGCGCCGGCAACGGCCATGACCGCGTCCACCGCTGGGCCGGCACCGTGCACCGGGCCATCGACAGCCTCGAGCAGCGCCTGAACACCGCCGGCGGCGGCATGTCCTCGACCCGGAGCCGCTACGGCGAGCGGGCCCGCGAGTACCGCGAGAGCATGGGCTCGCGCATGGCCGAGCAGCCCCTGCAGGCCCTCGGCATCGTGCTGGCGGCCGGCGTGCTGCTCGACCGCCTGTTCCTGCGCACGCCCAAGGTGCGCGTGATCGGGGTACCCGTGCGCAAAGTACCGGCGACCCGGGAAACGAGCCCGGCGATGGAGCAGCGCGTGCGGCACTGGGCCGACGCCGCCGATGCCCACGCTCACCGTGCCGAGCGAACCGCCGAACAGGCGGCCGGCCGGGCACGCCTGGCCGCCGCCGCGGGGCTCGCAGGCACCCGGGCCGCGGCGTCCCGCCTGGCGCACGAGGCGCAGGTGCTGCCGCTTCACATGCGCACGGCCGCGCAGCACCTCATGGCGCGTTCGCAGGCCTACGGCAGCAGGGCCCGCGCCACGGTGGAGTCGCATCCCTGGGTCGGCCTCGGCGCCGTGCTGGCCGCGAGCGGGCTGCTGACCACCGCGCTGCTGCAGCGCCGGGACACCGAGCCTGACCTGCCCTACCTCGGCGCGGGCGCACGGAGCAGGGTCAGGGCCTGGCCGCGCAGTGGATACGACCCGCAAACGGGGCTGGGTGACACGATCGCTTCGCGGCCGGTGACGGCCAGCCTGCTGGTGCTCGGCCTGGGCGTGCTCGCCGGCGTGATGCTGGGACGGCGCATGGAGTGACGCGCGCGCAGCCCATGCGTGCGCCACCGGCCCGCTAGCGGCGGTCCGTCTACCCGGGCGGACGGCCGACGCAGACCCCGCGCTTTGGCGGGGTGGCCGTCCTGCGGTTTTCACGGACCTGCCCGCCACGGGCATCGCGGGCCGGGCATGATGCATCGCAACCTCACGCCAGGAGCATCCGATCGCATCGATCCACCAGTCCGCGAGCCGCCCATGGGCCTTCGGAACGCCCTGAGTCAGTTCGCGCGCGCGGCCCTGGCCCTGCCGGGCCTGGGCGTGCTGCTGCGGGCGACCCGCAACTACGTGCTGCACCAGAGCGCGGTGCAGGCCGGCAGCCTGGCGTTCTCGTGGGTGCTGGCCATCTTTCCGCTGCTGGTCCTGTTGTCCGCTTCCGCCGCCTACTTCGGCCAGCCGGGCGATGCAGCCGACCTGGCCTACCGCGTCGTCGGCTACGCGCCCCAGCTGGTGCGGGAGGTGACACAGCCCGTCATCGAGCAGGTGCTGTCGCAGCGCAGCCAGGCGCTGCTCGCCGTCGGCGTGGTGGCGACTCTGTGGGCGGCTTCCTCGGGCATGCAGGCCATCCGCACGGCGCTCAACCGCGCCTACGGCATCGAACGCGGGCTGGCGTTCTGGAAGGCCCGCATCAAGGTGACGCTGTTCACCGTCATCGCCGGCGCCGGCATCCTGGCTGCGTTCAGCTCGGTGGTGATCATGCCGTATGTGTGGCAGTTCCTGGAGGCGAATGCGGGCGAGGCGCGGCACGCGACGTGGCTGCGCGACGGCGTCCGCTACGGCGCGGCCTTCGTGGTGCTGGTCGCCTTGTACGCGCTGCTGTACGGCTGGCTGCCCGACATCCGGCAGCGGCTGTACACCGTCCTGCCCGGCGCCCTGGTCGGTGCCGCGCTGTGGGTGGCGGCGGCCGCCACCCTGTCCTACACCTTCCGCACCGCCGGCAAGCTGGCGCTGCTGTACGGCAGCTTCGCGGGCGTCGTCGCCACGCTGGTCTTCCTCTACATCAGCGCGACGACGCTGATCTTCGGCGCCGAGGTGAACGGGGTGCTGCGCAACGGCGGCGGGCGCGGGGCCATCGACCCGCCCTAGCGCGCGGCGCCCGGATCGCGCGGCTCAGCGCACGTCCTCCCACCACCGCGTCGACTCGAACGGGCGGTCGGCATCCACCATCTCGCCCACGCGCGGCGTCACCAGTTCGACGCCCGCGCGGGCGGCTTCGGCCACCGTTCGCCGGATCGGTTCATCCCAGTCGTGGTACGCCAGGTTGAAGGTGGACCAGTGCACGGGGACCATGCGCCGGGCGCGCACGTCGCGGTGCACCTGCACGGCCTGCTCGGGCGTCATGTGGATGTCGGTCCACGCGGCACCGGGCCCGTAGGCGCCGATCTTGATGAAGGCCATGTCGAACGGGCCCAGGCGGGCACCTATCTCGGCGAACGCCTTCGCATAGCCGGTATCCCCGCTGTAGAAGAAGCGGTGCTGCGGACCGATCACCGACCAGCTCGACCACAAGGTGGTGCTGCGGTCCAGGCCGCGGCCGGAGTAATGGCGCGAAGGCGTGCACACGATGCGCAGCGGTCCCAGCGAACGGGCCTGCCACCACGCCATTTCCTCGATCTGCGAAGGCGGAACGCCCCAGCGTTCCAGGTGGGCGCCGACGCCCAGCGGCACGAAGAAGCGCGAACCGCGCTGCGCCAGCTGGCGCACCGTGTCCATGTCCAGGTGGTCGTAGTGGTCGTGCGAGATGAGCACGGCGTCGATAGTCGGCAGGTCGGCCAGCGCGATCGGCGGTGGGTGGAAACGCCCGGGGCCCACCGGCAAGGGCGACACCCGATCGGCGAACACCGGGTCCAGCAGCAGGCGCCGCCCGTCGATCTCCACGTAGGTGCTCGCATGGCCGATCCAGAACGCGCGCAGTCCGTGGGCGGGCAGGGCGCCCGCCAGCGCCGCCTTGTCCACCGTGAGCACGGGGACGGGCGCCGGCGGCTCGCGCACCTCGTCGCCCGTCAGCTGCCGCAGGGTGTAGTCGAACAGCGAGGTCGTGCTCGGGGCCTCCGGTTCCAGGTTGACGAAGCGGCCCTCGCGGTACTGGGGATTGGCCAGGGCCCGTGCCAGCCGCTCGCCCGACATGGGCGCGCCGAACGGCGGCAGCGACAGCACGAACCATCCGGCCGCAAGGAGCACGACCACGAGCGCCAGGAGGACCAGGGCGGTCCGCACCAGCCGACGTGCAAGCCTGGATCGCATGGGCCCTCCGGTGGATGTCTGCGGCAGTGTGCATCAGGTGCACCTCTTCCTGCGCACGACCTCGACCGTGCGTGCGTGGTTGGGTTGCAGGTGGGAAGTCCCTCTGGCTGCATGGCCGGTCGTATGGGATAACGCGCGTCCCGATCCCACCTCCAATCGATCCACGAGGAGCACGTGATGCGCAAGACCAGATGGAAGCAGTCGGCGGGTGTGTTGGCCATGGCGATCGTCGCCGTGGCCGTGCTCGCAAGTTGTGCGACGCAGCCCGCAGGACCTGCGGGGATGTCCTTCTTCGTCACCAGCACCAACCCGGGCAAGGGCGGCGACCTCGGCGGACTGGCCGGCGCCGACGCGCACTGCCAGTCGCTGGCGCAGGCGGCCAGCGCGGGCGGCAAGACCTGGCGGGCCTACCTGAGCACGCAGGCGCCGGCGCTGAGCGATCCGAACTTCGTCAACGCTCGCGACCGCATCGGCAAGGGGCCGTGGCGCAACGCCAAGGGCGTGGTCGTCGCCACCAGCGTGGACGACCTGCATTCGGGCAACAACCGGATCAGCAAGGAAACGGCGCTGGACGAGCGCGGCAACCCGGTCAATGGCCGGACCGAGCGGCCCAACAAGCACGACGTGCTGACCGGCAGCCGCCCCGACGGCACCGCATTCCCGGGCGCCCCGTTCCCCGACATGACCTGCGGCAACTGGACCAAGGGCGGCAGCGACGGGTCGGCCATGACGGGCCACCACGATCGCGCGGGGCCCACGGCGTCCCCCTGGGCGACGTCGTGGAACTCGGGCCATCCCACGCTGGGGTGCAGCATGGAGCGGATCCGGCCCACCGGCGGCGACGGCCTGTTCTATTGCTTTGCCGAGGACTAGCAGCACGGAACGCGTTCCGGCATGACCGGGGCGCGATGCCGCGGCCGGCGCTGCCTATGATCGGCGCATGTCACCACGCTGGTATTTCGGCTGGAACATCGTTGCCGCCGCGGCGTTCCTGACCCTCCTGTCCTCGGGCATGCGCCTGGGGTTCGGCCCCTTCTTCCTGCCCATGGCCCAGGACCTGGGCTTCAGCCGCAGCCTGCTGGCCAGCATCGTCGCGGTCGGCATGCTGGCCTACGGGCTGGCAATGCCACTCGCCGGCCTGCTGATCGCGCGCTTCGGCACGCCGCGCGTGCTGCTGCTGGGCAACGCGCTCGTGGTCGCCGCCGCGATCTGGACCGTGACCACGGCCGATGCGCTGGGCTTCCTGCTGGCCTTCGGCCTGCTGCTGTCGGTGGGACTGGCCTTCACCAGCCCGGTGGCGGTCACCCCGGTGATCACCCGGTGGTTCCTGCGCCGCCGGGGCATGGCGCTGTTCTTCCTGTCGACCGGCTCCATGGCCGGCATCGCGGTGATGACGCCGGTGCTCAGCCTGGCGATCGCGCAGGCCGGCTGGCGCGCCACCCTGCTGGGCTTCGCCGCGGTGTTCACGCTGTTCACGCTGCCAGCCGCGCTGTTCGTGATGCGGGACACCGCGCCCGAGCACGCCGACCTGGGGGCCGACGAAATCGCCGCGCAGCGCATGCGCACCGGCCTGCCGCCGCAGAGCCTGACCGTGCGCGAGGTGCTGCGCACGGCGCCGTTCTGGAAGATCGTGTTCGGCCTGTTCGCCTGCGGCTTCAGCATGAACCTGATGGGCACCCATGGCATGCCGATGTTGATGGACCACGGATTCGATGCCTTCAGCAGTTCGATGGGCATAGGCCTGATCGGCTTCGTCGCGATCGGCGGCACGCTGGTGCTGGGGCGCCTGGCCGACCGCCTGCCACGCCGCCACCTCCTGGCGACCATCTACTTCGTGCGCGGCCTGGGCTTCATCGCGCTGGTGATGGCGGGAACGCACTGGGAGCTGTACCTCACCTCCACCGTGGGCGGCCTGGTGTGGGCCGGCAGCATCGCGCTGTCCTCGGCCATCCTCGCCGACGTCTACGGCGTGCGGCTGGTGGGCGTGCTGTACGGCATGGCCTTCGTCGGCCACCAGGTCGGCGGGATGATCAGTTCCTGGCTGGGCGGCTGGGGCTACGAGCACTACGGCACGCACTGGATCGCCTTCGGCGCCGCAGGCCTGCTGCTGGTGGCGGCGGCAGCGGTGTCGCTGCAGCTGCCGCGCAGGGGCTTCACGCTGATGGCGGCGCCGGCGGCGGCGTGAGCGTGCCGCGCGCCCAGCCAGCGGGTCCCGTCGAGCCTTCCTGACTGAATCCAGGAAGCGGTTAACTGGAGCGCTGCAACGGCCTAGCGGTTCGAACCGGACCGTCGGCGCAAGTCCTCGAGCTGCTGCTCCAGGCCGGCCATCTCGGCGGCGATGTGCTCGAGCACCTGCTCGATGTCCGCGCGCTCGGTCTCCGTCATCGCCGCCCGCAGGCCGCCCTGCAGCACCTTGTGCAGGGCCGCCCGTCGATCGATCAGTTCCTGGAGTTTGAGCGCGAGGCGCTCAGGCTCGAGATGGGTCACCGGTGGAATGTAGCGCAGGCGGGCGCCCCTCAGGCACCTCAATCCAGCAGCTGCAGCGCCGCCAGCCGCGCGTACACGCCGCCGGCCGCGACCAGGTCCTCGTGGCGGCCCTGTTCCACGATCCGTCCGTGGTCCAGCACCACGATGCGGTCGGCCTGCTGGACGGTCGCCAGCCGGTGCGCGATCACCAGCGTCGTGCGGTCGCGCATGGCGCGCACCAGCGCGGCCTGCACCATGCGCTCGCTCTCGGCGTCGAGTGCGCTGGTGGCTTCGTCCAGCAGCAACAGCGGCGGGTTCTTGAGGATGGCGCGGGCGATCGCGATGCGCTGCCGCTGGCCGCCCGAGAGGCGGACGCCGCGCTCGCCCAGGTAGGTGTCATAGCCCTGCGGCAGCGCCAGGATGAACTCGTGCGCGTAGGCGGCGCGCGCCGCTTCCATCACCTCCTCGTCACTGGCGCCTGGCCGCCCGTAGCGGATGTTCTCCAGCGCGCTGGTGGAAAACACCACCGGCTCCTGCGCCACCAGCCCGATGCGCCCGCGCAGCTCCTCCAGCGACAGGTCGCGGATGGCCACGCCATCGACCGTGATGCGGCCCTGCGCCGGGTCGTAGAAGCGCAGCAGCAGTGAGAACACCGTGCTCTTGCCGGCGCCGCTGGGCCCCACCAGGGCGACGGTCTCGCCGGGCGGGACTTGCAGCGTGAAGTCCTGCAGCGCCGCGGTGGCCGGCCGGGACGGGTAGTGGAAGGACACGCCCTCGAAGGCGACCCGGCCGCCGCCGGCCGAGGGGGGCGCCTGCACCGGATGCGGCGGCGAGGCCACCGGCGAGCGCGTGGCCAGCAGCTCCATCAGCCGCTCGGTGGCACCGGCCGCACGCAGCAGGTCGCCGTACACCTCGCCCAGCACCGCCACGGCGCCGGCGAAGATGATCACGTACAGCGCCGCCTGCCCGAGCTGGCCGGCGCTGAGCTCGCCGGCCATCACGGCCTGCGCGCCGCGGTACAGGCCCCACAGCAACAGCCCCGCGTTGGCGATGATGATGAAGGCCACCAGCGCCGCCCGCGCCCGGGTGCGCCGCACGCCGGTGTGGAAGGCGTTGTCGGTGGCCTCGGTGAAGCGGGCCGATTCGCGCGCCTCGCCGGTGTAGCTCTGCACCACGGGGATGGCGTTCAGCACCTCGGCGGCGATGGCGCTGGAGTCGGCCACCCGGTCCTGGCTGGCGCGCGACAACCGCCGCACGCGGCGGCCGAAGGCCATGGCCGGCAGCACCACCAGCAGCACCGCGGCGAACACCAGCGACATCACGTAGGGATGTGTGTAGACCAGCATGCCCAGCGCGCCCAGCCCCATCACGACGTTGCGCAGCCCGAGCGAGAAGGAGGAGCCGACCACCGTCTGCACCAGCGTGGTGTCGGTGGTCAGGCGCGACAGGACCTCGCCGGTGCGCGTGTGCTCGAAGAACTCCGGGCTCTGGCGCAGCACGTGCGCGTACACGGCATTGCGCAGGTCGGCGGTGACCCGTTCGCCCAGCCAGCTGACCATGTAGAAGCGCGCCGCCGAGAACAGGCCGAGCGCGACGGCCACGGCGAACAGCAGCAGGAAGTGTTCGCGCAGCGCGACCAGCCGCTCGCCGTGGCCGGCGCCGGCCAGGCCCTCGTCGATCAGGCCGCGCAGCGCGACCGGGAACAGCAGCGTCGCCGCGGCGGCCAGGCCGAGGAACAGCGCCGCCAGCACCATGCGCCCGAGGTACGGCCGCAGGAAGGGCAGCAGGCCCGAGAGCGAGCGGGGCGAGCCCCGGGCGGGAGCGGCGTCGGCCATCGTCCGTCGAGTGTAGTCAGCAGTGGGCAGGCCGGGATGGCGGGTCCCCGGTCGCTTCCCGGCATGGCTCTTACAAAGCTGAAGGACACGGCTGCCGCAGGGCCTGCCACACTGGGCTCGTCTTCAGGGAGTGCATCCATGTCGTCGACCCGATGGGCGCCGTTGCTCGGGTGGATGGGCGCTGCCGCAGCCGCGGTGGCGCTGGCGTTCTACGCACCGTACGAGCGGCTGGTGCTCGGCAAACTGCCCAGCGCCGCCACGCAGCGGCTGGCCGAAACGCAGCAGGCCCTTCCGCCGGAGCCCTTGCCGGCCCGGGTGCTGGCGCTGGTGGCCTTCGAAGGCAGCCCGCGCGAGGAAATCCAGGGCTGGATCGACGGCCTGCAGCTGCAGCGCGAATTCCGCATCGCCTGGGTCAAGCTGCCGGTGGTGCAGGACCCCGGCGACGAGGCTGCACGGCGCGACATCGAGCGCCGGCTGCGCGAGCGCTGGCCGCGGCTGGCCGAGCGCGCGCGGCTGGTGCCGCTGTTCACCGATCGCGCCGCCTTCGTGCGCGAGGCCGGCCTGTCCGATCCCGACCGCGCCAGCGTGCTGGTGGTCGACCGCGAGGGCAACGTGCTGGCGCGTGCGCAGGGTCCCTTCGATCCCGCCAAGGCGCAGGCGCTGCGCGAGACGGTGCTGGCGCAGAACGAGGAGGCGCTGGTCCGGCCCGGTCCATAGGGGTTTGGCCCCGTCCGGGGCGCCGCCGCGGCGACCTAGAGTCGCCGCGTGCAGCTCGAGGAACAAGTGGCCCTGATCCGCCGCGCCCTGGCGCTGGTCGAAGGCGGCGGCAGCGAAAGCGGCGAACCTTCGCGCAGCCCGGTCGAACGCTACCTGGACCCCACGCGCTTCCAGCGCGAGCTCGATGGCGTCATCCGGCGCTTTCCGCTGGCCGTGTGTCCCTCGGCTTCGCTCGCCCGGCCCGGCGATTCGTTCGCCATCGACGTCGCCGGCACGCCCCTGCTGCTGGTGCGCGGCGCCCGCGGCGAGCTGCGCGCCTTCCTCAACGCCTGCCGCCACCGTGGCGCGCGGCTGCAGGCGCCCGGCGCAGCCAGCCAGCGCGCCTTCACCTGCCCGTACCACAGCTGGACCTACGGGCTGGACGGCGCCTTGCGCGGCCGGCCGCACGAAGCCGACTTCCCGCACGCGCCGGCGTCGCAGTGCTCGCTGGCGCCGGTGCCGGCCGGCGAGGCGCTGGGCTTCGCGTGGGTGATCCCGCGCGGCGCGCACCCGGGCGAGGACGTGCAGCTGGACCTGCGCGGCTACCTGGGCCGCTTCGGCGAGGACCTGCGCAACTGGGGCTACGACGGCTGGCAGCCGTTCCACCAGCGCGAGTTCGCCAACGCGGCGAACTGGAAGATCCCGTTCGAGGGCAACCTCGAGACCTACCACTTCCAGTACGCGCACCGCAACACGATCGCCGGGCTGTTCTTCGACAACCTGCTGATGGCCGACCACGACGGCCGGCACCACCGCATCGTGTTGCCCAAGCGCAGCATGCCCATGCTGCGCCAGCAGCCCGAATCCGACTGGCGCATCGGGCCGCACGCCAACATCATCTACTGCTTCTTCCCGGCCACCTTCATTCTGCACGAGGGCGACCACGCCAATGCCTTCACGGTGCTGCCGGAGGCGGTCGACCGCTCGCGCGTGCTGGGCACCACGCTGATCCCGGAACTGCCGCAGACCGACCGCTCGCGCGAGTACTGGCGCAAGAACGTGGAATCGTTCTGGGGCGCGCTGGACGAGGATTTCGCGCTCGGCGTGTCGCAGCAGTCCACCCTGGCCGGCGGCGCCAGGCGGGAACTGCTGTTCGGCCGCAACGAGTGGTGCTCGGCGCGCTTCCACGCCGACGTGGAGTCGCTGCTCGAACCGGGCTGGCCCGGCTAGATGCGCAGCCGCTGCGCGTAGCCGGTCATCTCCAGGTAGCCGCGGCCCACGCGGCGGCCCTGGCCGTCGAGCAGGTCCGACAGGCCTTCCCAGTACACCGCACCGGTCGAAGCCCGGCTGTCCAGCTCCTGGTCGTCCAGCAGCGCGCGCACGACGTAACGGCCGGCGGGGGTCTCGACTTCCCACTCCACCGGGTACGAGGCGCCGGTCAGCGGGCTGGTCCAGCGCCGCTGCGCGCTGAAGCGGGTCTGGCCCTGGCCCGCGATGGCCGCGGCGCCGCCGGCTCGGCGGAAGGAGCCGCCGTCCCACAGCGGCGAACCGTCCGCGCGGCGCAGCTGGAAGGCCGTGAGGGCGCTGCCGTCATCCAGGTTCATGCCGATCCAGTCCCAGCCGACGGCCTGCGGATGCATGAGCGCCTCGCTCCACTCGTGGTCCAGCCAGGCCTTGCCCTGCACCTCGAAGCGGCGGCCCTCCAGCGTGATCGCGCCGGTGGCGGCCAGCTGCGGCAGGCTGTAGTAATAGCTGGCCTGCGAAGGGTCCGGGCCCTTGCGCGACAGGCCCTCGCTCCCTTGCAGCAGCGGCGGCTGGGTCGGCGCGATGCGCAGCTCCAAAGTGAAGTCGCGCGCCGGCAGCCGCGCCTGGTACACGCCGTCCTCGCCGCGCGCCAGCTGCCAGTCACGCAGCCGCACCCGCGTGTCCTCGGTCTCGGCCCCGGCCACGCCGAAGCCGGCGCGGGCGATCCGCTGGTCGTGGTGCAGCCGCCGGCCCTGCACGTCGGTGACCGCCGCGTGCGCGAAGACCAGTTGCTTCGCGGCGAAGGCCGAGGCCATGTCCTGGGTGGCGTCCACGCGCGAGCGGAAGAAGGTGAGCTGGAAGCCGAACAGGCGCCCGCCGGCGTCCACCGCGCCGGTGATGTACCACCACTCGGTGCGCAGTTCGGGGTGGGCGCCGTGGTCGCGCGGGAAGCGCAGGCTGCGCGCGGGCAGGGCGTGCGCGGGCAGCGCCAGCAGGGCAGGCGCGGCGGCCAGCAGGTCGCGCCGCCGCATCACCAGTCCTCCTTCACTGCGAGCACCGCATCGCGGCTGGCCGCCGCCCGGCCGGCGGCCCAGGCCGTGAGTGTGCCGGCCGCAACCACCGCGGCGCACAGCGCGAGCAGCCGCAGCCAGGGCACCAGCAGGTCCATGGTCCAGTGGAAGCTCTGCGGGTTGACGACGTGCACCAGCACCACCGAAACCGCCAGCCCGAGCGCCAGTCCGGCGGCCGAGCCGATCAGCGTCCAGGCCGCGCCTTCGCCGGCCACCACGGCCAGGATCTGCCGGCGCGTCAGGCCCAGGTGCGCCAGCAGGCCGAACTCCTTGCGCCGCGCCAGCACCTGGGCGCTGAAGCTGGCCGCCACGCCGAACAGGCCGATGGCGATCGCCACCGCCTGCAGCCAGTAGGTGACGGCGAAGCTGCGGTCGAAGATGCGCAGCGAGGTGGCGCGGATCTCGCGCGCCGACGCGAATTCCAGCAGCGAGCCGGCGCTGCCGGCCCGCTCGCGCAAGGCCTGCTGGACCTGCGCCGCATCGGCGCCGGGCGCCAGCCAGACCTGCAGGTCGTTCACGCGCGCATCGTCGGTGAGCCGGCTGTAGTCGGCCTGGCGCAGCAGCACGGCGCCGTTCTGGCGCACGTAGTCGCGCCAGATGCCGGCGACGGTGAAGCGGCTGGCTTCACCGTCCGACGGCAGGCCGAGCGCGCCGTCGAGCAGCGGCAGGGGCTGGCCCACGCGCGCGCCATACAGGTCCCGCATGGCCTCGCTCACGTACACCGGGATCCGGCCCGGCGGCACCGCGGCCGGCGCGCCCACCAGCGGCAGCTCGCTGGCCGGATCGCCGATGGGTCGGGCCAGCAGGGCGATCGCCGGGCGCGTCGGGTCGGGCAGCAGCTGGCGCACGCGCTGGGTCGCGACCCGTTCGACTCCCGGCATGCGGGCGGCGGTGTCCACGAGGGCCGGCGAAAGAAAGGCCGTGTCCCCGGCCGAACTGCTGCTGGCCGTGCGCACGTACAGGTCGGCCGGCAGCAGCACGTCCAGCCAGCGCGCCACCGAGTCGCGGAAGCTCGCCACCATCACCGTCAGCGCCACCGCCAGGCTGAGCGCCGCCACCACGCCGCTGACGGCGACGGCGGCGGTCTCGCGCACGCGCCGGGCGCGCTCGACCGCCAGCAGCGGCAGCACGCGGTGGGCGACGCGCGGCGCGATGCGGTCGTACAGCAGGCCCACCAGGGGCGGCAGCGTCGCGATGCCGCCGACCAGCAGCAGGCCGACGGAAAAATAGGCGGCCAGGGGCAGGCCCGCCACCGGCGGCAGCAGCGCCAGCGCCACGGCCGCAGCCAGCAGGGCCGGACCGGGCCAGCGGCGCCGCAGGCCGTTGGCCCGGGCCCGCAGGCCCTTGAGCGCCTGCGCCAGCGGCAGCCGCTGCGCATCGCGGGCCGGGAACCAGCCGCCGGCCATGGCGGCCACCACGCCCAGCAGGCCGTAGCCCAGCGCTGCCGGCGCGCTCCATTGCAAACGTGGCGCGACGCCTTCGAAGTAGCCGCCACCCAGGTCACCGCCCAGCAGGCGCAGGGCAAGCGCGGCCAGCGCGGTGCCCAGCGCCACGCCGGCGGTGCTGCCGACTGCGCCCAGCAGCGCCGATTCGGCCAGGACCAGGCCTTGCCGCTGGCCGGCATCCAGCCCGAGCACGCCCAGCAGGGCGAACTGCTGCGAGCGCTGGGCGACGCTGAGCGCCAGCACCGAGAACACCAGGAAGGCCCCGGTGAACAGCGCCACCAGCGCCAGCACGGTCAGGTTGACGCGGTAGGCACGCGAGAGGTTGCTCACGCGCTCGGTCGAGTCGCCGGGCTCGGCCGCGACCACGCCGGCGGGCAGGGCCAGGCGCCGCAGCCAGTCCTGCCGGTCCACGCCGGCGCGTAGCTGCACGTCGATGCGCGAGAGTTCGCCGGCGCGTCCGAACAGGTCCTGCGCCGCGGCAATGTCCATCACCGCCAGCGGGGCCCCGGCGGCGGCGACGCTGCCGGCCACGTCCACCTCGAGCAACTGCAGGCCGGCCTGCAGCCGCAGCGGGCCGTCACCCAGTTGCTCGCGGGCCGCGGGGTTGAGGAAGACGGTTGCAGGCGCGAACAGCGACAGGCGATCGGCACCCTGGGCAAGGGCCGGCATCAGCGCCGGGGCGAGCGTGGCCGCGACCAGCGCATCGGCGCCGACCACGCGCAGCGGCACCCGGCGCCCATCGGCACCCACCGCGTGGGTGGCCAGCTCCAGCACCGGGCTGGCGATGGCCACCTGCGGGTCGGTGGCCACGCGCGCGAACAGCTTTTCGTCGAAGCTGCCGTGGGCGCCGCGCAGTTCCAGGTCGGGTTGGCCGTTGACCGAGCGCACCGCGGCCGAGAACTCGCTCAGCGCGGAGGCGTTGATCAGGTGGACGGCGAGGGCCAGCGCCACCCCCAGCATCACGGCGCCGACGGCCGTGATGCTGCGCCAGGGATGGTGGCGCAACTCCTGCCAGGAGTAGGTGCGCAGCAGGGCCCACATGGGGCGATTGTGGCGCCCCGGGCCAGGGCGCCTAGGCCGTCGCGCCCATCTCCGACATCAGTTCTTCCTTGCGCTCCTCCAGTTCCTCGCGCATGGCCACCAGGTCCAGCTTGCGGGCCGCGCGGGCCTTGGGGAAGATCTGGTTCTTCTCTTCCTTGACGTGGTGGTCGATGTACTCGCCCAGCACCTTGACCGTGGCGTCGAACTTGTCGTCCGCCTGCGGCATCTGCTGGATCTGGGCGATCAGGTCCTTGGCGCTCTGGTGCTCGACCGCCGCCTCGTCCAGCAGGTCGGTTTCCTTGATCGCCGCGCGCAGGGCCGGATAGAAGATCTCCTCCTCGATCTGCGCGTGCACGGTCAGCTCCATGCAGATGTGGTGCGCCAGCTCGAGCTTCTTCTGCGCCACGTTGCGGGCGCGCGAGCCGGCCAGCTCCTCGTATTCCTTGAACATCTTCTTGACGGCGCGATGGTCCGCGTCGAGCAGGTCGCAGGCGTCTTTTCCGGCACGGGTGCTGGGCATGGGAGGTCTCCTGGTTGGGATGCCCGATCTTGGAATTCCCGGGCCCGGGAGCCTGTAGGAAAACCGCGCGACAGCCCCGCAGTCCGCGGCACCCTGCCCGGCGTGCGCAGCGGCCTGTCCGCGGGCGGCCGGGCCTGCCGATGCCGGCCGGAAAACCCGTACCGCCAGCAGACGCCCCGACGGGCGGCCCCATGGCTCGCCGCCTGCGTGTTTACAATTCCCCGGCACTTGCGCACCGTGTCCTTCCATGGAGAACAAGACCGCCCGGCTCACCGTTCTGATCGACCCCGCCCGGAAGGCTGCGTTCGAGAAGCTGTGCTATTCGCAGGACATGACGCCTTCGCAGGTCATGCGCCGCCTGGTGCGGGAGTTCATGGAGCAGCACGAGGCGGCGCCCAGGCCGGCCGCCGTGCGCAAGACCGCGGTCCGCAGGCGCTAAGCCTGCCTCGCCGCTGCGGCCATCGCCGCACCCCTCACGCCATGCCATCCGCCCGCAGGTGCAGCACCCGGTCGGCGCGCGCCGCCGCCGTGGCCGAGTGAGTCACCAGCAGCAGGGCCGCCTGTTCGGACCGCGTCTGCGCGATCAACTGGTCCATTACCTGTTCGGCGGTCTTCGGGTCCAGGTTGCCGGTGGGTTCGTCGGCCAGCAGCAGCGGCGGCGCATGCACCAGCGCGCGGGCGATCGCCACCCGCTGCAACTGGCCGCCACTGAGCTGCTGGGGCAGCCGGTCGCCGAGGCCACCCAGTCCCACCGCCTGCAGCATGGCCTCGACCCGCTGCGGGTCGGGCCGGTCCAGCAGCATCAGGGGCAGGGCCACGTTCTGCGCCACGTCCAGGTGCGGCAGCACGTGGAAGGCCTGGAACACGAAGCCCACGTGGCTGCGCCGCAGCCGCGCGCGCTGCGATTCGTCCAGCGTGCCGAGGTCGTGGCCATCGAGCACGATACGCCCCTCGTCCCAGTGGTCCAGTCCCGCCAGGCAGTTGAGCAGGGTGGATTTGCCCACCCCCGACTCGCCGACGATGGCGACGAACTCGCCGCGCCCGACCTGCAGCGAGACGTGCCGGAACACGTCGACGCTGCCGTAGCGCTTGCCGAGGTCGTGCACGGCCACCACCGGCGCGCTCAAGACAGGGCCTCCCGGGCGGCCTGCAGCACCTGCGCCTGCGCGTCGGGTGCGTCGCAGGCGATCACGCGCCGCTGCATGGATCGCAGCCAGGTGAGCTGCCGCTTGGCCAGCTGGCGGGTGGCGAAGATGCCGCGCTCGCGCAGTTCGGCCGCCGGCCAGCCTTCGTCCAGCGCCTGCCAGGCCTGCCGGTAGCCGACCGAGCGCATGCTCGGCAGGTTGGCGTGCAGGTCGCCGCGGGCGCGCAGCGAGCGCACCTCGTCGAGGAAGCCCTGCGCCAGCATGGCGTCGAAGCGCCGCGCGATGCGCTCGTGCAGCCAGGCCCGCTCGCGAGGCTCCAGCGAGAGCAGCGCCATCGGTTGCAACCCGCCGCTGCGCGCGCTGCCATGGAAATCGCTGAGGGGCCGCCCCGAGCTGCGCCACACCTCCAGCGCGCGCTGGATGCGCTGGGCGTCGTTGGGCGCGAGCCGGGCGGCGGTCGCCGGATCCACCTGCGCCAGCTGTGCATGCAGGGCGGGCCAGCCGTGCTGCGCCGCCTCGGCCTCGATCGCCGCGCGCACCGCCGGATCGGCCGGCGGCATGGCGTCCAGCCCTTCGAAGAGGGCCTTGAAATACAGCATGGTGCCGCCCACCAGCAGCACGATGCGGCCGCGCGCGTGGATCTCGCCGGCCAGGCGCTTCGCGTCGGCTGCGAACTCCGCGGCGCTGTACGGCTGGGCCGGGTCGCGGATGTCGATCAGGTGGTGCGGGACGGCCTCGCGCTGCTCGCGGCTGGGCTTGGCCGTGCCGATGTCCATGCCGCGATAGACCAGCGCCGAGTCGACGCTGACGATCTCGCAGGGAAAGGCGGCGGCCAGCGCCAGGGCCGCATCCGTCTTGCCCGAGGCGGTGGGGCCGGCAAGGGCCAGCAGGCGGGGGGCGGGCTGCATCGGCGGCGAGACTAGCAGAACGCCCCGCCGCGCCGCGCCGGCCTCAGTGCCAGTCGAACAGCTGCCGGATCGCTTCCTGGTAGCGGGCCTGGCCGACCACCATGGAGCTGTGGTGCGAGCCGCCCTCGACCAGCAGGAACAGCTTGCGGCCCTTGGCGGCGTCGTAGAGGCGCTGGCCGAGCTCGGAACGGATCAGGTGGTCGCTGTCGCCGTGCACCACCAGCAGCGGCGAGCCGATCCGGCCGACCTTGGCGATGGACTCGAAGCGCTGCGTGATCAGCGGCCCGATCGGCAGCCAGCCCCACTTGAAGGTGCTGGCCACGTCCGGGATCGAGGTGAAGGTGCCCTCGACGATGGTGCCCTGCTCGTCCGGCACGCGCGCGGCCAGGTCGATGGCGATGGCGCCGCCCAGCGAATGGCCGAACACGTAGCGCGGGCGGTCCGGGTAGCGGGCGGCCAGCCATTCCCAGGCGGCGCGCGCATCCTCGTAGGCCTTCTCTTCCGAAGGCAGGCCGCTGGTGCTCTTGCCGAAGCCCCGGTAGTCGATGGCCAGCACGGAGAAGCCCATGTCGCGCATGCGCCGCATGCGGCCGGCCGAGCCCTCCACGTTCCAGCGCGCGCCGTGCAGGTACAGCAGCACGGGGGTGTCCGGCCTGGCGTCCTCGGCCTCGATCCACAGGGCATGAAGCTTGGCGTTCTCTCCCGTGACGCTGGAGGGGAACTCGATCCAGACGTGGTCCATGCCCTCCGCGTAGCTGGCGCTGCCGCCCCAGGCGCGGTCGCTGGGCTGGAAGATCCATTCGCGCTGCTTTTCGTCGAGGGTGGAACAGCCCACCGACAGCACGATGGCCATCAGGACGGAAAGGAAGGCGAGCAGTCGGCGCGTCATGAGGATGGGCTGGAGTCCCGTGGCGCGGCGGAAGTTCCCTTCATCGTCCCCGCAGGAACAGCGAATCGAGCTCCCGCAGCGACAGCTGGCGCCAGGTCGGTCGCCCGTGGTTGCACTGGTCGGAGCGTTCGGTGGCTTCCATCTGCCGCAGCAGCGCGTTCATTTCCTCCAGCGTGAGCTGTCGGTTTGCGCGCACCGCGCCGTGGCACGCCATGGTAGCCAGCAGCTCGTTGCGTGCGCGCTGCACCACCGTGCTGGAGTCGTGCTGGCCGAGCTCCGCGAGCACCGAGCGCGCCAGTTCGACCGGGTCGCCGTGGGCGAGGGTGGTCGGCACGGCCCGCACCGCCAGCGTCCTGGCCGAGAAGGGCGTGATCTCCAGGCCCAGGGTGTGCAGGGCCTGCACCGCCGATTCGGCCGTGGCCACTTCCTGCGGCGTGGCGGCGAAGGTGGCCGGGATCAGCAGCGGCTGGCTGGCCAGCGCCGTACCCTCGCCATCGCCCATCTGCGCCTTCAGGCGCTCGTAGACGATGCGCTCGTGGGCCGCGTGCATGTCGACGATCACCAGGCCGTGGCGGTTCTCGGCCAGGATGTAGATGCCCTGCAGCTGCGCAAGGGCGCGGCCCAGGGGCCAGTCGTCGCCAGCGGCATGGAGCGGCGGCGCCTCCGGGGCGATCGGGGCCGTACTGCCGGACCCGGCGGGCGTCGCGGCAGGGGCCGGAGCGGACGCGGGGCCCCACAAGGCCGAGAGGTCCGAGACGCGGTGGCCGGCCGGGCGGTCGAAGTCGAATCGCGGCTGGGCCCAGGCCGGGGTGCCGACGGGCAAGGGCCCATCGGCGGGCCTCACCGCTGCAGGCGCGAGCTCGCCCGCATCGGAGGCGACGGCGTCCGCCTGCGCGGCCCGCGGTGCCGCGAGCGCCGCTTCGACCGCCCGCCGCACCGCCTGGTGCACCTCGCGGCCATCGCGGAAGCGCACCTCGATCTTGGTGGGGTGCACGTTGACGTCGACGCGCGCCGGGTCGATCTCCACGTACAGCGCATAGACCGGCTGCCGGTGGCCGTGCAGCACGTCCTCGTAGGCGCTGCGGGCCGCATGGGTGAGCACCTTGTCGCGCACGAAGCGGCCGTTGACCCAGGCGTACTGCTGGTCGGCCCGCGAGCGCGCGGCGTCGGGGATGCCGGCGCGGCCCGCGATGCGGATCGGCCCGGCCACGTGGTCCACCGCCACGCTGCGGGCGAGGAAGTCCTCGCCCAGCACGTCGGCCAGGCGCTGCTCGCGGCTGCCGGGTCGCCACTGCTCGACCAGCTTGCCCTCGTGCCAGATCGCGAAGCCGACGTCGGGCCGCGCCAGCGCGTGCCGCCGCACCGCCTCGATGCAGTGGGCCAGCTCGGTGGCGTCGGTCTTGAGGAACTTGCGGCGCGCCGGCGTGCTGAAGAACAGCTCCTTGACCTCCACCGTGGTGCCGGTGGCGCGGGCCGCGGGCCGCAGCTCGCCGCTGCGCGCGTCCAGCAGCCAGGCGTTGGCCTGCCCGGCGCAGCGCGAGACCAGGCTCAACTCGGAAACGGAGGCGATTGCGGCCAGCGCCTCGCCGCGGAAACCCATGGTGCCCACCGACTCCAGGTCGGCCAGGCTGCCGATCTTGCTGGTGGCGTGCCGGCGCAACGCGACCGGCAACTCTTCCCGCGGGATGCCGCCGCCGTCGTCCTCCACGCTCACCAGGCGCACGCCACCGGCGAGCAGCCGCACGGTGACCTGGGTGGCGCCGGCGTCCAGCGCGTTGTCGACCAACTCGCGCACCACCGAGGCGGGCCGCTCCACGACTTCGCCGGCGGCGATCTGGCTGACCAGCTCGTCGGGCAGTTCCCGGATGGGCCGGCGATGGTCCGAATGGAGCACGGCGTTCACGGCGGGCATTCTAGGTGCGGGGCCGATAATCGCCGCCATGGAATACGTGGCCTTCCTGGTCGACTTCATCCTGCACGTCGACGTGCACCTCGAAGCCTTCGTGCGCGCCTACGGCCTGTGGGTCTATGCGCTGCTGTTCCTGATCATCTTCGTCGAGACCGGTGTCGTGGTCATGCCCTTCCTGCCCGGCGACTCGCTGCTGTTCGTGGCCGGCGCGCTGTGCGGCCTCGGGTTCATGGACTACACGGCGACCTGCGCCGTGATGCTGGCCGCCGCCATCCTGGGCGACCAGTCCAACTACACGATAGGGCGCTACTTCGGGCCCAAGGTGTTCCGCTGGGAGCACTCCCGCTGGTTCAACAAGGCTGCGTTCGACCAGGCCCATGCCTTCTACGAGAAGTACGGCGGCATCACCATCATCGTGGCCCGCTTCGCGCCCTTCCTGCGCACCTTCGCGCCCTTCGTGGCCGGGGTGGCCGCGATGACGCGCACCAAGTTCAGCACCTACAACGTGGCCGGCGGCGTGCTGTGGGTGATGGGCATCGTCACCGCCGGCTACTTCCTGGGCGGGCTGCCCTGGGTGAAGGCCCACCTGGACAAGATCATCTGGGCGATGATCCTGGTTCCGGGGGTGATCGTCATCGCCGGGGCCTGGCGGGCGAAGCGGGCGGCGGTCGCCTGAATTCGGGCCTAGTGGCCCGCCGTCAGCTTGTGCACCAGGTCCGCGGTGGTGTTGGCCTTGTACTTTCGCATCAACCGCGCCCGGTAGATCTCCACCGTGCGGTGGCTGATCTCCAGCGTCTTGCCGATTTCCTTGGACGTCATGCCGTCCAGCAGGCGGGCCGCGACCTCGCGCTCGCGCGCCGTGAGTTCGGCCTTGACCGGCCGCTGCGCGCTCAGGTCCTCGAACGACCAGATGCCGGCCGCGTGCGGCGCCTCGCGGTTGAGCGCGCGGCCGGTGACGTGGCACCAGAACACCTCGCCGCTGGCCCGCTTCATGATGCGGTCGTCCGAGTAGTGGCCTTTCGCATTCAGGATGGGCGCCATGCGCGCGCCCAGGCGCTCGTATTCGTCCGCGCTGGGGTACAGCGTCAGGAAGGACTGGCCGATCAGCACCTCGCGCGAGTAGCCGAACATCTCGCACAGGTGCCGGTTGCAGTCGACGATGGAGCGGTTGCGCGACAGGCAAAGCCCCACCGGGGCCATGTCGAACGCAAGCCGATAATCGACATCCATACCGGGTTGACCTTTACGAGATACTACGTAGCAATCTAAGTAGTATCGTAACCCGGTTCGCCCGCAGCCCAGCCGGGCGATTTCCGCAGCAGGAGACCCTCGTGAACAAGCTCTATCCCAACGCCGCCGCGGCCCTGGACGGCGTGGTGCGCAGCGGCCAGCTGATGGCCGTCGGCGGCTTCGGCCTTTGCGGCATCCCGGAAGCCCTGATCGAAGCCCTGCGCGACAGCGGCGTGAAGGACCTCACCGTCATCTCCAACAACGCCGGCGTCGACGGCTTCGGCTTGGGCAAGCTGCTGGAGACGCGCCAGATCCGCAAGATGATCTCCAGCTACGTGGGCGAGAACAAGGAGTTCGAGCGCCAGTACCTGGCCGGCGAACTGGAGCTGGAATTCACGCCCCAGGGCACGCTGGCCGAGAAGCTGCGCGCCGGCGGCGCCGGCATCCCGGCCTTCTTCACCAAGACCGGCGTGGGCACCATCGTGGCCGAAGGCAAGGAACTGCGCGAGTTCGACGGCGAGACCTACGTCATGGAGCGCTCGCTGGTGCCCGACGTGGCCCTGGTCAAGGCCGACGTGGCCGACACCAGCGGCAACCTGCGCTTCCGCCTGACGGCGCGCAACTTCAACCCGGCCGTGGCGATGGCCGGCAAGGTCTGCATCGTCGAGGTGGAAAAGGTCGTCGAGGTGGGCGAGCTGGCCCCGGACGACGTGCACCTGCCCGGCATCTACGTGCACCGCATCGTGCACAACCCGAACCCCGAGAAGCGCATCGAGAAGCGCACCACCCGGCCCGCGTGATGGAAGTGACCTCGGGGACAGATCTTCAGCCCTGTCCCCGACCGACTAGGAGATAGAACATGCCCTGGACCCAAGACCAGATGGCCGCGCGCGCGGCGCAGGAACTCGAGGACGGCTTCTACGTCAACCTCGGCATCGGCATCCCGACCTTGGTGGCCAACTTCACCGGCGACAAGGAGGTGTGGCTGCAGTCGGAGAACGGCATGCTGGGCATCGGCCCGTTCCCGACCGAGGACGAGGTCGACGCCGACCTGATCAACGCCGGCAAGCAGACCGTCACCACGCTGAAGGGCTCGTCCATCTTCGGCAGCCACGACAGCTTCGCGATGATCCGCGGCGGCAAGATCAACCTGTCCATCCTGGGCGCCATGCAGGTCAGCGAGAAGGGCGACCTGGCCAACTGGATGATCCCCGGCAAGATGGTCAAGGGCATGGGCGGCGCCATGGACCTGGTGGCCGGCGTCAAGCGCGTGATCGTGCTGATGGAGCACGTCGCAAAGAAGAAGGACGGCAGCGAGGACCTCAAGATCCTGCCGAGCTGCACCCTGCCCCTGACCGGCGTCGGCGTGGTCGACCGCATCATCACCGACCTGGCGGTGATGGACGTCACGCCCGAGGGCCTGAAGGTGGTCGAGCTCGCGCCCGGCGTGAGCTTCGAGCAGGTGCAGGCCAAGACCGGGGTCAAGCTGCTGCACTAGCGTCGCGTTCCGTCAGCAACAAGACTAACATCTCGCAACCCGCTGCCAGCGCCCGCTGACAGCGGGTCGTCGCTTTGGCTGGCTTGCTCAGCGTTGGGCTGGCTGGACCATGGGCCGCGAGGTGCCGGTGGCGGCATCGCGGGAGGTGAGCGATGGAACTTCGATCGGTTGTCCTGGGGGCCGTCGCGGCATTCGCCGCCGTCCCGGCCCTGGCCTGCTACACGGTCTACGACGCCCGGGGCAGCATCGTCTACCAGGCGCAGCAAGCGCCCGTGGACATGAGCCGCCCGCTGCACGAGACGATGCCGCGCGCCTTCCCGGGCGGCCACCTGGTGTTCGGCGATTCGCTCGACTGCCAGCAGCAGTCGCCCTCGCAGACCTTCCTGCGCGCCGTCAGCGACGGCAGCCCGCCGCTGCTCACCGACGAGCGCAGCGCGCGCGCCCTGGGGCAGCCCTACACCGTCGTCGGCCAGGACATCGCGCTGGTGCACGACCGGCCGGCGGACATGCGCCCGGGCGTGGTGCTGGCCGGATCGGAGCCGGACACGCGGGCCATGGGGGCCGGGCCGGCAGCGCCGTCCGGCGCCACGCTGGGGACCCTGATGCGGCCCGCGCCGCGCGGCGACCGGCCCCGGATGTACCAAGCGCCGCTGCAGTCGCCCGCATCGCCCAGGCCCGACGGCTCCCGGCGCTGATCGGCTGGCGACTCAGAACCGCCGGCTCAGGTAGCGCGAGCCCTTCAGCCCGAAGCGCCAGGGCACGTCGACCGCCTTGCTGATCCCGATGCGGGGGCCGGCGATGACCTCGATCGCCGCCCCGTCGTCGGCGGCGAGCACCTGGAACGGCGCGCGATCGAGGCGGTGACCGTTCATGGCGTGCGTGATGGCCAGCGCCTGGCCCAGCTTGCCGGGGCCGGAGCACAGCAGGCGGTCCTCGTGCAGGCCGCGCCGCTCGCGCATGGTCTCGAGCCCGTGGGTGGGCTCCAGCGCGCGGATCAGCACCCCGGCGCCATGGCCGGCCTCGCGGCAGACGAAGTTCAGGCACCAGTGGATGCCGTAGGAGCGGTAGACGTAGGCGCGGCCTGGCGGTCCGAACATGGAGGCGTTGCGCGTGGTCGGGCCGGAAAAGGCGTGCGAGGCCGGGTCCTCGCGGTCGTAGGCCTCGGTCTCGACGATGCGCCCGCCGACCCCGTCGATCAGCAGCGTGGCGCCGATCAGCGCCTGCGCCACCACGTGCGAATCGGCCTCGAAATCGATCGCCTGCAGCGGTCGGGTCATTCGGTGCTCTCTCCCAAAAAGCCGCCGCTCTGGTGCGCCCACAGGCGCGCATACAGGCCGCCCTGCGCCAGCAGGCTGCGGTGGTCGCCTTCCTCCACGATGCGGCCCTGGTCCATCACCACCAGCCGGTCCATCGCAGCGATGGTGGACAGGCGGTGCGCGATGGCGATCACGGTCTTGCCCTGCATCAGCTCGTCGAGGCTGGCCTGGATCGCGACCTCCACCTCCGAGTCGAGCGCGCTGGTGGCCTCGTCGAGCAGCAGGATGGGCGCGTCCTTGAGCATCACGCGCGCGATCGCGATGCGCTGGCGCTGGCCGCCGGAGAGCTTGACCCCGCGCTCGCCGACGTGCGCGTCGTAGCCCTTGCGGCCGTGCCGGTCGGACAGGCCCTGGACGAACTCGTGCGCGTGCGCGCGCCGGGCCGCCATCAGCATCTCCTCCTCGCTGGCGCCGGGGCGGCCGTACAGGATGTTGTCGCGCACCGAGCGGTGCAGCAGCGAGGTGTCCTGCGTCACCATGCCGATGTGGCTGCGCAGGCTGTCCTGCGTGACCTGCGAGATGTCCTGGCCGTCGATCAGGATGCGCCCGCCGTCAACGTCGTAGAAACGCAGCAGCAGGTTGACCAGCGTCGACTTGCCGGCGCCGGAGCGGCCGATCAGGCCGATCTTCTCGCCCGGCCGCACGACGAGGTCGAAGTCGGCGATCACCGGCTCGGGCTTGCCGTAGCCGAAGCGCACGCGCTCGAACACCACCTCGCCGCGCGTCACCTGCAGCGGCCTGGCATCGGGGCGGTCGACCACCGCCGGCGGCCGCGTCAGCGTGGCCATGCCGTCCTGCACCGTGCCCACGTTCTCGAACAGCGAGGCCATCTCCCACATGATCCAGTGCGACATGCCGCTGATGCGCAGGCCCATCGCGGCCACCGCCGCCACCGCGCCGGGGCCGACCTGCTCCTGCGACCACAGCTGCAGCGCGTAGCCGGTGGCCCCCAGGATCAGGCCGACCACCAGCGCGTGGTTGACGATCTCGAAGGCGCTGACCAGCCGCATCTGGCGGTAGCCGGTGGTCATGAACTCGTGCATGGCCGCGCGGGCGAAGCCGGCCTCGCGCTGGGTGTGCGAGAACAGCTTGACGGTGGAGATGTTGGTGTAGGCGTCGGTGATGCGCCCGGTCATCATGGCCCGCGCGTCGGCCTGCGCCTTGCCGATGCGGCCCAGCCGCGGCACGAAGTACCAGACCGACACGCCGTAGCAGGCCAGCCAGGCCAGGAAGGGCAGCATCAGGCGAGGGTCGAAGTGGCCGGCCAGCGCCACGATGGTGATGAAGTAGATGCCGATGCCGATGATCACCTCGGTGGTGGTGAACACCATCTCGCGCACCGCCAGCCCGGTCTGCATCACCTTGGTGGTGATGCGGCCGGCGAACTCGTCGGCGTAGAAGGCCAGGCTCTGGCCCAGCATCAGGCGGTGGAAGTTCCAGCGCAGCCGCAGCGGGAAGTTGATCGCCAGCGTCTGGTGCTTGACGATGGCCTGCAGCGCGACCAGCACGATGCTGGCCAGCAGCACGGCGCCCAGCAGCTGGAGCAGGAGGCCGTAGTCGGCCCACAGGCGCTGCGGCGGCACCACGCCCAGCCAGTCGACGATGCGGCCCAGCATCCAGAACAGCAGCGCCTCGTAGGCCGAGACGCAGGCGCTCAGCAGCGCCAGCCAGCCAATGTAGCCGCGCAGGCCGGCCGTGCAGGCCCAGACGAAGGAAACGAAGCCCGTGGGCGGCAGCGCCGGCTCGGCTTCGGGATAGGGATGGAGGAGTTTTTCGAAGCGGCGGAACAAGGGGGCAAGGATGCCACGGAGGCCCCGGCCGACAGCGCGACAGGGGCGGGGAGTGGCAGACGCGGGCTCCAGTTTACTGTATAAATAACCAGCCTTTTCCTTGCCCCGATTTCCCGAACCCCGACCCACCCATGCAGCCCGCTGCAGCCCTGGCTGTCCCCGATGTCTGGCGCGTGCAGGACCTCGCGCCGGAGGCCTGCGCGCTGCCCAGCGGGCACGCCGCGCTGGACCGGCAGCTGCCCGGCGGCGGCTGGCCGGTGGGCAGCCTGGTCGAGCTGATCGAACCGCGCCCGCACCGGCCGGTCTGGCAGCTGGTGCTGCCGGCGCTGGCTCGGCTGACCCGCGAGCAGCCCGGCCCGGTCGCGCTGGTCGGCGCGCCGCACCCGCCGTTCGGCCCGGCGCTGGCGGCTCAGGGCCTGGCCGCCGACCGCCTGCTGTGGATCCGCACCGATGCCGCCGCCGCCCGCCTGTGGGCGGCCGAGCAGGCGCTGCGCTGCGCCGACGTGCTGGGCCTGCTGGCCTGGCTGCCGCAGGCGCGCCCGCAGGAGCTGCGCCGCCTGCACCTGGCGGCGCGCCGGCACCGCAAGCTGCTGTTCGTGCTGCGCGGCCCGGACGCGCAGCGCCAGGCCAGCCCGGCGCCGCTGCGGCTGCTGCTGGACGGGGTGGACGAACTGCAGCTGCGCATCCTCAAGCGCAAGGGCCCGCCGCTGGACGAGCCGATCGCGCTGCCGGCGCTGCCGGCCCGCCTGCAGGCCCTGCTGGACTCGCGCCGCCGCGGTGCGCCGGGCGCACCCATCCCCCAACCCGAGCACAGGAGATCGCATGTACTGGATCGCCTTGTCACCGTCCCTTGACGGCGAGCGCCTCGCCTGGACCTGGTGGGCCCTGCGCTTCACCCCGCGCGTGGTGCGGGTGGAGGAAGCCATCCTGCTGGAGGTCTCGGCCAGCCTGCGGCTGTTCGGCGGCCGCCGCGGGCTGCTGCAGCTGCTGCTGAAGTCCCGCACCGACCTGCAGCCGCCGTGCTGGGCGGCCGGGCCGACCTCGCTGGTGGCGCTGGCGCTGCTGCGCTGCAAGCGGCTGTCGCAAGCGGCGCCCGCGCGCATCCCCGACGAGCTGCCGCTGGAACTGCTGGACGCCGCCGTCCCGCACGTGCCGCTGCTGGAGCGCACCGGCATCCGCACCTGGGGCCAGTTGCGCGCGTTGCCGCGCGGCGGCCTGTCGCGCCGCTTCGGCGCCGAGCTGCTGGCGGCGCTGGACGCGGCCTGGGGCGAGCGTCCCGAGCAGTACCGCTGGGAGGTGCTGCCCGAAGCCTTCGACCTCGATGTGGAACTGGCCTGCCTGGCGACCTCGGCCCCGGAGCTGATGCCGGCCGCCGAACGGCTGCTGGGCCTGCTGCAGCACTGGCTGCAGGCGCGCAACCGCGGCGTGCTGGGACTGGAGCTGGAGTGGACGCTGGACCTGCGCCGCCTCGACGGCGTGGCGCTGCCGCCGAAGGAGCAGCTGCCGGTGCGCACCGCCCGGCCCACGCAGGAGATGGCGCACCTGCGCCGGCTGGTGGGCGAGCAGCTGGCGCGTGCCAAGCTGGCGGCCCCGGCCAACCACCTGCGCCTGCGCTCGCTGGAGACCGTGCCCTGGGCCGGCGCCACCGCCAGCCTGCTGCCGCAGGAGCAGGCCGAGGGCGAGCGGCTGCACCAGCTGGTCGAGCGCCTGTCGGTGCGCCTGGGCGAGGACAGCGTGCTGGTGCCGCAGGCGCAGCAGGACCACCGGCCCGAATGCAAGCAGGGCTGGCGCCCGGCCAAGGCCCACGACGCCATGCCCTGCGCGGACAGCGACGCCCTCTATCCCACCTGGCTGCTGCCGCAGCCGCTGCGCCTGCGCCTGCAGGGCGAGACGCCGTGCTTCGGCGGCCCGCTGCACCGGCTGGCGCGCCTGTACCGGGTCGAGACGGCGTGGTGGGAGGAAACCGGCCCGACCCTGCGCGACTACTTCATCGCCCGCAGCCCGCAGGCCGGGCTGGTGTGGATCTACCGCGAGCGGCCGCGCCAGCTGGCGCACGGCCTCGCGGAGTCGGGCCGCTTCGCCTGGTACCTGCAGGGCCTGTATGCCTGAGGGCGCCGTCAAGCCCAGGCCGCTGCTGGACGAGGAGCGGCTGCCGCCGGTGCTGGGCAGCGGGCCGGACCTGCTGCCGCGCTACGTCGAGCTGCACTGCCTGAGCAACTTCAGCTTCCAGCGCGGCGCCTCGCATCCGCAGGAGCTGGTGCGGCGTGCGTACGACCTGGGCTACGAGGCGCTGGCCATCACCGACGAATGCTCGGTGGCCGGCGTGGTGCGCGCCTGGTCCGGGCTGCGCGACTACTTCGACTTCATCCGGCGGCTGGAAGAGGCCTATCCGGACCAGCGCCGGCTGCGGCCGTTCCGGCTGCTGTACGGATCGGAGTTCGACTTCGGCGACGGCCGGCTGGTCGCCATCGCGCGCGACCTGGCCGGCTGGGGCGGCCTGTGCGAGTTCATCACCGCGGCGCGCACCGCCGCGCCCAAGGGCCGGTATTCGGTCGGCTGGGAAACCAGCGATCTGCGCCGGCTGCAAGGCTGCGAGATCCTGTTCGCGCCGCAGCGGCCCCAAGGCCAGCGCCTGGACCTCGACGCCTTGTGCCGCCGCCTGCAGGCCCTGCGCGCGCTCTACGGCGACGGCCTGTGGCTGGCCGTCAACCTGCCGCACCGCATCGACGACGACCTCTGGCTGGCCGACCTGCGCGAAGCGGGCGCGCGTACCGGCGTGCCGCTGGTGGCCACCGGCGACGTGCACATGCACGCGCGCTCGCGCAAGCCGCTGCAGGACGCGATCACCGCCGTGCGCCTGGGCAAGGCGGTGGCCGACTGCGGCCTGGAGCTGCAGGGCAATGCCGAGCGCCACCTGCGCCAGCGCAAGCGGCTGGCCGAGCTGTACCCGCGCGAACTGCTGGACGCCACGCTGCAGGTGGCCGGCCGCTGCCGCTTCGAGCTGGCGGAGATCCGCTACGACTACCCGCTGGAGACGGTGCCGCCCGGCCTGACGCCCACCCAGGCGCTGCGCCAGCTCACCTACGAGGGGGCGAAGGAGCGCTATCCGCAGGGCATCCCGCAGCGCGTGGTGGAGCTGCTGGAGAAGGAACTGCCGCTGATCGAGCAGTGCCGCTACGAGATGTTCTTCCTGACGGTGCACGACATCGTGCGCTTCGCCGTCTCCAAGGGCATCCTGTGCCAGGGCCGCGGCTCGGCGGCCAACTCGGTGGTGTGCTTCTGCCTGGGCATCACGGCCATGGACCCGATGCTGTCCAAACCGCTGCTGGAGCGCTTCATCAGCGTGGACCGGCGCAACGAGCCGCCCGACATCGACGTCGACTTCGAGCACGAGCGGCGCGAGGAGGTGATCCAGTACATCTACGGCAAGTACGGCCGCGCGCGCGCCGCCATCGCCGCCGTGGTGATCGGCTACCGCACCCGCAGTGCGATCCGCGACGTCGGCAAGGCGCTGGGCGTGCCCGCGCCGCTGGTCGACGCCTTCGCCAAGGACCACTTCTGGTTCGACGACCGGCTGGCGCCCGAGCGCCTGCGCGAGATGGCGGCGCGCGGCGGCGTGCCGCTGCCGCCGCACCAGGCGGCGCTGTGGCTGGAACTGGCGCGCGAACTCATGGGCTTTCCGCGCCACCTGTCGCAGCACGTGGGCGGCTTCGTGCTGACGCAGACGAAGCTCACGCGCCTCGTGCCGGTGGAGAACGCCGCCATGCCCGACCGTTCCATCATCCAGTGGGACAAGGACGACCTGGAGGACATGGGCCTGATGAAGGTCGACGTGCTGGCGCTGGGCATGCTCAGCGCGGTGCGCCGCTGCATCGACCTGGTGTCGCAGCGGCGCGGCACGCCCTTCACGCGCTACGACATCCCGACCCACGACGAGGCCACCTACGAGATGATCCGGCGCGCCGACACGGTGGGCGTGTTCCAGATCGAGAGCCGCGCCCAGATGTCCATGCTGCCGCGGCTGAAGCCGCGCGAGTTCTACGACCTGGTGGTGCAGGTGGCCATCGTGCGGCCCGGCCCCATCACCGGCGGCATGGTCCACCCGTACCTGAGGGCGCGCGAGCGCAAGGCGAAAGGCGAGGCGATCGAGTACGAGCGCTCGCGCTACGACGGCGCCGAGCCGCGACTGAAGAAGGCACTGGAGCGCACGCTGGGCATCCCGATCTTCCAGGAGCAGGTGATGGAGATCTCCATGCTCGCCGCCGGCTTCACCGCCACCGAGGCCGACGCGCTGCGCCGCGCCATGGCCGCCTGGAAGCGCAAGGGCGGGCTGGAGAAGTTCGAGGCGCGGCTGAAGGGCGGGATGCGCGCCAACGGCTACGGCGCCGAGTTCGCCGACCGCATCTACGAGCAGATCAAGGGCTTCGGCGATTACGGCTTCCCGGAAAGCCACGCCTACAGCTTCGCGCTGCTGGCCTGGTCCAGCAGCTGGCTCAAGTGCCACGAGCCGGCCTGCTTCCTGGCGGCGATGCTGAACTCCCAGCCCATGGGCTTCTACGCGCCCTCGCAGCTGGTGCAGGACGCGCAGCGGCACGGCGTGCCGGTGCTGCCGCCGGACGTGTCGGCCAGCGACTGGGACTGCACGCTGGAGGGCGACCGGGCGCAGCCGGCGGTGCGACTGGGGCTGCGGTTGGTGGGCGGGCTGCGCGAGGAGGCCGCGCGGCGCATCCCGGAAGCCCGCGCGAACGGCCCCTTCGCCGACACCGAGGACCTGGCGCTGCGCGCCCGGCTGGACGTGCAGGACCTGGCCGCACTGGCCGCCGGCGATGCGCTGCAGTCGCTGGCCGGCCACCGTCGCCAGCAGGTGTGGGAAGCCTCGGCCCAGCGCCGCGCGCCCGAGCTGCTGCAGCACGCGCCGATCCGCGAGGAGGCGCTGGCGCTGCCCGCGGCGCACGAGGGCGAGGAGATCGTGTTCGACTACGACTCGCTGGGCCTCACCTTGCGGCGGCACCCGGTCGAGCTGCTGCGGCCCAGGCTCGCGCGCATGCGCTTGCGGGACTCGCGGCAGCTGCAGCAGCTGCCCGATGGCAGCCCCGCCTCGGCCTGCGGCCTGGTCACGGTGCGCCAGCAGCCGTCCACCGCCAACGGCACCATCTTCGTCACGCTGGAAGACGAGACCGGCCCGGTCAACGTGATCGTCTGGAAGAGCGTGCGCGAGCAGCAGCGCGAGGCGCTGATGCATGCCCGCCTGCTGGCCGTGCACGGCACCTGGCAGCGCGACGCGGCCAGCGATGGCCGCGTGTGCCACCTGATCGCCGAGGGGCTGGAGGACCTGACGCCGCTGCTGGGCCGGCTGGGGCGCCGCAGCCGCAGCCGCGACTTCCGCTAGGCCGCGGGTTGCGGCCTCAGCCGCCGACCAGCACCGTCGGCTTCAGCTCGCTGCGCGCCGTCAGCGAGTTGGTGATCAGGCAGACCTTCTTGGCCTTCTCCAGCACGTTGCCGGCCAGGTGCTCCTGGTCGGCGGCGGGGATGCGCAGCGTGGCCACGAAGCGCAGCTCGGTGAAGCGGGTGACGCCCTCGATGCGGTCGAGCACGCCCTGCACGTCCACCTTCAGGTCGGTCCAGGCCAGCTTGGAGGCTCGGGCCACGGCGCGGAACGACAGCAGGTAGCAGTCGGCCGCCGCCGCCAGCAGCAGGGTCTCGGGCGACCAGTAGCCGGGCGGGCCGTCGAACTCCGGCGGTGGGGTGCTCTCCAGCGCCGGCAGCCCGGCCGAGCCGAGCGACACCGTGCCTTCGGCGCCGCCCCGGGCCTGGACGCTGTAGTGGTGCGGGTAGGGGTGCATGGGTGCTTTTCCTTCAGGTCTTTCGATGCAGGGGGCAGGTGTTGATGCCCAGCAACTGGTAGGGCAGGCACCAGCCGACCAGGCCGGTGGCCAGCGGGATGACGCCCAGCCAGCCCCACCAGCCGACGGTGCCTGTGGCGGCGAGGGCGATGAGGACGAGGCCAGCGGCGATGCGCAGGCCCCGGTCCAGGCTGCCGAGATTGGTCTTCATGGTTCGAACTCCTTGCGGTTGGCACGGACCCATTGGACCGGCCGGCCGCCAGCCCGTCGGTGACCTGGGTTACAGACCCTCCGCCTGCCGGCGCAGCGCCGCGCTGTCGACGATGCGGATGCGCTCGCGCGCCAGCTCGATCCAGCCTTCGCGCTCGAAGCGGCGCAGCAGCCGCGTGACGATCTCGCGCACCGTCCCGAGCCGGTCGGCCAGTTCCTGGTGGGTCACGGCGAGTTCCTGTCCCTGCCCGAGGAGCGCGGCGGCCAGCCGGCGATCGAGCTTGTGGAAGGCGATGGCGTCGACCAGCGCGCCGAGGTCCGCCATGCGCTGCGCGAACAGGGCCATCACGTGGTCGCGGAAGGCGGGCAGGTCCAGCCAGCGCCGGAAGGTGCCAGCATCGACCAGCAGCAGCGTGGTCGGCCGGGTAGCCACGCCGTGCGCCGCCAGCGGCTGCGAGCGGAACAGGCAGGCGCTGGACACCAGGCACAGCTCGCCGGGGCCGACGCGGTACAGCTCCATGGAGCGGCCGTCGCCGGAGCGGCGTGCCACGCGCACCTCGCCCTCCAGCACCAGCGGAAAGCCCTTGCAGGGTTCGTGTTCCGTGAACAGCGTGGTGCCGGCCGGGACGCTGGTCGGCGCGAGGCCGGGCGGCAGGCCACCGGCGGCGAGCACCTCGGCCAGGGCCGGGTAGAGCGCGAGGAGCTGGTCCGGGAGAGCGCGGCGGTCCATGTCGTCCCATGGTGCCGCAGGCGGCGGGAAGGGGCTTGAGCGCAGTCAAGCCGGGTGGCTGCGCCGGCTATTCGATCAGCTTGAGCAGGCGTTCGAGATGCCGGTCCCGGATGTTGTGCCGGCGCAGTTCCTCCAGCGTACGGGCCGCGTAGTCGAGGGTGGTGCCGTAGCGGCCGCTGGCGACGCTGAAGATGCGGCGGTACTGCTCCTCGGTGAGCACGCCGGTGTGGTTGGGACTCTTCTTCGAGAGCGTGAAAGCCAGGCCGGTCACCGTGCCGCCGGGCGTGCGGCAGCTGAGCCAGCGCGGGTCGTACACGCCGGTGGGCATCTCGCGCCCCCACAAGGCCGTCAGTACCTCGCTGCCCGCCTCGCGCGGGATGCGGAACACAACGCCCTGGCAGCTGCCGCCGGGCAGCAGCCCGAACACCAGGCCCGGGTTCTCCGGCGTGCCGCGGTTGACGCGGCTCCACATCTTCAGCGCGCGGTGCCAGCCCAGCACGCGGGCCGGGCGGCGCTCGGCGAAGGCGAACTCGGGGTTCCAGATCAGCGAGCCGTAGCCGAAGATCCACAGGTCCTCGCGCCCGCCCCAGTCCGCCAGCGCCTTCTCCAGCATCGGCACTGGGTCGCGCAAGGGTTCCGGCATCAGGCTCATGGAGGGCCACTGTAGCGCGGGCGGCGTTCGCATTCGTAACGACGGGGTCACCGCCCTGCCTGCCGGGTCATGGCTTGGGGGTAGGATGAACCGATCCCCTCCCTCCCGCCCCGCAAGCCCATGCAACTGAATTCCGTGGTGGCCCGGGTCACCGACCGCATCCGCGAGCGCAGCGCAGCCACGCGCGGCGCCTACCTGCAGCAGGTGGACGAGATGGCGGCGCGCGAGCGCGGCAGCGACCGGCTGGGCTGCGCCAACGTCGCCCACGCCATCGCCGCGCTGCCGGCCGACGAGAAGCGCAAGGTCGTCGTGCAGCGCCTGCCCAACATCGGCATCGTCACGGCCTACAACGACGTGATCTCCTCGCATGCGCCGTACGCCCGCTACCCCGACCTGATCAAGGACGAGGCGCGGCGCAACGGCGCCACCTGCCAGGTCGCGGGCGGGGTGCCGGCCATGTGCGACGGTGTCACCCAGGGCACGCCGGCCATGGACCTGTCGCTGTTCTCGCGCGACGTGATCGCCATGGCCACCGCCGTGTCGCTCAGCCACGACGTGTTCGACGCCGCGCTGATGCTGGGCATCTGCGACAAGATCGTGCCCGGCCTGCTGATCGGCGCGCTGCAGTTCGGCCACCTGCCCACCGTGTTCGTGCCGGGCGGGCCCATGCCCAGCGGGCTGTCGAATGCGGAGAAGGCGCACGTGCGCGAACTGGCCGCCCAGGGGCAGGTGGGCCGCGAGGCGCTGATGGACGCCGAGATGAAGGCCTACCACGCGCCGGGCACCTGCACCTTCTACGGCACGGCCAACAGCAACCAGATGCTGATGGAGGCCATGGGCCTGCACGTGCCGGGCGCCGCCTTCATCAACCCCGGCGAGGGGCTGCGCGAGGCGCTCACGCGCGAGGCGGTGCGCACCGTGCTGGGCAACGTCCGCGCGCGCCGCTTCCTGCCGATCGGCCGGCAGGTGGACGAGCGCTGCATCGTCAACGCGATGGCGGCGCTGCTGGCCACCGGCGGCTCGACCAACCACCTGATCCACTGGGTGGCGGTGGCGCGCGCCGCCGGCATCCGGATCGACTGGGACGATTTCGCGCAACTCTCGTCGGTGGTCCCGCTGCTGGCGCGCGTGTACCCCAACGGCCAGGCCGACGTGAACGCGTTCCAGGCCGCCGGCGGGCCGGGCTTCGTGATCCGCGAACTGCTGGACGCCGGGCTGATGCACGAGGACGTGCTGACGGTGCGCGAGGACGGCCTGCGTGCCTACACGCGCGAGCCGGCGATGGAGGCCGGCGCGCTCGCCTGGCGCGACGTCGGACAGACCCGCGACCCGGCGATCCTGCGGCCCGCTGCCGATCCCTTCAGCCCCACCGGCGGCTGCAAGCTGCTCACGGGCAATCTGGGCCGCTGCGTGATCAAGGTGTCGGCGGTGCCCGCCGACCGCCACCTGATCGAGGCGCCGGCCCGCATCTTCGACACCCAGGAAGCGCTGCAGAAGGCCTTCCAGGCCGGCGAGCTGGAGCAGGCCTGCCGGACCAACGGCAGCAACGGGCTGGTGTGCGTGGTGCGCTGGCAGGGGCCGCAGGCCAACGGCATGCCGGAGCTGCACAAGCTCACGCCCACGCTGGCCGTGCTGCAGGGCAAGGGTTACCGCGTCGCGCTGGTCACCGACGGGCGCATGAGCGGCGCCTCCGGCAAGGTGCCCGCGGCCATCCACGTGTCGCCCGAGGCCGCGGCCGGCGGACCGCTGGCCCTGCTGCGCGACGGCGACGTGGTGCGGCTCGATGCCGACGCCGGCCAGCTGCAGGCGCTGGTGCCGCACGAGGAGTGGATGCGGCGCGAGCCGGCCCGCATCGGCGATGCCCAGCGCGCCGCCAATGGCGTCCGGCTGGGGCGCGAGCTGTTCGCGGCGATGCGGCGCAACGCCACCGAAGCGGAGCAGGGGGCCTGCACATGGCTGTGACCCCCGACGGCATGCTCACGGCGCTGGACGTGATGCAGGACGCCGCGGTGATCCCGGTGATCGTGCTGGACGACGTCGCACAGGCGGTGCCGCTGGCGCGCGCCCTGGTGGGCGGCGGCATCCGGATGCTGGAAGTGACGATGCGCACCCCCGCGGCACTGGCCTGCATCGAGGCAATCGCCGCCGAGGTGCCTGCCGCCGTGCCGGGTGCGGGCACGGTGCGCAGCGCGGCCGACGCGCAGGCCGCGGCGGCCGCCGGGGCGCGCTTCGCCGTCAGCCCCGGCTATACGCCCGCGATCGGCCAGGCCTGCCGCGAGCTGGGGCTGCCGCTGCTGCCGGGCGTGGCCACCGGCAGCGAGATCCTGCAGGCGCAGGAAGGCGGCTGGACCGAGCTGAAGTTCTTTCCCGCGCTGCAGGCTGGCGGGGCCGCGATGCTCAAGGCGCTGTCCGGGCCCTTCCACGACGTCCGGTTCTGCCCCACCGGTGGCGTCACGGCCGCGAACGCGCGCGACTTCCTGTCCCTGCCCAACGTGGTGTGCGTCGGCGGCTCCTGGCTGACGCCGGCCGACGCGGTGAAGGCCGGCGACTGGGACCGCATCGCGCAGCTCGCGCGCGAGGCGGCCGCGCTGCGCGGCTAGGGAGCCGGTGCCGAGGCGGCCCCGGCCGCGGCGCGGCGGTCCACCAGCTCGTCGATGGTGCGTACCAGCAGCTCCGGCGCGACCGGCTTGACCAGGTGGCCGTCGAAGCCGGCCTCCGCGGCGCGCTGCTGGTCCGCCGGCTGGCCCCAACCGGTCAGCGCCAGCACGGTCATGCCCTTGCCCCATTCGGTGGCACGCAGCGCCCGGCAGGTGCCGTAGCCGTCCAGCCGCGGCATGCCCAGGTCGAGCACCACGACCTCCGGCCGGAAGGACTCGGCCCGGGCCAGCCCCTCGACGCCGTCGTAGGCCGTGCTGACCTCGTCGCCCATCAGGCGCAGCACCTCGGCCAGCAGGTCGGCCGCATCGCGGTTGTCGTCCACGATCAGCACGCGCCGCCCGGGCACGCCGTGCGCCTGCGCATCGCCGCCGGCGCCCGGCACGGTGACCGGCTCCGCCGGCAGGGGCAGGCGGACGGTGAACTCGCTGCCCTGGCCCAGCCCCGGGCTGTGCGCCTCGACCGAGCCGTGGTGCAGCTCGGCCAGCAGCCTGGCCAGCGGCAGGCCTATGCCCAGGCCGCCGGTGGCCCGCTCCGACTCGCTGCCGCCTTGGTAGAACAGGTCGAACAGGCGCGGCAGCTGGTCGGCCGCAATGCCGACGCCCTGGTCGCGCACCCGCAGCACGGCCGATCCCTCCTCGGTGGCCAGCGTGATCGCGATCGGCCGCCCATCGGCCGAGTAGCGCGCGGCGTTGGTCAGCAGGTTCTGCACAACCTGCACCAGCCGGACCTCGTCGCCGACCAGCCGGATGGGTTCGGACGGCATCTGCAATTCGAGCGGATGCTGGCCGACCTGCAGTTCGCCCTGCACGTTGTCCAGCGCCGATCGCACCACGTCCTGCAGAACGACCGGCCCTAGCCGCAGCTCCAGCTTGCCGCGGCTGATCCGGCTGGCGTCCATCAGGTCGTCGATCATGCGGGCGAGGTGCCCTACCTGGCGGCCGATCACCTCGGCGTGCCGGCTCAGCCGGGCATCGCCCCGGCCGATCAGGCGCAGCAGCTCGGCCGAGGCGCGGATCGGGGCCAGCGGGTTGCGCAGCTCGTGCGCCAGCGTCGCCAGGAATTCGTCCTTGCGGCGGTCGGCCTCGACCAGCGCCGCCTCGGCCCGCTTGCGCGGGGTGATGTTGCGTTGCGTGCCCCAGGCCCGCACCAGCAGGCCGTCCTCGATCACGCCGGAGAAGTTGTTGGCGAACCAGAGCGGCTCGCCGTCCCGCCCATGCTCCAGCGATTCCACCTCGTGCGCCCGATAGCCCGAGCGCACCAGGGCGAGCAGGTAGTCGTGCGCCTGCCGGCTGTCGCCGTCCAGCATCAGTTCCAGCCCATGGCCGACCACGTCGGCCGGCGAGGCCAGGCCGTACATGCGCGCGAAGACGTCGTTGCATTCGGCGAAGCGGCCGTTGTGCAGCAGGGCCTGCACCTGCGCCTCGTGCGGCAGCCGGGTGTCCACCGGCGGCTGGTACTCCATGCGCCAGATGCCTTCGGAGCTGTTGGCCACCAAGGCGCGATAGCGCTCCTCGCTGCGGCGCAGCCGGTCCTCGACCATGCGCCGGTCGTGGATGTCGGTCACCGAGCCGACGAAACCCAAAAATTCGCCGCCGGCGCCCAGCCGTGGACGGCCGGCGTCGATCACCCAGCGCCAGTGGCCGTCGGCGCCGTGCAGCCGGTGCTCCATCGCGAACTCGGCCCGCTCCTCGTTGGCCTTGCGGAAGGTGGCCGCGGCGTGCTCGCGGTCGTCCGGATGCACCATCTCCAGCCAGCCGATGCCGAGCCCGTCGGCCTCCGGCTGGCCGGTGAATTCGGTCCAGCCGCGCGACAGGAAGCTGCAGGAACCATCGGATTCGGTGATCCACAGCATGCCCGGCGCCGCGTCGGCGAACTGGCGCAGCCGCCGATGGACGTCGACCTGCTGGGTGACGTCGATCGTGATCCCGTCGAATCGCGACGCCCCGGGGCCGGGCCGCACGAGCCCGCCGACGGCATGGATCCACTTCAGCATGCCGCCCGGCCCGACGGTGCGGAACACCTCGTCGAACGGCTGGTTCTCCTCGACCGTGCGGTGGATGGACCGGCGCACCCACTCCCGGTCCCGCTCGTCCACCTGCTGCAGGAGCAACGCCATGTCCGGTCGGGCATTGGCCGGAAGGTGGAGGTGCGCGCGGAGGTGGTCGTTCCAGGCCAGTTCGCCCGAAGGCAGCGTCTGGAGCCAGATGCCGATGCCCGAAGCCCGCAGCGCGGCGGCCACCCTGTCGGGCTCGGGCTCGGGCTCGGACTCGGACTCGGACTCGGACTCGGACTCGGACTCGGGCACTGGCGGGTCGGGATCGGGCATTCGGCGCGCTCGGGAACGCGAATGTCGTACTGTGGCGGCAGTCGCGGCTCGGCCGCAAGAACTTTCGGTGACAGCCTGTTCAGCGGGCTCGGATGCGCACGCGGGCCAGCGGGTTGAACCCCGTCACCAGCGCGCAGGCGGCCAGCACCATCAGCACGCCCGGCGCCATGCCGGCCGTCACCGGCTCGCCCAGGAACAGGGCGCCCCAGGTCACGCCGAACATGGGGATCATGAAAGCCGAGGAGGTGGCCGAGCTGGCCGGGATCTCTCGCACCAGCCGCATGCTGATCCAGTACATGAAGCCGGAAGTGAAGGTGCCCAGGACGGCCAGCGCCGCCAGGGCGCCCGGCGTGACGTCGATGGCGGGCGCCGCCAGGCCGGCCGGCAGCAGCAACAGCAGGGCGCCGGCCACGTGCACGGCGGCCGAGGCGGGCAGCGGGTCGTGCACCAGCGTCGCCCGTTTCATCAGCACGGCGCCGAAGCCGTAGCTGGCCGAAGCGACGACGCAGGCCAGTACCGCCAGCATCACCGGCAGGTCCACCTGCACCGGGCCGAGCTGGACCAGCAGCGCCACGCCGGCCAGGCCGACCGCGCAGCCCGCCAGCTTGCGGCGCGTCAGGCGCTCGTCGCCGAAGGCAGCAGCGGCGACCACGCCGAACAGCGGCACGGTGGCATTGAGCAGGGCCGAGTAGCCGGCCGGGATCACCAGCCCGGCCGCGTTGAACAGCACGAAGGGCACGGCCACCGTCAGAGTGCTCAGCACCGCGAGCGAGCGCCAGTGAGCGCGGTCCGGCCAGCGCAGCCCCATGGCCCGCATCAGCAGTGCCAGCACGACTGCGGCCAGCGCGCAGCGCAAACAGGCCATGGGCCACGGCCCGAAGGCCGGGGCAGCGATGCGGATGAGTGGGAAGGAACCGCCCCAGACGGCGGACAGCAGCAGGAGCTGGAGGAAGTGGCGGGCGTGCATGAGGCAGCCGCCATTGTCGGGGCAGCGGCTAGCTGCGTCTTGGCGTGTCTCGGCCCAGGTGCACGCCGCTGTCCAGCAGGACCAGCTCGCCGGTGACGGTGCGGGCTCCGGTCACCAGCCAGACGATGGCTTCGGCCACGTCCTCGGGCGTGCTGGAGCGGCCGAGCGGCACCTGGGCCTCGTAGGCCTGCCTGGTCTTCTCGTAGGCCGCCTCGCCGATGCCACGGGTGAACCAGCGCGAGGTGATCAGCCCCGGGCACACGGCGTTGACGCGGATCTCGGGCGCCAGCGCCCGCGCCAGGTGCAGCGTCATCGAATTGACCGCGCCCTTGGACGCCACGTACGGGACCGAGGAGCCGATACCCAGTGCGCCGGCGACCGAGGACACGTTGACGATGCTGCCCTGCGCAGCCTTCAGGTGCGGGACGGCGGCGCGCACCATCTGGAAGGTGCCGATGGCATTGACGCCCAGGATGCGCTGGAACACCTCGGCGTCCAGCGCGTCCCACTTGGCCGCTTCGCCGAACACGCTGGTGCCGGCGTTGTTGACGAGGGCGTCCAGGCGGCCCCAGCGGGCCACGGCCTGCTCCACCAGCCGGCGGCAGTCGGCGTCCTGCGCCACGTCGCCTTGCACCACCAGCGCGTCGGCCCCGGCCTCGCGGCAGGCCTGCGCGGCAGCCTGGGCTTCCGCCTCGCTGCGCGAGTAGTTGATCACCACGTTCCAGCCGCGCTGCGCCAGTTGCAGGGCGGTCGCGGCGCCGACGCCGGTGGCGGAGCCGGTGATCAGGGCAGCGGGTTTGTCGTTCATGGGTCGGTCCTTTCTCTTGCGTTGGCGCTCGTGGTTGGCGTTGGGGCGCGGCTCAGCGGCCCTGGAACTTCGCCGGCCGTTTCTCGACGAAGGCGCGCACGCCTTCGGCCGCGTCCTCGCTGTTGGACAGGCGCTGCTGGGTGGCAATGAAGTCCTGCGCCGCGGCCAGCGGGCCCTGCTCGATCGCCTTGATGACGTTGAGCCGCGTCGCGGTCACGGCCAGCGGCGCCTGCATCGCGATCGCTTCGGCCACGGCGATGGCTTCATCGAGCTCGCGACCGGCCGGCACCACCTTCTGCACGAAGTTCAGGCGCAGCGCTTCCGCGCTGCCGAATTCACCGGCCGTCAGCAGGTGCAGCATCGCGTTGCCCATGCCGGCGCGCTGGGCCATGCGCAGCGTGGCACCGCCGGTGGCCATGATCCCGCGCTGCACTTCCAGCTGCGAGAAGCGGCAGTCGTCGGCGGCCACCACGATGTCGGCGGCCAGCATCAGCTCGATGCCCAGGGTGTAGGTGATGCCCTTGACCGCGACCACCATCGGCTTGGCACGGCGGCGGTAGCCCGGCTGGCCGAGGTCGAAGGGATCGACCAGCCCGTACGGATAGGCCTTCTCGCCGCGCTGCATCAGGGGCGCGATGGACGGCAGGTCCAGGCCGGCGGTGAAATGCGGCCCGAAGGCGTGCAGCACGCCCACGCGCAGCGCCGGGTCGTCGTCCAGCAGCGTGTAGGCCTCGGCGAGCTGGCGGAACATCGCCGGCGTGAAGCCGTTGAGCTTGGCCGGCCGGTTGAAACCGACCAGCAGCAGGCTGCCGCGGCGTTCGGTGACGATGGCGCCTTCGGCGGGCGGGGTGGGTGCTTCCATGGGGTGCGACGGGAATCGGGCTTCGAAGCCCCGCAGAATAGCGCCCCATGGAAGAAGCCAAGCCCCGCCCCGAATTGCCCGACCACCTGTCGATCGACCCGCGCAGCCCGCACCACGTGCCGGCCATCTTCGAGCACGAGGTCGGCATACGCTTCAACGGCAAGGAGCGCGACGACGTCGAGGAGTACTGCATCAGCGAAGGCTGGATCCGCGTCCCGGCCGGCAAGACGCTGGACCGTCGCGGGCAGCCGCTGATGATCAAGCTGAAGGGAAAAGTGGAACCCTTCTACAAGTGAGCGGCCAAGGCGCCCGCCGATTCCGGCCGCAGGCCGAACCGTCCGCGCGGAATAACATGCAGCGCGGACACACTTTGTTCAGGAAACCACGCTGGAAACGCGCAGCGATTCCAGCGTGAGTGCCTCAGATATAGGCAGTGGGCACATGCGCATGCCGCATGTGCAGGGCCAGGCCGAGGGCCGCCATGTGGTTGCCGTTGCGCCCCAGGATCTCGGCGGCCAGCGGCAGGAACTCGCGTTCCTCCAACTGCGCGTGGGCCTCGTACGACTCCACCAGCAGCTTCACGGCCTCGGCGCGCAGCTGGGCCGGCTTGCCGGCGGCGACCAGCTGGACCTGGGAGCGCATGCGCTTCCAGGTGTCCTCGATCTCGCGGTGCTCGGCGGTCAGGCGGTCCACCAGCACCTTGACGCGATCGCGCTCGGGGCCCGGGCGGGCGCTGCGCGTGACGGCGTCGAACAGTTCGTCCTCCTCCTCGGAGTGGTGCTCGGTGACCGCATGGTCCAGCAGCCTGAGCACGTCGGCGGCCAGGTTGCGGGCGCGCACCGCGGCGTCCTGCAGCGCGGGCAGTTCGCTGAAATCGTGCAGGCCGGACAGGATGCCGCCGTGGCAGTTGGAGAACTGCTGCACGGGGGTCGGCTCGTCGTGGGTGCGGGCGGTGGCGACGGGGGTCATCTGCTGCTCCTGGCGGCGGCGTGCCGCATGCAGCCAATGTAGGCGCCGCCGCAACGGGCAGGTTGACACGGGTCAAGGCTTGTGTGCAGGGCCCGCAAGCGCAGGCCGTGCACGTGCGGAACTGGCGATTCAGCGCACGCCGCGGCGACGCATCATCTCCTCGCCCATGGCGCGCGTGGCCGCCTCGTCCATGCCGGCCGCGGCGGCCGGATAGACCAGCTGCTCCTCGGCGCGGATGTGCTCGTCGTAGAGGCCGGCGAAGTCGTCCAGCGCGCGCTCCTGCGGCGCAGTGAGGGCGGTCAGCTCCCCGACTGCCAGCGGGGCCAGCACGGCACGTGCGGCGGCCCAGGCGCCCTCCATGCGCCGGTGGTCCTCGCGCAGGCGGCGCACCACGGCGGCCAGCTCGGTGTCGGCGGTGGCGTCCAGTCGCGGGAACACGTGCAATTCCTCGTCCAGGTGGTGTTGTGGCGCCGCCTGGTCGAAGTAGCGCATCACGTCGCGGGCGGCGCTGCGCGCCTGCTCGTCGGCGCCGTGTTCGCGCACGTGCTCGCGCAGCCGCGCCAGCAGGGCCAGCATGCGGTGCACCCGCTCATGGCAGGCCTCCAGCATCTCGTAGGGCTGCTCGAAGGTGGGGGAGGCCAGGCCGCCGGGCGGCGAGATTGAAATGATCCGGGTCATGGGGTGAAGCGGCGCAAGTCGATCGTAGGCATCTGCATCGGCGGGCGTCCCGGCGTGCTCATGCCGCGAGTTCGGAGAGGTACTGCTCCGGCTGCGGCCGGGGCAGGGCGGAACGATGGCCGGCCGCGGTGCCCATGCTGGCGAAGCACACCGCCTGTTCGTGCGGCGCCAGCGCGAACAGTTCCCGCAGCGGTCGCGAGGCCAGCGCCTTGCCGCTGGTCAGGGCCGAGGCGAAGCCCAGCGCGGTGGCCATCAGCAGCATGTTCTGCACGGCGCAGCCGAGCGACAGCAGGCGCTCGGCATCGGGCACCTCGGCCGTCTCGCCGGCCAGGCGCACCACGGCCAGCAGCAGCACGGGGGCGCGGAAGGCCTTCTGGCGGGCCTGTTCGCGCTGCTCGCCGGTGGCGGCCGGGTCGCGCTCCAGCAGGGCCTGCTCGAAGGCGTCGGCGAGCCGGGCGCGCGCCGCTTCGGGCACCAGCACGAAGCGCCAGGGCAGCAACCGGTCGTGGTCGGGCGCGGCGCCGGCGGCCTGCACGATGCGCGCGAGGTCCGCGCCCGACGGGCCGGGCGCTGCCAGCCGCTTGGGCAGCACGGTGCGGCGCGATTCGATCCAGGCCTGCGCCCAGGCCGCGGCCTCATCCGGGGCGGCCGTCGGGGCGGGTGCGTCCATACCAGTCTCCGAGTCGAAGGGCCCAGGCCAGCACCACGCTGGCCCACAGCGTCGCGGAGGCGGCCAGCAAGGCCTGCCCCGTGGTCAGCGGCAAGGATGCCGCAATCCGCAGCACGGTGGCCGCCTGCAGCATCCAGAACAGCGCCCAGGTAAGGTTGTCGGCCGCCTGCGGACGCCCGCTGTGCCCGGCGGACACCCGCGTGACCATGGCCAGCAGCAGCGAGCCCAGGCTGCCCATGGCCAGCGCATGCAGCGGTGCCAACGGCAGAACCGGTTGGCCGGTCCAGCCCTGGCCCAGGTGGGCGCCGCCGGCCAACAGCAGCGCGACGCCGAGCCAGGCGAAACCCAGGTGCAGCATGCGCATCAGCCGCACCTTCAGGCTCTGCACCCGGCTCCAGGCCACCGCCACGGCAACCAGCGCGGCGCCGGCCACTACCTCCAGCGCGCCGCGCAGCAGCAGCCAGGCCGGGTGCGACGCGCCGAGCACATCGGTCCAGACGGCCACCGCTTGGAACACCGCGGCGCCCAGCATCAGCCACAGCATCCAGAACGGCCCCCAGGCCTGCACCAGCGGCACGGCGTCCGAGGTGAAGAAGGGCAGCATGCGGTGCGCCACCGTCACGAACACCACCACGACGAAGGCCCACAGGCCGCATTGCACCAGCGCGCGCTGCAGTCCCGGGGCCCCGAGCAGCAGCGCCGCCGCCAAGGCGAACTGGCAGGCGATGCCGACAAGCAGCGCGCAGCCGACCAGCTTGGGGTGCAGGCGGTCCTCCTCTGTGCTGGCGCGCACCAGGGTCCAGAACTTCGCCGCCGACCAGGCCAGCCCGCCGGTGCCCAGCAGCAGCCCGGCGACCGCCGCGCCCAGATCCCAATGGCCGCCCAGCAGCCACAGCAGCCAGCCGACAGCCTGGATCAGCGCCGGCGCCACCAGCGCGCGGGCCGGCAGCGGCCGCACGTACAGCCAGCGCGGCGCCGCGGTGAAGAGGAAACCGACGAAGAACAGCGGCAGGAAGCCGAACACCATCAGCGCCGAGTGCAGCGTGACGGGGGCGACGGCCGGAGCCGTGGCGGGGACCAGCCCCGCACGGCCCAGTTGCAGCCAGGCCCACCACAGCGAGGCGGCGACCAGCAGCGCGCAGCCGAGGAAGAACCCCAGGCGGTGCGGCGCCAGCAGCAGGTGCCGCGGCCGCCAGGGAGAAGGAGGTAAGGCCGGCGGCTTTCCAGTCAACCGCAGGCCCCGAGGTGCCCGCAGGAGGTGCAGTACTCGCAGCCGTCCTTGCGGATCATGGCGCGCGCCCCGCACTCGGGGCACTTGGCGCCCGGCATGACGGCGCTGGGCGCCGGCGTGGTGGCCACCGGCGGTGCCGCCGCCGCATCGGCGGCCTTGCCCTGGCGCCGCGCGATGATGTTCTGGATGGCGTACGCGATGGCGGCCACTTCCGAGTCGTGCCACAGCGGCACCTGGGCGCCGTCGGCACGCTGGAAGGTGCCCAGCCGCACGGGCCCGCGGTCCCACGCCACCTTGCGCATGTCGACCAGCGCGCGGTCCAGGAAGCCGCCGCGCGCCGCCAGCGACAGCAGCCGCATGCTGGAGGTGATCCACTGCTGCGACTCGGCGCTCTGGCCGACCGGCATGAAGAACTCGATCGCGCGTTCCTGCCCGCCTTCCACCGGCAGGAAGGACACCACGATGTACAGCGTCTGCTGGCCTTCCTGGGTCCAGTAGCTGATCTTCTCGGCCACGGCCGGCAGGGCGCCGGGCGGGCGGCGCCCGATCACGGCCCGCATCGGGTCGACCTTGGGCGATTCCGGCTCGGCTGCCGCGGACGGCCCGGTCTCGAGCACGGCGCCCAGGATGGTGTTGGGCCGGTAGGTGGCCAGCCCCTTCAGCCCGGATTCCCAGGCTTGGCGGTACAGGTCCTTGAAGTCGTCGTAGGGATAGTCGACCGCGACGTTCACGGTCTTGGAGATCGCGGTGTCGATGAAGGGCTGCACCGCGGCCATCATGGCCAGGTGCGAGCCGGCGTCCATCTCCAGCGCCGAGACGAAGTAGTCGGGCAGCTGGGCGGTGTCGCCCCCGAGCGAGCCGTACAGGCGCCAGGCGTGGTCCATCACCTCGTATTCGGTGCGGCTGCCGTCGCCCTCGCGCTTCTTGCGGCGGTAGGTCCAGGAGAAGGCCGGCTCGATGCCGTTGGACGCGTTGTCGGCGAAGGCCAGGCTGACGGTGCCGGTGGGGGCGATCGACAGCAGGTGGCTGTTGCGCAGGCCGTGGGCGCGGATGCGGTCCTTCAGCGCCTGCGGCAGGCGGCTGGCGAAGGTGCCCTCGGCTAGGTAGGGGTCGGCCTCGAACTTGGGAAAGGCGCCTTTCTCGATGGCCAGGTCCACCGAGGCCGCGTAGGCGGCATCGCGCATGCGCTCGGCGATCTGGGCGGCGAGCTGGCGGCCTTCCTCGCGGTCGTAGCGCAGCCGCATCATGACCAGCGTGTCGCCCAGCCCGGTGAAGCCGACGCCGATGCGGCGCTTGACGCGCGCTTCTTCCTGCTGCTGGGGCAGCGGCCAGTGGGTGAGGTCCAGCACGTTGTCCAGCGCGCGCACCTGCGTGGCCACCGCCTGCTCAAAGCCCTCGAAGTCGAACGCGGGCTCGCCGCCGTAGCCGAAGGCATGGCGCACGTAGCGCGTCAGCACGATGGGGCCGAGGTCGCAGCAGCCGTAAGCGGGCAGCGGCTGTTCGCCGCACGGGTTGGTCGCGGTGATCTTCTCGCACCAGCGCAGGTTGTTCTCGCGCTCGATGGTGTCGAGGAACAGGATGCCGGGCTCGGCGAAGTCGTAGGCCGAGCGCATCACCGTGTCCCACAACTGGGCGGCGGGGATGGTGCGGTAGACCCACAGGCCGTCCTCGCGCTGGTGCGCGCCGGCCTCGATCAGCGCGATGCCGGGCTTGGCCCGGTGCACCAGCTCCCAGGTGCCGCCTTCGCGCAGGGTCTGCATGAAGGCATCGTCGACGCCGACCGAGACGTTGAAGTTGGACCAGCGGCCCGATGTGCGCTTGGCGGTGATGAACTCCAGCACGTCGGGATGGTCGATGCGCAGCACGCCCATCTGGGCGCCGCGGCGCGCACCGGCGCTCTCGACCGTGGCGCAGGAGTGGTCGAACACGTCCATGTAGCTGCACGGGCCGGAGGCCAGCGAGGCGGTGGCCTTGACCTCGGCGCCGCGCGGGCGGATGGCCGAGAAGTCGTAGCCCACGCCGCCGCCGCGCCGCATGGTCTCGGCGGCTTCGCGCAGGGCTTCGTAGATGCCGGGCAGGCCGTTGGCGTCCTGGCCCTGGATGCAGTCGCCCACCGGCTGCACGAAGCAGTTGATCAGCGTGGCTTCCAGCCCGGTGCCGGCGGCGCTCATGATGCGGCCGGCGCCGATCGCGCCGGCCTGCAGGTTGGCCAGGAACTTCGCTTCCCACTCGGCCTGCAGCGGCTGCGCCTCCACGCTGGCCAGCGCGCGCGCGACGCGGCGGTACAGGTCGTCGACCGAGCGCTCACCGCCCTTGAAGTACTTCTCGGCCAGCACGTCCTCGCTGATCGGCTGGGGCGGCAGCGCGGGCGTGGTGTCCAGCAGGGCGGGAGCGTCGTCTCTCTTCATGTCGTGGCGTCTCTTTCGGAAGGCTGCTTCAGCAGGGTTGCGGCCGCACGCCGGCCACCAGCCAGCGGAACAGCTCGTGGACGGAGCGGATCTCGCTGCCGAAGGGCAGCGTACCCGACCCGCGGAAGAAGAGTCCCTTGCGCACGTCGCCGGCCAGCGCGTGGCCCAGCACCTTGTCGATGCAGAACTGCCCCCATTCGGGCTTGCCGTCGCGCAGGCCGCAGGCGGTCAGGCAGTCGAACCACATGGTGCAGTGGGTCTTGGCGTGGGCAGCGGCCTGCAGCTTCTCGCGCATGCGCAGGTACTTGTCCAGCCAGGGGGTGCGCACCGCGCGCGCCGGCAGGCCGGCGACGCTGACGAACTCGACCAGGTCCTCGGGCCGGGCCTCGGCCAGCACGCGCTTGAATTCCGGCGCGGCATCGCTTTCCCGCGTGACGGCGAAGGGCGTGCCGAGCTGCGCGGCCGAGGCGCCGAGCGACTGCACACGGCGGATGTCGTCCAGCGAGCGTACGCCGCCGGCGGCGATCACGGGAACCTCGCGCTCCAGCCCGGCGTCGCGCAGCACCTGCGCGACCTGCGGCAGCACCACGTCGAAGTTGAAGCGCGGATCGGACACGTCCTCCAGCCGGGCCGCGCCCAGGTGGCCGCCCGCGTGGCCGGGATGCTCGATCACGATGGCGTCGGGGCGGCGGCCCTTCTTCTCCCACTTGCGCAGCACGAGCTGCACGCCGCGGGCGTCGGACAGGATGGGGATCAGCCCCACCTTCGGGTGGTCCGCCGCCAGGTCGGGCAGGTCCAGCGGCAGGCCCGCGCCGACCACGATGGCGTCGATGCCGCTCTTGAGCGCCTGCTTGACATAGCCGGCGTACTCGCCGACAGCCCGCATGACGTTGACGGCGAGCAGCCCGCGGCCCTGGGCCAGCCCGCGGGCCCGGCGGATCTCGCGGTCCAGCGCCTCGGCATTGGCGGCGTCGATCTGCGGCTTGGCGGAGCGGCCGGTCAGGTGGCGGGTCGGTTCGTACAGGTCCTCGTGCAGGCGACGCAGGTCGACCGAGGCGATGGTGCCCACGCCTCCGAGCCCGGCCACCGTGCCGGCCAGGCCGCCGGCGGAGATGCCCACGCCCATGCCGCCCTGCACCACGGGCAGCAGGCGGCGGCCGGCCAGCTTCAGCAGGGACAGCCCGTGCTGCTCGGCCTGGGCCAGCAGGCTCTCGGCGGCGGGGGCGAAATCGGTCAAGGGGGAAGGGTTGGAAGAGGGGGAATTCGGAGGATGCATGTGGGCGGAAATCCTAGGGGCCGGCAGGGGCGGCCGGCTGACGCAGATCAACTCAGCGGAGGCGGCGGCTTCCGGTCGTCGGCACTCCCACTCGCTGGTTACAGACGCAGGGATCAGGTGGAAACGGGTGTGCCTTCCATCCATCGTTCCCGTCGCGAGGGTTCGTGTTCATCCGGGGCGTGAAGACTCGGAACGACGGGAAGCGCGAGGGCGGCGGGCTTGCAGCGCGTCCTTGCGGTTCCAGGCCAGCACCGCACCTATGGCCGTCAGCGCGAACAGCGCGATCGCCGCCGCATTCAGCTCCGCCCCGCGCGGCAGCCAGCCGGCATCGACGGCGCGCAGGCCCAGCCGCATCAGCAGCGAGCCGTGCAGCAGCGCCAGCGGCAGGTAGAAGGGCCAGCCGAACAGCAGCTTGACCCGCGCCACCGCCGGCAGGATCACCGGTGCGTGGCCCATCATCATGCTGAAGACGAAGCCCAGCCCCAGCGCGTGCAGCGCGGTGTCGCGCGCCGGTGCGCCCAGCGCGGTCGCGGCCCAGGCCAGCCCGCCCACCGCCAGCCAGCCATAGCCGCCCAGCAGGCACACGGCCATGTAGCGCGACAGGCCCTGCGTGAACAGGGTGCGGCGGGCGATGTCGAAGGCCAGCAGCCACACGGCCAGGCCCAGCAGCGCGGCGCCGTACAGCAGGCCGCCGATCACGGGGTCGAATGCGGACCACGCCGACGCGGCCGCCAGCAGCGCCAGCAGGCCGACGAGCGCCGGCAGCGCACCGCGCCGGCGGCGCATCAGGCGCGTCATCTCCAGGCGTTCGGCGGCGATGGTCATGACCAGGAAGGCGAACCACCAGGGCACCACCGCGGCCGGCGCGAAGCCGGCGGCGAACAGCGCGTTGCCGGCGAGCCAGGCGGCGGCGCTGGCCAGCAGCAGCCAGGTGTGGGGCTCGCTCTGGCGCTGCACGACGACCACGTTGACGGCGACGAAGGCGGCGCCGGACAGCACCAGCAGGGCGCCCCCCAGGGCCGGTTGGCCCAGCAGCAGGGCCGGCCCGGCCAGCGCCGAGGCCGCCGGCGCCAGCCAGGCCAGCGCCAGCTTCACGGCGACGGCGCGCTCGACGGCGATCACCGTGCCCATGAACGCGCAGATCATCAGCGCCGCGTGCTGCAGGGCCGCCTGGCCCAGCCAGTCGGGGGCGCCGGCGCGGGCCAGCGGCACGCCGGCGCGCAGCAGGCCGCCGGCCACCGCCGACAGCAGCGCCGAGGCGATGCACAGCAGCAGGGCCACCGCCAGCACGCGGGTGGCCGGCGATGCGGCGTCGCCTCGCCGCGGCTGCTCGCGCGCGGGCGTGCGCATCACCAGCCCATGAAGTTGCGGGCCGATTCGCTCATGCGGTCGGGTGTCCACGGCGGATCCCAGACCAGTTCGGTGCGCACCGTGTATTCCGGCGGCAGCACCCGGTCGAGCTCGCGCTCGATGTCGTCCATGATCACGTCGGCCACCGGGCAGGCGGCCGACGTCATCGTGATCTCCAGCTGGATCTCGTGGCCGGCCAGCTTCACGCCATAGACCAGGCCGACGTCGACGATGTTCATCGCGACCTCGGGGTCGACCACCCGCTGCAGCGCCTCCAGCACGGGCAGCTGCAGTTCCTCGGGCAGCTCGAACGGGAAGGGCAGGTCTTCGATCATGCGCGGCTCCTCGCCGGCTCGCGGCCGGCCGTGGGGTGGAACAGGATGGCGGCCAACTCCTCGCGGTTGCGCACCAGGTCCTCGAGCGTATAGCGGGCCAGCACAGCATAGAAGGCAGCCACGGCGTCAGCCATGACATTGCGCAGCTTGCACACCGGTCCGATCACGCACCGGCCGCCGTCGCCGGCGAAGCATTCGGCCACGCGCGTGTCGCCCTCGGCGTCGCGCACCACGTCGGCGATGCCGATGCGGTCGGCCGGGCGGGCCAGCTCCAGGCCGCCGCCCTTGCCGCGCACGTTCTTCAGCCAGCCCGCCTTGCCCAGGAAGTGCACCACCTTGACCAGGTGGTTCTCCGACACCTGGAAGGACTGGGCGATCTGGGCGATCGTGGCGCGCTGGCCCGGCCGCGTGGCCAGGTAGATCAGCACCCGCAGGCTGTAGTCGGTGAAGGCGGTGAGTTTCATGGCGGGGTCTCCACAAAGGAAAAAGGGGCCGGCATGCGCCGGCCCCGTAGGCTCTGGTCAGCGGCGCGCCGTCGCAGCCCCGACCGGCACCGCCGACTGGCGTTGCCCGCCGCGGCCGAGCAGCCGCACCACGTACAGCGCGAGGATGGCGGCGCCCGCGGCGAACACCACGTCGCCCGGCACCCGCAGCCACACCAGCGTTTCCATCACGGGCGAGTGGATGACTTCCGCAGAGCGGGCGTACCACAGGCCCTCGGTGATCGCGGCCCAGGCCTGGTAGATGCCGGCCGGCAGCAGCGACAGGAACACCATCATGGCCAGGCCGATGTTCAGGCCCCAGAAGGCGGGCTTGAGCAGGCCGTCGGCGTGCAGGTGGCGCGCATACAGGCCGCGCAGGCAGAACAGCATCAGGCCGATGCCCAGCATGCCGTAGACACCGAACAGGGCGGCGTGGCCGTGGGCGGCCGTCATGTTCAGGCCCTGCACGTAGTACAGCGAAGCCGGCGGGTTGATGGCGAAGCCCAGCAGGCCGGCGCCGACGGTGTTCCAGAAGCCCACCGCGACGAAGCACAGCACGGGCCACTTGTAGGCCTGCAGCCAGGAGATGCCCTGGGTGCGCCGCCAGGTCTGCAGCGCTTCCAGGCCGATCAGCGTCAGCGGCACCACTTCCAGCGCGGAGAACACGGCGCCGACGGCGATCACGGACGTGGGCGTGCCGGTCCAGTACAGGTGGTGCAGCGTGCCCAGGATGCCGCCGAACAGGAACACGATGGTCTCGGCGATGATGGCGCGGTTGGCGCTGGTGGCGCGCACCAGGCCCAGCTTGGTGAAGATCAGCGCGATCACGGCGGTGGCGAACACCTCGAAGAAGCCTTCCACCCACAGGTGGACCAGCCACCAGCGCCAGTATTCGACCATCGAGTAGTGCGTCTTCTGGCCCCAGGTCAGCGAGGTGACGTAGAAGCCCGCGATGCAGGTGGCCGACAGGAACACCATGGCGATCAGGCCGCGGCTCTCCGAGGGCTTCTTCAGCGCCGGCCACAGGGCACGGCCCAGCAGCACGGCCCACAGCACCAGGCCCACGAACAGCAGGTACTGCCAGACGCGGCCCATGGAGGTGAATTCCAGGCCCTGGTTGCCGATCCAGAAGGCGAAATCGGTGCCGTTGCGCTGCAGCGTGCCGATCCAGCCGGTGACGGTGGAGCCGACCACGATGGCGATCAGGGCCCAGAACAGGAAGTCGACGCCCAGCTTCTGGAACTTCGGCTCCTTGCCGCCCAGCATGGGCGCGATGTACAGGCCGGTGGCCAGCCAGGCGGTAGCGATCCAGAAGATGCCGACCTGGGTGTGGATGGTGCGGCTGGTGACGTAGGGCAGCAGCTCGGAGATCGGCAGGCCGAAGAAGGAGTCGCCTTCCACCGCGTAGTGGGCAGTGACGATGCCCATGCCGATCTGCAGCAGCAGCAGGCCGGCGACGGCGAAGAAGTACTTGCGCACCGCCTTCATCGAGGGCGTGGCGGCCACGCCCAGCAGCGGATCGGACTTGGGCGGGGTGGCTTCCTCCTCGTGCTTGCCGGCGCCGTGCAGCCACAGCATGGCGGCGATGCCGGCCAGCAGCAGGATCACGCTGACCATGGACCACACCGCGGCCGAGCTGGTCATGGTGTTGCCCACCAGCGGCTCGTGCGGCCAGTTGCTGGTGTAGGACAGGCCGGTCTCGCCGGGGCGGTCGGTCACGGCGGACCAGGCGCTCCAGAAGAAGAACGCGTTCAGCGCTGCCCGGTCGTCGGCCTCCGGCAGGGTGCCGTCACGCATGGCGTACTGCTCGCGCAGCTTGTCCAGCGAGGCGGCGTTGCCGAACAGGCCGTCGTAGTGGGCCGCGACCTCGCGGATGGCCCTGGCGCGCACGTCGGACACCGTCACCTTGCCGGTGGCGGCGTCGTAGGTGTTGGCGCGCATCTCCTCCTTGAGGGCGGCATCGACGGCGCCGCGTTCGCTGGTGGACAGCGCCGCGGGGTCGCTCTTGATGGCCTTGGCACGCAGGTCGCGCAGCGCGACGGCCTCGCGGTGCAGCCAGTCGGCCGACCAGTCCGGCGCCACGTAGGCACCGTGGCCCCAGACGCTGCCCTGCTGCTGGCCGCCGGAGGCGAGCCAGACTTCCTGGCCGCGCTGGACCTGTTCGCCGGTGAACAGGACCTCACCGCTGGTGCTGACCACCGCGGTGGGGATGGGGGGCGCGGTCAGGTAGATCTGCCAGCCCAGGTAGCCGAGGGCGCCGAAGGACAGGACGAATACGAATCCCAGCCAGCGCCACAGCATGTTGTTGCTTTTCATGATGTCGTCATCCGGAGTTGTGGTATCGGGTTCAGCCTCCGCACGAGCCGCAGCACGAGCCGTCGGAGCCGTGCGGGGCCTTCAGGCGGGTGATGGCCACGCGCCAGGTGTCGGGGCCCTGCTCCAGGTAGTTCCATTCGAACTGGCCCGGCGTGCGGTCGTTGAACTGGTAGTACAGCGGCCGCGGGTCGTGGTCGTTGACCAGCTCCAGCGCCTGGCCGATGGAGAGCGCGTCGAAGGTCGAGAAGATCAGCGCATGGCGCTCGCGCGGGGCGATGGTGCGGACGTCGATGCGGGATGCCGGAGTCGTCATGGGAGTCCTTTTTTGAAGGTGCATTGCGAATACACCTAATGCTAGGGATTGGCCCGATTTCTTCCTTGACGCGCGTCAAGTCGGCGAGGCCCCTACGGGCGCTGGCGCATGAAAAAAAGGGGCGCCGAAGCGCCCCATCCCTCACTCGCCGGAGGCGGTCAGTGTTCGACATGCATCGCGTCGCTCGACGCCTTGTAGATGCTGTCGTCGGCCGGGCCGGTCACTTCCAGCGCCGCCGCGGCGCCCTTGCCGACCCGCGACAGGGCGTGGTCGACCAGCAGGAACTTGCCCGGGTAGTTGAGCTTGAAGTCCACGATGGTCGCGCCGCCGGGGGCCACCAGCGTGGTCTGCACGTCGGTCTTGATCGCCTTGACCGAGCCTTCGCTGTAGACCTTGTCGAAGATCTCGCCGATCACGTGGAACGAGGAGACCTTGTTGGGGCCGCCGACGCCGAAGTAGACCCGCACCGTCTCGCCGACCTTGGCCGTCATCTTGTGCTCCTTGGTCAGCGCGCCCACCGAGCCGTTGAAGGTGTAGTAGGTGGGCAGTTCGTCCGCGGCGCGATCGTGGTCGAAGGCCTGGTGGCCCTTGGTGCCGAACGGATGCGAGGTGTAGTGGTCGCCCTGCATCACGTAGAACTCCTTGTCCACCTTGGGCAGGCCCTCCGGCGGCTCGACCAGGATCATCCCGTACATGCCGGCCGAGATGTGGTGCGGCACCGAGGCAGTGGCGCAGTGGTAGACGAACAGGCCCGGGTTGAGGACCTTGAAACGGATCGTCTTGGACTCGCCGGGCGCCACCTGGGTGTGCTCGCCGCCGCCGTGGCCGCCGGTCACCGAGTGCAGGTCGATCGAGTGGATCGCCTTGCTGTTCGGCGCGTTGCTCAGCGTCAGTTCCACCGTGTCGCCCTGCTTCACGCGCAGCATGGGGCCGGGCACCTTCTTGCCGAAGGTCCAGTAGGTGAAGGTGGTGCCGTCGTCCAGCTTGCCTTCCAGTTCCACCGTCTCGATGTGGTACTTGACCAGCTGGGGCGCGCGCTTGCCGATCGCCTTGGGCACCGCGTTCGGGTCCATGGCGATGCTCACGGCTTTGGCCGCGGCGGGAGCGATGGCCTTGGCATCGGCGATGCTGGCCGAGCCGGCGCCGAGCGCCACGGTCTTGACCGCACCGGCGGGGACCGCGGTCGCCGCGGAAGCGGCCGGACCCTCGACTTCCACCACGCCTTCCATGCCGATCTGCTTGTGGCCCGGGATGGAGCAGTAGTAGGTGAACTTGCCGCCCTGGGTCAGGGGCACCGTGACCTTGACCACGTTCTTGCCGCTGAACTTGGGTGAGGCGACCTTCAGTTCCGGGAACACGATGTCGTGCTCGGCGCCTTCGCCGCTGGAGACGGTGATCTCCAGGGTGTCGCCGACCTTGCCCTTGAGCACCGGGTTGGCATTGCCGTTCTCGTCCAGGTAGACCATCTTGCCGCCCGCCATGCCGGTCTTCAGCGTGATCTTGTGCACCTGGCCGGCTGCAGCCGGGGCCTTGGCCTTGGCGGCCACGGCGGCGGGTGCGGCGGCACCGGCGTTCTTGCCGGTGAGCACCGTTGCGCCGACCGAGCCGATCAGGGGTGCCGCGGCGAACAGCAGCGCGACGGCGACGGCGGTGGGGGCGAACTTCGGGGCTTTCATCGTGGAACCTTTGTTTCCTCTGCTTCGCGGGGCTGGCCCCCGCTGGCCGACAGCCTCGTGAGCCGTCGACGCCAATTTAGGGTTTACCCGAGGTTCCCGGATTGATTCGGATCAAAAGGTGCCACTCCAATGCACCTTTTGGGTGGCACCCCTAGACAAGGGCGCTCAGCAGGGCATTTCCGCCCCTTTGCGGCTGTAGTACCACCAGGTGACGGCGATGCACAGCAGGTAGAAGACGATGAAGAGGTAGAGGGCCGCCTCCGGGCCGCCGGTGTTGGCGATGGAGGTGCCGTAGCTCTTGGGGATGAAGAAGCCGCCGTAGGCGCCGATCGCGCCGGTGAAGCCCAGCGTGGCGGCGCCCTCCGTGTTGCCGCGCTGGGTGGCGCGCGCCACGGCGGCGGGGTCCGCGGGGTCGACCTCGCGCAGCGCCTGGTTCAGGAAGATCACCGGGATCATGCGGAAGGTCGAGCCGTTGCCGATGCCGGTGGTGACGAACAGCACCAGGAAGGCCACGAAGAACCCGGCGAAGGATCCGCCACTCGGGCCGCTCGGCAGGAACCACAGCACCGCCGCCACGCCGGCCGCCATCGCGATGAAATTCCAGAAGGTCACCGTCGCGCCGCCCCAGCGGTCGGCCAGCCATCCGCCGAAGGGCCGCACCACGGCTCCCAGCAGCGGACCCAGCCAGGCGAACGCCAACGCATTGACCTGCGGGAACTGGCTGCGGATCAGCAGCGGAAAGCCGGCGGCGTAGCCGATGAAGGAACCGAAGGTGCCCAGGTACAGCAGGCACATCAGCCAGTTGTGCTTGCGCCGGAAGATCGCCGCCTGGGCCGCCACCGAGGCCCGGGCCTCGGCGATGTCGTTCATGCCGAACCAGGCGGCCAGCGCCGCCAGCGCGATCCAGGGCACCCAGATGAAGGCGGCGTTCTGGGTCCACACCCGCACCTCGGCGCCGCCGCGCACGATGGTCTGCGGATCGCCCGCGAAGATGCCCAGCACGCCCGCCGTGACCACCAGCGGGCTGAGGAACTGCACCACCGACACGCCCAGGTTGCCCAGGCCTGCGTTCACCCCCAGCGCGGAGCCCTTGCGCTCCTTCGGGAAGAAGAAGCTGATGTTGGCCATGCTGGAGGAGAAGTTGCCGCCGCCGAAGCCGCACAGCAGGGCCAGGATGAGCATGGTCGGATAGGGCGTGGTGTTGTCCTGTACCGCGATGCCGATGCCGATGGCCGGGACCAGCAGCGAGGCGGTGGAGATCGCCGTCCAGCGCCGCCCGCCCACCAGCGGCACCATGAACGAGTAGAAGATGCGCAGCGTGGCGCCCGACAGCGCCGGCGCCGCCGCCAGCCAGAACAGCTGGTCGGTGGTGTAGCGGAAGCCCAGCGCCGGCAGGCTCACCGCGACCACGCTCCACACCTGCCAGATCGCGAACGCCAGGAACAGCGCGGGAACGCTGATCCACAGGTTGATGCGGGCGATCGCCTGCCCCTCCTGCTCCCAGAAGGCCTTGTCCTCGGGGGTCCAGAGGTGCAGCGTGCGGCGCGCGGTCCGCGTGCTGCGCGGGGGCGAGGTGGTCGGCATGGCGACGGCCTCCAGAGAGGGTTGGCCGCAATCTAGCGGCGGACGGCGCCGCGGTGGGCGGGCTGTCAGCGCATGTAAGGACCTGGCTCAGGCGCATGCAGCCCGGCCGCAGTCGGCTGTTACACCGGTGCCCCCGGCGCGACATCGGTTGCTAATCTGCCCCGCAGCCATGGCAAGCCACTTCACATCCGGGGCCACGCCCACGGCCGGCACGGCGCCGATCGGACGCAAGGCGATGTCCGTGCTGGCGGTGAGCACGCTGGCGTTCACCGTCTGCTTCATGGTCTGGATGATGTTCGGCGTGGTCGGCATCCCGCTGCGCCAGCAGCTGGGGCTGAATGCCACGCAGTTCGGGCTGCTCACGGCCACGCCAGTGCTGACGGGATCGCTGGTGCGGGTGCCGCTGGGCATCTGGACCGACCGCTACGGCGGGCGCGTGGTGATGGCGCTGGTGATGGCGGCCACCATCCCGGCCATCTGGCTCATGGCCTATGCCACCGCGTACTGGCACTTCCTGGTGATCGGCCTGTTCGTCGGCCTCGCCGGCGGCTCCTTCTCCGTCGGCACGCCTTACGTCGCACGCTGGTTCCCGAAGAACCGGCAGGGGCTGGCGATGGGCGTGTATGGCGCGGGCAACTCCGGCGCGGCCGTCAACAAGTTCATCGCGCCGGCGCTGGTGGTCGGCTTCGGCTGGGCCATGGTGCCGCAGGTCTATGCCGCGGTGATGCTGGGGGCGCTGCTGCTGTTCTGGTTCTTCAGCCACAGCGACCCGGCGCACCGGGTGCCGGGCAACGTCGGCTTCGGCCAGCAGCTGAAGGCGCTGAAGGACCCGCGCGTGCTGCGCTACTGCCAGTACTACAGCATCGTGTTCGGCGGCTACGTGGCGCTGTCGCTGTGGATGGTGCAGTACTACGTGGGCGAGTACGGGCTGGACATCCGCGTGGCGGCCTTGCTGGCCGCCTGCTTCTCGCTGCCGGGTGGCGTGCTGCGCGCCATCGGCGGCGCGCTGTCGGACAAGTACGGCGCGCAGAGCGTGACCTGGTGGGTGATGTGGGTGAGCTGGATCTGCCTGTTCCTGCTGTCCTATCCGCAGACCCAGTTCACCGTGCTCACGCTGGACGGCCCCAGGACCTTCCACATCGGGCTGAACGTCTACGCCTTCACCGCGCTGATGTTCGTGCTGGGCATCGCCTGGGCCTTCGGCAAGGCCAGCGTCTTCAAGTACATCAGCAACGACTACCCGCACAACATCGGCGCCATCAGCGGCATCGTCGGCCTGGCCGGCGGCCTGGGCGGCTTCGTGCTGCCGATCCTGTTCGGCGTGCTGCTGGACTTCACGGGCATCCGCTCCTCGGCCTTCATGCTGCTGTACGGCGTGGTCTGGGTGTCGCTGATCTGGATGTACCTGACCGAGGTGCGCCGCACCGAAGTCCTGCACCCGGCCGTACAGGCCTGAACGGGCGCCCGCGCGCCCACGAAAGGAAAGCGGTGAGCCATTTCCTCGATCGGATCACGTACTTCCGCCAGGCCCGCGAGACCTTCTCCGGCGGCCACGGGATCACCACCAACGAGAGCCGCGCCTGGGAGGACGCCTACCGCAAGCGCTGGGCGGCCGACAAGATCGTGCGCTCCACGCACGGCGTGAACTGCACCGGCTCCTGCTCGTGGAAGATCTACGTCAAGGGCGGCATCGTCACCTGGGAAACCCAGCAGACCGACTACCCGCGCACCCGGCCCGACCTGCCCAACCACGAGCCGCGCGGCTGCCCGCGCGGCGCCAGCTACAGCTGGTACCTGTACTCCGGCACCCGCATCAAGTACCCGCTGGTGCGCGGACGGCTGCTGCGCTTCTGGCGCGAGGCGCGCGCCAGCATGACCCCGGTGGCGGCCTGGAAGGCCATCGTCAGCGATCCGGCCAAGCGGGTGGAATGGGTCAGCAAGCGCGGCCGCGGCGGCTTCGTGCGCGCGAGCTGGGACGAGGTGAACGAGCTGATCGCGGCGGCCAATGCCTACACGATCAAGGAATACGGCCCGGATCGCATCGCCGGCTTTTCGCCGATCCCGGCAATGTCGATGATCTCGTACGCCTCGGGCTCGCGCTACCTGTCGCTGATCGGCGGCAACCTGCTGTCCTTCTACGACTGGTACTGCGACCTGCCGCCCTCGTCGCCGCAGACCTGGGGCGAGCAGACCGACGTGCCGGAGAGCGCCGACTGGTACAACGCCGGCTTCCTGCTGGTGTGGGGCTCCAACATCCCGATGACGCGGGCGCCCGACGCGCACTTCTATGCCGAGTCGCGCTACCGCGGCACCAAGAGCGTGGTGATCGCGCCCGACTACAACGAGGCGGCCAAGTTCTCCGACATGTGGCTGCATCCCAAGCAGGGCACCGATGCGGCGCTGGCGCTGGCCTTCGGCCACGTGGTGCTGCGCGAGTTCCACCTGGACCGGCAGGTGCCCTATTTCGAGGACTACACCCGCCGCTACTCCGACTTCCCGATGCTGGTGAAGCTGGTGGAACGGGATGGCCGGCTGGTGCCGGACCGGCTGCTGCGCGCGGCCGACCTGATCGACCACCTGGGCGAGGCCAACAACCCGGACTGGAAGACCATCGCCTTCGACGAGGCCAGCAACAAGCTGGTGGCGCCGCTCGGCTCGGTGGGTTTCCGCTGGGGCGAGCAGGGCAAGTGGAACCTCGAGGAGAAGGACGGGCAGGGCCGCGACGTCAAGCTGCTGCGCAGCTTCGACAAGCAGAACGACGGCATCGCCGCGGTGGCCTTCCCCTATTTCGGCGGCGAGGCGCCGCACGACTTCGTCGCCACCGCGCACGAGGAGGTGCTGGTGCGCCACGTGCCGATCCGCGAGATCGCGCTGGCCGACGGCGGCAAGGCCCGGGTCGCCACCGTGTTCGACCTGTTCTGCGCCAGCTACGGGCTGGACCGCGGCTTCGGCGGCGGCAACGTCGCCCGCAGCTTCGACGAGGACCAGCCGTTCACGCCGGCCTGGGCCGAGAAGGTCACCGGCGTGCCGCGCGAGCGGATCATCCAGGTCGCGCGCGAGTTCGCCGACAACGCGGCCAGGACGCAGGGCAAGTCCATGGTGATCCTGGGCGCCGGGCTGAACCACTGGTACCACATGGACATGAGCTACCGCGGGATCATCTCGCTGCTCGTGATGTGCGGCTGCATCGGCCAGTCCGGCGGCGGCTGGAGCCACTACGTCGGCCAGGAGAAGCTGCGGCCGCAGACCGGCTGGCTGCCGATCGCCATGGCCTCCGACTGGGTGCGCCCGCCGCGGCAGATGAACGCCACCAGCTTCTTCTACGCCCACACCGACCAGTGGCGCTACGAGACGCTGCGCATAGCCGACATCCTGTCCCCGACGGCGCCGCCCGGCGACTGGTCGGGCGCCATCCTGGACTTCAACGTGCGGGCCGAGCGCATGGGCTGGCTGCCCTCGGCGCCGCAGCTGCAGGCCAACCCGATCGAGCTGGGCCGCCGGCTCAAGGCCTCCGGCGCCGACATCCGGCAGGAAGTGCCGCGCCTGCTGAAGTCCGGCGAGCTGAAGATGTCCTGCCTGGACCCGGACAACCCGGTCAACTGGCCGCGCAACATGTTCTTCTGGCGCGGCAACGTGCTGGGCGCCAGCGGCAAGGGCCACGAATACTTCCTCAAGCACTTCGTCGGTTCGCTGCACGGCATCGTGGGCACCGACGACGTGCGCGCCGGCATCCAGAAGCCCAAGGAGGTCGTGTGGCACGAGCAGGCGCCGGTGGGCAAGCTGGACCTGTACGTGAACATCGACTTCCGCATGTCCACCACCAGCATTTACGCCGACGTGGTGCTGCCCACCGCGACCTGGTACGAGAAGCACGACCTCAACACCACGGACATGCATCCCTTCATCCACCCGCTGACGGCAGCCGTGGATCCGGCCTGGGAGGCGCGCACCGACTGGGCGATCTTCCGCGGCATCGCCGAGAAGTTCTCGCAGGTGGCGCCGGAGGTGCTGGGCGTGGAGCACGACCTGGTGCTGCAGCCGCTGCAGCACGACAGCCAGGGCGAGATCGCCCAGCCCTACGAACCGCGCGACTGGGGCCGCGGCGAATGCGAGCCGGTTCCGGGCAAGACGATGGCCAACGTGTTCCTGGTCGAGCGCGATTACCCGGCCACCTACGCGCGCTTCACCTCGCTGGGTCCGGCGCTGGACACGCTGGGCAACGGCTCCAAGGGGATCAACTGGGACACCCGGCACGAGATCAAGGGCCTGACGGCCCTCAACGGCACCGTGCCCGACGGCCCGGCCGCCGGCCGCCCGCGGCTGCAGACCGACATCGAGGCCTGCGAGGCCGTGCTGTACCTGGCGCCCGAGACTAACGGCGAGGTGGCGGTGAAGGCCTGGGAAGCGCTGGCCAAGGCCACCGGCCGCGAGCACGCCCACCTGGCCGAGGGCCGGCACGAGGAGAAGATCCGCTTCCGCGACATCACCGCGCAGCCGCGCAAGATCATCTCCTCGCCCACCTGGTCCGGCATCGAGAGCGAGACCGTCTGCTACAACGCCGGCTACACCAACGTGCACGAGCTGATCCCCTGGCGCACGCTGAGCGGCCGCCAGTCGCTGTACCAGGACCACCCGTGGATGCTCGCCTTCGGCGAGGGCTTCGTCACCTGGCGCCCGCCGATCGACACCCGCACCGTGCGGCAGGTGCTGGGCAAGCTGCCCAACGGCAACCGCGAGATCCAGCTGAACATCCTGACGCCGCACCAGAAGTGGGGCATCCACTCGACCTACACCGAGACGCTGATCATGCTGTCGCTCAGCCGCGGCGGCCCGACGGTGTGGATCAGCGAGGACGACGCGCGCGAGGCCGGCATCGAGGACAACGACTGGATCGAGGTCTTCAACATGAACGGGGCGCTGACCGCGCGCGCCATCGTGTCGCAGCGGATCATGCCCGGCACGGCCATCATGTACCACGCGCAGGAGAAGCTGGTGAACGTGGTCGGTTCCGAGATCACCGGCCAGCGCGGCGGCATCCACAACTCGGTCACGCGCATCAACATGAAGCCGACCCACATGATCGGCGGCTACGCGCAGCTGGCCTACGGCTTCAACTACTACGGCACGGTGGGCGCCAACCGCGACGAGTTCGTGATCGTGCGCAAGATGAACCAGGTCAACTGGTTCGACAAGGCGGCCGACGACGCCGTGCACACGGGCGGCGGCAGCGCCGACTGGGGCAAGGGCGTGGTCGCCCGCAAGGAGGTGCTGCGATGAAAGTCCGCGCGCAGATCCCGATGGTGCTGAACCTGGACAAGTGCATCGGCTGCCATACCTGTTCCATCACCTGCAAGAACGTCTGGACCAACCGCGAGGGGCAGGAGTACGCCTGGTTCAACAACGTCGAGTCCAAGCCCGGCATCGGCTACCCCAAGGACTGGGAGAACCAGGAGCGCTGGCGCGGCGGCTGGGTGCGCAAGAAGAACGGCCGCATCGAGCCGTGCCTGGGGTCCAAGTGGCGCATCCTGGCCAAGATCTTCGCCAACCCGCACCTGCCGGAGATCGACGACTTCTACGAGCCCTACACCTACGAGTACGGCTGGCTGCAGAACGCCGGCGAGCTGCAGGCGCAGCCGGTGGCCAAGCCGCGCTCGCTGGTCACCGGCGAGGTGCTGAACAAGATCGAGTGGAGCGGCAACTGGGAGGACATGCTGGGCGGCGAGTTCGCCAAGCGCTCGCACGACCGGAACTTCGAGGGCATCCAGAAGGAGATCTACGGCCAGTTCGAGCAGACCTTCCTGATGTACCTGCCGCGCCTGTGCGAGCACTGCCTCAATCCCTCCTGCGTGGCTTCCTGCCCCTCGGGCGCGATCTACAAGCGGGCGGAAGACGGCATCGTGCTGATCGACCAGGAGAAGTGCCGCGGCTGGCGCATGTGCGTGTCGGGCTGCCCGTACAAGAAGATCTACTACAACTGGTCCTCCGGCAAGAGCGAGAAGTGCATCTTCTGCTTCCCGCGCATCGAGACGGGCCAGCCGACGGTGTGCTCGGAGACCTGCGTGGGCCGCATCCGCTACCTCAGCGTGGTGCTCTACGACGCCGACCGCATCGAGGCGGCGGCCTCGGTGGAGGATCCGAAGGCGCTGTACCAGGCGCAGCTGGACCTGATCCTCGATCCGCGCGACCCCGAGGTCCAGAAGCAGGCGGCGCACGACGGCGTGCCTCGCCAGTGGATCGAGGCGGCGCTGCGCTCGCCGGTCTACAAGATGATGAAGGAGTGGCGGGTCGCCTTCCCGCTGCATCCGGAGTACCGCACCCTGCCCATGGTCTGGTACATCCCGCCGCTGTCGCCGATCCAATCGGCGGCCGAGGCCGGCAAGCTGTCGGCGCTGGACGGCATGCCGGACGTGCGCTCGCTGCGCATCCCGCTGCGCTACCTGGCCAACCTGCTCACGGCCGGCGACGAGGGGCCGGTGGCCGCCGCGCTGGAGCGCATGCTGGCCATGCGCGCCTACATGCGCGCCAAGCGCGTCGACGGCCGCATCGACGAGGCGATCGCCCAGCGCGTGGGGCTGACCACCGCGACGCTGGAGGACATGTACCAGGTGATGGCGATCGCCAACTACGAGGACCGCTACGTGATCCCGACGGTGCGGCGCGAACTGGAGGAGGACGCGTACTGGCTGCGCGGCTCCACCGGCTTCGGCTTCCGCGACCAGACCGAGGGCCGCAGCGGCCTCAACCTGTTCGGCGGCGGACCCAAGCAGACGCCGCGGCACAAGAACATGGACGTGCCGACATGAACCGCACCACCAAGGCATTGAGCGCGCTGCTGGGCTATCCCAGCGCGGACCTGCAGGCCGCGGTATCGGAGATCCGGGCCGCGCTGGAAACCGAGGGCGAGCTGTCGGCCGCCGAGCTGCGCGCGCTCGAACCGCTGCTGGTGCAGCTGGCCGGCGACGACGTCTACGAGCTGCAGGAGCGCTACAGCGCCCTGTTCGACAGCTCAGGCGCGCTGTCGCTGCACTTGTTCGAGCACGTGCACGGCGAGAGCCGCGAGCGCGGCCAGGCGCTGGTGGACCTGGCGCAGCGCTACCAGGAACACGGCTTCCTGCTGCAGGGGACGGAGCTGCCGGACTACGTGCCGCTGTTCCTCGAGTTCGTGTCCTTCCTGCCGCGGCGCGAGGCGCGCGACTGGCTGGGGCAACCGGCGCACGTGTTCGCGGCCCTGGCCGAGCGGCTGCAGCAGCGCGGCACGCCGTATGCCGCCGTGTTCACGGCGCTGCTGGCCTTGGGCGAGGGCGCGCCCGACGCCGAAGCGCTGGACGAGGTGCGGCGGCGGCTGGCCGCACAGGAGGCGAAGTCGCTGGACGAGACCTGGCAGGAGGAGCCGGTGACCTTCAGCGGCGCCCCGGCGCCGCAAGCCGGTGGCGGCATCGTGCAGCGGCTCAAGGCCGTGATGGGACGCTAGAAGGAGCAGGCGATGAACGACTACCTCAACCAGCTCGCGTTCGGGTGGTTCCCGTACGTGGCCGTGATCGTGATGATCGTCGGCAGCATCCTGCGCTTCGACAAGGACCAGTACGGCTGGCGCTCGCAGTCCAGCCAGTTCCTGCGCCGCAAGCAGATGCTGATCGGCTCCAACCTGTTCCACCTGGGCGTGATCGTGCTGTTCTTCGGCCACTTCGTGGGGCTGCTCACGCCGGTGTGGGTGTTCCATGCGGTCGGTTTCACCAACCAGACCAAGCAGATGATGGCCATGCTGGTGGGCGGCATCGCCGGGGTCTCGGCGCTGGTCGGCTGCACGCTGCTGCTGCACCGGCGGCTGTTCGATGTGCGCATCAGGCGCAGCTCGTCCTGGGGCGACATCGCGGTGCTGGTGCTGATCTGGGTCCAGCTGGTGATGGGCGTGGGCACCGTCTACTGGAGCATGCAGCACCTGGACGGCAGCGAGATGGTGCAGCTCATGGGCTGGGCGCACGGCATCCTGGTGCTGGACCCGGCCGCCGCCGGCCAGCTCGACGAGGTGGGCGTGATCTTCAAGCTGCACATCGTGCTGGGCCTGGTGCTGTTCCTGATCACGCCCTTCACGCGCCTGATCCACATCTGGAGCGTGCCGATCTGGTTCCTGCTGCGGCCGGGCTACCAGATCGCCCGCGCGCGGGCGCCGGTGGGACGCAAGGCACCGCCCTCCGATCCGACCGGCCTGGGCCAGCCCTATGCCAGCGAGGTGGTGACGCGGGCGCAGTCGCAAAGCGGGCAGCCGACATGAGCGCAGATCTGACCGAACGCCCCGTGCCGCGGCCCGAGCCGCAGATGCCCTCGGCCTGCGCCAGCGGGGGTTGCGGCGGCGGGAGCGGGGGCGGGACCACCGCCACCATCCACGTCCACCGGCGCGGCCGCCCGGGTGCCGAGCCGCCGGCCTACGTGGCGGTGCGCGTCAACGGCACGGTGATCGCGCCGGAGGCCATCGCCGAGGAGGCGCAGCAGCATCCGGCGCCCGACCCGGCCAGCGCCTGGCGCGCCGCGGCGCGAGCGCTGGCGATCCGCGAACTGCTGCTGCAGGAGGCGCATCGCCTGGGGCTGGCGGCCGAGCCCGAGACCGACGAGGCCGGCCGGCGCGAAGTCGACGAGGAAGCGCTGATCCGCGCCGTGCTGGAGACGCAGGCAGCGCCGTCCTCGCCCACGCGCGAGGAGTGCCTGCGGGTCTACGAGCAGCAGCGCGAGCGCTTCCGCACGCCGCCGCTGCTGGAGGCGCGCCACATCCTGGTCGAGCCGGGCGGCGACGACGAAGCCGGCTGGGACGCGGCGCGGCACCAGGCCGCGACGATCGCGCGCGAAGTCGGCGACGACCCGGCGGCGTTCGCGGAAGCGGCGCAGGCCTTCTCCAGCTGCCCCTCGAAGATGCAAGGCGGCTCGCTGGGGCAGCTGCAGCCGGGCGAGCTGGTGCCGGCGGTGCAGTCCGCGATCGAGGCGCTGCCCGAGGGCATGACGGGGCGCGAACCGGTGCGCTCGCGCTTCGGCTGGCACGTGCTGCGGCTGGACCGGCGCATCCCGGGGCGGCAGTTGCCGTTCGAGCTGGTCGAATCGCGCATCGCCGACATGCTGGAGGCGCGCGCCTGGACGCTGGCGGCGGCTCGCTTCACCGCTTCGCTCGCCGAGGCCGCGACGCTGGAAGGCGTGGCGCTCGGCAAGGACGAGCTGGAGGCGCAGTTGTGGTGATGCTCGGTGACCTGCTGGGCCAGGCGCAGGGCGCCGAGGCCGTGCTGCCGGCGCGCCTGGTCCGCGAGATCGAGGCCGCGGGCGCGGAGCCGGCGGCGTTTGCCCGCCTTGCCGTGTCGCGCTTCGAGCGGCATGCTTCGCCGGAGGATTGGGTCGAGCTGATGTCGCGCCTGCCCGGTGCCGACGATCCGGCAGAGGCCTGCCTCGAATTCATGGTCCGCTGGAGCCTGCGTCGCGCACCGCCGGCTCCCGCTCCCGCGCAGGAGGAACCGCATGACGACCACACCCCCGGCGAGTGACGACGCGGCCAGCCGCGAAGGACTCAACCCGGCCCTGCACCGCACCACCGACGAGACCTACGGCAAGGACTTCCACGGCACCGACCCGATGAAGAGCCTGTCGGTGCAGGACACCAAGGAAGGCGACAGCTGGCCCGCCATCTGGGCCATCGTCACGGGCATCTGCATCCTGGTGACGCTCTACCTGGTGGTGACCTGAGGCGTTGCCGTGGCAGGCCAGCCGCATCACGCGGCGTCGGGAAAGGCGTCCCGGAACGCTTCGCCAAAGGCAGGCGAACCGCTGAGGGTCAGCGTGAGCGTGATGCGGCCCTCGGAGGCGGTCGGCAAGCTGAGCCGGCCGCGTTCCAGGTCGAAAACGATCGGCAGCGTCCCGCCGGCTTCGCTCGTCGCCTGCAACTCGAAATCCCATCCGCCGGTGTCCGCATCAGGAACCGGCGCTCCGAAGGTGTGGCAGGCCCATCCCAGCACGGCTTCGACCTCATGGACCAGCGCTGCAAGCCGCCCCGGCAGCACGGACGCCATCGCGTCGAAGCTGCAGGACCCCGTTTCCTCTTCCGTGCAGTCGAAGATCAGGTAGTCGAGCTGCATGTCCGGGTGGACGGTCAGCCCGCCCCATGGCACTTCTTGTACTTCTTCCCGCTGCCGCAGGGGCAGGGGTCGTTGCGGCCCGGCTCGGGCTGCTTGCGTATCGGTTCGATGCGCGGGCCCAGGCTGCGCCACAGCTGGCGCAGGGCGTAGACCGCCCAGATGCCGGCGGCGAGGGCGTCGAGCCGCTGTTCGCTGACGCTGGGCGGCCCGTCCTCGGCGTACATGGACAGCGCAGGCTCGCCGGTGTCGTCCTCGGTCAGGGTGACGATGTCCTGCAGGGCCGCATCCAGCATCCCGGCCGCTTCGTCGTCTCGCGGCGGCTGCCAGTCCTGCGGCCAGTTCTCCACGGCATACATGAAGCCCAGTGCCCAGATCTGGGCGTAGGCGGGCGCCTCGGCGAGATCGCCCTCCGAACGCTCCTCGGGCGGCAGCGCCAGGATGGCACCGCGCACGTCCAGCGCTTCCGGATGGTAGGTGCGCTCGTCCTCCAGTTCCTCCACCGGCTGGTCCAGCGCGACGGCGATCTCCTGCCAGCGGCGGCGCCAGCGCCAGACGAATTCCATGTGCTCCATGGGCCGGAAGTCTTCGCCCAGCAGCACGGGCCAGTACTCCTCGGCCGGCACCTCGCGGCGCATGCAGACCAGCGCGGCAAGGAAGCCTTCGCAGAACTCCCACTGCGGGATTTCGTCGTCGTGCTCGCGCATCCGGTCGAGCTCGTCGTCCAGCGCGTCGAAATCGCCGGGCGTAAGGGGGCCGGGCTCGGCAGCGGGGGTGGTGGTCACGGAGGGGAAAGGGGAAGGAGGGAGGGGCGCCGATTATCGGCTGCGATACGGCCGAGGCCGCCTCCGGTCGTGCCTGCTCGGCCTCTCGAAGCGTGGCAGACTGTTTTCGCGACCGGCGTTCGAGCCCGGACGCCCCAACTCTTCTGCCTTGGGAGATCGACAAGTGACGGCCAAGAACACCATCTGTCTCTGGTACGACGGCACGGCCCTGGAGGCCGCGCAGTTCTACGCAGCCACCTTCCCGGACAGCGCGGTGGGCCGGGTCCTGCGCGCGCCCGGCGACTTCCCGTCCGGCAAGCAGGGCGACGTGCTGACGGTCGAGTTCACGGTGCTCGGCATTCCCTGCCTGGGCCTGAACGGTGGACCGGCTTTCCGGCACAGCGAAGCCTTCTCGTTCCAGGTGGCGACCGAGGACCAGGCCGAGACGGATCGCCTGTGGAACGCCATCGTCGGCAACGGCGGCCAGGAAAGCGCCTGCGGCTGGTGCAAGGACAAGTGGGGCCTGTCCTGGCAGATCACGCCGCGGGCCCTCACCGAGGCGATCGCGGATCCCGACCCCGCCGCTGCGAAGCGGGCCTTCGACGCGATGATGGAGATGGGCAAGATCGACATCGCCGCCATCGAAGCGGCGCGTCGCGGCTGACGGTCAGCCCGCGGCTTGGCGCACGAAGGCCAGCCGCTGCGATGGCGTGAAGGCGAGGCGCTGGAAGAAGCCCAGCAGCTCCAGGTCGGACACCCGGACCATGGTTTCCACCCGCTCGACCTGCAGCTGCCCGACGTTGGCGAACAGCCGCTCGAGCAGGCGCCGGCCGATGCCACGCTCCGCGTAGTCCGGATCGACGCCGACGGTGTCGACCACGGCCACCGGCTCGGTGCGGCCGAAGTCGCCGATGTCGGCCCGCGCCATCACGAAGCCGACGACCGCGCCGTCCAGGCAGCCCACCAGCGAGACGCGCGTCCTCGATGCTTCCGTCGACTCCGCCAGCAGCGCGCCCAGGTACTCGCTGCGGTCGTGGCCGGTAATGACGCGATCGATCCGCAGGATCTCGTGCAGGTCGGCGGGGGCCAGCGGGCGGATGTCGACCACGCCGCGCGCCATGCGCTCGTGGTCGTTCGCCTCCGGCGCACCGAAGTTCACCTCGTGGCCCGGTCCGCCATCGTCCAGGGTGATGGCCGGTTCTTCCGGCGAGGGCGCGGCGTCCACGCCGATGTCCAGCACGACTTCGGGTGCCAGCCGGAAGCCCATCGCGGCCAGCCAGCCGAGCATGCGCGCGTGGGTCCAGTGCGCCGTCGTGTGCAGCACGTCGATGTCGTGGCGTGCGGCCCATTGCGCGAGCGCGGCGAACAGCTGGCGGCCGGTACCCCGGCGCGGCGCGTCGGGGCGCACGCCGACCAGTTCCAGCCGCAGCGAGGCCTTGCTGCGGCCGAACTCCCCGGCCAGCACGCGCGCGAGGATGTAGCCCGTCAATCCCCGCTCGTCGCAGGCCGCGAATTGCGCGTGCAGCGCCGGCTCGCGCAGCGCGGCCGAGAGGCGGCGCTCCACGTAGGTGCGGCGCGATCGCCCTTCGAGCGACGCGTCGATCGCGATCACCTCGGCCAGGTCCTCGCGGGCCAGTGGGCGGATTCTCAGGGCCTGGTCGGTGCTTGCGACGCTCATCTCGACTCCTGTTTCGGTTGGATGTCGCAGGCAGGTTAGCCAGCGCCTTCGGCTTACGCCTTGCGCAAGCTCAATGGGAGGGCGGCGGAACGGAGGGCTACGCCAGCGCGGGCTCGCCGAGCATGGTCGCTATGCGCCGGTCCTTCTCGCGCCAGATCTGGTCCAGCCACTGGTGGAAGGCGCTGCGCAGCGCCGGGTCGGCCTCGTAGTCGCCGCTGCAGAACACCCCGGGGATCTCGAGTTCGCGCACGTGCACCCGCACCTCGGGCACCCGGCCGCACAGGAAGTCCCAGAAGGTGGGCACGCCGGCTGGATACACGATGGTGGCGTCCACCAGGCTGTGGAAGCGCGTGCCCAGTGCCCCCAGCGCGAACGCCAGCGCGCCGGCCTTGGGCTTGAGCAGATGGCGGTAGGGCGAGGCCTGGCCGCGGTGCTTGGCCGCGGTGAAGCGGGTGCCTTCGGCGAAGTTGGTGACGCTGGTGGGCGTGCGGGCGAACTTCTCGCAGGCGCGGCGGGTGGTCTCGGCGTCCTGCCGGCGCAGCCCGGGGTTGGCCCGCAGCGCGGCCTTGCCGTGGCGCTTCATGAAGGGGAAATCCAGCGCCCACCAGGCCAGCCCGATCACCGGCACGTAGATCAGTTCCTGCTTGAGGAAGAACTTCAGCAGCGGGATGCGCCGGCTCAGCACCCGCTGCAGCACGAAGATGTCGACCCAGCTCTGGTGGTTGCTGTTGACCAGGTACCAGCCGCCCGGCTCGAGCACCTCGGCGCCTTCGACCGCCCAGCGGGTTCCTTGCGTCAACCGCATCCAGCCCGTGTTGCAGGTGATCCAGGCGGTGGCCACCGCGTTGAGGGCCCGGTCGAGCACGCGGCGCACAGGCTCGAAGGGCAGGGCCAGCTTGACCAGCGCCAGTGCGAACAGCAGCAGGCACCAGACCAGGGTGTTGAGGGCCAGCAGGGTGAAGGCGAAGGCGCCGCGCAGGGTCTCCAGCAGTCGTCGGACGAGGCTCATGCCGCCGAGTATGCAGCCGGGGGCGGCGACTCCACGCCGTGGGGATGGGGTTTTGCGGAGGCCTGCGCGGCCGGAACGAAGCGCCCTTGCGCGGCGTCAATGACGTGCACCTCGCCGGTCTCGATCACGTAGTGCCAGCCGTGCAGCGCGAGGCGCCCGGCCTCGACGCGCTCGCGCACCATCGGGTAGTCCATCAGCCGCTCCAGCTGCAGCGCCACCGAGCGCTGCTCGGTGCGGCGCAGCGCCTCCGGCGTGGCGCGCACCGGCAGCACGGCGTCGGTGGCGAGCTTCAGCCACTCGCGGAGCACCACCGCCCGTTCGGGCGCGCCTTCGTAGATGGCGCGGATGGCGCCGCAATGGCTGTGGCCGCACACCACGATGTGCTCCACCTCGAGCGCCAGCACGGCGAACTCCACGGCCGCCATGGTGCCGTGCAGCCCCTGCGAGCCGTCGTAGGGCGGCACCAGCGCGCCGACGTTGCGCACCATGAACAGCTCGCCCGGGCCGGCGCCGGTCAGCAGGTAGGGCACCAGGCGCGAGTCGGAGCAGCCGATGAACAGCGTCTTGGGGTGCTGGCCCTGCGCCACCAGGTCCTGGAAGCGCTGCTGGTGGCGCGGGAAGTAGTCGGACTGGAAGGAACGCAGGCGCTCCAGCAGGGCCTCGCCGCCTGCGCTGCAGGACGGCGTCATTGCAGCAGCGGCGAGTCCGCCGTCTCCAGCTCGACGCCCTCGACCACGCTGCGGCCGGCCAGCAGGCGGATGTACTGGTGCAGCGCGCGGGCGCGGTTCTGCTGGGCGAGCTGCAGGGCGATGCGTTCCCGGACCTCCTCGAAGGCGGGCAGCCGGCCCGGGCGGCGCTCGCGCACGTCCAGGATGTGGAAGCCGAAGCGGCTGTGCAGCAGCCTCGGCTTCAGCCCCACGTGCCGCAGCGCGCCCGGCGCGTGGAACAGCTCCTGCGCCAGTTCCGGTGCGATGTCGCGCGGGCCCAGCCAGCCCAGCTCGCCGCCGTGGGCGCCGGTCGGGCAGTTGGACAGCTCCCGTGCCAGTTCGCCGAAGCGCTGCGGCGAGGCGTCCTTTCGCGTGAGTTCGAGCAGCGCCTGCTCGGCGCGTGCCGCCAGCGCCGGAACCGGGACGCCGTCGGTCACCGCGAACAGGATGTGGCGCAGCCAGGCCTTGGCACCCTCGACGAAGCGCTCCTGGTGGCCTTCGTAATAGCGCAGCGCTTCCTCGCGGGAGGGCTGGCGCGTGGGGACCTCGTGCTCCACCATGGCCTCGATCACCGCCTCCTCGGCGGAGGTCAGCACGGGCGCGCGCAGCACCAGCACGTCCGGCAGCAGGCCCTGGCGCACCGCTTCCTGCCGCAGCAGCTCGGTCCAGGCACGCTCGCGCAGTTCCTCCTCGGCCAGCGCCTCGTCGGCGGCATGCAGGGGCAGGCCGTTGACGGAGGCCGTCGCCGCCGGGGTTTGTCCGCCGCAGCCGCAGGGGCCCTGGCCGCCGCAGCCGCCGGATCCGTGTCCATCGCTCATGACGTGCTCCTCGAAGAGGCCAGCACTGGGGCGGGCTGGACGGCGCCGTGCGGCGCGGGGGCCGCCGCAGCGGCGGTGCCGGGCGAGCGGTGCAGCGCGCGCCGGGTGCGCACCAGCTGGTATGGCCGGGCGACGTAGGCCAGGGTGCCGAAGCCGCTCCACACGTGCACCAGCCGGGTGAAGGGGAACACCAGGAAGATCGTCATGCCCAGCGCCATGTGGGCCCGGAACACCCAGCCGGCATCCGCCAACAGGTCCACGGCGCCGGCGCGGAAGGTGACGATGCGCTGGGCCCACTCGGCCAGCTTCATCATCATCCCGCCGTCCAGGTGCTGCGCCGACAGCGGGATGGTGGCCAGGCCGAGCGCGAACTGCAGCCACAGCAGCCACAGCAGCACGATGTCGGCGGTGCGCGAGGTCGCGCGGATGCGTGAATCCCACATCCGGCGGTGCAGGAGCATCGTCACGCCGATGAAGCCGAGCAGCCCGAACAGGCCGCCCGAGACCATCGCCACCAGCTGCTTGCCGCCGGGGCTGATGAAGGGCTCGTAGACGAAGTGCGGCGTCAGCATGCCCACCGTGTGGCCGGCGAACAGGAACAGCACGCCGAGGTGGAACAGGTTGCTGCCCCAGCGCAGCGACCCGGCGCGCAGCAGCTGAGAGCTGTCGCTCTTCCACGTGTACTGCTCGCGGTCGAAGCGGACCAGGCTGCCGAGCAGGAACACCGTCAGGCAGATGTACGGGTAGTAGCCGAACAGGAAGGTGTCGAGGGCGTTCATGCGCGCACTCCTTGGGATTGCGATGCGGAGCGGCGCACCACGTGCACCGGTCGGGGTTGGCCGGGCGCCGCCTGGCCGCGGACCGAGCAGCCGTCGAAGGCGACCGGCTCGGCCCAGCTGGCATCCAGCGGCTCGTCGGGAGGCACCGGCACGGCCTCGGGGCGCTGGCCGGCCAGCTCCAGCACCGCGGCCAGCACGGTGGCGTAGGCGCTGTCACGCTGGCGCAGGGCGCTGAAGATGGCGTTCAGGATGTGCGCCATTTCGCCCAGGAACTCGCGCGCGGCGGCCGGCGGCTGCGTGGAGGCGAACTCCAGCACCACGCACAGGTGGTCGGGCAGCTCCTGGGCGCCGAGGTCCAGGCCGGCGGCCTCGTAGTGCTTCACGAGGTCGACCATGGCCGGGCCGCGGTCGCGCGAGTCGCCGTGCACGTGCTCGAACAGGTGCAGCGAGGTGGCGCGGCCGCGGTCGAACAGGTCGACGTAGCGGGTCTCCAGCTCGATCGCGTCGGTGCGCTGCATGGCGTCCACCAGCGCGCGGATCTCGGCGCGGCGGCCCGCGGGCAGCGCGCCCTCGGCGTCGATGGCGTCGGGCAGCCGCGGCAGCAGCTGCCGCAGTTGCGCGTCGGGGTACTGCAGCAGCAGCGACAGGGCGCGCAGGGTGTGCTTGTTGGCCTTCATCCTCACACCTCCTCCACCTTGATCGGGATGGTCCGCTTCTTCTTTCCGCCGAACAGGCTGGCCTCGCTCTGGCCGTCGGAGCAGCCGTTGCCGAAGGAGAAGCCGCAGCCGCCCTTCATGTCGAAGGCGTTCTCGGCGTATTCGCGGTGGCTGCTGGGGATGACGAAGCGGTCCTCGTAGTTGGCGATCGCCATCACGCGGTACATCTCCTCGACCTGCGCGGCGGTCAGGCCGACCTGCTTGAGCACCGCCAGGTTCTCCTGCCCGTCCACGTGCTTGCCGCGCTGGAAGGCGCGCATGGCCAGCATGCGCTCGAGCGCGCGGATCACCGGGCCGGTCTGGCCGGCGGTCAGCAGGTTGGCCAGGTACTGCAGCGGGATGCGCATCTGCGCCACGTCGGGCAGCTCGCCGTTGGCGCCGAGGTGGCCGGCGTGCGCCGCGGAGGTGATGGGCGACAGCGGCGGCACGTACCAGACCATGGGCAGGGTGCGGTACTCGGGGTGCAGCGGCAGCGCGACCTTCCAGTCCATCGCCATCTTCCACACCGGGCTGTTCTTCGCTCCCTCGATCCAGGCCTCCGGGATGCCGTCGCGGCGCGCCGCGGCGATCACCTCGGGGTCGTTGGGGTCGAGGAACACGCCGAGCTGGGCCTCGTACAGGTCCTGCTCGTTGGGCACGCTGGCGGCCTGCTCGATCCGGTCGGCGTCATAGAGCACCACGCCCAGGTAGCGGATGCGGCCGACGCAGGTCTCCGAGCACACGGTCGGCTGGCCGGCCTCGATGCGCGGGTAGCAGAAGATGCACTTCTCGGCCTTGCCGGTCTGCCAGTTGTAGTAGATCTTCTTGTAGGGGCAGCCCGATACGCACATGCGCCAGCCGCGGCACTTGTCCTGGTCGATCAGGACGATGCCGTCCTCCTCGCGCTTGTAGATCGAGCCGGACGGGCAGGAGGCCACGCACGCCGGGTTGAGGCAGTGCTCGCACAGGCGCGGCAGGTACATCATGAAGGTGTTCTCGAATTGGCCGACCATGTCCTTCTGGACCTGCTCGAAGTTTGCGAGGTTGGCGTCTTTGCTGCGCTTGGCGAACTCGCCGCCCAGGATCTCCTCCCAGTTGGGGCCCCACTCGATCTTCTGCATGCGCTGGCCGGTGACCAGGCTGCGGGGGCGCGCAGTCGGCGCCGCCTTCATCTCCGGCGCCGACTGCAGGTGCTCGTAGTCGAAGGTGAAGGGCTCGTAGTAGTCGTCGATCTGCGGCAGGTTGGGGTTGGCGAAGATGCGCATCAGCAGCTTCCACTTGCCGCCCTGGCGCGGCTCGATCGAGCCGTCGGGCCGGCGCACCCAGCCGCCGTTCCATCTGTCCTGGTTCTCCCATTCCTTCGGGCAGCCGATGCCGGGCTTGGTCTCGACGTTGTTGAACCAGGCGTACTCGACGCCGGGGCGCGAGGTCCAGACGTTCTTGCAGGTCACGCTGCAGGTGTGGCAGCCGATGCACTTGTCCAGGTTCAGGACCATGCCGATCTGGGCGCGGACTCTCATGCCTGTGCTCCTTCAAGTTCGGTCTCGCTGTCCAACCAGTCGACCCTGTCCATCTTGCGGACCACCACGAACTCGTCCCGGTTGGTGCCGATGGTTCCGTAGTAGTTGAAGCCGTAGCTGAACTGCGCGTAGCCGCCGATCATGTGGGTCGGCTTGACCACGATGCGGGTCACCGAGTTGTGGATGCCGCCGCGCGCGCCGGTGATCTCCGAGCCGGGCGTGTTCACGATCTTTTCCTGCGCGTGGTACATCAGCACCATGCCGGGGTTCACGCGCTGGCTGACCACCGCGCGGGCGGTGATGGCGCCGTTCACGTTGAACAGCTCGACCCAGTCGTTGTCGACGATGCCGGCCTCCTTCGCGTCGTCCTCCGACAGCCAGACCACCGGCCCGCCGCGGTTGAGCGTGAGCATGATCAGGTTGTCGCTGTAGGTGGAGTGGATCCCCCACTTCTGGTGCGGCGTGATGAAGTTCAGCTGGATCTCGCGGTGGCCGTTCGGCTTGATGCCCGCGATGGTCCCGGTCGTCTTCAGGTCCACCGGCGGCCGGTAGGTCGAGAGCTGCTCGCCGAAGGCCGTCATCCACGGGTGGTCCAGGAAGAACTGCTGGCGGCCGGTGAGGGTGCGCCAGGGGATCAGCTCGTGCACGTTGGTGTAGCCGGCGTTGTAGGAGACCTTCTCGCTCTCCAGCCCGCTCCAGGTCGGCGAGGAGATGATCTTGCGCGGCTGCGCCTGCACGTCGCGGAAGCGGATCTTCTCGTCCTCGCGGTGCAGCGCCAGGTGCGCGTGGTCGCGCCCGGTGGCCTTCGACAGCGCCTCCCAGGCCTTGACGGCGACGTGGCCGTTGGTCTCGGGCGCCAGCTGCAGGATCACCTCGCAGGCGTCGATGTCGCTCTGGATCCTCGGCATGCCCTTGGTGGCGCCGTCCTCCAGCACCCGGCCATTGAGCTGGCCGAGCTGCTCGACCTCGTCGCGCGTGTTCCAGGCGATGCCCTTGCCGCCGTTGCCCACCTTCTCCATCAGCGGGCCGAGCGCCGTGAAGCGCTTGTAGACATTGGGGTAGTCGCGCTCGACCACGGCGATGTTGGGGGCCGTCTTGCCCGGAATGAGCTCGCACTCGCCCCGCTTCCAGTCCTGCACGCCGATGGCCTGGGCCAGTTCGGCCGGCGTGTCGTGCATCAGCGGCGAGAGCACCACCTCCTTCTCCACGCCGAGGTGGCCGGGCGCGAGTTCGCTGAACTTGCGGGCGAAGCCCTTGTAGATCTCCCAGTCACTGCGCGCTTCCCAGGCCGGGTCCACCGCGGTGGACAGCGGGTGGATGAAGGGGTGCATGTCGCTGGTGTTGAGGTCGTTTTTCTCGTACCAGGTGGCGGTGGGCAGCACGATGTCCGAATACAGGCAGGTCGTGCTCAGGCGGAAGTCCAGCGTGACCACCAGGTCCAGCTTGCCTTCCGGCGCCTTGTCGTGCCAGACCACCTCGCGCGGCTTGGCATCGTCGTGGCCCAGGTCCTTGCCCTGCACGCCGTGCGAGGTGCCCAGCAGGTGCTTGAGGAAGTACTCGTGGCCCTTGCCGGAGGAGCCCAGGATGTTGGAGCGCCAGACGAACAGGTTGCGCGGCCAGTTGGACGGATGGTCCGGGTCCTCGCACGACATGCGCAGGGTGCCGTCCTTCAGCGCCCGCACCACGTAGTCCTTGACGTCGCCGCCGTCCGCGTCCTTGACCACCTGCAGCGGGTTGGTCTGCAGCTGCGGCGCCGAGGGCAGCCAGCCCATGCGCTCGGCGCGCACGTTGTAGTCGATCAGGCTGCCGGAGAACTGCTTCGGGTCGGCTAGCGGCGAGAGCACCTCCTCCACCCCCAGCTTCTCGTAGCGCCACTGGTCGGTGTGGGCGTACCAGAAGCTGGTGGAGTTCATCTGCCGCGGCGGCCGGATCCAGTCGAGCGCGAAGGCCAGCGCCGTCCAGCCGGTCTGCGGGCGCAGCTTCTCCTGGCCCACGTAGTGCGCCCAGCCGCCGCCCGACTGGCCGATGCAGCCGCACAGCATCAGCATGTTGATGACGCCGCGGTAGTTCATGTCACTGTGGTACCAGTGGTTCATGGCGGCGCCGATGATCACCATCGAGCGGCCCTGGGTCTTGTCGGCGTTGTCGGCGAACTGGCGCGCGACCGTGATCACCTGCTCGCGCGGCACGCCGGTGATGCTTTCCTGCCAGGCCGGGGTGTAGGGCGTGTCCTCGTCGTAGCTCTTCGCCGCGAACTCGCCGGGCAGCCCGCGCGCCACGCCGTACTGGGCCGCCTGCAGGTCGAACACCGTGGCGACCATGGCGTGGCGCTCCTCGCCTTCCTTGCCCAGGCGGATGCGCTGCACCGGCACCGTGCGCACCAGCACGTCGCCGCCGGCCTGCTCGTTGGCCGGGAAGTGCTCGTGGGCGATGCCGCCGAAGTAGGGGAAGCCGATGCGGGCGGTCTGGCCCGACTGCCCGTCCTCCAGCACCGACAGCTTCAGCTGCACGGCCTGGCCGTGGCGCGCCTGCTCCGCCTGCAGGTTCCACTGGCCGGCGTCGGGGCGGCCGTCCGGGCCCCAGCGGAAGCCGATCGCGCCCTTGGGCACCACCACCTTGCCGTCCTGGTCGAAGGCCACCGTCTTCCATTCCGGGTTGTTCGACTGGCCGAGCCGGCCGTTGAAGTCGGAGGCGCGCAGGTAGCGGTCGGGCACCATCACCGTCTCGCCCGAGGGCAGCACCTGCTCCTTGAGCAGGACCAGCATCGGGAGGTCGGTGTAGCGGCGCGCGTAGTCGTCGAAGTACGCGCTGCGCTTGTCGAAGTAGAACTCCTTCAGGATCACGTGGCCCATGGCCATGGCCACGGCGGCGTCGGTGCCCTGCTTGGGGTGCATCCACAGGTCGGCCAGCTTGGCGACCTCGGAGTAGTCGGGGGTGATCGCGACCGTCTTGGTGCCCTTGTAGCGGACCTCGGTGAAGAAGTGCGCGTCGGGCGTGCGGGTCTGGGGCACGTTCGAACCCCAGGCGATGATGTAGTTGCTGTTGTACCAGTCGGCCGATTCCGGCACGTCGGTCTGCTCGCCCCAGATCTGCGGCGAGGACGGCGGCAGGTCGCAGTACCAGTCGTAGAACGACATGCACACGCCGCCGATCAGCGACAGGTAGCGCGAGCCGGCCGCGTAGCTGACCATGGACATGGCCGGGATCGGCGAGAAGCCGATGATGCGGTCCGGCCCGTGCCGGCGGATGGTGTGGATGTTGGACGCGGCCACGATCTCGTCGACCTCGTCCCAGCTGGCGCGCGCGAAGCCGCCCAGGCCGCGCACCTGCTGGTAGCTGCGGCGCCGACTCTCGTCGGAGACGATCCAGGCCCAGGCTTCCACCGGCGCCATCGTCAGCCGCGCCTTGCGCCACAGCTTGAGCAGCCGGCCACGCACCAGCGGGTACTTCACGCGGTTGGCCGAGTACAGGTACCAGCTGTAGCTGGCGCCGCGGGCGCAGCCGCGCGGCTCGTGGTTGGGCATGTCCCAGCGCGTGCGTGGGTAGTCGGTCTGCTGGGTTTCCCAGGTGACGATGCCGCCCTTGACGTAGATCTTCCACGAGCAGGAGCCGGTGCAGTTCACGCCATGGGTGCTGCGCACGATCTTGTCGTGCTGCCAGCGCTTGCGGTAGCCGTCCTCCCAGGTGCGGTCTTCGCCCGTGACCTGGCCGTGGCCGTCGGCGAACGATTCCCGCGCCTGCGAGAAGTAGGTGAGTCGGTCGAGGAAGTGGCTCATGACGGGTTCTTCTCGTTAGCAGGGCATGGGCGCGTTGCGGCGGCTGTAGTACCACCAGGTCACGGCCACGCAGGTGACGTAGAAGGCGATGAAGCAGTACAGCGCCGCCTCGGTGCCGCCCGTCATGGCGAGCGAGGTGCCGTAGCTCTTGGGGATGAAGAAGCCGCCGTAGGCGCCGATCGCCGAGGAGAAGCCCAGCACGGCCGCCGCTTCCTTGTTGGCGTCGCGCACCGCCTGTTCGCGGGCGTACTCGCCCTTGCCTTCGGCTGCGCGCTGGCGCTCGGTCAGGAAGATCACCGGGATCATGCGGAAGGTCGAACCGTTGCCGATGCCGGAGGCGGCGAACAGCACCATGAAGGACACCAGGAAGCCGGCGAAGCTGCCGCCGCTGCCGCCCGAGGGCAGGAACTGCAGCACGGCGACCACGCCCGCGATCATGGCGAGGAAGGTCCAGAAGGTGACGCGTGCGCCGCCCAGCTTGTCCGACAGCCAGCCGCCCAGCGGCCGCACGAGCGCGCCCACCAGCGGTCCCATCCAGGCGTACTGCAGCGCGTTGATGCCGGGGAACTGGCTCTTGATCAGCAGCGGGAAGCCCGCCGAGTAGCCGATGAAGCTGCCGAAGGTGCCGACGTACAGCCAGCACATCAGCCAGTTGTGCTTGCGCTTGAAGATCACCGCCTGGTCGGCGAACGAGGACTTGGCCTCGGCCAGGTCGTTCATGCCGAACCAGGCCGCCAGCGCCGACAGCGCGATGAAGGGCACCCAGATGAAGCCGGCGTTCTGCAGCCACAGCGAGGCCGGCTGGCCGCCCTTGACGATGATCTGCGACTCGCCGCCCAGCGTGCCGAACACGCCGGCGGTGATCACCATCGGCACCACGAACTGCACGATGGACACGCCCAGGTTGCCCAGGCCGGCGTTCAGGCCGAGCGCCGTGCCCTTCTGCGCCTTCGGGTAGAAGAAGCTGATGTTGGCCATGCTGGAGGCGAAGTTGCCGCCCCCGAAACCGCACAGCAGCGCCAGGATCACGAATACTTCGTAGGGCACCGTCGGGTCCTGCACCGCGAAGCCGATCCCCAGCGCGGGCAGCAGCAGCGTGGCGGTGGAGATGGCGGTCCAGCGGCGGCCGCCGAAGATCGGCACCGCGAACGAGTAGAAGATGCGCAGCGTGGCGCCGCACAGGGCCGGCAGCGCCGCCAGCCAGAACAGCTGGTTGGTGCTGAACTTGAAGCCGACGGCCGGCAGGTTCACCACCACCACCGACCAGACCATCCAGACGGCGAAGGCGAGGGTGAGCGCGGGGATCGAGATCCAGAGATTGCGGCGGGCCACGGCCTGGCCCTGTTGCCGCCAGAAGGAAAGGTTCTCGGGGTCCCAGTTGCGGATGAGCGCGGAGGACATGGAAGGACTCCTGTGGGGGGAAATCAGAGGGAGGGGGAGGGAGCGGCGTCGGCGCCCATGACGCGGGTGCGGCGCACTTCGGTGAAGTACATCCAGATCAGCGAGACCCAGACCACGCCGTACATCAGCATGAAGGCGCTGGAGCGGATGCCGGTGAGGTCCATCAGCGCGCCGAACAGGATCGGCAGCACGAAGCCGCCCAGGCCGCCGGCCAGGCCGACGATGCCGCTGATGGCGCCGATGTTCTTCGGGTAGTCGTCGCTGATGTACTTGAAGACGCTGGCCTTGCCGAAGGCCCAGGCGATGCCCAGGATGAACATCAGCACGGTGAAGCTGACCACGTCCAGGCCGAGGTGGAAGGTCTTGGGCCCGTTGACGGTCAGGATGGTGAAGTCGGTCTGCGGGTAGGACAGCAGGAACAGGCAGATCCAGCTCACCCACATCACCCACCAGGTCACGCTGTGGGCACCGTATTTGTCCGAGAGCACGCCGCCGATGGCGCGCAGCACGCCGCCCGGCAGCGAGAAGCAGGCGGCCAGCAGCGCCGCCACGCGGATGTCCAGTCCGTACTCGCCGACGTAGTACTGCACCATCCACAGCGCCAGGGCGACGTAGCCGCCGAAAACGATGCTGTAGTACTGGCAATAGCGCAGCACCCGCGGATCCTTCAGCGCCTTGAGCTGGTCCGAGAAGCGGACCGTGCTGGGCACCAGGTGCGCCGGGTCGCTGTAGCTGAACATCCAGAACAGGATCACCGTGCCCAGCATCACCGCGGCGTAGACCAGCGGCACCGCGGTCCAGCCGAAGGCCACCAGGATCGCCGGCGCGATGAACTTGTTGACCGCGGAGCCGGAGTTGCCGGCGCCGTACACGCCCATCGCCATGCCCTGCCGGTTCCTGGGGAACCAGCGCGCCACGTAGGGCGTGCCGACCGAGAACGAACCGCCGGCCAGGCCGACGAACAGCCCGATCACCAGGAAGTGCCAGAACTCGGTGGCATAGGCCATCAGCCAGATCGCGGGCACCGTGGCGGCCATCAGCACCGTCATTACGATGCGGCCGCCGTAGCGGTCGGTCCAGATGCCCAGCGGCACCCGCACCAGCGAGCCGGTGAGCACCGGCATGGCGGTGAGCAGCCCGAATTCGGTGGCATTGAGCCCGAGCTGCTTCCTGATCGGGATGCCGATGACGCCGAACATCATCCAGACCATGAAGCAGACGGTGAAGGCGAGCGTGCTGGCGACCAGCACGGACCACGCCTTGCGCGTGGACGTCGCCGCGGCGGGCGAGGCCGCGGATGGCGCGGGAGGGGGGTTGAGGACGGCTGACACGAGTGACTCCGGAAGTGGCTTTTCGGGATGGCTCCACTGTCGGATGTCGACGTCCGCGCGAACATCCGCCGGTGGCAGGGGCGGGGCTGCGCGGAAGGAGGAGGGCGGCTCCTCCGAAAGAACTAGTGGCGTGCGCCGCCGCCGGATCACGCGCGGGCCGCAGGGGGCGTCCGGCGCCCGCGCCCGTCGGCGGGTGCCGGACACGCCTGCGACATCCTTCACGCGAGGGCCGGCCGGATCGCGCCGGGCGGGTAGCACATCGGTGGTTCGCCCGGCAGGCGGCTAGCATGTCGCGCGCCAGGAGCTGTCGATGTCTTGCGCCCGCCGTGTCCCCCGCCTGCACCCGTGGCTCGCCCTGTCCGCGGCGATGCTGCTGCCGTGCGCGGGTGCATGGGCGCAGGACGCCCACGCGCTCGCGCCGGTGGCACCCTCCGGCGTCGTGATGCGGCCTGCGCCGGGCCTGCAGATCCAGTACGAGCCGCTGTCCGCCGAAGGTGGCCAGCCCGTGGCCGGTCGGCTGGACGGGGCGCTGGAGACCGGCGCCGGCAAGCTGCGCGCCGGGCTGCGCATCGACCCGTCCTCCGGGGCGCGGCTGGACTGGCTGGATGCGAACTGGGAAGCGCAGGTGCCGGGGCCGCTGCACACGCTGGTCCTCGGCGAGACCCAGGGCAGCGGTGGCGGCTGGAGCCAGAACGTGCCGCTGACGGGATTGCGCTTCGGCCGGCCGCTGGCCCTGCGCGCGCCGTCCTGGGCCGACGACGTGTTCCTGCCCGGGCTCGCCTTCGCCGGAACGGCGGCGCCTCAGCACGGCTTCGGCGACGCCGCCGGCACCGCCCTGCAGGACACGCGCACGCTGCTGGGCACCGGCGCCCTGCCCACCGACACGCCGCTGCGCGGTCCGGAACTGCTGGCGCCCGGCGCCACCGACTACGAGGTGGCGCTGGGCCGTGTGCGCGACCAGGACGCCGGCTATGCGGCGGGCGGCTGGCGGCTGGGGCTCGCGCCCGGGCTCACCGCCGAAGCGCGCACCGAATGGATGCCCTCGCGGCTGGCGCACGGGGTCGAAGTGGTGCAATCGGCCGCGGGCGGGATGCTGCAGGCCGTGCTGGCGCAGTCCGCCGATGCCGCCGGCTCGGGCCTGCGCTGGGGCATGGGCTTCGTGCGCAGCGAGGACGGCATGCGCTGGAACCTGGCCTGGGATGCGGCCGAACGCGGCTACACCACCGTGGCCGGCGGCGGCGAACCGCGCAGCGCCCTGCGCGCCGGCACCCGCTGGGAGCTGGGGCGGCGTCTCACGGCCGACCTGAGCTACACGCGCTCGCGGGCGTGGGAGGCGGAAGCGGCGGACGCCGCCTGGCGCTTCGCCGCCGCGGTGCCGCTGGCACGGCGCGCCAGCCTGTCGCTCGGCCTGGCGCTGCGAGAAGGCCCGCAGGCCGGCTGGAACGCAGCCATGACCCTGTCGGTGCCGCTCGCCCCGTAGCGCCGCGTCAGGCGCCGGCCTCCCCGTAGCGGCTGGCGAACACCGCCGCCTGCACCCGCGAATGCAGGTTCAGCTTGCGCAGGATGTTCTGCACGTGGATCTTCACGGTCGTCTCGGCGATCGACAGGCTGCGCGCGATCTCCTTGTTGCTGGCGCCGCGCGCGATCTCGCGCAGCACCTCCTGCTCGCGCGCCGACAGCACCGCCAGCGGATCGGCCGGCGGGGCTTCGGCCGGCTGCCGCATCGCCGCCAGCAGCCGGGGCGTGAGCTCCGGGCTCACCACCGTCTCGCCGGCCATGGCGCGGCGGATGCTGGCCACCAGGTCCTCGCCGTCGATGGTCTTGAGCAGGTAGCCCTGGGCGCCGTTGCGCAGGGCGGCCTGCACGTCCAGCTCGTCCTCGCTCACGGTGAGCATCAGCACCATCGCCTGTGGGCAGGCCTCGCGCAAGCCGGCCAGCGCCTGGATGCCGGTGACGCCGGGCAGGTGGTTGTCCAGCAGGATCACGGCCGGCTGCAGCCGCTGCGCCTCGCGTACGGCCTGGCCCGCATCGGCCGCCTCCCCGACCACCTGGACGCCGGTCTGGCTGGCCAGCAGCGCCACCAGGCCGCGCCGGAACAGGGTGTGGTCGTCCACCACCAGCAGGCGGATCGGATCGTTCATGCCGTGGCCTCCTCGTGCCGGTCGACAGCGCCCGCCGTGCCGCCCGGGCGCAGTTCCAGCACCACCGAGCAGCCGTGGCCGGGATGGGAATGCACCCGTACCTCGGCGCCTATTCGCTGGGCTCTTTCCTTCATGATGCGCAGGCCCACGTGGGTCTCGTCGGGCCGGGCCTCCGCGGCCGCGAAACCCCGGCCGTCGTCGCGCACCTCGAAGCGCCAGTGCGGCGAGGAGGTGACCTCGACCTGCACCTCGCGCGCCCCGGCGTGCTTGCGCACGTTGGACAGCGCCTCCTGCACGATGTGCAGCACCTGCACCTGCACGTCGGGCGGCAGCGCGACGCCGCGGCCGTCCACCCGCAGCTGCGTGCGCAGGCCGGTCTGGTGCTCGAACTTGGCCAGCGTGGTCTCCAGCGCCGGCGCGATGTCCTCGCTGCTGGTGCGGGTGCGGAAATGCATCAGCAGCTCGCGCACGTCCGAATAGGTCTCGCGCACGCCGGTGTCCAGCTCGCCCGCCACCCGCTCCAGCGCGGCGCGGTCGCCCTGCTGCAGGGCCGAGCGCAGCAGCTGCACCTGGATCTTCAGGAACGCCAGCGATTGCGCGATCGAGTCGTGCAGCTCGCTGGCCAGCAGGGTGCGCTCCTGGGCCACGGCGGCCTCGCGCTCGAGCGCGCCCGCACGCAGGCCCTCCATCGCGCCGGCCAGGTGGCCGGCCAGCGCTTCCAGCAGCTCGCGGTCGGTGCCGGCCGGGTCCGGCGTCTCGGTGAAGAACAGGTCGATCTCGCCCAGAGCCTGGTCGTGCAGGCGGATCGGCACCGACACCAGCCCGCTGTAGCCGTGGCGCGCGCAGTGGCCCAGCGGCGCGGAGGGACCGGGGTGGATCGGGATGATGCGGGCGGACGCGTCCTGCCGCGGCTGCCCGCACAGGCAGCTGCCGGTCTCCACGCAGGCCTCCTCGCGCGCCATGTCGGCGGGCAGGTTGTCGGAGGCGAGCAGCACGTAGCGGCTGTTGCCTTCGTCCGACCAGCGCACCGCCGCGGCCTGGGCGCCGGTGATGCGCCGCATGCGCCGCGCGAAGCCCTGGGCGAGTTCGTCGATCTGGGTGGCGCGGGCGGCGAAGGCGCTGACCTCGTACAGGTCGGCCAGGCGCCGGCGCTGCGCCTCCAGCGTGGCGGTCTTCTCGCGCACCCGCTGCTCCAGGCTGTCGTACAGCGCCTGCAGGTGGCCGGCCATGTCGTTGAAGCCCTCGGCCAGTTCGCCGAACTCGTCGCGGCGGTCGACTTCCAGCCGCGCGCCCAGGTCGCCGTCGCGCAGCGAGGCGACGGCGGTCCTCAGCCGGATCAGCGGGTCCAGCACCAGCAGGTGGGCGGTGTAGAGCAGCACGATGGTGGTGGCCAGCGCCAGCATCATCATCAGGAACTGGAAGCCGTGCAGCACGGAGGTCCAGCGCGCCAGTTCCTGCTCGATGGCGGCGACGAAGGCGTCCACCTCGCCCACGAAGGCGTCGGCGTCGGCCTGCAGCTGGCCGGTGGCCGGCGCCGAGGGCTCGAGCCAGCCGGTGCGCAGCAGCGCCCAGTGGGTGCGGATGGCCTGGAAGCTCCCGCTGGAGGCGCGCGACCAGGGCACGAACAGCGGCCGGCCCGGATCGCCTTCACCCAGCAGGTCCAGGATGCCGTCGAAGGTGTGGACGATGCGCCGGGCCCCTTCGCGGTCGCCGTGCTCCACGGTGGAGGCGAGGCGGTAGGTCAGCATCCGCAGCCGGCCGGCCTCGTTGACCGCCGCCGCCCCGCCTTCGAGGTGCCAGCTCACCCATAGCGTCAGCCCGGTGGAGGCGAGTGCCACCACGAGGAAGGTGATCCCCGTGACGACCAGCTTGGAGGTGAGCGTCCAGGCGCCTTTCATCGCCCCACGATAGGGGGAAGGCGGCCAGGGGCCGTTGATTGAAGTCAACGGGGGCAGGGCGGGCTGCCCCCGGCGGCGCCTACTTGACCAGCAGCACCGGGACGGTGGAGTCCACCAGCACCCGCTGGGCCACGCTGCCCATCACGGCGCGGCCGATCATCCCGTAGCCATGGGTGCCCATGACGACCATGTGCGCGTCGAAGCGCTTGGCGGCGCCGATGATCTGCGAGGCCGGCTCGCCGGACTTCCACTCGCAGCGGAAGCGCAGGCCCTTGCGCTCGAGGAACTTGCGGATCGGGGCCAGCACCTTCTCGGCCTCTTCCTCGTGGTAGTCGTTCACCGCCGCGGAGCCGACCATGCTGCGCACGCGCGGCGGCATGGCCGGCTGCACGTTGATGACCAGGATCTCGTCGTCGGGGCCCGCCAGCGTGTCGTGGGTGGCCAGGAATGCCAGCGCCTTCTTGGTGTACTTGCTGCCGTCGGCGGCGAGGACGATTCGCATCATGTATTCTTCCTTGTTTCGTCGATGGTGACCCGGCTAGCGTAGCACCAGCACCGGCAGGTTGCCGCGCGTGAGCACGTGCTGGGTCTCGCTGCCGAGCAGCACCCGCTGCAGCCCGCGGCGGCCGTGCGAGGCCATGACCACCAGGTCGCAGCGGTGCTTCTTCGCCGCGGACAGCAGGGCGTCGGCCACCGCGTCGGACTGGACCACGACGCCACGGGCCGACACGCCGGCGGCCTGAGCGCTGCGGGCCGCGGCATCCACCACCGTCTGGCCTTTCTCCACCCACTGCTTCTCGATGCGGGCGACGTCCACGGCCTGCATCGCCACCGCGCCTTCGAAGTAGGCCACCGGATAGCGCGGCACGACGTGCACGATCACCAGTTCGGCCTGCAGCGCGGCGGCCAGGCCGATCGCGGACTTGACGGCCTTGCGCGACAGGCGGGAATCGTCGGTGGCGACGAGGATGCGTTGGTACATGGCGTATGGCTCCTGCAGAGGCCGGCAGCGTAGCGCGGGCGGTGCCCGGCTGCTTGCTTCCGGTCAAGCCGGCCGGACCGGCTCCGGGCACGCCGGCACCGGTCCGGATCGGTTGACATACGTCAAGCGAGCCTCCGCAGGTGGCCGGTACCCTCTGCCGCATGCCTTCCGTCCCCCTTGCCCTGCCTGCCCGCGCGCCCGCGCCCGCAGCCTGGGCGCCGGTGCTGGACGAACCCGAGGCGTGGCAGGAATTCAGCCGGCGCGTGCCGGGCAGCGAGGACCGGTGGGAGTCGTACATCGCCATCGACGGCATGTACTGCGCCGCCTGCACGCTGACCATCGAGCAGGCGATCGGCCGCCTGCCCGGCGTCGAGTCGGTGCAGGTCAACGGCAGCACCGCGACGGCGCGGGTCGTCTGGACGCCGCAGCTCGGGCAGCCTTCGGACTGGTGGCGCGCGCTGGAGCGCGCCGGCTACCGTGGCCTGCCCGCCGGCGACGAACTGCAGGCGCAGCCGCGCCACCGGGAGCGCCGCCGCCTGCTGTGGCGCTGGCTGGTGGCGGGCTTCTGCATGATGCAGGTGATGATGTACGCGGTGCCGGCGTACGTCGCGCAGCCGGGCGAGATGACGCCGGACATCGAGGCGCTGCTGCGCTGGGCGTCCTGGATGCTCACCGTGCCGGTGCTGCTGTTCTCCTGCCAGCCCTTCTTCGCCTCCGCCTGGCGCGACCTGCGCCACCGCCGCATCGGCATGGACGTGCCGGTGGCGCTGGGCATCCTGATCGCCTTCGGCGCCAGCAGCGCCGCCACGGTGGACCCCGGCGGTCCGCTGGGCAGCGAGGTCTGGTTCGACTCGGTCACCATGTTCGTGTTCTTCCTGCTGTCCGGGCGCCTGCTCGAGCAGCGCCTGCGCGACCGCACCGCCGGCTCGCTGGAAGCGCTGATGCGCCGCCTGCCGGCCAGCGTGGAGCGCCGGCGCGCCGACGGGTCGTTCGAGCGGGTGGCCGTGCGCCGCCTGCAGCCGGGCGACGTGGTGCGGGTGCTGCCGGGCGAGGCCTTTCCGGCCGACGGCACCGTGCTGGAAGGCGACAGCCGCGTCGACGAGGCCCTGCTGACGGGCGAATCCGAACCGCTGCCGCGGCGCGCGGGCGATGCGGTGATCGCCGGCAGCCACAACCTGGCGGCAGCGCTGCTGGTGCGGGTGGACCGGGTCGGCGAGGACACGCGCTACGCCGCCATCGTGGCGCTGATGGAGCGCGCCTCGGTGGACAAGCCGCGGCTGGCGCGGCTGGCCGACCGGATCGCCGCACCGTTCCTGCTGGCGGTGCTCGCAGCGGCCGCCGCCGCCGCAGCCGCATGGTGGCCGTCCGGCCCGGGCCATGCGCTGGGCATCGCCGTCGCCGTGCTGATCGTCACCTGCCCCTGCGCGCTGTCGCTTGCCACCCCGGCCGCCACGCTGGCCGCGGCCGGCGCGCTGGCCCGGCGCGGCATCCTGGTGCGGCGGCTGGAGGCGCTGGAAGCCGCCGCCGGGGTGGACACCGTGGTGTTCGACAAGACCGGCACGCTCACGCGCGACCGCATGTCGGTGACGCAGGTGCGCACCCGTCCCGGCGTGCAGCCGCAGGAAGCCAGCGAACTGGCCGCGGCGCTGGCCCGGCGTTCGCTGCACCCGGCCTCGCGCGCGCTGGCCGCGGCCAGCGGCCCCGGTTCGTGGCAGGCCAGCGGCGTGCAGGAGATCGCCGGCCGGGGCCTGCAGGGCACGGTGTCGGCCGGCGACGGCCAGCCCGCCCGCACCCTGCGCCTGGGTTCGGCCGACCTGTGCGGTGCGCCGGACAACGCCGGCGCCACGGCGCAGGCGCACCTGGCCGACGGGCACGGCTGGCTGGCCAGCTTCGACCTGGACGAATCGCTTCGCGAGGACGCGCTCCCCGCCGTGGCCAGCCTGCAGCAGCGCGGGTTGGACGTACAGCTGCTGTCGGGCGACCGCACCCGCCCGGTGCAACGGCTGGCCGGACGCGCCGGCATCGCCTCGAGCCGGGGCGGCCAGTCGCCCGAGGACAAGCTGGCGCACGTGCGCTCGCTGCAGGCCGAGGGGCGTCGAGTGGCCATGGTCGGCGACGGCCTGAACGACGGGCCGGTGCTGGCGAGTGCCGACCTGTCGTTCGCGATGGGGCAGGGCACGCCGCTGGCGCAGTCGCGCTCCGACTTCGTGGTGCTGGGCGGCCAGCTCGACGCCATTCCCGCGGTGCTGGCGCTGGCCCGTCGCACCCGCCGCATCGTGCGCCAGAACCTGGCCTGGGCCGCCGGCTACAACGCCGTCTGCGTGCCGCTGGCGCTGGTCGGCTGGATGCCGCCCTGGCTGGCCGGGCTGGGCATGGCGGCGAGCTCCCTGCTGGTGGTCGCCAATGCGGCCCGCCTGTCGCGCCCCGACCGCGTCCGTCCCGGGCTTCCGCCGGAAGCCGCACGACCCCTGGCCCTTGGCCACTAGGCCCTCACGTGGACATCCTCTTCCTCCTCATCCCCCTCTCGGTCGTGCTCGGCCTGGTGATCCTGGGCGCGCTCGCGTGGGCGGTCTGGCGCGGGCAGTTCGAGTCGGTCGACGCCGAAGCGCAGCGCATCCTCGACGAAGGCTGACGGGGCGCGGCTCCGGAGGCACGTCCGTTGACTTTCATCAACGGGGTACGGGATTGCGACCCCGACACTCGAAGGGTCTCGACAAGTAGGTGTAACCCGATGAACGTCTCATCCACTCCTGCCCAGTACCACGACACGGTGGTGCGGCAGTTCTCGCTGATGGCGGTCGTCTGGGGCGTGGTGGGCATGCTGGTCGGCGTGTTCATCGCGGCCCAGCTCGCCTGGCCGGAACTGAACTTCGGCATTCCCTGGCTCAGCTACGGGCGGCTGCGACCGCTGCACACCAACGCCGTGATCTTCGCGTTCGGCGGCAGCGCGCTGTTCGCCACCAGCTACTACGTGGTGCAGCGCACCAGCCATGTGCCGCTGTTCATGCCGAAGCTGGCCGCCTTCACCTTCTGGGGCTGGCAGCTGGTGATCGTGGCAGCGGCCCTCAGCCTGCCGCTGGGCTACACCCAGGCCAAGGAGTACGCCGAACTGGAGTGGCCGATCGACATCCTGATCGCGGCCGTGTGGGTTGCCTACGCCATCGTGTTCTTCGGGACCATCGGCATCCGCAAGGTGCGCCACATCTACGTGGCCAACTGGTTCTTCGGCGCCTACATCATCGCCATCGCGCTGCTGCACATCGTCAACAGCGCGGCGGTCCCGGCCGGCTGGATGAAGTCCTACTCGGCCTATGCCGGCGTGCAGGACGCGATGGTGCAGTGGTGGTACGGCCACAACGCGGTCGGCTTCTTCCTGACCGCCGCCTTCCTGGGGATGATGTACTACTTCATCCCGAAGCAGGCCGAGCGCCCGGTCTACAGCTACCGGCTGTCGATCGTGCACTTCTGGGCGCTGATCTTCACCTACATGTGGGCGGGCCCGCACCACCTGCACTACACGGCGCTGCCGGACTGGACCCAGTCGGTGGGCATGCTGTTCTCGCTGATCCTGCTGGCACCCAGCTGGGGCGGGATGATCAACGGGATGATGACCCTGTCGGGTGCCTGGCACAAGCTGCGCGACGACCCGGTGCTGCGCTTCCTGATCGTGTCGCTGTCGTTCTACGGCATGAGCACCTTCGAGGGCCCGATGATGTCGATCAAGACGGTCAACGCCCTGAGCCACTACACGGACTGGACCGTCGGCCACGTGCACTCCGGCGCGCTCGGCTGGGTGGGCTTCATCACCATGGGGTCGCTGTACTACCTGATCCCGCGCCTGTTCGGCCAGAAGAAGATGTACTCCATCAAGGCCATCGAGCTGCACTTCTGGATCGCCACCATCGGCGTGGTGCTGTACATCGCGGCGATGTGGATCGCCGGCGTGATGCAGGGCCTGATGTGGCGCGCCGTCAATGCCGACGGCACCCTGACCTACACCTTCGTCGAGTCGGTCAAGGCGACCTATCCCTTCTACATGATCCGCGTGCTGGGCGGCCTGCTGTACCTGGGCGGCATGGTGCTGATGGCGTGGAACACCTGGATGACGGTGGCCGGTGGCCGCGCGGTGCGCGTCAACGTGCCGGTGCCCCAGGCCGCCTGACGAAAGGGATCCCCTCATGAGCCACAACGCCAACACCCAACAAGCCGGTTTCAGCCACGAGAAGGTGGAGACCAGCAACTTCCTGATGATCGTGCTGATCCTGCTGGTCGTCGCCATCGGCGGCCTGGTGGAGATCGTGCCGCTGTTCTTCCAGAAGTCGACCACGCAGCCGGTCGAGGGCCTGAAGCCCTATACCGCGCTGCAACTGGCCGGCCGCGACGTCTACCTGCGCGAGGGCTGCTACAACTGCCACTCGCAGATGATCCGGCCGTTCCGCGCCGAGACGCTGCGCTACGGCCACTACTCGGTGGCGGGCGAGTTCGTCTACGACCGCCCGTTTCAGTGGGGCAGCAAGCGCACCGGGCCCGACCTGCACCGCGTCGGCGGCAAGTACAGCGACGAGTGGCACCGCATCCACCTGAACAACCCACGCGACGTGGTGCCCGAGTCCAACATGCCGGCCTATCCCTGGCTGGAGAAGAACGCCGCCGACGCCGGCAGCATCGCCACCCACATGAAGGCGCTGCGCGCGGTGGGGGTGCCCTACAGCGACCAGGAGATCGCCGAAGGACCGGCGCAGCTCAAGGGCAAGACCGAGATGGACGCGCTCGTGGCGTACCTGCAGTCGCTCGGGCTGGCGCTATCCAAGTGACTTCGGTCCTCGACTGACTGGAGATCGACATGGAATTCGACGTCACCACCCTGCGCATCGCGGCCACCCTGGCCTCGTTCGCCACCTTCATCGCCATCGCCGCCTGGGCCTATGCCCGGCGCAACCGCGCCCGCTTCGACGAGGCCGCGGAGATCCCCTTCCAGCACGACTAGCCGAGGACGTCATGAGCGACTTCACGGGCAATTTCTGGTCGGTCTACGTGGCCGGCATCACCCTGGCCGGCATCTTCGGCTGCCTGCTCCTGCTGTGGCTGACCGCCCGCAAGAAGGTCTCCGCCACCGCCGACAACACCACCGGCCACGTCTGGGACGAGGACCTGACGGAAATGAACAACCCCATGCCGCGCTGGTGGATGTGGCTGTTCGTCATCACCATCGTCTTCTCGCTGCTGTACCTGGTGGCGTATCCGGGCCTCGGTAGCTACCAGGGCGAGCTGGGCTGGAGTTCGACGGCCGAGTACGAGAAGGAAGTGGAGCGCGCCAACAAGGAGCTGGCGCCGCTGTACGCCCAGTACACGGCACGCAAGGCCGAGGAGGTGGCCGGGGATCCGCAGGCCATGGCCATCGGCGAGCGCCTGTTCATGAACAACTGCGCCCAGTGCCACGGCTCCGACGCGCGCGGCAGCAAGAGCTTCCCCAACCTGGCCGACGGCGACTGGCTGCACGGCGGATCGCCCGAGAAGATCGCCGAGACCATCAAGGCCGGCCGCGTCGGGGCCATGCCGCCCATGGCCGCCGCCGTGGGCAGCTCGGACGACGTGAAGAACGTGGCGCACTACGTGCTGTCGCTGTCCAACAGCCCGCACGACTCCCTGCGCGCCCAGCTCGGCAAGCCGAAGTTCGCCGCCTGTGCCGCCTGCCATGGCGCCGACGGCAAGGGCAACACCGCCCTGGGCGCGCCCAACCTGGCCGACGATATCTGGCTGCACGGCTGGGGCGAGCAGGCGATCATCAACATGGTCACCCAGGGCAGGACCAACACCATGCCGGCGCAGGAGGGCAAGCTGACCGACGCCCAGATCCACGTGCTGGCGTCGTACGTCTGGGGCCTGTCCAACAAGCCTGCACCCGCGAAGCCCTGATTCCGCGAGCGCGGCGCGCGGCAAGCGCGCCGTCACCAATGGGGTCAGATTCCAATTTCCGGCGGCAGCCTGGAAATTGGAATCTGACCCCATTTTTTGCGGGAACGATCACAGTTGACTTAACGCAAGCCGGCATGGCCGGGGCAGGGGCACGATGCGGTGGTCGGTGAGAACCCTGCTGCCATGAGCCAGAAAGTCATCCCCATCCAGCCGATTCCTGCTTCCGGCGAGCCGCCGCAGGCCCAGTCGCTCTACGAAGCGCAGAAGAAGATCTACCCGCGGTCGGTCACGGGGTTGTTCGCGCGCTGGCGGTGGTTCTTCGTCTGGGTGACGCAGCTGGTGTTCTACGGGCTGCCCTGGCTGCCCTGGGCGACCGAGACCGGCGCCCGGCAGGCCGTGCTGTTCGACCTGGCCGCGCGCCGCTTCTACCTGTTCGGGTACGTGCTGTACCCGCAGGACTTCATCTACCTCACCGCGCTGCTGGTGATCAGCGCGCTGTCGCTGTTCCTGTTCACCGCGGTGGCCGGGCGGCTGTGGTGCGGCTTCAGCTGCCCGCAGACGGTCTACACGGAGATGTTCCTGTGGATCGAGCGCAAGGTGGAGGGCGATCGCCAGCGCCGCATGAAGCTGGATGCGGGCGGCTTCTCCGGCGAGAAGCTGGGCAAGAAGGCGCTCAAGCACTTCCTGTGGATCTCGCTGGCGCTGTGGACCGGCTTCACCTTCGTCGGCTACTTCACGCCGGTGCGCGAGCTCGGCACCGAGATGCTGAACGGCCGCATGGGCTCGTGGGAGGTCTTCTGGGTACTGTTCTACGGCCTGGCGACCTACGGCAACGCCGGCTTCCTGCGCGAGCAGGTGTGCAAGTACATGTGCCCCTACGCGCGCTTCCAGAGCGCGATGTTCGACAAGGACACGCTGATCGTCAGCTACGACGCCGCCCGCGGCGAGCCGCGCGGCTCGCGCGGTCGCAAGGCCGACTTCGCCGCCCAGGGACTGGGCTCCTGCGTGGACTGCACGCTGTGCGTGCAGGTCTGCCCGACCGGCATCGACATCCGCCAGGGCCTGCAGTACGAGTGCATCAGCTGCGCCGCCTGCGTGGACGTGTGCGACAGCGTGATGGACAAGATGAACTATCCGCGCGGGCTGATCCGGTTCACCACCCAGAACGCGCTGGCCGGCAAGGGCAGCCGGGACGTGCTGCGCACCATCCTGCGACCGCGGGTGCTGGTCTACACCACGGTGCTGGCCGCGCTCTGCCTGGGCCTGGCCATCCACCTGGCCACCCGCACGCCGCTGAAGGTCGACGTGGTGCGCGACCGCGCCGCGCTCTCGCGCATCGTCGGCGGCGGCAAGCTGGAGAACGTGTACCGGCTGCAGCTCATGAACGCGACCGAGGAAACCCAGCGCTACCGCATCGGGGCGGAAGGACTGGCCGGCCTGGAAGTGGCGTCCGACACCGAAGTGACCATCGGTCCCGCCGAATCGCGCTGGGTGGCGGTGCGCGTGCAGATCCCGTACGGGTCGGCCGCGCCCGGCTCGCATGCCATCCACTTCACCGTCGAGTCCCGCCGCGGCGATGCGCAGGTGCGCGAGAAGTCGGTATTCCTGGTCCCCCGCTGAAACCGTGAAGGAGCCCGCATGAACCCCGAACAGGAAAAAGTTCCGCCTCCGGCTGCGCCCTGGTGGCGCCAGGGCGTGGTGTGGGGCCTGATCGCCGGCCCGGCGATCGTGGTGGTCGCGGGGGTGGTCACCGCCGTGATCGCCGCCGACGGCGCCGACACGCTGGTCTCGGGCGACTACTACCGGCGCGGCGTGGAGATCAACCGGCAGCTGGCCACCGAGCGTGCGCAGATGCCGGCGCACCAGGCCCGCAACCACGCGGCCACGCCCACCCGCCAGCCCTGAGGCCGCCATGAACGGTCGCAAGCTCATGTGGATCGCCTGGCCGTCGTTCCTCGCGGCCTGCGTGCTGCAGGGGGTGGTGTTCGCGCTGGTCGATCCGCTGGAACTGCAGTGGGCCGGCCGCGATGCCGCCTGGTCGCGGCAGGCGGTGTACGCCGGCGCGTTCTTCGTGTTCTGGGCCGCCACGCTGTTGTCCAGCGCGCTGACGGCGCTGCTGGGGCTGCCCTCCGCCGAGGTCAACCGGGCGGCCGAGTGACGCCGGGCGCCAGCCCGGCATCCGCTGCCGGCACCTTCCGCCGAGGCTGGTAAATTCAGCCTCGATGCCTTCCTCGGTCACCCTGCAAAGCGACGACGTCGTGGCCGCCCGCCTGTCGGGCCTGCTCGACTCGGCCATGGACGCGATCCTGTCCGTGGACCAGCACCAGAACGTCGTCCTGTACAACCGCGCCGCCGAGAAGATCTTCGGCTGGAGCGCCGACGAGATCCGCGGCCGGCCCCTGAGCTTGCTGATGCCCTCGCGCTTCCGGGCCGGCCACGCGGAGTCGGTGCAGCGCTTCGGCCAGACCGGCGTGACCTCGCGCCGCATGGGCGACGGCACCGTGATCATGGGGCTGCGCAAGAACGGCGAGGAGTTCCCGATGGAGGCTGCGATCTCCCAGCTGGACACCTCCGAGGGCAAGCTCTACACCGTCATCCTGCGCGACATCACCGAGCGGCTGCGCGCGCGCGAGGAACTGGCCACCTTCGCGGCGGAGGCCAGCGGCGTGCGCGAACAGGAGAAGACCCGCATCGCCCGCGAACTGCACGACGAGCTGGCGCAGTCGCTCACCGCGCTGAAGATGGACACGATCTGGGTGCGCGACAACCTCCAGGCCGACCCGGCCGGCGCCACCGCGCGCCTGTCGCAGATGCTGGCCATGCTCGATGCCAGCGTCGCGGCCACCCGCCGCATCGCCGCCGACCTGCGCCCGCTGGTGCTGGACGACCTAGGCCTCGCGCCCGCCATCGAATGGCTGGTGCAGAACTTCACCCAGCGCTCCGGCGTCCCCTGCGACCTGGACATCGATGAGGAGCTGGAACTGCAGGAGCCCTATGCGACCGCGGTGTTCCGCATCGTGCAGGAATCGCTGTTCAACGTCGGCAAGCACGCGCACGCCGGCAGCGTCCAGGTGCGGGTGGCGCGCGAGGGCGGCGAGATGGTGCTCTGCGTGCAGGACGACGGCGTCGGCTTCCAGGTGTCGGACCCGCGCAAGCCGCAGTCGCTCGGCCTGGTGGGCCTGCGCGAGCGCGCCCACCTGCTGCAGGGCAGGCTGACCGTGGCCAGCACGCCGGGGCAGGGTACGCGGGTCGAGGCCCGTATCCCGGTGCGGGAGCCGGCGTGATCCGCCTCGTGCTGGCCGACGACCACGCGATCGTCCGCGAGGGTCTCAAGCGCATCGTCGGCGAAGCCGGCGACCTGGAGGTGGTCGGCGAGGCCGCCGACGGCGGCGAGGTGATGCAGCGGGTGCGCGGGCTGGAGTTCGACCTGCTGGTGCTGGACCTGTCCATGCCCGGTCGCAGCGGCATGGAGCTGATCAAGCAGGTGAAGGCCGAGAAGCCCCGGCTGCGCATCCTGGTGCTGTCCATGCACCAGGAGACGCAGTACGCGGTGCGCGCCATCAAGGCCGGCGCCAGCGGCTACCTGACCAAGGAGAGCGCCCCCGCGCAGCTGGTGCAGGCGCTGCGCAAGATCGCCGGCGGCGGCGCCTACATCAGCGCCGAGGTCGCCGAGCAGCTGGCACTCGGCGCCATGCCCGGTGGCAGCGAAGCGGCGCCGCACGAGTCGCTGTCTCACCGCGAATTCGAGGTGATGCGGCGGCTGGCAGCCGGCGAATCGGTCACCGACATCGCCACCGCGCTGAACCTGTCGGTCAAGACCGTCAGCACGCACAAGGCCAACCTGATGGCCAAGCTGGGGCTGCACAACCAGACCGAGCTGGTGCGCTACGCCCTCAAGCACGGCCTGATCGAGCTGGGCTGAAATTCAGCCGGCGGCTGCGCCGACGCCGTATGCCGGCCGGGTGCGCATCTTCGCCAGCACCCCTCCTGGATCGAACAGCAACACCAGCTCGGGCGCGGCCCGGGGGTCGCGTGCGCCCCGCGCCCGGTAGACCCAGGCCTCGTAGCCGCTGTCGAAGCGCACCACCTCCGCCTTCCCCAGCCGTCCCTGAACTTCGTCCTTGCGGCTTTCGCCCAGGCGCACCAGCAGCGCGGCGGCGGGGACCGTCAGCTCGGGGTCGCCGAACGGCGAGTCGGGCTCGTCCGGGGCGAACCAGCCGCCGCCCCTGGTGGCGCACCCCGCCAGGAACAAGGAAGCCAGCAAGGCTGCGAACACGGACCGGTCAATCGCTTGCATGGCGATCCTCCATGTAGTCGAACACCACCCGGGTGTCGTCGGGCCAGCCGGGGTCGGCCAGCGGCAGGAAGAAGGTGCGGTCCAGCAGCACTTCGCAGTCGCAGTACGGCAGTTCGCGCTCGAGGTGGGGCTCGTCGATCGCGCCGGCCCACAGCCGCACGGCCGGCAGCATCTCGCGGCGCGCGCCGGACTCCAGCGTCACGCCGAAGATCGGCCGGTCGGCGAAGAACAGGTAGCGGTTGCCCTCGCTGCCGCAGTACGCGGGCGTGGTCGACAGCTCGGAAAAGATCCGGGTGATGAACGAGGGGCTGTTGGAGTACAGGCCGGCCTCCATGCCGACCCGGCATTCCAGCCTCAGGTCGCCCAGCCGGCGCGTGCCGGCCGGCAGGCCCGGCGTGCGCACCTCCGCGCGCCAGGTCATGGTCAGTGCCTTGCGGTCGGGCGTGACCTTGGCGTCCTCCGTCCAGGCCTTGGCGTCGCGCGGGAGCACGAAGGTGCGATCCGGCGCCACGTCCAGTGGGATCTCCACGGTGGATCCCAGCACCAGCAGTTCCAGCCGGTCCAGGTCCACGCCGCGCTTGCGCGGCAGCAGCTTGAACCGCAGCTGCCCGTGCGGCGAGCGCGCGTGCTCGCGCTCGAACAGGTCCATGCCGCGGACCATGCGACGGTAGGACTTCTCGACCGGGTCCTTGACCGGGTCGTAGGTGATGGTCACGCCCGGCAGCGCGGCGTGTACGCCCGCGCCCTGCTGCTGCGCGCCGGCGGGCCAGGGCGGCAGCACGCCGGCCAGCGCGAGGGCGAGCAGGGGCGCGAGGCCCCGCCAGCGGCGCCCGGCGCGCATCGGCGCCTCAGCGGTTCTGCTGCGACTTCCAGTTTGCGTACGCCTGGTCCATCCGCTCGCGGCGGCTCTGGTCGTTGTCGGCGTCGACGTCCATGTCGGAGCGGCCCGGGCCGCCCATCGCCCGCGTGTCGTCGCGCTTGCTCTTCGCGTGGCGCTCGCCCGCGCGCTTGTCCGCCTTGCCGGCATGGCGCTCGTCGGCCGTCTTCGCGTCGTGGGCCATGTCCTTGGACTCGCCCTTGACCCGGTTAGCGGCGCGCCGGGTCGCATCGCCGACCTTGTCGGCGGCGCTGCGGACCTTCTCGCCGAAGGTGCGGCCGTCGGCGGCGGCATCGGCCTTGGCATTCGCGCCCGGCACCTCGGAGGCGCCGTCGCGCACCTGGGCCCAGGCGCCGGAGCCGGTCGCCAGCAGGGCGGCCAGCAGGAGGGGGGTGTACTTCATGGTGGATCCTTTCGGAGGGGTCGTACACCGCCATCTGACGCCTGAGCGGCGCGCCGCGCTGTCGGATGCGATTGCAAGGACGTGTAGTGCTAGGACTTTTCCTAGTACCGCTCGGACTGGCGGCGGCTGCGTTCCGGACTCCTCCTAGCTCCGCTTTCATCCTGCGCCGATGTCGCCAAAGGGGAGGGCCGGGCACAGTACATCCCATGGCAACCGCCCCTTCCCTCCCCGTGAGAGTCTTCCTGGCCGACGACTCCGCTCCCATCCGCCAGCGGGTGGCCGAGCTGCTGGCCGTGCGCTCGATGGACATCGTCGGCGAGGCCGAGACGCCGCGGGCCTCCATCGACGGCATCCTTGCCGCCCATCCCGACGTGGTGGTGCTCGACGTCCAGCTCGAGGGCGGTACCGGCCTCGAGGTCCTGCGCGCCGTGCGCCAGGCCGACCCCGGTATCGCCTTCGTCGTGTTCTCCAACAACTCCGCGCCGGCCTACCGCAAGCGCTACCTGGGCGAGGGCGCCCGCTGCTTCCTCGACAAGAGCAGCGAGTTCGACCGGCTCGCCAGCGCCGTGGCCGAAGCCTCCGCCGTGCGCGTGCACTGAATCACAAGCCTCAACGAAGAAAGACCCGCCATGTCCTCCGCTACCCTCGAAGCCCCCCGCGTCCCTGCGGCCAAGGTCATTCCCCTCCGGGAGGGCCGCACGGGCGCGCCCGCGCCGCTGACGACCCTGTGCTCGAGCTGCCACCTCAAGGACATCTGCCTGCCCTGCGGGCTGACCGGCAACGAGGTGGAGCGCCTGGACGGGCTGCAGTTCGCGCGCCGCAAGGTCAAGGCCGGCCAGACGCTGTACCGCCAGGGCGATGCGTTCCACTACATCTACGCGGTGCGCAGCGGCACCTTCAAGTCCAGCCTGATGCTGCCCGACGGCCGCGAGCAGGTCACCGGCTTCCACATGGCCGGCGAGCTGATGGGCCTGGACGGCCTGGCCCAGGGCCAGCACGCCAGCAGCGCCACCGCGCTGGAGGACGCCGAGATCTGCTCCATCCCCTATGCGCAGCTGGCCGAGCTGTCCACCGCCAGCACCAACCTGCAGATGGTGGTCAGCCGCCTGATGAGCCGCGAGATCGTGCGCGAGCACAACCTCATGGTGCTGCTGGGCAGCATGAACGCCGAGGAGCGCCTGGCCGCCTTCCTGCTCAACATCTCGCAGCGGATGAAGGCCCGCGGCTACTCGCAGCACGAGTTCCACCTGCGCATGACCCGTGCCGAGATCGGCAGCTACCTGGGCATGAAGCTGGAGACGGTGAGCCGCACCTTCTCGGCCTTCCAGCAGCAGGGCCTGCTGGAGGTGGACAAGCGCCACATCCGCATCCTGGACCTGGCCGGATTGACGCGCGCCTTCGAGATGCGCGTGCAGTGAGTGCGGCGGCCGTGGCCTGACGCAGGCGCCGCGCGTGGCGCCGGCAGGCCACAATCGCCGCATGCAACTGCGAACCCTGGGCCTGTCCCCCCTCCAAGTCTCGCCGCTGTGCCTCGGCGGCAACGTGTTCGGCTGGACCGTCGACGAGCGGACCTCGTTCTCGCTGCTCGACGCCTGGCTGGACGCCGGCTTCAACTTCATCGATACCGCCGACACCTATTCGCGCTGGGCGCCGGGCCACGTGGGCGGCGAATCCGAGACCGTCATCGGCAAGTGGCTGGCCCAGGGCGGCCGGCGCGACCGGGTGGTGATCGCCACCAAGGTCGGCATGGACATGGGCGAGGGCCGCGTGGGCCTGAAGCCGGCCCGCATCCGCGAGGCGGTCGAGCAGTCGCTGCGGCGCCTGCAGGTGGACTGCATCGACCTGTACCAGGCGCACAAGGACGACGAGGACACGCCGCTGGAGGAGACGCTGGAAGCCTTCGGTGCGCTGGTCAAGCAGGGCAAGGTCCGTGCGATCGGCGCGTCCAACTACAGTGCGGCGCGCCTGTCGCAGGCGCTGGAGGCCAGCCGGCGCCTGGGGCTGCCCCGCTACGAGAGCCTGCAGCCCCTGTACAACCTGTACGACCGGGCGGTGTTCGAGCGGGAACTGCAGCCGCTGTGCGAACGCGAGCGCATCGGCGTCATCAGCTTCTACGCGCTGGCCGCCGGCTTCCTGACCGGCAAGTACCGCAGCGAAGCGGACGCGGGCTTGAGCGCGCGCGGTGCCAACACCACGAAAAAGTACCTGAACGAGCGCGGCCTGGAGATCTTGGCGGCACTGGACGAGGTGGCCGGCCGCGTCGGCTGCAAGCCCGGCCAGGTGGCGGTCGCCTGGGTCATGGCCCAGCCGGGCGTCACCGCGCCGATCGCCAGCGCTACCTCGCTGGCACAACTGGAGGAACTGGTGGCGGCCGCGCGCATCCGGCTCGACGACGAGGCCCTGCGGCGGCTGGACCAGGCCAGCCGCGAAGGCTGAGCCAACCGGGTACTCAGGCGGCGCCCAGCGCCAGCTCGCCGGCGTCCGCGTCGGCGGCCGGCAGGCGCACCATGAACTCCGAGCCGTGGCCGTGCCCCGCGCTGCGGGCCTGCACGATGCCCCCGTGCAGGCGCACCACCTGGTGGACGACCGACAGGCCGATGCCCATCCCGCCGGGTTCCATCTGCTCGGCGCGCGGGTCGCGGGTGAACAGGTCGAAGATCCGCGGCAGCACGGCCGGGTCTATGCCCATGCCGTTGTCCTCGATCCGGAGCACGACGTCGTCGTCCTCCTGGGTCGCCTTGCACCAGACCCGGCCGCCCGCCGGCGTGTACTTGATGGCGTTGCTGACCAGGTTGTTGAGGACCTGCAGCAGGCGCGCGCGGTCGATGTCCACCGGCAGCGGCTGGGGCGGCAGCACCGCCTCCAGTTGCACGCCCTTGCCGACGGCGGCGCCCTCGTGCCCGCTTACGCATTCCTCGACCAGGGTCCGCAGGTCTTCGCGGGTGCGATTGAGCTCCAGCTGGCCGGCGTCCAGCCGGGCCGCTTCCATCAGGTCGTCGGCCAGGCTGCGCAGGGTCGCGATCTGGCTGTGCATGATCTCGGCCACCCGCTGCACCCGCTCGTCGCCGCCGATGCGCTCCAGGATCTGTGCCGAGGAATGGAGCGGCGCCAGCGGGTTGCGCAGCTCGTGCCCGAGGGTGCGCAGGAACTGGTTGGTGCGCTCGCGCGCCCGCCTGGCCAGCTCCAGCTCGTTCTCCAGCGCATCGAGCTGCATGCGCAGGTCGGTCCGGTCACGCACCGTCTTGACGAAGCCGAGCAGTTGGCCGTCGGCGCCGCGGATCGCATCCACCGTCCCGGTGACCCAGATGCGGTTGCCGTCCTTGCGCAGGTGCCAGCGGTCGTCTTCCGCGCGGCTGTCGTGCATCGCCACAGCGAGTTCGTGCTGGTCCAGCCCGCGGGCCCGGTCTTCGGCCGTGAAGATCAGCGACACGGGCTTGCCTAGGACCTCCTCCGCGCTGTAGCCCAGGACCTTCTCGGCGGCGCCGGCCCAGGCGACGATGCGGCCGCCAGGATCCAACGCGATGAACGCGTATTCCTTGGTCTGCGTCAGGAACAGTTGGTGCAGGACCGTCACGAGGTCCCGCGGATGGGGATCGGCCATGGGAATTCGGGCTGGTAGGCGGTCAAGCTAGCCCATTCCCGGCCCGGCGGGCGTCAGTGGCGAGCGGTTTCGCACCGTCGCCGAACCCGGACGCCGGCGTGGGGGCCGGCTCGCCGGAAGGCGATCTCAGCGGCGTCGTTGCGGCGCCGCGGCGCCCGGCGCGTCGCCCTGCCGTGGCGGCAGGTGGCGGAACATGATGCGGCCCTTGTTCAGGTCGTAGGGCGACAGTTCCAGCGTGACGTAGTCGCCGGCGATGATGCGGATGTGGTGCTTGCGCATCTTGCCGCCGCTGTAGGCGACCAGGTTGTGGCCGTTCTCCAGCACGACGCGGTAGCGCGAGTCGGGCAGGACTTCCTCCACCCGTCCTCGCATCTCGATCAATTCTTCCTTCGCCATGGACTTCCTTTGCTCAGTTTGCGAATCGCGCTGCGCCGGCCACGCCCACGACCCCCGCCGCCGGGCCGCTGCGGCGGCGGAACCGTAGGGGGCGGTGGAGGGTTGCGGGCCGGCACGGGACCGGGACAAGGCAGGGCGAGTGGCCATGTCCGGCCGTGACCTGCCATCGGGACCGTCGCGCGCCGGCAGACGGGCCAGGATCGCCCGCGATTTTACGGCGCTGGCACGCGCTTTGCAGGCGATCGCTCGCGGGCCCGGAGGCGCGCTTCACGACGCAGGCTGGGCCTGGCGCGCGTCCGCCCCGGTCCAGCCGCCGCCCAGGGCGCGGTACAGCAGGACGCGGTTCTGCAGCTGGGCCAGGCGCACCTGGATCTCGGCCTGCCGGGCCGAGAACAGGGAGCGTTGCGCATCCAGCAGGTCCAGCGTGCTGGCCACGCCGGCGTCGAAGCGCATCTGGGCCAGCCGCGCCCGGACCGCCTCGGCCTGCGCGACCCTGGACTGCGCCTGCAGCTGGTCGCCCAGCGTGGCGCGCCCGGCCAGCGCGTCGGCGACTTCGCGGAAGGCCGACTGGATGGCGCGCTCGTACTGAGCCACCGCGATGTCGCGGCCGACCTGGGCCGAACGCAGGCCAGCCTCGTTGCGGCCGGCATCGAAGATCGGCTGCAGCAGCGAGGGCGCGATGGTGTAGGCCCAGGAGCCGCCGCTGTCGAACAGGCCGGACAACTGGCTGCTGGCCCGGCCGGCGCTCGCGGTGAGGGTGATGCGCGGGAAGAAGGCGGCACGCGCGGCGCCGATGTTGGCGTTGGCTGCCACCAGCAGCTGCTCGGCCTGGCGCACGTCGGGGCGTTCGGCCAGGATCTCCGACGGCATCCCGGCCGGCACGTCGGGCAACGTGAGCGCCGCCAGGGTGGTGCCGGTCTGGTAGTCGGCCGGCAGCGCGCGCCCGACCAGCAGGCCGAGCGCGTTCAGGTCCAGCGCGCGCTGGCGCTGCTGCTGCGCGAGCGCGGCGCGCGCCGTCTCGGCCAGCGACTCGGCGCCGCGCAGGTCCAGCTCGGAGGAGACGCCGTTGTCGAAGCGAAGCTGGATCAGGCGCAGCGATTCCTCGCGCGTGGCCAGCGTCTGGCGGGTGAGCGCCAGCAGTTCCTCGTCGGCCACCAGCGAGAGCCAGGTGGTGGCGACGGCGCCCACCAGCGTGACCTGGGCGGCCTTGCGGCCTTCCTCGGTGGCGAGATACTGCGCCAGCGCCGCTTCCGACAGGCTGGCGATGCGGCCGAAGAAGTCCAGCTCCCAGGTGGTGAGGGCCAGTCCCACCTGGTAGCTGGTCACCTGGTTGCCGGTGGCGGGACTGGGCGCGCGGGAGGCGTTGACGCCCACGCCCACGCTTGCGAGCCGGTCGGCCCGGCGGATGTCGTACTGGGCGCGCGCCTGCTCGATGTTCAGCACCGCCACGCGCAGGTCGCGGTTGTTCGCCAGCGCATCGGCGACCAGTCCGCGCAGGCGCTCGTCGGCGAAGAAGCGCTGCCAGTCCAGTGCCGGCGCCGGCGTGCCGTCGGTGGCGGCGGCGTAGGGAAAGGCGGCCGGGACGGGCGCCGCGGGCCGCTCGTAGGTGGGCATGAACGAGCAGCCGGCCAGCACGGACGCGGCCACGGGGGCGATGACGAAGGCGCGGATGCGATGCGGCCTCATACCTGGTCTCCTGCATGCGCGCCGGACGGCAGTTCCGGGCCGCCCAGTTCGTGCGTGTACAGCTTGCGCTGGCGCTCGCTGCCCTTGAAGAAGCTGCGCACCACGACGAAGAACACCGGCACGAAGAACACCGCCAGCGTGGTGCCGGTGAGCATGCCGCCCAGCACGCCGGTGCCGATGGCGCGCTGGCTGGCCGAGCCGGCGCCGGTGGCGATCGCCAGCGGCAGCACGCCGAGGCCGAAGGCCATCGACGTCATGATGATGGGCCGGAAGCGCAGGTGGGCCGCCTCCAGTGCCGCCGAGATCACGTTCTTGCCCTGGGCCTGCAGGTCCTTGGCGAACTCGATGATCAGGATGGCGTTCTTGGCCGAGAGGCCGATGATGGTGATCAGGCCCACCTGGAAGTACACGTCGTTGGCGTACCCGCGCAGCAGCGTGGCCAGCAGCACCCCCAGCACCCCCAGCGGCACCACCAGGATCACCGCCAGCGGGATCGACCAGCTCTCGTACAGCGCCGCCAGGCACAGGAACACCGCCAGGATGGCGAAGCCGTACAGGATCAGCGCCTGGGCACCGGCCAGCTTCTCCTCGCGCGACTGGCCGGTCCATTCGAAGCCGAAGCCGGCCGGCAGCTGCGCGGCGAGGCGTTCCATTTCTTCCATCGCGGCGCCGCTGCTGTAGCCCGGTGCCGCCATGCCCGAGATTCGCATCGCGGGGTAGCCGTTGTAGCGGATCGCCTGCATGGGACCGTTGGCCCAGCGGGTGCTGGCGAAGGCCGACAGCGGCACCGGCTTGCCCTCGCGGTTCAGCGCGTTCAGGCGCAGCAGGTCCTCCGGCTGCATGCGCGCCGGCGCGTCGGCCTGCACGATCACCCGCTGCAGCCGCCCCTGGTTCGGGAAGTCGTTGACGTAGGACGAACCGAGGGAGGTGGACAGCACGGCGTTGATCGCCTCGAAGCCGACGCCCAGGGCCTGCGCCTTCTCGCGGTCGATCTCCACCTGCAGCTGCGGCGCGTCTTCCAGGCCGTCGGGGCGGACCTGGGTCAGCACCTTGCTCTGGGCGGCCAGGCCGAGCAGCTGGTTGCGCGCGGCCACCAAGGCGTCGTGGCCGTGGCTGGCGCGATCCTGCAGACGGAAGGTGAAGCCGGAGGCGGTGCCCAGTTCGGGGATCGGCGGCGGGCTCAGCGGGAAGATGAACGCATCGCGGATGCCGGACAGGGCCCCGAAGGCGCGGCCGGCGAGCGACTGCGCCGACTGGCTGGCCTCGGTGCGCTCGTCCCAGGGCTTGAGCGTGACGAACGCCAGGCCGGCGTTCTGGCCCTGGCCGGAGAAAGAGAAGCCGAGCACGCTGACCATGCTCTGCACCTCCGGCTGCTTCAGCACCCAGCCCTCGACCTGCTCCATCACGCCGCGCGTGCGCTGGGCGGTGGCGCCCGGCGGCAGCTGCACGTTGACCAGCATGTTGCCCTGGTCCTCCTGCGGCAGGAAGGAAGTGGGCAGCCGGGTGTAGACCAGCGCCGCGGCCGCCGCGATGACGCCGTACAGGATCAGATACCAGGGCGCGCGGCGCAGCATGCGCGCCACCAGCCCCTCGTAGCCGTGCGCGGCGCGCTTGAACGAGCGGTTGAACCAGCCGAAGAAGCCGCGCTTCTCGACGTGGTGGCCGGCCTCCACCTGCTTGAGCAGGGTGGCGCACAGGGCCGGCGTGAGCGACAGCGCCATGAACGCCGAGAAGGAGATCGACGACACCATCACCGCGGCGAACTGGCGGTAGATGTTGCCGGTGGAACCGGCGAAGAAGGCCAGCGGCACGAACACCGAGATCAGCACCACGGTCACGCCGATGATGGCGCCCTGGATCTGGCCCATGGCCTTGCGCGTCGCCTCGCGCGGCGGCAGGCCTTCCTCGCTCATGATGCGCTCGACGTTCTCCACCACCACGATGGCGTCGTCCACCACGATGCCGATCACCAGCACCATGCCGAACATGGTCAGCACGTTGATCGAGAAGCCCAGCGCCAGCAGGGTGGCGAAGGTGCCCAGCAGGGCCACCGGCACCACCAGCGTGGGGATCAGGGTGTAGCGCCAGTTCTGCAGGAACAGGAACATCACCAGGAACACCAGCGCCACCGCCTCCAGCAGCGTCACCACCACCTGGGTGATGGAGATGCGGATGAAGCGGGAGCTGTCGTACGGGATGTCCCACTTCATGCCCGGCGGGAAGTAGGCGGCCAGCTCCCCCATGCGCGCGCGGATCAGGTCGGCGGTCTCCAGCGCATTGCCGCTGGGCGACAGCTGCACGCCGATGCCGGTGGACGGCTTGCCGTTCAGGCGCGCCGAGGTGGCGAAGTTCTGCGCGTTCAGCTCGACCCGGGCCACGTCCTTCAGCCGCACGGTGGAGCCGTCGGTGTTGGCGCGCAGCACGATCTCGCGGAACTGCTCCGGCGTGCTCAGCTGCCCCGGCACGACCACGGTGGCGGCGATGCCCTGGCCGGCGACGTTGGGCAACTCGCCGATCGAGCCGGCCGACACCTGCGCGTTCTGGGCCCGGATGGCGGCGTTGACCTCGGCGGCCGACAGGTTGTAGCCGACCAGCTTCTGCGGGTCGATCCAGATGCGCATCGCCGCTTCGGTGCCGAACAGCTGCGCCTGGCCGACGCCGGGGATGCGCTGGATCTCCGGCAGGATGTTGCGCGAGGCGTAGTCGCCCAGCTGCACCGGGGTGAAGTTCGGGTCGTCCGAGGAAATGATGGTGAACAGCAGGAAGTTCGAGCGCGACTTGTCCACGCGCACGCCCTGCTGCGTCACCGCCGCGGGCAGGCGCGGCGTCGCCCGCGACAGCCGGTTCTGCACGTCGACCTGGGCCAGGTCGGGGTGCGTGCCCGGCTGGAAGCTGAGGGTGATCTGGCCGGTGCCGTTGGCCTGGGTCACCGACTCCATGTAGATCAGGCCCGGCGAGCCGTTCATCTCCTGCTCGATCACGCTGATGACGCTCTCCTCCATGGTGGTGGCGGAGGCGCCGGGGTAGGTGGCGGAGATGACGATGGACGGCGGCGCGACGGGCGGGTACTGCGCGATCGGCAGCTGCGTGATCGCGACGCCGCCGAGCACGATGATGAACAGGGCGATCACCCACGCGAAGATGGGCCGGTCGATGAAGAACTTGGCCATGCGGCGGCGCCCCGGTCAGTTGCGGGCGGCGGAAGCGGCCGGTGCCGGCGCCGAAGCAGCCGGGGCGGCCGGCGCGGATGCAGCGGGCTTGCCGTCGTTCCAGGGCACCGGCTTGACCGGGCTGCCCGGCTGCAGCTTCTGGAACCCGTCCACCATTACCTGCTCGCCGGCCTTGAGGCCGTCCAGGATCACCCATTGGCCGTTCTGCGAGCCGCCGACCTTGACCTGGCGCGGCGCCACCTTGCCGTCGGGCCCGACCACCATCACGCTGTCGCCCTGCTGCGAGCGGGTCACCGCCTGCTGCGGCAGCAGCACGGCATTGCTGGCCGTGGCCTGCTCCAGTTGCACCCGCACGTACATGCCGGGCAGCAGCAGGCCGCGGGCATTGGGCACTTCGGCGCGCAGCGAGACGTTGCCGGTGGCGGGGTCGACCTGCAGGTCGGCGAACAGCAGCCGGCCCGGCTGTGCGTAGGTGCTGCCGTCCTCCAGCACCACCTTGACCGGGGTGGCGTCGGCGCCCGAGCGCTTGAGGCGGCCGAGCTCCAGCGCCCGGCGCAGGTTGAGCACCTCGGTGGAGGATTGGGTGATGTTCACGTACAGCGGGTTGATCTGCTGGATGAGGGCCAGCGGCGTGGCTTCGCCTTGCCCGACCAGCGCGCCTTCGGTCACCAGCGCCCGGCCGATGCGCCCGGAGATCGGCGCGTTCACCTGCGCGTAGCCCAGGTTGATGCGGGCGTTCTTCACCGCCGCCTCGCCGGCAGCCACTTCGGCTTCGCCGGCCTTCTGCGCCGCCACGGCGTTGGCGTACTCCTGCTTGCTGATCGCGTTGGCCTCCACCAGCGGCCGGTAGCGCTCGGCCAGGGCCTTGGCCTGGCCCAGGTTGGCCTGTGCGCGCGCCAGCGTCGCCTGCGCGCTCGCCAGAGCCGCCTCATAGGGCGAGGCGTCGATGCGGAACAGCGGCTGCCCGGCCTTCACGTCGCTGCCCTCGCGGAACAGCCGCTCCTGCACGATGCCGGCCGCGCGCGCGCGCACCTGCGCCGTGCGCGATGCCTCCAGCCGGCCCGGCAACTCGGTGACCAGTCCGATGTCGTGCAGCTGCACCGTCACGACGCCGACTTCCGGCGGCGGCATGCCGCCGCCCGGCGGGGCGGATGCATTCTGGCTGTTGGACTGGCCGCAGGCGGCCAGCAGGAGCGCAGCGGCGAGGGCGGGGGCGATCAGGAGGTTCTGGCGCGACAGGTGCATGGGCCGGCGGCGAGCAAAGCCAGTCAGTATACGAATCGATACCGGGCGGTGCAGCGCCGGCCCGCGCATGGGCTTGCGCGGGATTCGGGTCATTCGGGCCGGTTCGTGCAGGACGCCGGAATCCGTGCACAAGAACCGGTCGCCGGCCGCGATCAGACGATGAACGACAGCAGCAGCAACAGCAGCACGGTGCCGATGACGGACACCAGGATGGAGCGGACCCAGCCGAGCTTGTTGGAGAAGAACAGGAACATGCGTTCACCTTGCGGCTTGCGAAGCGGGCGCGGAGTAGGGGCCTGCGGGCGCTGCGCGTAGCCCGCCACCGACAGCACGCGCTCCGCGTGTCGTCGGCACGACGCAGCGCCGGACCGCGCGTCGCTCCGGCGTGACCGGCCGTCGCGCAATGCACCGTCCATGGGTGTAACAACCAGTGACACCCCCGCTGTGGATGAGGTACAACGCCGCCAAGTGCAACCGACAGTCCGTGGCAATCATCGTGACCACGCTCCCCACCGACCATGCAGTGCCAACGGCAGTACCGGCCCCTCAGGTCCCCCCTCCGTTCCCCTCGCCGAGGCGGGACCGCCTGAGCGATGGGGCACGAGCACTACACACCCGACGAAGCTGATTTCCCGGCCACCGAAGCGGCGCCGCTGGATGCCCTGTTCACGCCGTCGCAGCTCTCCGGTAGCGGGGAAAGCCGCCTGCCCACCCAGCCACCGGTCGAGGACGAAGCCGCGATCTGCACCTTCGTGTACGCGCGGGTCCACCATTTCGCGTCGGCCTGTTCGACCATGGCCGGCGCGGAGCTCACCGCCTTCGTCAACGAGGTCCGCCGCACGCTGTCCTCGGCAGCCCTGAAGCTCGGTGGCGAGATCGCCCAGCGCCGCCCCGACTCCATCCTCTGCGCCTTCACGCACAAGCCGGAAGACCGCGTCCCCACGCATGCCAAGCGCGGGCTGCATGCGGCGATCCTGACCGTGCACGACGTGATGCAGCTGGCCGCGCGCATCGGCCCGCAGCTCGAGGCGGCCGGCGTCCCGCCGCTGTGGATCGCGGTCGGCGTGCACCTGGGCGCCGGCGAGGTCACGCCGCGCGCCAACAACGCCGAGCGCATGGTGCACGCCGCCGGCGAGGCGGTGGAGATCGCGCGCCTGCTCGAAGGCGTGGGCGCCGACCTGCGCTGGGGGCTGGTGGCCTCGGCCGGCACCCGGCTGGCCGCCGGCACGCGGGTGGCGAGCGGCCGCTGCGCCAGCCTCGGCCTGCCGGACGATTCGTACCTGGAGCTCACCGAGATCAACGGCCTGGTGCCGCGCGCCGGCTCGAAGACGCCGCCCAGCCACTACGCCATGCTGCGCGAGTCCCTGGAGCGCAACCAGCAGGTCGCCCGCGCGACCGAGGGCGCCCCGGTCGGCAACGGCAACCTGCTGATCGAGGACTACCGCGTGCTGCGCAAGATCGGCGAGGGCGGCAACGCCTCGGTCTACCTGGCGCAGCCGGTGGGCGGCGGGCCGACCCAGGTGCTCAAGGTGATGCGCATCGACGGCCCCGAGGGCGACGCCGGCCTGCAGCGCTTCCTGCAGGAGTACGCGCTGATCGCGGGCATCGAACACCCGAACGTGGCGCGCTTCTTCCGCCAGGGCTTCTCGGCCGGCAGCGCCTACATCGCGATGGAGTACTTCCCGCTGGGCGACCTGCGCAGCCGCATCCGCCGCCTGCTGGACCCCGCCATCGCGCTGTACTACCTGCGCCAGATCGCCGGCGGACTGGAGGCCATCCACCAGGCCAACATCGTCCACCGCGACCTCAAGCCCGACAACATCATGATCCGCCAGGACGGCATCGTCGCGATCACCGACTTCGGCGTGGCCAAGCAGATCTCGATGCTGATCACCGACACCGGCGCCGGCGAGGTGGTCGGCACCCCGTACTACCTCAGCCCGGAGCAGGCGCAGGGCCGGCGCGTGGATACGCGGGCCGACCTGTACAGCCTGGGCGTGCTCGCCTACGAGATGCTCACGGGCAACAAGCCCTACCACGCGACCACCACGCAGGACCTGCTGCGCCTGCACGTGGAGGCGCCGGTGCCCGCGCTGCCGCCGCAGCACGCGCACCTGCAGCCTGTGCTCGACCGGCTGATGGCCAAGGAGCCGGAGCAGCGCTACGCGTCCGCCACCGAACTGCTGGACGACCTGGACAGGCTGCAGGCATGACCGCGATGTTTCCAGCGTGCGCAGGCCCCTGGCAATTGCAGGCGGTGCTGGGCCGGGGCCGGCGCTCCACCGTGTACCGCGGCACCGATGCCCGCGGCCGGATCGCCGCCATCAAGCTGTCGCGCGACGCCGATCTGGCGCGCGAGCACCGCGTGCTTGCCGGCTTCGACCACGACAACCTGCTGCGGCCGCTGGACTGCGGCCGCGGCGCGCAGGGCCAGTGGCTGGCCACCGAGTGGGCGCAGGGCGGACCGCTGGGCGCGGCGCCCGACGGCGGCTTCGACGAGCCGCAGGTGCGCCGCTGGCTGGCCGAGGTGGCCGGTGCGCTGGCGCACCTGCACGGCAGCGGCTGGGTGCACCGAGACCTCAAGCCCGCCAACCTGCTGCTGCGTGCCGACGGCACGCTGGTGCTGGCCGACTTCGGCGAAGCGGTGCCGGCCGGCAGCCCCGGGCCCGCGGTCCCCGGCACCATCGTCGGATCGCCCAGCCATGCGGCGCCCGAACAGTCGCAGGGCGCCCCGGCTGCACCGGCGGCCGATGTCTACAGCCTCGGCGTGCTGCTGCACGAGTGGCTCACCGGCCGCCCGCCCTTCGGCGGCGAGACGCCGGCGGAGGTGCTGGCGCAGCACCTGTTCGCCCCCATCCCGCGGCTGCCGGCCGCGCGGGCGCAGTGGCAGCCACTGCTGGATGCCCTGCTGGCCAAGGACCCGGCCCGGCGGTTGCCGGACGGGCAGGCCGTGCTCACCAGGAACGCAACGTGAATCCCAACGACCACTATCTCGTCGACGTGATCGGCTTCAACGACGTGGAGCGCGCGATGCTGGCCAGCATCTTCGCGCTGGCGGCGCGGCGCGATCCCGGCTTCGCGCAATTCGAGCCCGGCACCGCCGGCCGCACGCCCGACGTCTACCTCGTGGATGCCGACAAGCCCGAGGCCATGAAGGAGTTCCGCTCGCTGCACCAGCGCGCCGGCTTGCCCTCGGTGCTGATCGGCAGCAGCGCACAGGGCACCGACTTTCCCGTGCTGCCGCGCCCGCTGCAGTGGGCGCGCCTGCTGCAGGCGCTGGACGACGCGGTTGCTGCCGGCGACGACGGCGCGCCCTTCGTGCCGCCTCAGGCCGACCCGCTGCGACGCAGCCTGCCGGCCGCCGGCCGCTCCAACTCGCCGCAGGCGCTGCCCGACCCCGGCGCCGCCCGCCGGATGATGGGCGACACGGTGCTGGTGGTGGACGACAACGCCACGGTGCGCGCCTTCATGCAGGCCAAGCTGGCGCCGTTCGGCTTCGAGGTCGATTTCGCCGAGACCGGCGAGGAGGCCATCGGCCTTTCGGGCACCCACGAGTACACCTGCGTGTTCCTCGACGTGGTGCTGCCGGGCATCGACGGCTACCAGGTCTGCAAGCTGATCAAGTCGAACAAGCAGGCGATCAGGAAGACCGCGGTGGTGATGCTCACCAGCCGCAGCTCGCCGTTCGACAAGCTGCGCGGCTCGCTGGCCGGCTGCGACGAATACCTCACCAAGCCCCTGGACGAGGACCGCCTGCTGGAGGTCATCGCCAAGTTCCTGCCCAGCGGGCGCAAGCAGGCGGAACGGGCGGCGCGCAAATGAACACGAACACGACGAACGGCAAGTCCATCCTGGTGGTCGACGACACGCGCTCCATGCGCAAGATGGTCTCGGCGGTGCTCACCGGCGCCGGCTACGAGGTGTCGGAGGCCGGCGACGGCGCCGAGGCCCTGCAGCTGGCGCAGCAGCGGCAGTTCGACCTGGTGGTGACCGACCACAACATGCCCGTGATGGACGGCGTGACGCTGGTGCGCGAGCTGCGGCGGCTGGCGCAGTACGACTCGGTGGCGCTGATCGTGCTCTCGACCGAGGTCGATCCCGCGCTCAAGCAGAAGGGCCGCGAGGCCGGCGCCACCGGCTGGATGGCCAAGCCCTTCGACCCCCAGCGCATGCTGGACATCGTGGGGAAATTCGTATGACCCCCCCGAAGCGGCCTCCGGCCGCCTCCCCCCGGGGGGGGCGCCACCAGCGGCCCGGCGAAGCCGGTTCCGCGGTGGCCCTCGCATTCCAGCGTACCTTCGCCGCCCGCATCGAATCGAGGTGACCGGGATGCAGCCCTCCACCGCCTTCGGCGACCCCAACGCCTACCGCGAGATCTTCTTCGAGGAGACGCACGAGCACCTCGCGCAGATCGAGTCCATCCTGCTGCGCCTGCAGCCGGACCAGCCCGGCGCCGACTGGGGGGCCGACCTGAACGCGATCTTCCGCGCCGTGCACTCGATCAAGGGCAGCGCCGCCATGCTGGGCTGCCAGGACATGGCGGCGCTGGCCCACCTGCAGGAGAACCTGCTGGACCTGCTGCGCAAGCAGGAGCGGCCGCTGGAGACGGCCGACATCGAGGCCCTGCTGCGCGCCGGTGATGCGGTGCAGGCGCAGGCCCTGTGCCACCGGGGGCTGGCCGACAAGTCGCCCGAGACCTCGGTCGTGGAAGCCATGCTGCGCGACCAGCTGGCTCGCCCGCGCGCCGGTGCCCAGGGCGCCACGGCGGGGCCGGTGCGGCGCGCCTTCCGCGTGCAACTGGGTCCGCTGGAGGCGGCGATCCCCGAATCCGAGCTGGAGATGATGCTGGCCGGCCTGGCGGAGATGGGCACCGTGGGCGACACGCAGCTGGACAACGTGGCCGGCGGCAGCGTGGTCTTCGACGTGGAGATCGAAGGCACGGCGATGGACCTGCAGAGCGTGCTGCTGCTGCTGGTCGCGCCGGAGCTGGTGACCATAGAGCCGCGCCAGCCCGCCGGCACCGGTGACGCTGCGGCGTCGCCTGTCGCGGCCGGCGCCAGCCCGCCGCCCCTGCCGGGCGCCGACCTGGGCGACGAGCTGTTCGTGGATCCGGACGTGTTCCGCCGCAAGCGCGAAGCCGCGCCCGTGGCCGCCGCCCCAGCCGCGACCGAGGCCATGGCACCGGCTGCCGCCCCGAGCCCGGCCCCGGCTTCGGCCGCGTTCGCGGCCCTCACCACGCCACCCGCGCCGGCGCCGGTGGCGGCCGCTTCCGCAGCGGCCCAGCAGGCCCTCGCGGAACTGACCGAGCCGGTCGGGCTGGGCGCGGCCGACACCGGCTACATCCGCGTGGCCACCGAGAAGATCGACCTGCTGGTCAACCTGGTGGGCGAGCTGGTCATCACCGAGGCGATGCTGTCCCGCAGCGGCAACCTGCAGGAGCAGGACGCCGGCGGCGGCCGCTTCGCCGAGAACGGCCTGGCCGACCTGTCGCGCCACACGCGCAACCTGCAGGAGGCGGTGCTGGCCATCCGCATGCTGCCGATCTCCAACGTGTTCTCGCGCTTCCCGCGCCTGGTGCACGAGCTGGGCTCCCGGCTCGGCAAGCGGGTGGAACTGCGCTTCGGCGGCGAGAGCACCGAACTGGACCGCGGCCTGATCGAGAAGATCTCGGACCCGCTCACCCACCTGGTGCGCAACGCGGTGGACCACGGGCTGGAAACGCCCGAGCACCGCATGGAGGCCGGCAAGCCGCCGGTGGGCACGCTGCGCCTGCACGCCACCCAGCGCGGGGGCAACGTCGTCATCGAGGTCAGCGACGACGGCCGCGGGCTGGACCGCAACCGCATCCTCGCCCAGGCGGCGCGGCGCGGCATCCCGGTGCCCGAGGACGCCACCGACGCGCAGGTCTGGCAGCTGGTGTTCATGCCCGGCTTCTCCACCGCCGAGCAGGTGACCGAGCTGTCCGGCCGCGGCGTCGGCATGGACGTGGTCCGCCGCAACATCCAGGCCCTGGGCGGCACCGTGGACCTGTCCTCGGCCGCCGGCTGGGGCACCACGGTCACGGTCAGCGTGCCGCTCACCCTGGCCATCATCGAGGCGATGACGGTGTCGGTGGGCGACGCCATCTACGTGCTGCCGCTGTCGGCGGTGGTGGAGTCGCTGCAGGTGCAGCCGGGCGAGATCCACGGCCTGCCCGGGCACGGCGACACGCTGCGGGTGCGCGAGGACTACCTGCCGGTGCTGCACCTGGCGCGACTGTTCCCGCCGCAGCAGCCGTCCGGAGGCGGCGACACCATCGCCGTGATCATCGAAGCCGAGGGCCGCCGCGTGGCCCTCGTGGTCGACGAACTGGTCGGCCAGCAGCAGATCGTGGTCAAGAGCCTGGAGGCGAATTTCCGGCGCGTGCCGGGCCTCTCGGGCGCCACCGTGATGGGCGACGGTTCGGTCGCCCTCATCCTCGACGTGAGCCACCTGGTGCGCCTGTGCAGCGGCCGCCAGGCCTCGCATGCCTGAGTGCAGCAGTAGCAGGAGCCGCAACCCATGCAGACACAAGCCGCCAGTTTCCGCAACCCGGGCGAGGGCGCCCTGGCCGCGCCGGACCAGAACCGGGAGTTCCTCACCTTCCGGCTGGGTGCCGAGAGCTACGCGATCGACATCCTGAAGGTGCAGGAGATCCGCGGCTGGGAGCCGCCCACCGCGATCGCCAACTCGCCGCCCTTCATCAAGGGCGTGATCAACCTGCGCGGCGTGATCGTGCCCATCCTGGACCTGCGGGTGAAGTTCCGGCTGGACAAGGCGGAGTACGACGACTTCACGGTGGTGATCATCCTGAACGTCGCCTCGCGCGTGGTGGGCGTCGTCGTGGACTCGGTCTCCGACGTGCTGGCCCTGCCGGCGGAGGCGATCCGGCCGACGCCGGAGTTCGCCTCGGCCACCTTCGACACCCGCTACATCACCGGGCTGGCGACCGTCGAGGAAGACCTGCTGATCCTGCTGGACATCGAGAAACTGATGACCTCGGCCGACATGGCCCTGGTCGATGCCGCCACGCACTGAGGAATCGAGACATGGCAAGCAAATTCACCGCCGAGGCGATGCTGCACATGCAGATCGGCACGCTGCTGCTGGCAACCGCGTGCGCTGCCGGATTCGGCTACTACGCCACCCAGCAGGTCCGCACCGAGGCCGACGCCGCCATGACCCTGGTGCGCGACCACGGCATGGCCGCCGGCCGCTTCAAGGGCGAGGAGAATTTCCTGCGCCGCGAGATCGCCGATTTCGAGCGCTCGCCGCAGCGCGCCGACGCGCCCGACCTGGACCCCGGCGAGGCGGCGGCGCTGCGCGCGTCCGCCGAGGCGCACCTGAACGAGCTGCGCGAGCAGGCCGCCGAGGCGCGGCGCAAGAGCGACCAGGCGCTGATCGCCGCCCAGCGCGAGAGCGAGCGCCTGGCCGAGGACAGCAACCGCCTGCTGGTCCAGGCGGGCAGCGTGCTGGCCCTCCTGTTCGCCGCCGCCTGCGTGCTGGCCTGGAAGTTCCGCGACTGGATCCGCGAGGCCAACGTGGGGCCGCTGCGCAATGCGGTGCACCTGGTGCGGCGGGTGGCCGACGGCGACCTCACCGCCAGCGGCGAGGGCATGGACCAGCTGCACACGCGCAAGCTGGCCGCGGCGCTGGAGGACATGACGGCGCGCCTGCGCACGCTCACCAGCGAGGTGCAGCGCAGTGCCCGCACCGTGGCCGACACCAGCGCGCAGATCGCGCAGGGCCACCTGGACCTGTCGCAGCGCACCGAGGAGCAGGCCAGCACGCTGGAGGAGACCGCCAGCTCGATGGAGGAGCTGACCTCCACCGTGGCCCACAACGCCGACAACGCCCGCCAGGCCAGCCAGCTGGCCGCCGGCGCGTCCGAGGTGGCGCGCAAGGGCGGCGAGGCGGTGTCGCAGGTGGTCGCCACCATGAACGAGATCGCCGACTCCTCGCGCCGCATCGGCGACATCATCGGCGTCATCGACGGCATCGCGTTCCAGACCAACATCCTGGCGCTCAATGCGGCGGTGGAAGCCGCGCGCGCCGGCGAGCAGGGCCGCGGCTTCGCGGTGGTGGCCGCCGAAGTGCGCGGGCTGGCCCAGCGCAGCGCGGCCGCCGCCAAGGAGATCAAGGGCCTGATCGGCGACTCGGTGCAGAGGGTCGATGCCGGCACCCGCCAGGTCGACGCCGCCGGCCGCACCATGCAGGAGATCGTCGACTCGGTGCGGCAAGTCAGCGCCCTGATCGCCGAGATCGCCGCTGCCAGCCAGGAGCAGAGCTCCGGCATCGGCCAGGTCAACACCGCCGTGGCCCAGATGGAGCAGGTGGTGCAGCAGAACGCGTCGCTGGTGGAAGAGGCCACGGCCGCCACCGAGTCGCTCAAGGAGCAGGCCAACGCGCTGCTGCAGTCGATATCGCGCTTCAAGATCGGCGAGGGACAGGCCGCCACATCGTTCGAGCCCCTGCGGCCGCCGCCGGCGGCGCCCGCCCAGGCCGCGCCGCCGCCGATCCGGGTGCGTGCGCCCAAGCCCGCGCTGCCGCGGGCCTATGCCGGGCTGGCCAGCCGCATGCGGCAGGAGCCGCCCACCGACAGCAACTGGCAGGAACTCTGAAGGACTTGGCGATGCTTTCCGCCCGTATCTCCGTCGGGGCCAAGCTCAATGGCCTGGTCGTGGTCCAGATCGTCTCACTGCTGGCCGTGGCCGGCATCGGCCTGTTCGGACCCGCGCTCTCGCTGGACACGAACGCCATCGCGCTCCTGATGGGGCTGGTGATCGCGCTTTCGGGCGCCATCGGCCTGTGGGTGCGGGTGGAAGTCCGCCGCAGCATCCTGCGCTCCATCCGCGGCGCCGCCGAGGTGATCGAGCGGGTGGCCAAGGGCGATCTGGACGCCGACGTGGAAGTCAGCTCGCACGGCGAGACGCAGAAGATGCTGAGCGGCCTGCAGGAGATGGTCGTGGGCCTGCGCAAGCTGGTCGGCGAGGTCACCCGCAGCGCCGGTGCGGTGGCCGACACCAGTTCGCAGATCGCCCAGGGCAACCTGGACCTGTCGCAGCGCACCGAGGAGCAGGCCAGCACGCTGGAGGAGACCGCCAGCTCGATGGAGGAGCTGACCTCCACCGTCGCCAACAACGCCGAGAACGCGCGCCAGGCCAGCAAGCTGGCGGCCGAGGCGGCCGACACCGCGCGCAAGGGCGGCGAGGCCGTGGACGACGTGGTGCGCACCATGGACGACATCCTGGACGCCTCGCGCCGCATCGGCGACATCATCGGCGTGATCGACGGCATCGCCTTCCAGACCAACATCCTGGCGCTCAACGCCGCGGTGGAAGCCGCGCGGGCCGGCGAGCAGGGGCGCGGCTTCGCCGTGGTGGCCGCCGAGGTGCGCAACCTGGCGCACCGGACCACCGCCGCCGCCAAGGAGATCAAGGGGCTGATCGCCGACTCCGAGCAGAAGGTGCAGGCCGGCTCGACCCGCGTCGATGCCGCCGGCCACACCATGGTCGGCGTGGTGATGTCGGTGCAGAAGGTCAGCGGCCTGATCGCCGAGATCGCCGCCGCCAGCCAGGAGCAGAGCGCCGGCATCGGCCAGGTCAACGACGCCGTCGCCCAGATGGAGCGGGTGGTGCAGCAGAACGCCTCGCTGGTCGAGGAAGCGGCCGCCGCCACCGAGTCGCTGAAGGACCAGGCCGACGCGCTGCTGGCGCTGGTCTCGCGCTTCAGCCAGGGCAGCGGCGCGCCGGCGCCGACACCGGCCTACACGCCGGTGCAGCCGGCGCCGCGCGCGCCCGAGCCGCCGGCCGCGCCGCCGCCGATCCGCGTCCGCGCGCCGCAGGCCAACGCGTTGCCGCCGGCCTATGCCGCCGCCATCGCCCCGGCCACGCGCAAGGGCTCCGCATCGGGCGGCGACTGGGAAGAGTTCTAGGACCCGGCATGTCGGTGGAGGAGGCCGGGCTGCTCGGCGAGGCGGAGTTCGAACTCGCGCGCCGCCTGATCGCCGATTACGCGGGCATCAAGCTCAGCCCGCACAAGCGCTACATGGTCCACAACCGGCTGTCGCGCCGGCTGCGCGCCCGCGGCCTGGGCAGCTTCGCCGAGTACCTGCAGCTGGTGCAGGACGACCGCGCCGGCGAGCGCGAGGACTTCGTCAACGCCCTCACCACCAACCTCACCGCCTTCTTCCGCGAGCCGCACCACTTCGAGCTGCTGCGCGAACGGGCGCTGCGGCACCGCACGCAACGGCGCGAACCGATGCGCGTGTGGTGCTCGGCCTGCTCTACCGGCGAGGAAGCCTGGTCGATCGCGATGACGTTGCGCGAGGCCGATTGCCCGGCCGAGGTGCTGGCCACCGACATCGACACCGACGCGCTGGACACCGGCGTGGCCGGCGTCTATCCGCACGAGCGCGCGGCGCACCTGCCGCCCGACCGGCTGCGCGCGCACTTCCTGCGCGGCGTCGGCCCGAACGCCGGGCGCGTGAACGTGCGGCCCGAGCTGCGGCCGATGGTGAGCTTCGCCCAGCTCAACCTGCTGGCCCCGGCCTGGCCGGCACTGGGCAGCTTCGACGCCATCTTCTGCCGCAACGTGGTGATCTATTTCGACCGCGACGCGCAGAAGCGCCTGCTCGGCCGCTTCGCGGCGCTGCTGCGCCCCGGTGCGCTGCTGGCCGTGGGCCATGCCGAGAGCTTCCCGGCCGGCCACCCCGGCTTCCGCGCCTGCGGACGCACCGCCTACGAATTCACCGGATGAAGGCCCACCCCCGAAGCGCCTTCGGCGCTCCCCCCTCAAGGGGGCGCCACCAGCGGCCCGGCAAAGCCGGTTCCGCGGTGGCCCTGATCCGGGCCATGTCATCTTTGGCGCCTTGCCTGGTGGGGCGCTCCCTGGGGTTGCCGTGACAGAGAAGCCGCAGCGCTACTTCGACCGCGACTTCAAGGTCGAGTCGGTCAAGATCCTGCCCGGCCAGTACCACGCCGGCCGCGGACCGGGGTCGATCTCCACCGTGCTGGGCTCCTGCGTGTCCACCTGCCTGTGGGACCCGGTGCAGCGGATCGGCGGCATGAACCACTTCATGCTGCCCGGCCAGCCAGGGGCCACGCCTTCGCCCTGGGAAGTGTCCGGCCGCCTGGGCGTGTATGCGATGGAGGTGCTGATCAACGAGATGGTCCACGTCGGCGCCGATCGCCGCCGGCTGGTGGCCAAGGTGTTCGGCGGCGCCCGCGTGCTGCAGGGCTTCGAGACCCTGGACGTGGGCGCGCTCAATAGCAAGTTCGTGCTGGAGTTCCTGCGCGAGGAGAACATCCGCGTGCTGGCGCAGGACCTGCTGGGCGTGTCGCCGCGCAAGATCCACTTCTTCCCCGACACCGGCAAGGTGCAGATGCGCAAGCTGCACCTGCAGTCCGGCGACGCGCTGCAGCGCGAGGAGCGCGCCTACCTGGCGCGGCTGTCGCGCGAGCAGGGTGGCGGCGAGATCGAACTGTTCGCACCGCCGCGATGATCCGCGTCCTGGTCATCGACGATTCGGCCGTGATGCGCGCCTTCCTGGGGCGCGTGGTCGGCTCCCAGCCCGACATGGAATTGGCCGGCGTCGCCTCCGATCCGCTGCTCGCGATCGACCGCATCCGCCGCTCGCCGCCCGACGTGATCACGCTGGACGTGGAGATGCCGCGCATGAACGGGCTGGAGTTCCTGCGCAAGCTGATGGCCGTGCGGCCGTTGCCGGTGGTGATGGTGTCCTCGCTGACGCAGCAGGGCGCCGAGGCCACGCTGCGGGCGCTGGAGCTGGGCGCGGTGGACTTCTTCCCCAAGCCGGCCTCGCTGGAGGCGCTGGACGCGGTCGGTCCCGGCATCGCCGAGAAGATCCGCGCGGCGGCGCAGGCCCGCGTCGGCCGCCACGGCTGGGCGCCGGCCGAAAGCCGGCCCGCGAGCGCGGGCCCGGTGGCGCTCCGGCCGGCGGCGGCGCGTCCCGCCAGCGGCCGCATCATCGGCATCGGTGCCTCCACCGGCGGCGTCGAGGCCCTGCGCCACATACTCACCGCGCTGCCGGCGGCGATGCCGCCGATCGTGATCGCGCAGCACATGCTGCCCGGCTTCACCGAGACCTTCGCGCGCCGGCTGGACGCCAGTTGCGAGCTGAACGTGCGCGAGGCGAAGGACGGCGAGGAGGCGTGCGAGGGCGGCGTCTACGTCGCGCCCGGCGGACGCCACCTCGTCGTGCAGCGCAGCGCCACCGGCTACCGCCTGCGGCTGAGCGACGAGCCGCCGGTGAATCGCCACCGGCCGTCGGTGGACACGCTGTTCCGTTCGCTGGCGCAGGCGGCCGGGCCGCGCTGCACCGCGCTCATCCTCACCGGCATGGGCGCCGACGGTGCCGAGGCCATGCTGGAACTGCGCCGCAGCGGCGCCACCACCTTGGCCCAGGACGAGGCCAGCAGCGTGGTGTTCGGCATGCCGCGCCAGGCGATCGCGCTCGGTGCGGCGCAGGAGATCGTGGGGCTGGAGCAGGTGGCGGGGCGGCTGCTGGCTCTGAGCGCGCAAGGCCACCCCTGATCCTCAGGCGGGTTCCGCCGGATCCTCCTGCATCTGTTGCAGCAGGTACATGCGCTGGTAGATCCCGCCCTCGCGCGCCATCAGCGCCTCGTGCGTGCCCGCTTCGGCCACGCGCCCGTGGTTCAGCACCACGATGCGGTCGGCGCCGCGCACGGTGGACAGCCGGTGTGCGATGGCCACCACCGTGACCCGCCCGTGCAGCGCGACCAGCGCACGCTGTACCGCCTGCTCGGTGCCGGAGTCGATGTGCGCCGTGGCTTCGTCCAGGAACAGGATGCGCGGCTCGCCCGCCAGCGCCCGGGCGATCGCCAGCAGCTGCTTCTGGCCCACCGACAGCCGCGCGCCGCCTTCGCCCAGCGGCGTGTCGTAGCCCTGCGGCAAGGCGGCGACGTGCTCGTGCAGGTGGGCGGCCCGCGCCGCGGACTCAACCTGCGCATCGGTCAGGGGCCGCCCCATGGCGATGTTCTCGCGCACGCTGGCGGCCAGCAGGAAGGGCTCCTGCGGCACCAGCCCGATGCGCTCGCGGAAGTGGTCCTCGCCGAAGGACTCCAGCGGCGCCCCGTCAATGCGGATGCGGCCGGCCGGCGCCGGGTAGAAGCGCAGCAGCAGCGACAGCAGCGTCGTCTTGCCGCTGCCGGTGTGGCCGACGATGCCGAAGAAGCCGCCGGCCGGCACGTGCAGGTCGACGCCATGCAGCACCGGGTGGCCAGGTTGGTAGGCGAAGTCCAGCGCGGCGACATCGATCGCGCCGGCCGTCACCCTGGCGGGCCCGCCGGCGGCCGCCGCCGGCGCCTCGCGCAGCAGCGCGTGCACGCGCGCGGCGCCCACCAGCGCCTGCTGGAGCTGCGCGAACTGCATGGTGATCTGGATCAGCGGTTCGACCACGCGCGACAGGTAGCCGATGAAGGCATAGAGCACGCCCACCTCGGCCGTGCCCAGTGCGCCGCCCTGGCTGCGCAGCCCGAAGGCCGCGATCAGGCCGGCCAGCAGCGCCACGCTCAACAGGTCCAGCACCGGCCGCAGCAGCCAGGCGTTGGCACGCAGTTCCAGCCTGCGCGACTGGTAGTGCGCTTCGTTCAGGGCGGCGAAGCGGGCCCCGAAGCGCGCGCCGGCGTTGCTCGCCTGCAGCACCGGCATGCCCGAGATCGCCTCGGCCATTTGTGCATTCAGCTCGCTGCGCAGCTCGCGCGTGCGCGCCACCGCCGGCGCCGACAGCCGCTGGTAGCTGGCGACGATCAGCGCCACGGCCGGCGCCAGGGTGGCGACGATCAGCATCAGGCGCCAGTCCAGCCACAGCATGGCCACCATCGCCCCGGCCAGCACGATCACGCTGTCCAGCATCACGAACAGCACCTGCACGTACAGCTGCTTGACCGCCTCGGTGTCGTTGGTGACCCGGCTGACCAGCTGGCCCGTGATGGCGCGGTCGAAGAAGGCCATGGGCAGGCGCAGCACGTGGCCGTAGGCCTCCTCGCGCACCCGCTGTACCGAGCGCATGGCCAGCCCCGCCAGCCGCACGATCTGGCCGTAGCGCAGCCAGCTCGACAGCCAGCCGGCGAACAGGGCGCCAAGCAGCAGCGCGGCGATCTCCAGCCACTGCGCGTGGCGCGGCAGCAGGTAGCCGTCGATCAGGTACTTGCCGGCCAGCGGGCCGAGCGCCTCCAGCCCGGCGGCCAGCACCAGCCAGCCGGTGGCGTGCAGCAGCTGCCGCCGTTCCGGTGCGGCGGCGCGCACCAGCAGCGCGGCGGCGTCGCCGAACAGCTGGCGGCGGGCCTGCTCGCGCGCGGGCTCGGCGGTGGAGGGGAGGGAGGCTTCAGTCGGCATCGAGGCTGGCTTCGAGTTGCTGGTAGCGCCACTGGCGCGCGTACCAGCCGTCCGCGGCGAGCAGGCTGGCGTGGTCGCCTGCCTCGGCGACGTGTCCGTCGCGCAGCACCAGGATGTGGTCGGCATCGGCCACCGCGCTCAGGCGGTGGCTGGCGATGACCACCGTGCGGCCCACGCGCGCTTCGCGCAGGTGCGCCAGGATGCGCGCTTCGGTGCCGGTGTCCACGGCCGACAGCGCGTCGTCCAGCAGCAGCAGCGGCGCGTCGGCCAGCAGGGCGCGGGCGATCGCCACCCGCTGGCGCTGGCCGCCGGACAGCGTCACGCCGCGCTCGCCTACCGGCGTGTCGTAGCCCTGCGGCAGCCGCAGGATGTCCTCGTGCACGGCGGCCAGGCGGGCGGCCTGCTCGATCGCCGCCCGGTCGGCCTGCGGCCGGACCAGCGCGATGTTGTCCGCGACCGTGGCCGAAAACAAAAAGGCTTCCTGCGGCACCCAGGCGATGGCGCCGCGCAGCGCGTCCAGCGTGTAGTCCTGCAGGTCCAGCCCGTTCCACTGCAGCGAGCCGGCATCGGGTGCATGGTGGCGCAGCAGTAGGCGCAGCAGCGTCGTCTTGCCGGCGCCGGTCGGCCCGACCAGGCCCAGCGTGCGTCCGGGCGGCAGGTGCAGCGACACGCGATCCAGCGCCGACCGCGTCTGGCCGGGGTAGTGGAACGTCACGGTCTGTGCCGTCAGCAGCCCGGGCTCGACCTTCGCCACGGTGCCGTGGTCCTCCACGGTCAGCGGCGCATCCAGCACCGGCTGCAGCCGCGACCAGGCGGCCTTGCCGCGCTCCAGCAGCGACAGCACCCAGCCGGCGGCGAACATCGGCCAGATCAGCTGGCCCAGGTACAGGCTGAAGCTGGTGAGCTGCCCGACCGTGAGTTCGCCGGTCCACACCAGCCAGCCGCCGGCGCCCAGCACCAGGGCCATCGCCGTGGCGAGCGTGAGGCCGACCGCCGGTTCGTAGGCGGCCTCCCATTTCTGGGCGGCGAAGCTGGCGTCGGCAGCGCCGGCCGCGAGCGCGGAGAACTGCTCCCGGCTGCGTGCCTGCAGGCCGAGTGCGCGCACCGTGCGCACGCCCGCCAGGGTCTCCTGCACCTGGTCGTTGAGCGCCCCGAAGCGCTCCAGCGACAGCCGGGAAGCGTCGTGCACGCGGCGCGAGATCAGCCAGAAGGCCAGCGCCATCAGCGGGAAGGGCAGCAGCGCGAAGGCGGCCAGACGTGCGTCGACGCCCAGCGCCATCATGGCGACCACCAGCACCAGCGTCAGCGTGCCGTCGAAGCCGGCCAGCATGGCTTCGCCGGCCGCCATCTCGACCGCGTCGATGTCATTGGTCCCCAGCGCCATCAGGTTGCCGGTGCGGCGGTCCTGGTAGAAGGCCGGCCCCTGCAGCGACAGGCGCTGGTACAGCCGCTGGCGCAGCTCCACGCCGAGGCGATAAGCGGCCGCATACAGCTGCAGCCGCCAGCCCACGCGCAGCACGTAGACGACCACGCCGGCGCCGACCAGCCAGGCCAGTTCGCGCTGCAGGCGGCCCCGGTCGAGCTGGCCGGCCACCAGCCCGTCCACCAGGTGTCCGACCTGGCGCGGGATCCACACGATCAGCAGCGCGATGCCCACCAGCATCACGGCCGAGGCGGCATAGGCGACCCAGTGGCGGCGCAGGAACTGGCCGATCAGGCGGTACAGGGACATGAAACAGAAAGGGCGCCGCGTGAGGCGGCGCCCTGCAGAAGGCGCGATTCTAGGGACGGTGCGCGTTCAGCGCAGGCGCTGGGCCATGACGTCCGTGTCGCCGCTGGCGACGGCCGCCGTCCAGGCCAGCACCAGCCCGCCGCCGTCCAGCACGGCGATGCGGGCGTCGATGCCGGCCGCCACCGGCACCGGATCGCCGACCGGCTGCGCGTCGGCATCGAAGCGGTAGGCCACCAGCCCCGCGACCGGATCGCCCGCGATCACCACGAAGCCGCCATCGGGCAGTGCCGCGGCAGCCACCGGCGGCGTCGGCATGGCGCCGGCATAGCCTTGCGCCCGACCGTCGGCGTCGTAGATCTGCAGCGACCCGTACACCTTGACCGGCGACAGCACCACCGATCCGCCGCCCTGCAGCGGCACCAGCAGGCTGCCCTCGGCCATGCCGGCCGCGCCCGCCGGCAGGATGGGCGCGCTGGCGCCTTCGAACGGGTGGTAGCGCAGCGCGGTGCGGCCCATGAGCCGGTGGAAGGTCGTCAGCACCCAGCCGCCGGACGGCGCCGCGGTGAGCGCGAAGGTGGCGTTCAACTCGCCCGTCGCGGCCTGCTCCGCGGTGCCCACCGGCTGGCCCGCGGCGTCGAAGTGCTGTACCCAGAACTGCGGCCGGCGGCCGCTGGCGTCTTCCTCGACCAGCGCCCAGCCCAGCAGGAAGCTGCCGTCGGCCCAGCGCACCAGGGCGGGGTCGGTGACGTAGCGCATGGTGGTGGCGCCGATGCGGTTCTGCAGCACCGCGCCGGCATCGACGTCGGCCACGACCTGGCCGTCGGCGTCGAAGCGCTGCACCCGGATGGCCGAGCGGGTCACCCAGGGCTCGTCGACCGAGGCTGGCCCGGAGACCGCGGCGGCCACCACGAAGCCGCCGTCGGCCAGCACCGCCGCCGCGGGCCGCCCCAGGCTGGCATCCACGGGCGTGTCGAAGCCGTCGCCGAGACCCTGGCCTTGCGCGTCGAAGCGCCGCATGTGCACGGTGGCGGAACCGCCTCCGGGATCCTGCGAGAGCCAGGCGATGCCGTGCCCTGCGCCGGCCGTGCCGATCGCCAGCAGGGATTGCTGCCCCGCGGCTTCAGGGTTCACCTGGGCGGCCGGTCCGGCGACCCAGGTCTGCGAGGGGGTGGTGGAGCCGGGGCCCATGGCATTCACGGTCGCTCCTGTGGCAAGGGTGTCGACCGGGCCTGTGCTGCCTCCGCCGCCGCCGCAGGCAGCCAGGGCAGCGGCGAGGGCCGCGATCGAACAGACGATGGAGATCCTGCGGGCCGCATGGGGCCCTGCGGCGGGGGTACTGCTGGTGGACATGAGAGGCCTTGGTTGAGGCATCCCATCCTAGGAAGCGGCCAGCGGCGCCCGTGTAGGTCGACAGCCGTGTCCGCTGGCTCCTTCGGGCTGGCTCGGCCTTGGGCCGGCCGCTGCCGTGTGATGGCGGCGCGCCCCGTCAGGCGGGCGCGTCCAGCACCAGCTGCGTCTGCGTCACCACGGCGCACAGCTTTCCCGCTTCGCTGGTGACGGAGGTCTGCCACACCAGCGTGGTGCGGCCGCGGTGCAGCGCCAAGCATTCGCCGCGCACCGTGCTGCCCACCTTGGCACCGGCGATGAACTTGGTGCTCGAGTCGGTGGTCGTCGTGATCTTGCCCGGCGGCAGGTTCACCACCGTGCCGACCGCGCCCAGCGTGTCCGCGAAAGCCATGTGGGCACCGCCATGCAGGATGCCGCCCGCGGTGCACAGGTCCGGCCGCACCGCCATCTCGGCCCGGACGCGGTCGTGCGTGACCTCCAGCAGCCGCACGCCCATCAGGCCGGGCAAGAGGGGCTGCAGCAGCGCCTGCAGCCGGTCGAGGTCGATGTCCGTCATGGTGCGCCATCATGGGCACGCGCGGCAGGGGCGTCAAACAGCGACCGCCCACGGATCGTCCTCAGGGCCGCGAGGTGTCCCCGGCCAGCAGTGCCACCGGCAGCGGCAGCAGGTTGCCCCAGATCCAGGGCCAGCCGCGCCGCTTGCAGCGGGGCTCCGCCGGATCGTTGTAGAGCACCGAATCGCCCGACACGCCGGTGATCACGACGGCATGGCGGGCACCGGGCTGGTCCTCCATGTACCGGCCCGCGACCCACAACGGCCCGTAGGTGCGCAGCAGCGCGAGCACGTTGTCGGCAGTCAGTCCGTCCGGCGGCGTCTGCACCGGCTGCAGGCCCTCCCGTCGCGCGAGCACGGACACCGCCTGCCCGTCCAGCGGCTGCTCCTGCGGCCAGGGCGGCGGCAGGCTGGTGCGGGGCACGCCGCGGTAGTAGCTGGACACCATGCAGGCCGCCGCGTGCCAGCAGGCCATGGAGCCGCGCAGCGGCCTGTCGCCGGAGGAGCCGGGCGAGATGAACGGCCGGCCGTCGGAGCCCAGCCGCGGGCCGATCAGCGGCACCTGCAGAACGTAGTGGTCCATACGCGCTCCCCGGGAGTGCGCCCGGCAGCCACCACGGGGCTGCACCGGGCGCCCGCAGGTCCTTATAGCAATGAAGCTGCGGCGGCGGGGCAGGACGGCGCCGCGATCGGCGATTCAGGCGGGCCGCTGCGGTGCGAGTGCGGCCATCAGTTCCCGCTGCACATCGTTCTCCAGCGCGACGGCGGCTTCGAAGCCGGCCAGGCCCACCTGGTTGAGCACGCGCTTGAAGCCTTGCGCCACGCGCGGTTCCAGCGCCGCCAGCCGCTCGGCGACGGCCAGGGCCTGCGCCTCCAGCCGCGCGGCCGGCGCGAGCTGCCAGACCAGCCCCCAGGCATGGGCCTGCTGCGCGGTGAAGGGCTCGCCCAGCAGCATCAGCGCCCGCGCGCGGGGCAGGCCGACGGCGGCCGCCAGCGTGGCGGTCAGGCCGCCGGTCACGAAGACGCCGAGCGAGGCTTCGGGCAGCTTGAAGCGCGCGTCCTCGGCGGCCACGACGAGGTCGGCGTCCAGCATCCACTCCAGTCCGGCGCCGACCGCCCAGCCCTGCACGGCCACCACCACGGGCTGCGGCAGGCGCACCAGCGCCTGCGCGACCGCCTGCACCAGCACCAGGTCGTCCTCGCCGGGCGGCGCGCCGGTGTCGCGGCCGGCGCAGAAGGCGCGCCCGGCCCCGCACAGCAGCACGGCGCGCACGGCCGCGTTGCTGCCGGCCGCCTGCAGGGCCGCCAGCAGTGCGCGCGCCAGCGCGTCGTCGATCGCGTTCAGGCGCTCGGGTCGGTTCAGGGTGAGGACGAGCACGCCGCCGGCACGCAGCTCGCTGTGGAGTGTGGGTGTGGGCATGCCCCGATTCTGGGGCGGGGCCGGCCGGCCTGGCCCGGCGTCAGGAACTCAGCGGCCGCGAACCGACGCGGATGCCATGCACCGCCGCGCGCGGCGCGCGGGACATGAGCGGCACGCGCACCACGAAGGTGGCGCCGCGCTCGGGGCCGGGGCTCTCGGCGTGGATGGTGCCGCCGTGCAGCTCCACCAGGCGGCGCACCACGGCAAGGCCTATGCCCAGGCCGGGGCGCGCGCGGGTGCGGCGCTCGCGCCGGAAGATGCCGAAGATGGCCTCGAGGTCGCCGCGGGCGATGCCGCAGCCGTTGTCGGCCACGCGCAGCTCGGCATGGCGCGTGTCCTCGTCGACTTCCAGGCTCACGTGGATGGCACCGCCGGAGCCGGTGAACTTGCAGGCGTTGTGCAGCAGGTTGGTGGTGATCTGGGCCCAGCGCAGGGCGTCGCCGCGGATCCAGGCCGGCTCCGGGCAGATGCGGGTGGTGAGCTGCTGGTTCCGCTCGGCGAGCATGGGCCCGCAGGCCGCGATGCTCTCGTCGAGCAGCTGCTGCAGCATCAGCGGCGTGCGGTCGAGCAGCACCTGCTCGTTGACGATGCGGCCGATGTCCAGCAGGTCGTCGACCAGGTGGCAGATGTGCCGCACCTGCCGCCGCGCCACCGGCAGGGCCCGGCGCACCAGCTCGGGGTCGGACTGGCCGCGCTCCAAGATCTCCAGCGCGGCATCCAGCGGCGCCATCATGTTGCGCAGCTCGTGCGCAACGGTGGCGATGAAGATGTCCTTGCGCTCGCTGTCGCGGGACACCCGCTCGAGCACAGCCTGGCTGGCCCGGGCCTGGAGCTCCTGCCTCAGCGCCCGCGCGGGCGCGTCGTCATGGGAATGCATGTGTCGTCTCCGCGGTAATGGCCCGTAGGATGGGGCCGACTCGGCGGCCCCGTCAGTGCGCATGTTCACGCAAGGACACATGGATTTGTGTTTGGTTGTAAGGTGATTCCCTTGCATCGTTCCAACTCCTAGGGCATTACCCTCGGTCCACCAAGGACTGGCTACCCAACCATGCAAGCAGAAGAGCTGGGGATCGCCGTGCGGGCCGGGCTGCGCCGCAACACGCTGCTGGCCGGCCTGCCCGCCGAGCTGGCGCGCTGGCTGGGCAGGCGGGCGGAGCCGGTGCTGCTGCCAGCCGGGGCCGTGCTGGCGGTGGCCGGCCAGCCCGTGCGTAACGCCTGGTTCCCGGTCAACTGCGTGCTCAGCCTGCTGCATGCCGACGGCGACGGCAGCACGCTGCAAGTCGGCCTGGTCGGCCGGGAAGGCGTGTTCGGTTTTGGCGCGGTGCTGGGGGGCCGGCACCTGGCGGGTGCAACGGTGCTGGTGGCCGGGCCGGCCTTGCGTGTGCCGGGCGACCGGATGCGCGAGTGCTTCGAGCAGGAGCCGGCCTTCCGCGAGATGCTGCTGCGCTATTGCAACCAGTTGATCAGCCTCGGCTGGCAGGCCGCCGTGTGCAACCGGCACCATCCGCCGGAGCGCCAGATCGCCAAGCTGCTGCTGCTGGTGCTGGACCGCATCCCGCTGACCGAGCTCCACCTGACGCACGATCACATCGCCCGCCTGTTCGGGCTGCGGCGCGAGACCATCAGCCAGGCCGCACAGCGCATCCAGGAGAAGGGCTACATCCGCTACTCGCGCGGCCACATCCGCGTGCTCGACCCGGGCGGGCTGGAGCAGCTGGCGTGCTCCTGCTACGCACGCATGCGGCCGGTGTTCGCCCCGGCCGAGGAGGTCGCCGGAGGGCCGGTCGGCCAGCCTAGCGTCCCGGCGCCGTCGGACTGAACGGGACCCGCCGGCTGGCGTAGTAGCTGGCGGTGTCGACCACCTCCGCCGCGGTCATCTGCCGGGCCACGTTGCGCATCACCCCGTGGGCATCGTTGCGGCGCTCGCCGATGGCGAAGGCCTCCATCTGCGCCTCGAGGTAGGCCCGCGGCATGCCCTCCAGCCAGGGGCTGCCGGGCTTCTGGTCGATGCCGCCATGGCAGGACGCGCAGGGCGCGATGCCGCGCAGGGGCGAGCCGACGTCCACCAGCGCCGGCACCCGGGCCTGCTGCGGATTGGGCGAGGGTCGCGGCAACTGCGCATAGAAGGCCGCCAGGTCGCGGATGTCCTGCTCGCTCAGGCTGGTGGCCAGCGCCTGCATGAGGGCGTGGCGGCGCTGGCCGTTGCGATAGTCCAGCATCTGCTTGAACACGACCTCGGCGTACTGGCCGGCGAGGTTGGGGACGTCGGACGCGCTCACGCCGCGCGCCCCGTGGCACATCGTGCACTGCAGCGCCAGCGTGCCGCCGCGACCGACGTCGCCGCCGGCGACCCGCGTGAAATCCGGCACCACCGGGACCCGGCTGGCGCCCGGGTCGTCCATGGCCCCGGCCTCATACCAGCGGGTGGGTACCCCCGCGGCGCGGCAGATGGCCTGCCACCAGCCGGCCTCGCGGAAGTCGGGCTTGACCGACGGCAGCACGACGAAGCCCAGCACCAGCGCCGCCAGCAGGACCAGGCCCAGCCCGGCGAGCGACCAGCGCACGCCGCGGGTGAGCAGCGGCCCCTGGTCGTTCATCGCGGCGCTCCCATCCGCAGCACCGGGACCGAGCTCTCCGGCAGCGCCGCGAGCTGCGCGATCGGCCAGCCATAGTTCACCACCGTCAGCGCGATCATCAGGCCCACCCACAGCCCGAAGCTGTCGAGCGCCCGCGGGACAGGCACCGCGTGCGCGGCGCGCGCGAAGGTGTAGGGCGGCGGCGCCGCAGCGCCCGCCGGCCGGCGCCGGTGGCCCCGCGCCAGGATCCACACGAACAGCAGGCCCGAGATCACCAGCAGCAGGCCGCCGAACGCGGACACGATCACGGTGACGGCCTGCGGCGCGATGTCGGGGTGGCTGTAGTCGAAGTACGCCATGCGCCGCGGCATCCCCAGCAGGCCCGCCAAGTGCCAGGGCAGGGTGGCGATCATCATCCCCAGGAACCACAGCCAGAGCTGCCAGCGCATGGCCACGACCGGCAGCGGCCCCGACCCGGTGAGCTGCGGCCACAGGTCGTAGGCGATCACGAAGTACATGATGACGATGGTCCCGGCAAAGATCAGGTGGAAGTGCCCGGTGACCCACTGGGTGTTGTGCACGGTCTCGTTGAGCTGGTAGCTCATGTTCACGATGCCACCGGCACCGCCCAGCCCCAGCATGACGAACGCGAAGGCGACCGCCAGCATGTACGGGTTGTCCCAGGGCAGCGCCCGCAGCCAGCCGAACAGGCCCTTGCCGCCGCGCAGGCGCGCCGCGATCTCCACCGACGCGGTGATCGTGAACACCGTGAGCAGGGTGGGCTCCGCCACCATCGCGGTGAACACCGCGTGCACGAACTTGAAGGCCGAGCCCACCTGCGGATCGGCGAACAGGTGGTGGATGCCGATCGGCATGGAGAACACCAGGAAGAGCACGAAGGACACCCGCCCGGCGGTGTCGCTGTACAGGCGCCCCCCGATGGCCCTCGGCACGATGGTGTAGAAGGCGACGTACGAGGGCATCAGCCAGAAATAGACGATGGCGTGCAGCGTCCAGGAGAAGAACACGCGGGCCAGCCCGGCATCGATGGTGTCCTTCAGCCCCAGCGCCGCCGGCAGGATCAGCAGCAGGATCTCCAGCGCGGCCCCGAGCGAGGTCCAGGCCCACAGGTAGGCGCCGACGATGGTGCCGAACATCGCCAGCGGCAGCGCGGCGCCGGGGTTGTCCCGCTTCCAGCGGCGCCCGTTCCAGATCATCAGCGCCACCCAGAACCAGGACCCCACCACCACCAGCACCACGCCCAGGTAGAAGAACACGCTGCCGAGCATGGGCGGGTAGAAGGTGTAGAGCACCGTGGCGCGGCCGGCGGCGATGGTCAGGCCTGCCATCAGCGTGCCGGCGACCACCAGCCAGAAGCCGGCCCAGGCCCAGCGCGGGCCGAGCAGCGGGCGCTTGAGCGACAGCTCGGAGACCGCATAGCCGAAGCCCATGGCCACCAGCGTGGGCAGCACGTAGGCCATCACCACGCCGTGGCCGGTGACCGAGCGGTAGTACAGCTCCGGGTTGCGGATCCAGGCCAGCAGCGGGCTGCGCACCACCATCTGCCACTCGCCCAGCACCAGCGCCACCGCGAACGCCGCGAAGGCCACCCAGAAGTGCGCCAGCACCAGCCGCCTAACGTGCCACACAGCTCATCGCCTTTCCGGCCTGCGCCTGCTGCATGAACTCGCGCGCGTCCAGCACCCGCACGCGGGCCCACATGCCCTCGTGCCCGGTGCCGCAGTACTCGTGGCAGGGCATCAGCATCTCGCCGGGCTGCGGGAAGGTGGCGGTGAAGGTGGCCACGTAGCCCGGGATCAGCATCACGTTGGCGTTGGTGCGGCCGACGATGAAGCCGTGCACCGCATCGCTGGCCGTACCGCGGAACGTGACCGGCACGCCGGCCGGCACCACCAGGCAGGACGGCGTGAACGAGTACTGCTGCGCCACCAGCCGCACCGTGACCGCGCCGTCCGGCCCGACCGTGGTGCCGAGGTTGGGTTCGACGAACTCGCCGCGGATGTGCAGGGTGCGCGCGTCGACGGTCTCCACGCGTGAAGGCGGCATGGCGCCCCAGTGCAGGCCGGTGGCCACCATCACCACCAGTAGCAGCGCGACGATGCCGGCCACCACCCAGGCCCAGCGGCGCTCGGCCCGGCCGGCGACCGCATGGCCGTCGTGGTCCGGCAGCGTGCCCGTGCTCATTGCAGCTGCCCCCGCGGCAGGTAGGCGAACACGTAGAAGAGCAGGTAGATGGCGACCACGATGAAGGTCGCCACCCCCGCCAGTGCCCAGGCGCCCACCGGCCCCTGGCGCACGATCTCCTCGATCCGGGCGTCGTCCACGTCCGGCGGGGCAGGGGTGTCTTCTGCCTGCATGGCCTTACTCGATCCGCACGGCACGCAGCTCGTTGGCCTGGGCTGGGCTCACCGGCAGGCCGCCGTTGCCCCAGGCCACGCGGATGTAGGTGGTGACGGCGGCCACTTCCTCGTCGTTCAGGATGTGGGCGAACGGGGGCATGCCGTACGGGCGCGGGTTGCCGCGGGTGGCGGGCGCATAGCCGCCGTTGAGCACCATGCGCACCGCGTTGACGGGCGACTCCATCTCGATCGACTGGTTGTTGGCCAGCGGCGGGAACCCCGGCGAGCGGCCCTCGCCCTGGTCGCCGTGGCACATGGCGCACTGGGCCACGTACACGCGGCGCCCCAGTTCCATCACCGCCGGCGCCACGAGCTGGGCCTTGGATTCGGGCCGCCGCTCGCCGCGCGGCGGCAGGCCCTTGAGGTAGACGGCCATGGCGCGCAGGTCCTCCTCGGTCAGGTACTGCAGGCTGTGGAAGGTGACCTCGGCCATGGGCCCGTACACCGATCCGCGTGCGGACGTGCCCTTGCCCAGGATGTCCACGATCTCCTGGATCGACCACTCGCCCAGCCCGGCCTCGCGGTTGGAGGTGAGCGAGGGCGCGTACCAGTACTGGTTGGGAATCAGCCCGCCGGCGAAGGCCTGGGACTCGCTGCTGCCGCCCAGCATGTTGATCGCCGAGTGGCACATGGCGCAGTGGGTCAGCCCGTCCACCAGGTAGGCGCCCCGGTTCCACTCGGCGCCCTGCGCCGGGTCGGGCTGGTACTCGCCCTGCTTGAAGAACAGCGCGCGCCAGCCGACCAGCAGCTCGCGGTTGTTGTAGGGGAAACGCAGCTCGTGCGGCCGGTTCGGCTGCCGCACCGGCGGCAGCGACATGAAGTACGCGTAGATCGCGTCCGAGTCCTCGCGCGTGACCTTGGTGTAGGCCTGGAAGGGCATGGCCGGGTAGAGCAGCTTGCCGTCCTTGCCGATGCCGGTGTGCATCATCCGGTAGAACTCGTCGGCGGTCCAACGGCCGATGCCGGTCTCGTCGTCGGGCGTGATGTTGGGCGTGTAGAGCGCGCCGAAGGGCGTGGGCATGGGCAGGCCGCCGGCGTTCTCGCGCCCGCCGCGCGCGGTGTGGCAGGCGATGCAATCGCCGGCGCGCGCCAGGTATTCGCCGCGCGCGATGATCCCGCTGCCGCCGCCGGCGGCGGCCGTGGCCGGCGCCAGCTGCTGCCACGGCTGCTCTTTCCACAGCACCCAGCCCAGCCCGATCGCCAGCAGCAGCGGAAGCCCAATGCCCAACAGCAGCGTGCGCTTGCGGCCGGCACCGCGCCGCTCGGCGATCTCCTCGCGCAGGGCATCGCTGCTCATGGCTGGCTCCCGCAGGCCATCGGCATGCGGCCGGTGTTGCGCCGCTCAGGCTCCTGGCTGGACGGCGCCGGCAGCGAACCCAGCCACGCGGCGACCGCGACGATGTCCGGGTCCTCCAGCCGGATGGCGATGCGGTGCATGCAGTCCGGCGCGCTGGCCCGGCGCTCGCCGCTGCGCCAGCGGGTGAGCTGCGCGTTGATGTAGTTCGGCCGCAGCCCCACCAGCCCCGGGATGCCGGGCTCCATGCCGGTGAGATTGCGGCCGTGGCAGGCCATGCAGGCCGGCAGCTGTCGGCCCGGGTCGCCCGCCTGCACCAGCGTGCGTCCGCGCTGCAGCAACTCGGGCGCGACAGTCGGCGGCGTTGGTTCCTGGTACGCCGGGCGCTGGGCCGCGAACCAGTCCGCCATCTCGCGCAGGTAGTCGTCGGTCATGTACGCGAGCAGGTAGTTCATCGGCGCGTAGCGGCGGGCGCCGTCGTGGAAGGCGCGCAGCTGGTTGAACAGGTAGCCGGCCGGCTTGCCGGCAATGCGCGGGAAGTAGGGGTCGGCCGTGCCCTGGCCTTGCCAGCCGTGGCAGGTGGCGCAGCCCTGCACCCGGGCCTCGATGGAATCGACGCGCTCCACCCGCGGCACCGCGTTCTCGCCGCCCGGCCGCTGGGCCTGCTGCGTCCAGCCCGCCGAGCCGGTCCCCAGCACGGCGGCCAGCAGCAGTCCGCGCAGCAGGGAGGCCCGTCCGGTCATGCCGGCCATGATGGACACGCGGCTCGGCGGGCCCTGTGGGAATCGGCGCACGCGCTTGTCGGACGGCACCCAGAGGCTCGTGGAGCGGACTTGATGCGGCGCAAATCGCGCCCTTGATGCGCGACAAGCGGCGCCTCGGAGCCGGCGTGTCCAATTTCGCCGATGGATTCCACCCACGCTGCCCGATTCGCAGACGCCCTGGCCCTGTGGCGCTCGGCAGAGGCCTGCGCCTGCGCGGCCGAGTCGCACGTGCAGTTCGCGCTGGACCTCTACTGCGAAGGGCGCGGCGCCGCGCCTTCGCCCGAGGCCGTGGAAGCGGCGCGGGCCCTGCGCCACCAGGCGCGGCGGGCGCTCGGCGGCGTGCTCGACACGGTTTCCTGCGAGCGGGTCACCCTGCCGCTGATCTGATCTCCCTTCCTCAGCCCGCTTGCAGCGTGCGGGCTCCGGCGCCGCCCTGGTCGCCGGCATCGCCGTCGCGCAGCTGCAGCGTCGCGAGCACGGCGCAGTCGGTGCGGGCGCGCAGCGCGTGCTCCTCGCGTGCCGGCAGCACCACCAGCTGGCCGGGCGAGAGGTGCCGGGTTCCGCCGGGTGTCACCACCTCCACCTCGCCTTCCAGGCAATGCAGGATGCATTCCTCGTCGACGTGGTGCATGGGCTGGTCCTGCCGGGCGCGCAGCACGAGGTGCAGCAACTGCAGGCGGCTGGTCTTGATCAGGCTGGTGCTCACGGCACCGCCCAGCGCGTCGCCCAGCGGCGCGACATTGATGACGTCCATCGGTTGGGCATGCGGCAGTGCCATTCCTCGTTCCCCCGTCGTGGCGGCCGCTGCGCGCGGGATGCGCGGAGGCCGGCGTGCCGCACAGGCTAGCGCCGTGCCGGGTCGGCACGTGTAGGTGGCGGCTGACGGGCGGCCATGGCGGCCGGACTGCAGGCGTGCCTCGAGGTGCACAAGGTCCCCGCCTCCCGTGGGGGCAACGCGGCAGGTGACAATCGCCCCCGATGAACCCGACTTCCACCGACGAGGGGCAGGCGGCCGTGCCCCCGGCATCGGAGCAGGCGCTGCGGACCATCCGCCGCCAGGCGAAGCTGAAGGGGCGCCAGCCCGAGGAGCAGGCCCTGGCCGAGGTGCGCGAGTGCCTGGGGCCGAGACCGGCCGAGGGCCACCGGCGCGACCTGCTGATCGAGTACCTGCACCGGCTGAACGACCGCTTCGGCGCGCTGCGCGAACCGCACCTGGTGGCGCTGGCGCGCGAGACCGGCATCCCCATGGCCGAGGTCTACGAGGTCGCGAGCTTCTACCACCACTTCGAGGTGGTGCCGGCCGACGCGGCGGTGCCGGCCCTGACGGTGCGGGTGTGCGACAGCCTGTCCTGCTCGCTGGCCGGCTCGCGCGAGCTGCTGGAGCGCCTGCCGGCGCTGCTCGGCACCGAGGTGCGCGTGGTCGCCGCCCCCTGCATCGGGCGCTGTGAGCAGGCGCCGGCGGTGGCCGTGCACCAGGCGCCGGTGCCGCATGCGACGACGGATGCGGTGCTGCAGGTGGTGCGCGCCCACGGTGGCGCTGCGCCGGAAGCGTCGGTGGCCGGGACGGCCTTCGATCCGGCCGCGCATGCCGAGCGCAGCGTGTCGCCGCCGCGCGAGCAGTTGCAGGTGCTCCCTGCCGTCACCGACTACGCGCTCTACCGCGCCGGCGGTGGCTATGCCTTGCCGGCGGCGCTGGCGCGCGGCCAGGCCGACCCCGACGCCGTGCTGCGCGCGCTGGAGGATTCGGGCCTGCGCGGCCTGGGCGGCGCCGGATTCCCGGCCGGGCGCAAGTGGCGCATCGTGCGCGAGCAGCCCGCGCCGCGGCTGCTGGCCGTCAACATCGACGAGGGCGAGCCCGGCACCTTCAAGGACCGCACCTTCCTCGAACGCGACCCGCACCGCTTCCTGGAAGGGATGCTGGTGGCCGCGCAGGTGGTCGGCATCGAAGCCGTCTACATCTACCTGCGCGATGAATACCACGATGTGCGCCGGCTGCTGCAGCGCGAGATCGATCGCCTCGTGGCCGACCCGCCGTGCCCGCTGCCGCGCATCGAGCTGCGCCGCGGCGCCGGGGCCTACGTCTGCGGCGAGGAGTCCGCGATGATCGAGAGCATCGAGGGCAAGCGCGGCGAACCGCGGATGCGGCCGCCCTACATCGCGCAGGTGGGACTGTTCGGCCGGCCCACCCTGGAGCACAACTTCGAAACCCTGTACTGGGTGCGCGACATCGTCGAGCGCGGGGCGAAGTGGTTCTCCTCGTCCGGCCGCAACGGCCGCAGCGGCTTGCGTTCGTTCAGCGTCAGCGGCCGCGTCAAGCAGCCGGGCGTCAAGCTCGCGCCCGCGGGCATCACGCTGCGCGAGCTGGTCGACGAGTACTGCGGCGGCATGCAGGACGGCCACGAGCTCTACGCCTACCTGCCGGGCGGCGCCTCGGGCGGCATCCTGCCGGCGTCGCTGGC
>NZ_DASPLW010000051.1:0-2022 GCF_035627355.1 Ramlibacter sp.
GTGATGGGGTGGACGCCCCCCGACGGCATCTATGTGCCAAGATGGTGGTGTTTGAACGACCATCTGAGGGAGGCGCCCGTGAGCGAAGTTACTACGATTGGGCTCGATCTGGCAAAGCAGGTTTTTCATGTGCACGGCGCGGATGCGTCGGGGGCGGCTTTGTTCAGCAGGAGGCTGACGCGTTCGAAGCTGCCCGGCTTCTTTGCCGCGCAGCCGCGCTGCCTGGTGGCGATGGAGGCATGCGCGAGCGCGCACTATTGGGCGCGCGAGCTGCAGCGGCTCGGCCATGAGGTTCGGCTGATCCCACCGGCTTATGTGAAGCCGTTCGTGAAGCGGCAGAAGAACGATGCGCGCGATGCGGAGGCGATCTGCGAGGCGGCGCAGCGGCCGGGCATGCGGTTCGTGGCGGTCAAGGGCGAGGCGCAGCAAGCGAGCGCGGCCCTGTTCCGGGCGCGCGATCTGCTGGTCCGTCAGCGCACGCAGCTGATCAACGCGCTTCGCGGTCTCGTCGCCGAGCACGGCTGGGTAGCGCCGCAAGGGCGGTTCAGGATGGCGCAGCTGATGACGGACATCGAAGATCCCGGCTGTGCGTTGCCTGAGGCCGCTCGAGGCGTGTTCCTGGTGATGATCGATACGATCAGGGCGCTCGACACGCACATCCTTGGCTTCGAACGTCAGATCGCAAGCCGAGCGAAGCAGGATCCGGATGCCCGCCGGCTGGTGACCGTCCCCGGCGTCGGACCGGTGATCGCCACCGCCGTGCTGGCGCTGGCGCCGCCGGCTCAGTCGTTCGACTCGGGGCGCGACTTCGCCGCCTGGCTGGGCCTCACGCCCCGACAGCGATCGACCGGAGGCAAGGAGCGGCTCGGCAGCATCACCAAGGCCGGCGAGCGAACACTCAGGCGGCTGCTGATCATCGGCGCCTCGGCCGTGGTCCGTCACGCCGCCAAAAACGGCGCCCCACCGGACTCGTGGCTGGCCGGGATGCTCAGCCGCAAGCCGCGCATGCTGGTCACCGTCGCGCTGGCCAACAAGACCGCGCGGATCATCTGGGCGCTGCTCGCCAAGGGCGGCGTCTACAAGGCTCCGACCGTGGCCGCCTGACGGGTAGCCAGGGCCGCGAGGTCGAAGGCGCAAGAGAGCGAAGGAGAGCATGGCGCAACAGTCGGCGAGACGGGATCGGAAGAACCAGCTTGTTTCACAGTGCCTTCAAGCACGCTCGAGTGATGTGGATCCGGTCCGCGAACTCCCATGCAGGCCCGCAGCCCCATCGCTGCACCAAGAGGCCGGACAGATGGCAGCATCCGACAAAATGCCCAGCTCTTCAAAACCCTCTTGCGCTGAAGGGGGCGTCCACAGATGAGACAAAAAGAGGTTGTGCATGCAAAGCCGCCAAGCCACGAAGGAGTAGAGCCCGGCCCGCCCGCCTTCGCCGGCCGCCCCGAAGGCTGGCGCTGGTCGAGCGCCCGAGCCCATCTCGGCCTCGCCGCCGACCCGCTGACCGACCTCGTCCCGGCGCGCGAGCGCATCGACGACTGGCGCGCCTTCCTCGAGCAAGGCCTCGACCCCGAAGACCACGCCGCGCTGCGCGCCGCCGAACGCTCCGGCCGCTTCCGGTAGGATTTCCCCTCGGTACCTGGCACCAGGGATCTCTCGGCACCTGGCACCAAGGAGTCGCTAGGATTTCCCCTCGGTGCCTGGCACCATCGCAGCTCGGTGCTTGGCACCATCGCGGCAAGTACGTCTCCTGACGGGCGCGCTTGTCGCTGAAGCCGTGCGAACCTATCTTAATGAGCGAGCGATAGCGCTCAACTGGGCGGGTCCGAGGAATGCCAGCAGAACGTCGGCTATTGCGGGGATATCAATCGACGCCTCAAGTCGAACGGTTCATTCGCAGCGTGTCGGGCCCGGCCCCCTGGCGAACATTATTCGATGGCCTTTCTTTTCACGCGGGGCTGTTCGTCCTCTGCATGCTTGCCGCCTTTCTCATCGAGATCGGCGTCGCGAATCTGACTTCGTTGT
>NZ_DASPLW010000052.1:0-27865 GCF_035627355.1 Ramlibacter sp.
CCAAGATCCTGCGCATGGAACTGCCGTTCTCCAAGGAGCAGGTCAACGAGGCGCAGAAGGCGGTGGTCAAGGCCAACAAGCTGGAAAGCTGCTACCTGCGCCCGCTGACCTGGATCGGCTCGCAGAAACTGGGCGTCAGCCCCAAGGGCAACCAGATCCACCTGATGGTGGCGGCCTGGGCCTGGGGCGCCTACCTGGGCGAAGAGGGCATGAAGCGCGGCATCCGCGTCAAGACCTCCAGCTACACCCGCCACCACGTCAACATCACGATGACGCAGGCCAAGGCGGTGAGCAACTACAGCAACTCCATCCTGGCCAACATGGAGGCGCTGGACGACGGCTACGACGAGGCCCTGCTGCTGGACAGCGCCGGCTTCGTCAGCGAGGGCGCCGGCGAGAACGTGTTCATCGTCAAGGACGGCGTGGTCTACACGCCCGACCTGTCGGCCGGCGCGCTGAACGGCATCACGCGCAATACCGTGCTGCACATCTGCAAGGACCTGGGCATCGAGCTGGTGCAGAAGCGCATCACCCGCGACGAGGTCTACATCGCCGACGAGGCCTTCTTCTCCGGCACGGCGGCGGAGGTCACCCCGATCCGCGAGCTGGACCGGGTGCAGATCGGCGCCGGCCAGCGCGGCCCGGTCACCGAGAAGATCCAGTCCGCCTTCTTCGACATCGTCAACGGCCGCAACCCGAAGTACGCCCACTGGCTCGCCAAGGTATGAACGCACCCGCCAAGAAGGAAACGGTGATCGAGCTGCGCGCCAGCGACCTCAACGGCAACGGCGGCATCTTCTGCCCCAGCCCGGTCGCCGGCATGAAGCTGTGGAACAACCACCCGCGCATCTTCCTGGACATCGTCCACACCGGCGAGGCCAAGTGCGCCTACTGCGGCACGGTCTACAAGCTGCGCGAAGGCGAGCAGGTCGGCGGCAGCCATTGAACCGGCCGTGAGCTGGTCGCTGGTCGTCGCCCCGCAATGGATCGGCGATGCGGTGATGACCGAGCCGCTGCTGCGGCGGCTGCACGCCCGCGGTGAACGGCTGGCGGTGGGCGCGGTGCCCTGGGTGGCGCCGGTCTACCGCGCCATGCCGCAGGTCGACGAGGTGATCGAGTTCCCGTTCCGGCATGGCGGCCTGCAATGGGCCGCTCGCCGGCGGCTGACGCGCGAACTGCGCGGGCGCTTCGACGCGGCCTACGTGCTGCCCAACTCCTTCAAGAGCGCGCTGCTGCCCTGGCTGGCCGGCGTGCCGCGCCGCATCGGCTACGCCGGCGAAGCGCGCATCGGCGTCCTGAACCAGCGCCTGCCCAATCCCCGCGGCAAGCCGCCCATGGTGGCCTTCTATTCCGCCCTGAGCGGCGAGCGCGAGGGGCTGGAGCAGGACCGCCCGGCGCTGCAGCTGGCGCAGTCGGCCATCGACGACACGCTGGCCGAGCAGGGCGTGGCGCGCGGCGGCTACCTCGTCTTCGCGCCGGGGGCCGAGTACGGGTCCTCCAAGCGCTGGCCGGCCGAACACTACGCCGCGCTGGCCGCCAGCCTGGAGCAGCCCGTGCTGCTGCTGGGCTCGGGCAAGGATGCGCCGGTCTGCGAGGCGATCGTCGCCGGCGCGCCCGGGCGCTGCCGCAGCCTGGCCGGCCGGACCTCGCTGGCCGAGGCCTTCGCCCTGATCGCCGCCGCCCGCGCCGTGGTCAGCAACGACTCCGGCCTGATGCACGTGGCCGCCGCCTTCGGCGTGCCGCAGGTGGCGCTGTTCGGCTCGTCCAGCCCGCGGCACACGCCGCCCCTGAACGAGCGCGCGCAGGTGCTGTGGCTGAAGGACGACCCGGACTACCAGCCGGCGCTGGACTGCGCGCCCTGTTTCGCGCGCGAATGCCCCCTGGGCCACCACCGCTGCCTGCGCGACATCACGCCGGCGCGGGTCGCCGCACTGCTGGGCGAGTCCTGAGCGGAAGGCACACCACGTCCATGTCCCCTGCCAGGCCGCATGCCGACCCGCCCGCCTGGGCGATCGGCGTGGCGGGCCTGCTGTCGCTGGCCGTTGCCATGGGCATAGGCCGCTTCGCCTTCACGCCGCTGCTGCCGCTGATGGTGCAGGCCGGGCAGATCGACGTGTCCGGCGGCGGCTGGCTGGCCGCGGCCAACTACGCCGGCTACCTGCTGGGTGGGGTGACGGCGGCGCGCATGGGCCGATCGGCGCCGCGGCTGGCCGTGGTCGCCCTGCTGGCCACCGTGGGGCTCACGGCGGCCATGGCCTTCGAAGGCCCTGCGGGCTGGTGGCCGGTGCTGCGGCTGCTGGCCGGCGTGGCCAGCGCCTGGGCCTTCATCGCGACCAGCGTCTGGTGCCTGACGGCGTTGGCCCGCCAAGGCGGGAGCGCCTGGAGTAGCGTGTTCTATGCCGGCGTCGGCACCGGAATCGCGATGGCCGGCGTGTACTGCCTGGCCGGTGCGGCGGCCGGGGCCACGCCCGGCGCCCTGTGGCTGCAGCTCGGGGCCATGGCCCTGTTGCTGGTGCTGCCGGTGCTATGGGTGCTGGCGCGCCTGGCGCCGCTGCCGGCAGCTGGCCGTGGCGGACGGGTCCCCTCGGCCGCCTTGCCCGCCGACTGCCGCGGCCTCATTTGGGCCTACGCGCTGTTCGGCTTCGGCTACATCCTGCCGGCCACCTTCCTGCCGGTGATGGCGCGCTCGGTGGTCGAGGACCCGCGGCTGTTCGGGCTGGCCTGGCCCGCCTTCGGCGTGACGGGGGCCTTGTCCGCAGTGGTCGCGGCGGCGCTGTTGCGGCGCGTGTCGCGGCTGCACGTGTGGGCGGCTTCCCATGCGCTGATGGGCATCGGCGTGCTGCTGCCCAGCCTCTGGCGCAACGGCTGGACGATCGGCCTGTCGGCGCTGCTGGTCGGCGGCACCTTCATGGTGGTCACGCTGGCCGGCGTGCAGGAGATCCGGGTGCGCGCGCCCGGCGACGCGACGGCGCTGGTCAGCCGCATGACGTCCGCCTTCGCCGCCGGCCAGATCGCCGGGCCGGTGGCCTCTTCGCTGCTGCTGCGCCTCTCACCCGCGCACGGCCTCGACATCGCGCTGCAGGCCGGGGCCGTGGTATTGCTGGCCAGCGCCTTCTGGCTGTGGCGGGCGCCTCGGGCGGCGGGCACTTGAGGCCGGTCGGTTCGCACGGCGCGGACCTGGCCTCACGGGCGATGGCCGCGGCCTTCGCTCAGGTGATGCATCATCGGCCTGTGTCTGCGTCGCAGACGGCTCACGCAGGGCAGCCAGGATGTTGAAGATTGCCGTGATCGGGTGTGGTGCCATCAGCCAGGCCGTGCTGGCGGAGCTGGCGCGCGACGCCCGGGTGGAGGTGGCTTGCGTGGTGGTGCGTCCCGAGAGCCTGGCTGGCGCGCGCACCCGGGTCGGCGAGCTTGCGCCCGGTACCGAGGTCTGCACGGAACTGCCTGCGCGCCCGCTCGACCTGGCGGTGGAGGCCGCCGGCCATGCGGCGATCGGGCAGCACGTGGTGCCGGCGCTGTCGCGCGGCGTGCCCTGCGTGATGGTCTCCATCGGCGCGCTGGCCGCACCGGGCGTGGCCGAGGAGCTGGAGCGGGCGGCGCGGGCCGGATCCACCCAGCTGCGGCTGGTCTCCGGCGCCATCGGTGCGCTGGATGCGCTGGCGGCGGCGCGCCTGGGCGGGCTCACCGAGGTCCGCTACACCGGCTGCAAGCCGCCCCCGGCCTGGGAGGGCACGCCGGCCGCAGACGCATTCGCCCTGTCGGACTTGCGCGAAGCCACCACCATCTTCGAAGGCAGCGCGCGCGAGGCCTGCTCGCTGTACCCCAAGAACGCCAACGTGGCTGCGGCCATTTCCATGGCCGGCCTGGGCCTGGAGGCCACGCGGGTGCGGCTGGTCGCCGATCCGTCGATCCGCGAGAACGCCCACCGGGTCCAGGCCCTGGGCGCCTTCGGCGAGTTCGAGCTGGTGATGCGCAACCGGCCGCTGGCCGCCAACCCCAAGACCTCCTCGCTGACCGTGTACAGCGTGCTGCGGGCGGTACGCAGCTGGCTCGATCCGGTGGTGATCTGACGCGGCGGCCGCACGCGCGGTCCGCGATCAGGCCCGGACGGGCAGCGGCAGCGCGGTCTTGTACCGGACCTGCTTTAGCGCGAAGCTGGAGCGGATCTTCTCGATGCCGGGAATCGGCGTCAGCTGTTCGAGGATGAAGCGCTCCAGCGCAGCGATGTCCGGGACCGCCACCCGGATCAGGTAGTCGCTGTCGCCGGTCATGAGGTAGCACTCCATGACCTCGTCGTGCTCCGCGATCCGCTGCTCGAAGGCGGCCAGCGCCTCCTTGGACTGCGAGCGAAGGCTGATGCTGATGAAGACGTTCAGGCCCAGTCCCAGCGCCTTGCCGTTGACCAGGGCGACGTAGCGGTCGATCACGCCGGCGGCCTGCAGCGCCTTGACCCGGGCCAGGCAGGGCGAGGGCGACAGGTGGACCCGGCGGGCGAGCTCCACGTTGGTCAGCGAGCCGTCGTGCTGCAACGCGTCGAGAATGCGGAGGTCGATGGCGTCGAGCTGCATGGAGGCGGCATTTTATGCTGCTGAGGCTGCTTCTTGGCTCATTTTTGGCAGCACCTACCGCGGCAGCGCGCCTACAGTGAATGGCATGACCGACCTCAGCACCACCCGCTTCCTCGCCGACCTGGGCGGCGATCCCGATCCGGTCGAGACGGCCGAATGGCGCGATGCGTTCCGGGCGGTGGTCGCGACCCAGGGGCCGGCCCGGGCGCGCTTCCTGCTCGACCAGCTGTCCACGCTGGCCCGCCAGCCGGCCATCGGCTGGTCGCCCGAACTCGTCACGCCCTACGTCAACACGGTGGCCGTTGAGGAGCAGCCGGCGTTCCCCGGCGACCTGGCGATGGAGGAGAAGCTCGCGTCCCTGATGCGCTGGAACGCACTGGCCATGGTGGTCCGCGCGAACACCGCCTATGGCGAGCTCGGCGGCCACATCGCCAGCTATGCGAGCGCGGCGGACCTGTTCGAGGTCGGCTTCAACCACTTCTTCCGGGCCCGCAACGAGCGCCACGGCGGTGACCTGGTGTTCTTCCAGCCGCACAGCGCGCCCGGCGTGTATGCCCGCGCCTTCCTGGAGGGGCGACTCACCGAGCAGGACCTCGCGCACTACCGGCAGGAGATCACGGCCGCCGACCGGGGCGTGCGCGGGCTGTCCAGCTATCCGCATCCCTGGCTGATGCCGGACTTCTGGCAGTTCCCGACCGGCTCCATGGGCCTGGGCCCGATCAGCTCGATCTACCAGGCGCGCTTCATGCGCTACCTCGCGCACCGCGGCCTGCTGGACACGAGCGGTCGCAAGGTGTGGGGCGTGTTCGGCGACGGCGAGATGGACGAGCCCGAAAGCATGAGTGCGCTGACGCTGGCCTCGCGCGAGAAGCTGGACAACCTGGTGTGGGTGGTCAACTGCAACCTGCAGCGCCTGGACGGGCCGGTGCGCGGCAACGGCCGCATCGTCGACGAACTCGAGAAGCTGTTCCGCGGCGCCGGCTGGAACGTGATCAAGCTGCTGTGGGGCAGCGACTGGGACGGGCTGTTCGCGCGCGACACCTCGCAGGCGCTGGTGCGCGCCTTCGCCGAGACGGTCGACGGGCAGATGCAGACCTTCGCCGCCAAGGACGGCCGCTTCAACCGCGACAACTTCTTCGGCCAGAACGAGGCGCTGGCCCGGCTGGCGCAGGGCCTGACGGACGAGCAGATCGACCGCCTCAAGCGCGGCGGCCACGACCTGGTGAAGATCCACGCCGCCTACGAGCGGGCGGCCCGGCATCGCGGCCAGCCGACCGTGATCCTGGCGCACACCAAGAAGGGCTACGGCATGGGCGCGGCCGGCCAGGGCCGGATGACCACCCACAGCCAGAAGAAGCTGGACGAGGCGGCCCTGCTGGCGTTCCGCGACCGCTTCGCCCTGCCGCTGTCGGACGAGCAGGCCAAGGCGCTGTCCTTCTACAAGCCGGCGGACGACGGCCCCGAGCTGCGCTACCTGCACGAGCGCCGCCAGGCCCTGGGCGGCTACCTGCCGCGGCGCGAGGCCAAGGCGCCGGTGCTGCCGGTGCCGGCGCTGGCCTCGTACGCGGCCTTCGCCACCCAGGCCGGCGGCAAGGAGATGTCGACCACCATGGCCTTCGTGCGCCTGCTGGGCAACCTGCTGAAGGACCCGCAGCTGGGGCCGCGCATCGTGCCCATCGTGGCCGACGAGGCGCGCACCTTCGGCATGGCCAACCTGTTCAAGCAGGTCGGCATCTACTCCAGCGTCGGCCAGAAGTACGAGCCGGAGGACATCGGCTCGGTGCTGTCCTACCGCGAGGCGCTGGACGGCCAGATCCTGGAGGAGGGCATCAGCGAGGCCGGCGCCATCGCCAGCTGGACCGCCGCGGCCACCAGCTACAGCGTGCACGGCCTGCCCATGCTGCCGTTCTACATCTACTACTCGATGTTCGGCTTCCAGCGCGTGGGCGACGCGATCTGGGCGGCCGCCGACCAGCGCGCCCGCGGCTTCCTGCTGGGCGCGACCTCGGGTCGCACGACGCTGGCCGGCGAGGGCCTGCAGCACCAGGACGGCAGCAGCCACCTGGTGGCCGCGACCATCCCCAACTGCAAGGCCTACGACCCGGCCTTCGCCGGCGAGATGGCGGTGCTGGTCGACCACGGCATGCGCGAGATGCTGGTGGAGCAGCGCGACGTCTTCTACTACCTGACGCTGATGAACGAGAACTACGCGAACCCGGACCTGCCCGAGGACGTGTACCCAGGCGTCATCCGCGGCGGCTACCGGCATGCGCGCTTCGGCGACGCTGGGGCGACCCGGCGCGTGACCCTGCTCGGCTCGGGGGCCATCCTGCGCGAGGCGCTGGCGGCCGGCCGGCAGCTCGCCGACGAGGGCCTGGCCGTCGACGTGATCAGCGTCACCAGCTGGAGCGAGCTGGCCCGCGACGGGCTGGCGTGCGAGCGCCGGGCGATGGCCGGCGAGGGCGGGGTCCGGCCCTACGTGGAGCAATTGCTGGCGGGATCGGGGCCGGTGATCGCCGCGAGCGACTACGTGCGGGCCGTGCCGGAAAGCATCCGCGCATTCGTGCCGGCCGGCCGGCGCTACCTCACGCTGGGCACCGACGGCTTCGGGCGCAGCGACACGCGGGCGGCGCTGCGGTCCTTCTTCCGGGTCGATGCGGCCAGCATCGCCGCGACGGCCCGGTTCGCCCTGTCCTGATTCGCGTGCCGGCGCGTCCGGCTACACCGGCAGCCTGAGCACGAAGCAGGCGCCGCCGCCCTCGCGCGCCTCGCAGTGCACCGTCCCGTGGTGCCGGCCGGCGATCGAGCGCACCAGCGCCAGCCCCAGCCCGACGCCGCCTTCGCGCTCGCTCGCGCCCGGCAGGCGGTAGAAGGGCTCGAAGATGCGCTCGCACTGGTCGGGCGGCACGCCGGGGCCGCGGTCGCACACGCGCACCACGGCGTGGCGGCCCTCGCGCCGCACGTCGACTTCCACCGGCCCGGGGCTGTAGCGGCGCGCGTTCTCCAGCAGGTTGCGCACGGCCCGGCGCAGCAGGCGCGGCACGCCGTCGACGGTGAGGGTGCCGGCATCGGCCTGCGCCGACAGCTCGGCGCCGGCCTGCGCGCATTCCTCGGCCGCCAGCCCGGTCAGGTCGACCGGCTCGAAGGTGCCGACGTCGGTCTCGCGCGCATCGAGCCGGCTGGCCAGCAGGATCTCGTCGATCAGCTGGTCGAGCTCGCCCAGGTTGCGCAGGATCTCGCGCCGCTGCCCCGGCGTGGGCGGCCCTTCCATCAGTTCCATGCCCATGCGGATGCGCGCCAGCGGCGAGCGCAGTTCGTGCGAGGCATTGGCCAGCAGCGACTTGTGGCTCTTGATCAGCGTCTCGACGCGCTCGGCCGCGTGGTTGAAACGGCGCGCCAGGAAGGCCACCTCGTCGCTGCCGCTCTCGTCGGCGCGCGCCGACAGGTCGCCCTGGCCCCAGCGCTCGACGCCGCGGCGCACGTTCTCCAGCCGCTGCGTGAGGCGCCGGATCACGGGGTAGCTGCCCAGCACCACCGCCAGCGCCACGATCCCCAGCAGCCAGAACAGCCCGGTCGGGCCGCGCGGCGGGAACGGCCGCAGGGCCGCCGGACCCTCGCCCGGGCGGCGCTGCCGCGGCGGCACCTGCACGGTGATCTCGCGGCCGTCCTTGAGCACCACCTCGCCCTCGAAGGTGCTCGGCCCCGTGCCCGGCGCCGGCACGCGGCGCAACGCACCTTCTCCGATCACCTGGCCGGCGGCGTCGCGTATCACGATCTCGCGCGCCGGCGGCGTCTGCTCGGAACGCACCGAATCGCGGTACGCCTCCCACAGGGCGCCGAACACCACGGTGAGCACCGCCACCGCGGCGATCACCGCCAGCCAGATGCGAAGGTAGAGGGGGAAGCGCAGCGTCACGGGCGAGGCAGTGGATCAGTCTTGCTGTTTGGCGAAGACGTAGCCCACGCCGCGCACGGTGACGATGCGCTTGGGGTTCTTCACGTCGGCTTCGATGGCGGCGCGGATGCGGCCCATGTGCACGTCGATCGAGCGGTCGAAGGCTTCCAGCTCGCGCCCGCGCACCGCTTCCATGATCTGGTCGCGCGTGAGCACGCGGCCGGCGCGCTCGGCCAGCGCCACCAGCAGGTCGAACTGGTAGGAGGTCAGCTCGCGCAACTCGCCGCCGACGGCGACGGTGCGCGCATCGCGATCGATCTCCAGCGAGCCGAACTGCATGCGGCGGGCCGCCGGCGGCGCCGCCTCGACGCGCCGGCGCAGCACCGCGCGGATGCGAGCCAGCAGCTCGCGCGGCTCGAAGGGCTTGGGCAGGTAGTCGTCGGCGCCCAGTTCCAGCCCGACGATGCGGTCCATGGGGTCGCCCTTGGCCGTGAGCATCAGCACCGGCACCCGCGCGGCCTCGCCCGGCATGGCGCGGATGCGGCGGCACACCTCCAGCCCGTCCAGGTCGGGCAGCATCAGGTCCAGGATCACCAGGTCGGGCAAGCGGCCGCCGGCCGGCTCCTGCAGGATGGCCAGGCCGGCTTTCGCATCCAGCGCCTGCGTCACGCCGAAACCGGAGCGCTCCAGGTACTCGCCCACCATCTGCGCCAGTCGCGCATCGTCTTCGATCATCAGGAGTTGCTGCATGGGGCCGATGGTAGTCACGCAAACGCCGTTGGGTTCCAAGCATCGGCACGGGCCGGCACGCGGGCTTGTCGCAGCGGTAAAGTTAGGTAAATGGATGCTGCCATCGACGCCGCGCGCACGCTGCCCGAGGTCCTGGCCGCGCAGGCCGCGGCGCGGCCAGACGCGCCCGCCGTGCACTTCGAGGGCGAGGTCCTGCGCTACGCCGACCTCGATCGCGGCGCGCGTGCGCTGGCGACCCGCCTGTGGCACGAGTGGGGCGTGCGGCCCGGCGACCGCGTCGCCTGGCTGGGACTGAATCACCCGGCGCAAGTGCTGCTGCTGTTCGCGCTGGCGCGCCTGGGCGCCGTGCTGCTGCCGCTGAACGTGCGGCTGGCGCCGCCCGAGTGGGACGCGCTGCTGGCCGCCTGCACGCCCACCCACCTGGTGCACGACGAGGCCTTCGCGGCCGCCGCGCAGCCGCTTGCCGCGGCCCGCGGCCTGCGCGCCCACGATCTCGCCTCGCTGCAGGGTGCCGCCGCCGGCGACGCCCCCGACCATGCAGCCCCCGACGCGCCGGTGCTGCTGGTGTTCACCTCCGGCACCACCAGCCAGCCCAAGGCCGCGGTCCACACCCAGGCCAACCTGCTGGCCAACATGCGCATCGCGGCGGCGACCCAGCGCATCACGCCCGACGACGTCGTGCTGACGGTGCTGCCGCTGTTCCACGTCGGCGGGCTGTGCATCCAGTCGCTGCCGGCGCTGTACGCCGGGGCGCAGCTGGTGCTGCTGGCGCGCTTCGCGCCGGAAGCGACCTTCGAGGCGATCGCCCGCCACCGGCCCACGCTGACGCTGCAGGTGCCGGCGACGATGAAGGCGCTGGTCGAGCATCCGCAATGGCCGGCGGCCGACCTGGCCTGCCTGCGCGCGGTCTGGGCCGGCTCCAGCCTGCTGCCGGCGCCGCTGGTGCAGGCCTTCCATGCACGCGGCCTTCCGGTGTGCAACGTCTACGGCTCCACCGAGACCGGCCCGTTCTCGATCGCGCTGCCGCCCGAGCACGCGTTCGACCACGTCGGCTCCTGCGGCTGGCCGGCGCCCGGCGTGGAGGTGCGGCTGGCCGAGGTGCAGCGCGGCACCGGCGAGGTATGGGTGCGCGCTGCCAACGTCGTGCAGCGCTACTGGCCCGACGTGCCGGCGCGCGACGCGGAGGGCTGGTTCCACACCGGCGACCTGGCGACGCAGGCGGACGACGGCAGCTACGCCATCGTCGGCCGCTCCAAGGACCTGATCATCTCGGGCGGCGAGAACATCCACCCGGCCGAGATCGAGGGGCCGCTGGCCGAGCACCCGGCCGTGCTGGAGTGCGCCGCCTTCGGCGTGCCCGACCCGCAATGGGGCGAGGCGGTGGCGGTGGCGGTGGTGCTGCGCCCCGGTGCGCAGGCCAGCGACGAGGAACTGCGCGCCCACCTGGCTGCGCGGGTGGCCCGCTACAAGCTGCCGCGCCACTGCGTGCGGCTGGAGGCGCTGCCCAGGACGGCGCTGGGCAAGGTGCAGCGGCAGGCGCTGGTGGAACTGCTGAAGACGGCCTGACTAGGCCGGCGCCGCGGCCGGCTGGCGCACCGCCTGCATGCGCGAGGCCAGCCACACCAGCAGCAGCACCGGCACGCCCAGCGCGGCCGTCGAGGTGAAGAAGTTCGCGTAGCCGAAATGCTCCACGTAGCTGCCCGAGAAGCCGGCCAGCCACTTGGGCAGCAGCAGCATCATGGAGCTGAACAGCGCGTACTGCGTGGCCGAGTAGTTGACGTTGGTGAGCCCGGACAGGTAGGCGATGAAGGCGGCCGACGCGATGCCGGAGGACAGGTTGTCGGCCGAGATCACCAGCACCAGCGAGCGCACGTCGTGGCCGCGCGAGGCCAGCCAGGCGAACAGCAGGTTGCTGCCGGCGCTGAGCACCGCGCCCAGCATCATCACCCGCATCACGCCCAGCCGCAGCGCCAGCACGCCGCCGACGAAGGTGCCTACCAGGGTCATGACGACGCCGAACACCTTGGTGATGTTGGCGACCTCGGCCTTGGTGTAGCCCATGTCGGCGTAGAACGGGTTGGCCATGATGCCCATCACCACGTCGCTGATCCGGTACACGGCGATCAGCGCCAGCACCAGCACGGCGTGGGTGCCGTAGCGGCGCAGGAAATCGGCGAAGGGCTCCAGCACCGTCTCGCGCAGCCACTGGGCGGCATCGCGCGCCGGCGGCAGCGTGCGCCGCAGCGGCTCGGGCGCGAACAGCACGGTGAGCAGGCCCACCGCCATCGAGGCCGCCATCGCCAGGTAGGCGGTGCGCCAGGCGGCGTGCTGGTAGCCCGCGATGCCGGGCGCCTCGGCCTGGGCCGCGATCCAGAACACGCCGGCGCCGGCCCAGATCATGGCCAGCCGGTAGCCGGTCTGGTAGGTGGCGGCCAACGCCGCCTGGCGCTCCACCGCGGCCGACTCGATGCGGAAGGCATCGAGCGCTATGTCCTGGGTGGCCGACGCGAAGGCCACGCCGAGCGCGCACAACGCCACCAGCGTGCGATCCACCTGCGGGTCGAACCAGGCCATGCCGGCCAGCCCCGCGACGATGGCCAGCTGCGAGGCCAGCAGCCAACTGCGCCGGCGACCGAGCAGGCGCGTGAGCAGCGGCAGCGGCACCCGGTCGACCAGCGGCGCCCAGGCCCACTTGAAGGCATAGGCCAGGCCGACCCAGGACAGATAGCCGATGGTGGCGAGGTCGACCCCGGCCTCGCGCAGCCGGAAGCTCAGCGTGCCCAGCACCAGCAAGAGCGGCAGCCCGGCGGAAAAACCCAGCGCCAGCATGCGCAGCGCGGCGGGTTCCAAATACACCTTGAGGCTGGAAAGCCATCCCGCTGGGCGGCTCGTCCGAGGCGGCGTGGGGGTCTCGTCTGACATCTGCTCGACCGATTGGTCCTAACATTGTTCCATGTGCCAGCAGTGCTACGCCCGTTCGTCGCCCTGGATGCCGCGTCGCGGCTTCCTGGCGCTGGCCGGCGCTGCGGCGGCGACGCCGGTGCTGGCACAGGTCGACGTCGGCGCGCCGTCCCGCATGCGCGGCCTGGTGCCGGCCGAGGAGATCGAGGCGGCGGCCACGCAGCAGTACTCGCAGATGATGGCGCAGGCCAAGCAGCAGGGCGCGCTGGCGCCGGCCAACCACCCACAGCTGCAGCGACTGCGACAGATCGCCACCCGGCTGATTCCGCAAAGCCTGCGCTGGAACGAGCGCGCGCGCAGCTGGCGCTGGGAAGTGAACCTGATCGGCAGCAAGCAGATCAACGCCTTCTGCATGCCGGGCGGCAAGATCGCCGTCTTCACCGGCCTGCTCGACCAGCTGCAGCTCACCGACGACGAGGCCGCCATGGTGGTGGGCCACGAGATCGCGCACGCGGTGCGCGAACATGCCCGCGCCCGCATTGCGAAGGAGCAGGGCACCGGCGCGCTGCTGTCACTGGGCGCGCAGCTGTTCGGGCTGGGGCAGCTGGGCGACGTGGCGGCCAGCATCGGCACGCAGCTGCTGACGCTGCGCTTCTCGCGCGAGGACGAGATCGAGGCCGACCTGGTCGGCCTGGAGATGGGCGCCCGCGGCGCCTATTCGCCGGACGCGGCCGTGACGCTGTGGGAGAAGATGGGCCGCGCCTCGGGCGGCAACCAGGGCCCGGCCTTCCTGTCCACCCACCCGAGCGGGCCCGACCGGCTGGCGCGCCTGCGCGAGAACGTGCCGCGGGTGCGCGGGCTGTACCAGCAGGCGGTCGCCAGCGGTCCGCGCTGAGGCGCGCTCAAGCCTGCGCCGGGCGGGCCGGCCACAGCACCGACGCGATCGCCACCACCATCAGCAGCACGGCGGCGAAGTCCTGCCAGTGCAGCACCTCGCCCAGCCACAGCGCGCCGCTGAACACGCCCAGCACCGGGATGAACATCACGCTGAGCGTCGACGCCACCGGCGGCAGCCCTCGCGCCAGATAGAACCAGGCGGCCTGCGCCAGCCCGCAGATCACGATGGCGTTGAAGGCGATGGTCCAGGTCGCGACGGCGTCCGGTGCGGCCCACTCATCCCGCTCGAACAGGATGGATAGCACGCCCATCACCACTGCCGTCAGCGCGATCATCCAGAACGAGATGGTGAGCGTGGGCACCTCGATCTTCGTGCGCCGCAGCAGCTGGGTGCCCAGCGCCCAGGTGGCGGCCGAGAACAGCGCCAGCAGCACGCCCAGCGGCCGGCCCGCCAGCTGCGTCAGCTCGTGCCACAGCAGCAGGGCCACGCCCAGGGCGGCCGCGCTGACGCCGAGCCAGCCGCGCCGCGACAGGGCGACGTGGAACACCAGCGAGCCGATCACCGCCGAGAAGATCGGCATGGTGTAGCCCAGGATGGCGGCGCGCCCGCTGGAGAGGGTCTGCACGGCCAGGATGATGCAGGCGTGCCAGACGAACATGTTGGTGGCTGCCAGCCACAGCAGCTCCGGCCAGTAGCGGCGCGGGATGGTGAATGGCACCTTGGCGAACACCAGGGTGGCGGCCAGGATCGGCAGGCCGAGCCAGATCGAGATGGCGCGGAAGGTCAGCGGCGGGTAGTGGGTCACGCCCAGCTTCATCACCGGCCAGTTGATGCCCCAGGACAGCGTGAGGAGGACCAGGACGACGAGCTGCTGTCGGCTGAGTTTGTGCATGGTGCGCGATTGTCGGGGCGGCGGCGAAGGCATGCCGGCGCGGGGAAAACCGCTCCCTACAATTCCCGCCCATGACCTTCCTCGAGATGCTGCAGGGCGCGCAGCGGCGCAACGACTCGATGCTGTGCGTGGGGCTGGACCCCGAGCCCAGGCGCTTTCCCGGCGCCTGGCGCGGCGACCCGGCCCGCATCCTCGACTTCTGCACGCGCATCGTGGAAGCGACCGCCGACCTGGTGATCGCCTTCAAGCCGCAGATCGCGTATTTCGCCGCGCACCGCGCCGAGTCGCAGCTCGAGCAGCTGGTCGCGCACATCCGCCGGGTCGCACCGCAGGTGCCGGTGATCCTGGACGCCAAGCGCGGCGACATCGGCTCGACCGCCGAGCAGTACGCCGTCGAGGCCTTCGAGCGCTATGGCGCGGATGCCGTGACACTGTCGCCCTTCATGGGCTTCGATTCCGTCCAGCCCTATTTGAAGTACGAGGGCAAGGGCGCCTTCCTGCTGTGCCGCACGTCCAACCCGGGCGGCGACGACCTGCAGAACCAGCGGCTGGCCTCGGTGGACGGCACGCCCCTGTTGTACGAACACCTGGCCCGGCTGGCGCAGGGTCGGTGGAATCTCAATGGGCAGCTGGGCCTGGTGGTGGGCGCGACCTACCCGGCCGAGATCGAGCGGGTGCGCGCGCTGGCCCCGACCGTGCCGCTGCTGATCCCCGGCGTCGGTGCCCAGGGCGGTGACGCCGCCGCCACGGTGCGGGCCGGCTGGCGGCCGGACGCGCCCATCGTGGTGAATTCCTCGCGCGCCATCCTCTACGCCTCGGCCGGCGACGACTTCGCCCACGCGGCGCGGTCGGAAGCGCAGAAGACGCGCGCGCTGCTGGCGGCCGCCCGGCCCGTCTGATCGCGCGACCGTCCCCGGCGTCAGTCCGCTGCGGCTTCCCGCCGCGCCCTGGCCACCGCCCCGGCCCACGGCCGGGCCCAGTCCAGCAGCGGCTTGAACGCGACGAGCAGGTCCTGCCCCTGGCGTGACAGGCGATAGCCCGATCCGGCGTCGTGCTCCACCAGCAGGGCGTCGCGCAGCTCGGCCAGTCGCTGGCTCAGCACGGAAGCGGACAGGTCACCGCAGGCGGCCTGCAGCTGGCGGAAGTTCATCGGCTCGCCGCGCAGCTCCCACAGGATGCGCAGCGTCCAGCGCCGGTTGAACAGCTCCAGGGCGGCGTTGATCGCCTCCTTGGCCGAAGGGCGGGAGGACTGTCGCACAGGTGTCCGGTTCATGCTTTGATTTTAGAAGCGGCTGCGGCTAGACTGGGTGCTTCTGAATCCGAAGCAAGGAGATGGCCATGGACGAACCACCCCGCATCGCGCCGCAGGCCGACCCGCTGCCCGGTGCATTGGCCGATGCCATGGGCCGGCTGGTGCCGGACGGCATGAAGCCGCCCCAGCTGTTCCTGACCGTCGGCCGCAACGCGGGCTTGTTCCAGCACCTGGTGGACACCGGCCTGATCGGTCCCACCGGACTGCTCGACCGCCGCGTGCTGCCGCGCGAGTTGCGCGAGTGCGTGATCCTGCGCACCTGCGTCGCCACCCGCAACGACTACGAATTCAACCTGCACGTGCAGACGATCTCCGGACGCATGGGCCTGTCGTGGGCCCAGATCGAGGATGTGCGGCGCGAACGGCCGACGCCCGCGCTGTGGTCGGGCGAGCAGTGGGCCGCGATGGCGCTGGTGGACGCCCTGGTGCCCGGCCTCCGGTTGTCCGACGCCACCTTCGACGCCTGCCGGCAGCAGCTGGACGAGCCAGCCCTGATCGAGATCACCCAGCTAGCCGGGATGTACGTCGCCGTGGCGATGCAGGTGGCGCTCGCGCGGCCGTCCTTCGACCACTACCGCTACCCCGAGGCCGTGCGGGCCACGGTCCGGGGCTGAGCGCGGCCGTGTCGTCAGCGGCCGCCGGCGTCGTGGACGCGGTCGGCGTTGGTGCTGCTGCGGGCGCCCTTGAGGTGCAGCTCGACGTCGGCCGCCCTCGGGCCCACGGCCTTCACGGCTTCGCGCAGCTGCTCCACGCTGCAATCGAGTTCGCGCGTCCAGCGCGCACGGGACTGCGGATCGTCCGGATCGATGCGATCCGGACCCGCGCCGGGGGCATGTTTCTGGGCCATTCGGAACTCCGGAACAAGGTGCTGCCACGCTAGCGCACGAGGAGGGTGCCGGCTGTAGGCGGCTTCCGGCACCGGGCTACAGTGCGCGGCCATGACCACTTCCGTGTCCCCCCAAGTTGCCGTGATCGGCGCCGGCGTCGTCGGCACCAGCATTGCCCTTGCCCTGCGCCGCCGCGGCGCCGAGGTGCTGCTGGTCGACCGCGACGAGCCGGGCCGTGGCTGCAGCTACGGCAATTCCGGCGCGATCAGCGCCGCCTCCATCGTGCCGCTGGCCATGCCCGGCGTGCTCGCGTCCGTGCCGGCCATGCTGCTGGACGACGAGAGCCCGCTCTACCTGCCCTGGCGCTACCTGCCGGCCGCGCTGCCCTGGCTGCTGCGCTTCGTGGCGTCGGCCCGGCCGGCCGCCGTGCAGGCAGCGGCCGCGCGGCTGGCCGAGCTGCATGCCGGCGCGCTGGACGCCCACGAGGCCATGGCGCGCGAACTGGGCGTGCCGGAGCTGTTCCTGCGGCGCGGCCACCTGCACCTCTACCCCGACGAACAGGCGCTGGCCAAGGACGCCACCGGCTGGCGCATGCGCGAGGCGGCCGGCTTTCGCGTCGAGCGGCTGGACCGCGCCGGAATCGAGGCGCTGGAGCCGGGCGTGTCGACGCGCTACCGCATCGGCCTGTACCTGGCCGACCACGCCACCATCCTGAACCCGCTGCGCTACGTGCAGGCCATGGCGAGTGCATTCGTGGCCGGCGGCGGCGAGGTGCTGCGGGCCGAGGTCACAAGCCTGGCGCAGGGGCCCGGTGGCTGGCAGCTGCGCACCGCGGGCGAGGCGGACGCCCGCGCCTTCCAGCATGTGGTGGTGGCCGCCGGCGCCTGGTCGCGCGGCCTGCTGGCGCCGCTGGGCGTTCCGCTGGCGCTGGAGAGCCAACGCGGCTACCACGTGCAGTTCACGGGCGGGCGCGACGTCGTCTCCCGCACCGTGGTGCTGGCCGATCGCAAGGTGTTCGTCACGCCGATGGAGCAGGGGCTGCGGATCGGCGGCACGGTGGAGATCGCCGGCCTGCGCGCGCCGCCGGACGAGCGCCGCGCGGCCGTGCTCGGTCGCATCGCGCGCGAGAACTTCCCCGCCCTGCGGGACCTGCCGGCCCAGACCTGGATGGGGCACCGGCCCTGCATGCCGGACTCGGTGCCGGTGATCGGCCCGGCGCCGGGCCACCCGGGGCTGTGGCTCGCGACCGGGCACGGCCACCTGGGGCTGACCCAGTCGCTGGCGACGGCACGCCGGATCGCCGACGCGCTGCTCGGCTGACGACCGTCAGAGCAGGCGTCTGAGATAGCGCCCGGTGTGGCTGTCCGGGTGCGCCGCGATCGTCTCCGGCGTGCCCGCGGCCACCACGGTGCCACCGCCGTCGCCGCCTTCCGGCCCCATGTCGATCACCCAGTCGGCGGTCTTGATCACGTCCAGGTTGTGCTCGATCACCACGATGGTGTTGCCGGCATCGCGCAGCTGGTGCAGCACCTTGAGCAGCAGGTCGATGTCGGCGAAGTGCAGCCCGGTGGTGGGTTCGTCCAGGATGTAGAGGGTGCGGCCGGTGTCGCGCTTGGACAGTTCCAGCGCCAGCTTCACGCGCTGCGCCTCGCCGCCGGACAGGGTGGTGGCGGCCTGGCCGAGCTGGATGTACGACAGGCCGACGTCCAGCAGCGTCTGCAGCTTGCGCGCGATCGCCGGCACCGGCTTGAGGAACTCGTGCGCGTCCTCCACCGTCATGTCCAGGATCTCCGCGATGTTGCGGCCCTTCCACTGGACCTCGAGCGTCTCGCGGTTGTACCGCTGCCCCTTGCAGACGTCGCAGGGCACGTACACGTCCGGCAGGAAGTGCATCTCGACCTTGACCACGCCATCGCCCTGGCAGGCCTCGCAGCGGCCGCCGGCCACGTTGAAGGAGAAGCGCCCGGGGCCGTAGCCGCGTTCCTTGGCCAGGTTGGTCTCGGCCATCAGCTCGCGGATCGGGGTGAACAGGCCGGTGTAGGTGGCCGGGTTGCTGCGCGGGGTGCGGCCGATCGGCGACTGGTCGACGTTGATCACCTTGTCGAAGTGGTCGATGCCGTCGATCTCCTCGTGCGGCGCCGGCTCCAGGTGCGCCCGGTACAGGGTGCGGGCCACCGCCGCATACAGCGTGTCGTTGACCAGGGTGGACTTGCCCGACCCGGACACGCCGGTGACGCAGGTCAGCAGGCCGACCGGGAACTCCACGGTCACGTCCTTGAGGTTGTGGCCGCGCGCGCCGGCGATGCGCAGTCGCTGGACCTCGCCGGGTTTGCCACCCGGCATGGGCAGCCAGGCATGGCGCTTTTTCGGCACCGGGATCTGCAGCGTCCCGGCCAGGTAGCGCCCGGTCAGCGAGTCGGGGCTGTCCTGCACGTCCTGCGGCGTGCCCTGGGCCATCACCCGGCCGCCGTGGATGCCGGCGCCGGGGCCCATGTCCACCACGTGGTCGGCGGCCCGGATCATGTCCTCGTCGTGTTCCACCACCAGCACGCTGTTGCCCAGGTCGCGCAGGTGCTGCAGGGTGCCGATCAGGCGGTCGTTGTCGCGCTGGTGCAGGCCGATGCTGGGCTCGTCCAGTACGTACATCACGCCGGTCAGGCCGGAGCCGATCTGGCTGGCCAGCCGGATGCGCTGGGCCTCGCCGCCGGACAGCGTCTCGGCGCTGCGGTTCAGGCTGAGGTAGTTCAGCCCCACGTCGTTGAGGAACTTCAGCCGCACGGCGATCTCGCGCACCACCTTGGCGGCGATCTCGGCCTTGCTGCCGGCCAGCGCCAGCCCGTCGAACCAGGCCTGTGCCTCGCGCAGGGTGGCGCTGCCGACCTGGTGGATGGTGCGGGCCTGTTCGCCCTCGCCGACCCGCACGTGCCGCGCTTCCGGGCGCAGCCGCGTGCCTTCGCAGTCGGGGCAGGGCTGCAGGCTGCGGTAGCGCGCCAGTTCCTCGCGCACGGCAGGCGAGTCGGTCTCGCGCAGGCGCCGCACCATGTTCGGGATCACGCCCTCGAACGGGTGCTTGCGCGTGACCTTGCGGCCGGCCGAGGCGCCCGACTCCATCACGTAGTTGAAGCGGACCTCCTCCTCGCCGGTGCCGTGCAGGACGGCCTGCTGCACCGCCGGCGGCAGGTTCTCGAAGGGCTCGTCGACGCTGAACTTGTAGTGCCGCGCCAGGCTCTCGATCATGCTGAAGTAGTAGGGGTTGCGCCGGTCCCAGCCCTTGATCGCGCCGGAGGCCAGCGACAGCGAGGGGAAGGCCACCACCCGCTGCGCGTCGAAGAACTCCAGGCAGCCCAGGCCGTCGCAGGCCGGGCAGGCGCCCACCGGCGAGTTGAAGGAGAACAGGCGCGGCTCCAGCTCGGCGATGGACCAGTGGCAGATCGGGCAGGCGAAGCGCGCGTTGAACAGGTGCTCGCGGCCGCCGTCCATCTCCAGCGCGACCGCGCGCCCGTCGGCCAGGCGCAGCGCGGCCTCGAAGCTCTCGGCCAGGCGCTGCTGGGCGTCGGGCCGGACCCTGAGCCGGTCGATCACCACGTCGATCGCGTGCTTCTCGTTCTTCTTCAGCCGGGGCAGCCGCTCCGCCTCCACGATCTCGCCGTCGATGCGGAAGCGCACGTAGCCCTGGGCCTGCATCTGGGCGAACAGCTCCTCGAACTCGCCCTTGCGCTCGCGCGCCACCGGCGCCAGCACCATCAGCCGGGTGTCGGCCGGCAGTGCCAGCACCGCGTCCACCATCTGCGACACCGTCTGCGACGACAGCGGCAGGCCGTGGGTGGGGCAGTGGGGCGTGCCGGCGCGGGCGTACAGCAGCCGCAGGTAGTCGTGGATCTCGGTCACCGTGCCCACGGTGGAGCGCGGGTTGTGGCTGGTGGCCTTCTGCTCGATGGCGATCGCCGGCGACAGGCCCTCGATCAGGTCCACGTCCGGCTTGTCCATCAGCTGCAGGAACTGCCGGGCGTAGGCCGACAGGCTCTCGACGTAGCGCCGCTGCCCCTCGGCATACAAGGTGTCGAAGGCGAGCGAGGACTTGCCCGAGCCCGACAGGCCGGTGATGACCACCAGCCGGTTGCGCGGCAGGTCCAGGTCGACGTTCTTCAGGTTGTGCGTGCGGGCCCCGCGGATGGCGATGCGCTGGTCCTGCAGCGAGCGCGCGAGGTACTTGCCTTCGTCGGGAGTGTTCAACGGCTGGGCGTGGGAAGGGGAACCCGCCATGATAGGCCTGCGCTGCGGCCGGGCCGGCCCTTGCCTGACAATGCAAGCCTCGCCGGCCGGCCCGCGGCCGCATCCCGGCACCCCTGCTTCCCCCAAGTGACTTCAGTTCCCGCTCCGACCATCCACCGCATGACCCCCGACGAGCGCCGCGCCAGCGGCTCGCTCTCGCTGGTCTTCGCCGCCCGCATGCTGGGGCTGTTCCTGGTACTGCCCGTGTTCGCGCTGGAGGCGGCCCGCTACCCCGGCGGGGACGATCCCGTCCTGGTCGGGTTGGCCATGGGCATCTACGGCCTGACCCAGGGCGTGCTGCAGATCCCCTATGGCATGGCCTCCGACCGCTTCGGCCGCAAGCGGGTCATCCTGCTGGGCCTGCTGGTCTTCGCCGCCGGCAGCTTCCTGGCGGCCGCGGCGGGCGACGTGTTCTGGCTCATCGTCGGGCGCTCGCTGCAGGGCGCCGGCGCCGTCTCGGCGGCCGTCACGGCCCTGCTGGCCGACCAGACCCGCGACGAGGTCCGCACCAAGGCGATGGCGCTGGTGGGCGCCAGCATCGGGCTGATGTTCGCGATCTCGCTGGTGGCCTCGCCGGTGGTGGCGCGCTGGATCGGGCTGTCGGGCCTGTTCGCGCTGACCGGGGTGCTGGCCCTGGCCTGCATGGCGGTGGTCGCCTGGTGGACGCCGCCGGAGCCGGCCGCCCACGCGGACACGCCCCGGGGCCGGCTGGCCGAGGTGCTCTGGCACGCGCCGCTGTTCCGGCTGAACGTCGGCGTCTTCGTGCTGCACGCGGTGCAACTGGCCATGTGGGTGGCCCTGCCCGGGCTGCTGGTGCAGGCCGGGCTGGACAAGGACAGCCACTGGACGGTGTACCTGCCGGCGATCACCGCCGCGGTGCTGGTGATGGCGGCTACCCTGTTCCCGTTGGAGCGGCGTGGCTACCTGCGGGCGGTGTTCCTGGCCTCGATCGGGCTGCTGCTGGCGGCCCAGGCCGGCTTCGCGCTGCTGGCCGACCGGCCCTCGGCGTGGCCGCTGGGGCTGGTGCTGTTCGTGTTCTTCATCGGCTTCAACGTGCTGGAAGCCACCCAGCCCAGCCTGGCCTCCCGGCTGGCACCGGCGCATGCGCGCGGCGCCGCCCTCGGCGTCTACAACACCCTCCAATCGCTGGGCTTCTTCGCCGGCGGCGCGGTCGGCGGCTGGCTGGCCAAGCACGTTGGGGACGCGGGCCTGTTCGCCGCCTGCGCCGGTGCGCTGTTCCTCTGGCTGGTGGTGGCCTGGCCCATGCGGGCCCCGGGGCGCTCGTCGTCGGCCGAACAGGTGCTGGCCGACGAGGCCGAGGCCGCGTGAACCCGCCGCTGAAACCCACATAATCGCCCGAACTTCCGGAGGAACACCGCCATGGCATCCGTCAACAAAGTCATCATCGTCGGCAACCTCGGCCGCGATCCCGAAATGCGCACCTTCCCGAGCGGCGGCCGCGTCTGCAACGTGACCATCGCCACCACCGACAAGTGGAAGGACAAGCAGACCGGCGAGGCGCGCGAGCACACCGAGTGGCACCGGGTGGTGTTCAACGACCGGCTGGCCGAGATCGCCGGCGAGTACCTCAAGAAGGGCTCGCAGGTCTACGTGGAAGGCAGCATCCGCACCCGCAAGTGGACCGACCAGCAGGGCGTCGAGAAGTACAGCACCGAGATCCGGGCCGACACCATGCAGATGCTGGGCCGCCGCGAAGGCATGGGCGGCCCCTCGGCCGGCGACGACTACGAAGGCGGCGGCGAGCGCCGCGCGCCGGCCTCCCGTCCGGCCCCGGCGCCCCAGCGCGCCCCGGCCCCCAAGTCCGCGTCCGGCTTCGAGGACATGGACGACGACATCCCCTTCTGAAGACCGGCCGGCCTGCCCCGCGCAGGCTGGTGTCGCACGCCGCCGTGAAAGGCGGCCACCCCTGCTGACCTTGTGGCGACCCGGCGTGCCTCGCGCGCCGGTACCGCGATCCATGGTCTGATGGCCGCTTTCGCCATCGGAGGGATGCATCCATGGAAACGCGGCTGACGCGCAAGCTCGGAATCGAACTGCCCATCGTGGGCGCGCCCATGGGCGGCGCGGCCGGCGGCCGGTTGGCCGCGGCCGTCAGCGCGGGTGGCGGCCTGGGCCTGATCGGCGGCGGCTACGGCCAGGCCGACTGGCTGGAGCGCGAGTTCGCCGCTGCCGGCGACGCCCGCATCGGCGTCGGCTTCATCACCTGGTCGCTGGCGCGCCAGCCCGGCCTGCTGGACCAGGCACTGGCGCATCGGCCGGCCGCCGTGATGCTGTCCTTCGGCGACCCGGCGCCCTTCGTGCCGCGCATCCGCGAAGCCGGTGCGCAGGCGATCTGCCAGGTGCAGACGCTGGCCATGGCACGTGAGGCGCTGGCGGCGGGCGCCGACGTGCTGGTGGCGCAGGGCAGCGAGGCCGGCGGCCACGGCCTGCAGCGGTCCACCTTCACCCTGGTGCCGGAGGTGGCCGACCTGATCGCCCGCAGCGCGCCCGACACCCTGCTGCTGGCCGCCGGTGGCGTGGCCGACGGCCGGGGCCTGGCCGCGGCGCTGATGCTGGGCGCGGACGGCGCGCTGATCGGCTCGCGCCTGCTGATGAGTCCGGAGTCGCTGTGGCCGGCCGGCCTGCAGGAGGCGGCGGTGGCGGCCGACGGCGACATCACCGTGCGCAGCCGGGTGCCCGACCTGGCCCGCCGCTACGTCTGGCCCGCCGGCTTCACGGCGCGCATCCTGCACACCGGCTTCGCCGCCCAGTGGCACGGCCACGAGGAGGAGCTGGTCCGGCCGGAGGTCCTGGACCGGGAGGAGGCGCGTTACTGGCGTGGCGTCGCGTCGGGCAACCCGGACGACACCTGCGTCATGGTGAGCGAGGCAGTGGGCCTGATCGGCGACGTGGCGCCGGCCGCGGAACTGGTACGCCGGATGGCGGCGCAGGCGCGCGAGTGCCTCAGCGCTCGGCCGCGGCGATGACCCCGCCGCCCAGGCAGACCTCGCCGTCGTAGAGCACGGCCGACTGCCCCGGCGTCACGGCCCACTGCGGCTGCGGGAAGTCCAGCCGGAAGCCGCCGTCGGCACCCGGGGCCAGCACGCAGGGCGCATCGGCCTGCCGGTAGCGGGTCTTGGATCCGTAGGTCCCGGCCGCCGGTGCCCGTCCGGCGATCCAGCTCGCATCCTGGGCCTGCAGCGCGGCCGACTGCAGCCAGGGGTGGTCGTGGCCCTGCACCACCCACAGCGTGTTGGCGGCCATGTCCTTGCGCGCCACGAACCAGGGCGCATGCTCGCCGCCGCCCTTCTGCGCGCCCCTGGGCTTGATGCCGCCTATGCCCAGCCCCTGCCGCTGCCCCAGCGTGTAGAACGACAGTCCCTGGTGCTGGCCGATCACGCGGCCCCGCTCGTCCTTGATCGGGCCGGGCTCCTTGGCGATGTAGCGGTTGAGGAATTCGCGGAACGGCCGCTCGCCGATGAAGCAGATGCCGGTGGAGTCCTTCTTCTTCGCATTGGGCAGGCCGATCTCGGCCGCGATGCGCCGCACCTCGGTCTTGCGCAGCTCGCCGACCGGGAACAGGCTGCGGGCCAGCTGCGCCTGGGTCAGCCGGTGCAGGAAATAGCTCTGGTCCTTGGTCTCGTCCAGGCCCTTGAGCAGCTGGAAGCCGTCGCCGGCCTCGCGCACCCGGGCATAGTGGCCGGTCGCGATTTTCCCGGCGCCGAGCCGCATGGCGTGGTCGAGGAAGGACTTGAACTTGATCTCGGCGTTGCACAGCACGTCCGGGTTGGGCGTGCGGCCGGCCTGGTACTCGCGCAGGAACTCGGCGAACACCCGGTCCTTGTACTCGGCGGCGAAGTTGACGTGCTCCAGCTCGATGCCGATCACGTCGGCGACGGCGGCCGCGTCCAGGAAGTCCTGGCGCGAGGAGCAGTACTCGTCGTCATCGTCGTCCTCCCAGTTCTTCATGAAGATGCCGACGACGTCCCAGCCCTGCTGCTTGAGCAGCCAGGCGCTCACGGCGGAGTCGACCCCTCCGCTCAAGCCGACCACCACCCTGCGACTGCTGCCCATGGGGCGGATTATCCCGGGGCGGTCCTTCTCCCTGCCCAAGCAGGGATCAGGCCGGGCGCGCGGCGCCGGCGTGCATGGTCACCAGCGACAGTGGGTAGCGCACGCCGGCGAGGTAGTCCTCGATGCAGCTAAGCACCGAAGGGCTGCGGTGGCGGCCGCGGCTGGCGCGCACCTCGTCCGGCGTGAGCCACAGGACCCGCACGATCCCGGCGTCCAGCGCCCGGCCGGGCACCGGCTCGCCGACCCGGCCGCAGAACGCGAAGCGCAGGTAGGTCACGTCCTCCTCGCTGCCGGGACGCTCCGCCCGCGCGAGGTAGATGCCGACCAGCGCCGTCGGCTCGAAGGGATGGGCGGTTTCCTCCAGCGCCTCGCGGGCGCAGGCCTGCGCCGGCGATTCGCCCGGGTCCAGGTGGCCGGCCGGGTTGTTCAGCCGGAGGCCGTCGCGGGTCTTTTCCTCCACCAGCAGGAAGCGGCCGTCGCGCTCGATGATGGCTGCCGCCGTGACGTTGGGTTTCCAGCGCGTGTCCATCGCGCCGATTATTGGGTCAGGTCTCGTACTCGTCGGAGCCCTGCACCCAGATGAAGGACTGCACGTCGATCATGTCGCGCGCCCGGAACGCCGGGCGGCGGTCGAGGTCGCGGCGGATGATGGCGCCGAACGTCAGCAGCCCCTGGTAGACCGGCCAGGACGGCTCGGCCCGGTAGCCGAAATCGAAGCCGTAGTTGCGGGCCGCCCGGCGCGTGACCCTGGGCTTGAGGAACAGGTGCCGGTCCGGGCGTGCGATGAAGCCGAACACCGTGACCACCGGCCAGGTGAGCACCCGCGCCTCGCGCTTGGGCAGGTCGGCCACCGCCTGCACCCAATCCTCGAACTTGCGCTGTGCCGGCCCGCGGCCGTACAGGAAGGCGTACAGCTCGTGCGCGAACAGGCGCGCCCCGGCCGGCGTGCGCAGCGCGTCGCGCAGCGCCATCTTCTCGAAGGAGAACAGCAGGTTGGTGCGCGATTCGATCCGGATCGCGGTATCAGCGATCTGGCGGAACTCGCCGCGGGCGAGCAGCTTGCGGAATTCGGCCGGCCCCAGCTCCGCCTGCCATTCCAGGTGCGCCCGCTCCTTGTAGGCGCGCTCGGCGATCAGGTAGGTCTCGTCCTGGAAGCCGTCCGGGTAATAGAGCTCGAACTTGCGCCGCGCCCGTGCGGCGCCCAGGTAGCAGACGCCATTGGCGCGGGCGCCGGTCAGGGGGGAGGAGAGGAAGGCGGGGCGTGGCATTCGGGCAGTTTTTGATTCCGCACGAGCTCATCGGTGTGGGACGCCACCTTGCGTCGGTGTAGGACCGCTCCCAGCCCAGCTGGGGCTGGCGACCAGCCTCAGCCGCGTGATTTCCGAGGGCGCCGCCACCCGCTTGGGCGGCCCCCAGTAGCCCGTGCCCCGGCTGACGTAGACCCACAGCCGGCCCATCCGGTGCAGCCCGGCGGTGAACGGCTGCTGCAGCCGCACGAAGTAGATCCAGGGAAAGAACTGGCCGCCATGGGTGTGGCCGGACAGCTGGAGGTCGAAGCCGGCCTGCTCGGCCGCCGCCGCCGTGCGCGGCTGGTGGGCCAGCAGGATGCGCGCCCCGGCGTGGGGCGGCGCGCCGGCCAGCGCCGCTGCCGGGTCGCTGCGGTGCGCCGGGTCGAAATGGTGCGCGCTGTAGTCGGGCACGCCGGCCAGCACCAGCGTGCCGCCGTCGTGCTCGATGACCACGTGTTCGTTCAGCAGCACCCGGATGCCCATGCGGCGCAGCTCGGCCAGCCAAGGGGCAGCGCCCGCGTAGTACTCGTGGTTGCCGGTGACGAAGAAGCTGCCGTGGCGCGAGCGCAGGCCGGCCAGCGGCGCCACGTGGGAGCCGAGCTCGTGCACGGGGCCGTCGACGATGTCGCCGGTGATCGCCACCAGGTCGGCCTGCAATCCGTTGACGCGCTCGACGATGCGTTCGACGTAGCCGGCGCGGATGGTCGGGCCCACGTGCAGGTCGCTGATCTGGGCGATGGTGAAGCCCTCGAGTGCGGGCGGCAGTCCGGCGATCGGCACCTCCACCTGCTTGATGCGGGCCGTGCGCCGCGTGTTGAGCAGGCCCAGGGCGGTGAGCGCGAGCGCCAGCAGCGGCACGGCCTCGGCCGAGGTGCGCAGCCAGGCCGGCGTCGCCACGCCGGTTCCCCAGGCGACCAGCGACAGCAGGTCGCGCGCGAGCGTCAGCACGAACAGCGAGGAGAACAGGCCGAGCGCGAACAGGCCGGCGGTGGCCAGCCGGTCGGACCGGGGCGGCCGGGCGAAGCGGCGCGCCATCAGCCCCATGGGAACCAGCACGGCCGACAGCAGCAACCAGGACGCCAGGGCGCCGGCGGCCGTCGAGGCGAGCGCCGGCAGCAGCCGGAGCGCGATCAGGCCGTGGAGCAGGGCGGAGAGGAGGAACAGGCGCACGGGCGGCAGCGGCGGAGGGGAAGCCGCTCAGGTGGGGTCGGGCGTCCCGCCTTCCAGAGTGGCGCTGCAGAGTTCAGGTAAGCTTGAACCAACCCTTACAACCTCACCGAAAGCGAGGAGATCGCCATGCAGATTGGCGTGCCCGCCGAAACGACGCCGGGCGAAACCCGTGTCGCCGTGACGCCCGAAACCGCGAAGAAGCTCAAGGCGCAGGGTCACACGCTGCGGGTCGCATCGGCGGCCGGCCTGGCGGCCAGCGCGACCGACGAGGCCTACGTCGCCGCCGGTGTCGAGATCACCGACCAGGCCGGCGCGCTCGGCTGCGAACTGGTGCTCAAGGTGCGCCCGCCGCAGGAGAACGAGCTGGCGGCGATGAAGCCCGGCAGCACGCTGGTCGGCATGCTCAACCCCTTCGATGCGGACGGGCTGCAGCGCATGGCCGCGGCCGGGTTGACCGCCTTCGCGCTGGAGGCGGCGCCGCGCACCACGCGGGCGCAGAGCATGGACGTGCTCAGCTCGCAGGCCAACATCGCCGGCTACAAGGCCGTGATGATCGCGGCCGACCGCTACCAGCGCTTCTTCCCCATGCTGATGACCGCCGCCGGCACGGTGAAGGCCGCGCGCGTGGTGATCCTGGGCGTCGGCGTGGCCGGCCTGCAGGCGATCGCCACGGCCAAGCGGCTGGGCGCGGTGATCGAGGCGTCGGACGTGCGCCCTTCGGTGAAGGAGCAGGTCGAGTCGCTGGGCGCCAAGTTCATCGACGTGCCCTACGAGACCGCGGAAGAGAGGGAAGCGGCCGAGGGCGTGGGCGGCTATGCCCGGCCCATGCCGCCGAGCTGGCTGGAGCGCCAGAAGGTCGAGGTCGCCAAGCGGGTGGCGCAGGCCGACGTGGTGATCACCACCGCGCTGATCCCGGGCCGACCGGCGCCGGTGCTGGTGACCGAGGAGATGGTGAAGTCCATGAAGCCGGGCTCGGTGATCGTCGACCTGGCGGCGCCGCAGGGCGGCAACTGCCCG
>NZ_DASPLW010000053.1:0-38893 GCF_035627355.1 Ramlibacter sp.
TGGAGCGGTGCACCCGAAGGCACGAAAAGCTTCGCGCTGACGATGTACGACCCCGACGCGCCCACCGGCTCGGGCTGGTGGCACTGGGTGGTCTACGACATCCCCGCCAACGCGACCGAACTGCCGCGCGGCGCCGGCGCCGCGGGCGGATCCAAACTGCCCTCGGGTGCCAAGCAGGGCCGCACCGACTTCGGCACCCAGGAATACGGCGGCGCCGCGCCGCCGCCCGGCCACGGGCCGCACCGCTACGTCTTCACGCTCTACGCGCTGAACGTCGACAAGCTGGACGTCCCCGACGACGCCTCGGCGGCGTACGTCGGCTTCAACATCCATTTCGCGAAGATCGGCGAGGCGAAGCTGACGGCGAAGTACGAGCGGTGAGGCGAAGGCGCGCGGCAGCGGATTGCCGGGCGGGCGTGACAGCGGCCATCAGCGGGCGGCCAGCAGGAGCTGGTCGAAGCCCGGATAGCGCTGCGGAGTGATGGTGACCTTCCGGGATGCCTCGCCCCATGGCGTTCCGCCAGCCACGCGCGCCAGGAAGGCATCGACATCGACGATCCAGGCGCTTCCGACCGCGCTCACCCCCGCGGCGAACAGCGCATCCGGCGGGCACCCGGCCGATGGCCCGACCAGGGCCACCGCCTGCGCGTGCCGCCAGTGGCACGCGACCTGTTCGAACGTGTCGTTCAGCAGCAGCGTGCTCGTGGACACGATCTTGTTGCAGCCGGCCAGCCGGTGCGGGTCCAGCGTGACGACCAGCCCCGGCTCCTCCCGCACCAGGTCGGCCCTCAGTTCGAGCACGACGACGTCGATGCCCAAGCTGCGTGCCTGCCGGATCAAGGGGCCGAAGTGGCCCACCATCCCCAGCCGGTCGCCGGGCCCCAGGTCCAGGGAGCCGAAGGAATCGACGCCGTCATCGGGCCTGAACCCGGCGCGCTCGTACAGCCGGCGCGTGAGGGCGTTGATCGTGGCCAGGCCGATCGCACGGGCCGCACCATCGCCGGCTGCATAGCCGGCGACCAGGTCGGTCGCCGGGGTTCCGGGCGCGGTCGCCGCGCCGGCATGCAGGGCCTGCAACGTGCCGTCCAGCAGCGTGTACGACAGGCCCACGCTGCCGTCGTCGAGCTGCACGGCACAGAACTCGCTCTCCTTGCCGGGGCGCTCGAGCAGCGGTGGCAGCACCAGGCGCTCCAGCCGCGATGGGCCAAGGGCGGCCTCTATGCGGCCGGCCGACTGGACGAGCCACTGGCGAACAGGTGGGGCACTCACGACACTTCTTCTTGGCTGCGGGGAACGGCAACCCGGCGAGCGCATCCGCCCCATCGGGTGGCCTCCAGGGAGGCCCAGCCAAGAATAGTCCTGGACGCGGGAAAGGCAGCCCGAGCACCCACGCCGGGCCGGGGCTTGCGGGCCGGCGGACGTCTTCAGGCTTGCGATAGCAAGATAATGGTCATAGACTTTCAATAGCAAGGAAATTCGTCATGCCTGAGCTCTCGACTCCCCTGGCCCGGAACCCCGCCGCGGGTCCGGCATTGACCAAGGCGACCCTGCGGGCCGCGGGCCTGCTGGGGTTGTCCAACGCCGCCTTGGCCCGGGTGGTGGGGCTGAGCGAGTCCACCGTCTCGCGCATGGCCAGCGGTGCGCGCCAGCTGGAGATCGGGACCAAGCCGGCCGAGCTCGGCGCCCTGCTGGTGCGCGTCTACCGCTCCCTGGACGCCCTGGTGGGCAACAGCGACCAGCACCGGCTGGCCTGGATGAACAGCTTCAATCGCGCCTTCAACGCCGCACCGAGGGACGCCATCCAGCGCGTCGAAGGGCTGGTGCAGGTGGTGCGCTACCTGGACACGGCGCGCGCGATCGCATGAGCCTCTGGAAGGCTGCCTGGCTGGACGCCACGCGAAGGGTCGAGCGCGACCTGTGGCGCGGGGTGGAAGCGCAGCACCGCGTGGCCACCATGCGCCTGGTGGACAACCGCGAGGAGCAGTTGCTGCTCGAGCAGCTGCTCGAGGACAGCAAGCCCCCGCTGCCGCCCGGGGCCGCGGGCGCGCACTACCTGCTGTTCACGCCCTTTCGCTACGTGCCGGACTGGCCATCGCGTTTCCGCCGGCCGCACGAAGCCGGCGCCTGGTACGGCGCCGACGATCCGGTGACGGTCGCGGCCGAACTGGCGCACTGGCGCTGGCGCTTCTTCATGGACTCGGACGGCTTGCGCGAGGGGCAGCTCGTGACCGAGCACACCTTCTTCCAGGCGCGATTCGCCGGACGGGAACTGGACATCACCGTGCCGCCCTGGGTGGAGCACCGCGCGCGGTGGAGGCACCCGAGCGACTACTCCAGCTGCCACGAGCTCGCCGCCTGCGTGCGCAGTTTGGAACCGCCCCCGCAGTCCATCCGCTACGAATCGGCGCGGCGCGAGGCGGGTTGGTGCGAGGTGGTGTTCGACGTGCAGGCGCTCAGCCTGCCCCGGTTGCACCTGCAGCAGACCTGGACGTGCAAGACGACGCGGGAGCTGGTGATGTTCTCCCACGAGGACGAGTACCTGGCGTTCGAGATGGACAAGGCCTAGGCGCGAATTCATCAGGGCCGCCGTCCGACCCAGGCGGCCCATGCGGTCGTCCATGGCCGCCGGGAATGAAAACGGCCGCCAGCGGCGGCCGTCCTCGATCGACCCACCGGGTGGATCAGAGCGCAGCGTCCTTCAGCTTCTTGAGCGGACGGACCTTCAGCTTGGTCGTCGCCGGCTTGGCCTTGAACACGGTTTCTTCCTTGGTGAAGGGGTTGATGCCCTTGCGCGCCTTCTTGGCCGGGACTGCGATGGCGTTGACCTTCAGCAGGCCGGGCAGCACGAAGGAGCCAGCCCCCTTCTTGTTGACGGACGCGAGAACCGTGCTTTCCAGGGCCGCCATCACGGCCTTGACGGACTTGGGTTCGACGCCCGAGGACTCGGCGAGGTGGCTCACCAGGCCGCTCTTGCTGAACACCTCCTTGATCGGCTTCATCGCGCCAGCCGCGGGCTTCGCAGCTTTCGCCGGAGCCTTCGCGGTGCGGCGTGCAGGGGTCGATTTCTTGGTGGCCGGCTTGGCCTTCTTAGCAGTTGCCATGTACTTCCGTGTGTGTCGTTGCCTCGGACATTCGAGGTGGGTGGCATTCTAGAAGGAGCAAAGCGCCCAGGTACCGTTGCGATGCGGCGATCCACCTCGCCGCCCAAGCCAGCGAATGCATCGTTGCGTAGCCAGGCTACGCGCCCTTGGCAGCCCGACGCGACACAAGCCCGGCGCATTCCGAAGTTGCAATGAGAACGGGGGTTTGCTCCTACTTCCGTAGCAACAAACCCCCGTGAATGGTGGCGGAGTGGACGGGACTCGAACCCGCGACCCCCGGCGTGACAGGCCGGTATTCTAACCGACTGAACTACCACTCCGCGTCGGTGCAGGTGTTCCCCCGACGATGCGGGGCAAGTGCCTGCCACTTGTTGCCTGATGCCCGTTGCCGGGTTGACCTGGCGACCCTACGGGGATTCGAACCCCGGTACTCACCGTGAAAGGGTGATGTCCTAGGCCTCTAGACGATAGGGTCGAAACCTTGGAACTCCCGACACCTTGCACTTGGTGGAGGTAAGCGGGATCGAACCGCTGACCTCTTGCATGCCATGCAAGCGCTCTCCCAGCTGAGCTATACCCCCGCTTGGTGTCGAGCCGCAGATTCTACACTGAAAAATCAGGCCTTCGCCAGCCTCATCAACACGATCTCGCGGGGTAACAGCTCCAGCACCGCATCCAGCGAGGGCGATTGCGGCGTGCCCAGCACCAGCACCCGCACCGGCATGGCCAGCTGGGGCATCTTCAGGCCGGTGGCACGCAGCACTTCCTTCAGGCTCTCGGCTATGGAGGCCTTCTCCCAGGGCACACCCTCCAGCATCTTCGCCAGCATGCCGATCGCGGGGCGCACGCCTTCGGTGATGTGCCTGGCGACGTCCTCCGCGCTGGGCTGCACCTCCTGGTAGAAGCGCTGCGCCCAATCGGCCAGCACCACGGTCGTGTCGCTGCGGTCCTTGAGCAGGCCGCACAGTCGCGGCAGCCGCTCATCCGGTTCGATGCCGCGCTTGCGCAACTGTTCCCCCACCAGCAGCGCCAGCTGCTCGTCGGGGGTCGCCTTCATGTGCTGGGCGTTCACCCAGCGCAGCTTGGCCTCGTCGAACTGCGCGGCGCTCTTGCCCAGGTGGTCGAGGTCGAACCACTGCAGGAACTGCTCGCGGCTGAAGATCTCGTCGTCGCCGTGCGACCAGCCCAGGCGCGCCAGGTAGTTCACCATGGCCTCCGGCAGGAAACCCTCGTCGCGGTACTGGGTGACCGGCTTGGCGCCGTGGCGCTTGCTCATCTTCTCCACGCGCACGGTGCCGTCCTGGCCGACGACGGGCTGCAGCACGGTGGGCAGGTGCGCGTACACCGGCGGCTCCTTGCCGAGCGCGCGGAAGATGTTGATCTGGCGCGGCGTGTTGTTGACGTGGTCGTCGCCGCGGATCACGTGGGTGATCCCCATGTCGATGTCGTCGACCACCACGCAGAAGTTGTAGGTGGGCGTGCCGTCGGGCCGCGCGATCACCAGGTCGTCCAGTTCCTCGTTGCGGATCTCGATGCGGCCCTTGACCTTGTCGTCCCAGGCCACCACCCCCGTGAGCGGGTTGCGGAAGCGCAGCACCGGCAGCACGCCCTCGGGCACCGGCGGCAGCGTCTTGCCCGGCTCCGGGCGCCAGGTGCCGTCGTAGCGCGGCTTCTCCTTGTTGGCCATCTGCCGCTCGCGCAGCGCGTCCAGCTCGGCCACGCTCATGTAGCAGGGATAGACCAGGCCCTGCTCCTGCATCTGCCGGATCACTTCCTTGTAGCGATCCATCCGCTGCATCTGGTAGTAGGGCCCTTCATCGTGGTCCAGGCCGAGCCAGGCCATGCCCTGCAGGATGACGTCGACGGCTTCCTGCGAGGAGCGTTCCAGGTCGGTGTCCTCGATGCGCAGGATGAACTTGCCGCCGGTGGAACGGGCGAAAGCCCAGGGGTAAAGGGCCGAGCGGATGTTGCCGAGGTGGATGAAACCCGTGGGGGAAGGGGCGAAACGCGTGCGGGTGGACATGAGGCGGGATTGTGGCGGCTCGCGACGGGAATGGCGGAAGCACTGGATCCCGGCGCGAGCCTGCCTTCGAAGCGTCGGGATGACGTGAAACCGGATCTAGAGCGTGCCCAGGCCTCGCTCCAGGTCGTCCTTGAGGTCCTCGACGTGCTCCAGGCCGACGGCCAGGCGGACCAGGTTCTGGCGGATGCCCGCCGCCTGCCGCTGGGCCTCGGTCAGGCGGCCATGCGAGGTGCTGGCCGGATGGGTGACGATGCTCTTCACGTCGCCCAGGTTGGCGGTGACCGACAGCAGCCGGGTCGAATCGATCACATGGAAGGCGTTGCGGCGCGCCTCCTCGGCATCGCGCGCCTTGACGTCGAAGCCCAGCACCGCGCCGCCGCGACCGGACTGCTGGGCCATGGCCAGTTCATGCTGCGGATGGCTGGGCAGGCCGGGGTAGTACACGCGCTCGACCTTGGGGTGCGCTTCCAGCCAGCGCGCCAGTTCCAGCGCGCGCAGCGACTGCGCCTCCATGCGGATGCCCAGCGTCTCCAGCCCCTTGAGCACCACCCAGGCGTTGAAGGGCGACAGGCTGATGCCGGCGCTGCGCATCACGGGCACGAACTTGCCGGTGACCAGTTCCTGGCTGGCGCACAAGGCGCCGGCGATCACCCGGCCCTGCCCGTCCAGGTACTTGGTGCCCGAGTGCACCACGATGTCGGCGCCGAACTTCGCCGGCTGTTGCAGCGCCGGCGAGCAGAAGCAGTTGTCCACAGCCAGCAGCGCGCCCGACGCGTGCGCGATGTCGGCCAGCGCGCGGATGTCGCACACGTCCGCCAGCGGGTTGGTGGGCGTTTCGGCGAACAGCAGTTTCGTCTGCGGGCGGATCGCCGCCTTCCACTCGGCCACGTCGGTCTGCGAGACGAAGGTGGTCTCCACGCCGAACTTCGCGAACTCGGTGCCGATCAGCTTGAGCGTGGAGCCGAACACGGAGCGCGAGCACACGATGTGGTCGCCCGACTTCAGGAGCGACAGGCACAGCAGCAGGATCGCGCCCATGCCGCTGGCAGTGCCGACCGCCGCCTCCATGCCTTCCATCGCGGCCAGCCGCATCTCCATGCTGGCAACCGTGGGGTTGGAGAAGCGCGAGTAGATGAAGCCTTCCTCCTCGCCCGCGAAGCGGCGCGCCGCCAGTTCGCTGTTCGGCTGGGTGAAGCTGGAACTGAGGAACAGGGCTTCGGAGTTCTCGCCGTACTGGCTCTTGTCGACGGCGGCGCGCACCGCCAGCGTCTCGGGCCGCAGCCCGTCCGGGAGCTTGCGATCGGCGGCCATCAGGCGTCCTGCGCGTTGGGCAGGGCCAGCCGGGAGGTGGTCTCCTCCAGCGGGTCTTCCTGGCCGACGCGGGCCTCGTTGATCTTCGCGATGTCGTCCGGGTTGATGTCGCCCGTCACGTACACGCCGTCGAAGCAGGAGGCATCGAAGCCGTCCAGCTTGGGCGCGCCCGGCCCCGCGGCCGCGGCCACGGCCCGCTTCATGGGCTCCACGTCCTGGTAGATCAGCGCATCGCAGCCGATGATCTGGCGCACTTCCTCGATGCTGCGGTTGTGGGCCACCAGCTCGCTGGCCGTGGGCATGTCGATGCCGTAGACGTTGGGATAGCGCACCGGCGGCGCCGCGCTGGCCAGGTAGACCTTCTTCGCGCCGGCGTCGCGCGCCATCTGCACGATCTCGCGGCTGGTGGTGCCGCGCACGATGGAGTCGTCCACCAGCAGCACGTTGCGGCCGCGGAACTCGCTGCCGATCACGTTGAGCTTCTGGCGCACCGACTTCTTGCGCACGCCCTGCCCCGGCATGATGAAGGTGCGGCCGACGTAGCGGTTCTTGACGAAGCCCTCGCGGTAGGGGAGGCCCAGCAGCTGCGCGAGCTGCGTGGCGCTCGGCCGGCTGGACTCGGGGATCGGGATCACCACGTCGATCTCGTTGGGCGGCACGGTGGAGATCACCCGCTTGGCCAGCGTCTCGCCCATGTTCAGGCGCGCCTGGTAGACCGAGATGCCGTCCAGCACCGAATCGGGCCGCGCCAGGTACACGTACTCGAAGATGCAGGGATAGAGCTTGGGATCGTCGGCGCACTGGCGCGAATGCACCTGCCCCTGCAGGTCGATGAACACTGCCTCGCCCGGCGCCACGTGGCGCTCGAACACGTGGCCGGTGCCTTCCAGCGTGACCGACTCGCTGGCCACCATCACGGTGCCGTCCTTGCCGCGGCCCAGCGACAGCGGCCGGATGCCGAACGGGTCGCGGAAGGCCAGCACGCCGTGGCCGGCGATCAGTGCGATCACGGCATACGAGCCGCGCACCCGCCGGTGCACGTTGCGCACCGCCGCGAACACCTCGTCCGGCTGCAGCGGCAGGCCGCGCGTGGCCTTCTCCAGCTCGTGCGCGAAGACGTTGAGCAGTACCTCCGAGTCGCTCTCGGTGTTGATGTGGCGGTGATCGGTGGAGAACAGCTCGGCCTTGAGCGCCTGCGCGTTGGTCAGGTTGCCGTTGTGCACCAGCACGATGCCGAAGGGCGCGTTCACGTAGAACGGCTGGGCTTCCTCCTCGCTGTACGCATTGCCCGCAGTGGGGTAGCGCACCTGGCCCAGCCCGGCATTGCCCGGCAGCGCACGCATGTTGCGGGTGCGGAACACGTCGCGCACCATGCCCTTGGCCTTGTGCATGAAGAACTTGCGGCCCTGCTGGGTCACGATGCCGGCCGCGTCCTGGCCGCGGTGCTGCAGCAGCAGCAGCGCGTCATAGATCAGCTGGTTGACGGGGGCGCCGCTGACGGCGCCGACGATTCCACACATGTGTGTCTTCCTAGGGCAGGTATTGCCCGAATTCGCCCGGCAGCACCGGCTTCAATCCCCGCAGCGCCGCGGTCGAGACCTCGGCGCCCGCTGCCTCGGTCCACCACGGCGCGGTGCGCAGCGGCGTCATGTTCACCACCACGGCCAGCGCCAGCAGGATCACCACGCCGCGCACCACCCCGAAGGCCGCGCCCAGCGTGCGGTCGACCGGACGCAGCCCCACGGCCTCGATCAGCTTGCGGCTGGCCCAGGCCAGCAGCCCGCCGGCGAAGACCGCCAGCACGAACACGATGGCGAACGAAGCGGCATACCTCAGCGGCTCGGCGGCCCCGCCCATGGGCAGCATGGGAGCAACCTGCGGCGCCAGCCACTGTGCCACCAGAAAGGCCGCAAACCAGCTCAGCACGGACAGCACTTCGTAGACCAGCCCGCGCAGCGCCCCCAGCAGCAGCGAAATCGCCAGCACGCCAAGGAACACCCAGTCGAGCGTCGCCATCCGCGCCCTGCCCTCACAAGGTGAGGATGGCCGCGGGCAAATCCAGAGCCTTGATCCTGCCGGCCGCCTTGTCGGCTTCGGCACGCGAATCGAACGGGCCCACCCGCACCCGGGTGCGCTTGCCGTCCTTGGTCTCGGCCACGTGCGTGTAGGTCTTGAGCCCGGCGCGCTCCACCTTCAGGCGGGTCTCGCGAGCCTTGGCCGGGTCGGCGAACGCGCCGACCTGCACCACGAAGCGGCCTTCGGCGGCCGGCGCCGCCGCGGCCTGCTTCGAGGCGATGGCGACTTTCATCGGCTTGCCCTCGAGCAGTGCGCGGGCGCGGTCGGCATCGGAGTCGGTGGCGGGCTTGGGCTCGGCCGGCGTCGTGGCGGGCTGCGGCTTGTCGGCCGCGGCTACCGCCTTCGGTGCTTCCTTCGCCTCGACGGGCTTGTCCTGTGCCTTGGCCTCGGCTTTCGCTTCCGCCTTGACTTCAGGCTCCGGCTCGCCGGCGGCCGGCGTCACGCTGCCCGAGGCGACGTGCCGTCCGGACGGCGAGGCGGCCGGTTGGCTGGCGGGCGGCGCTTCGGCCGCCTGGCTGGCAACAACCTGCGGCGCCGGCGCCGCGGAGACGGGCAAGGTCAGCGGCTTGACCTTGTTGCGGTCGGGAATCTCGATCGGGATGTCGACGGCCACCGGCCTCGGCTGCGTGTCGAACAGCAGCGGAAAGCCGAGCACGCCCACCAGCACCAGCACGGCCGCACCGATCAGGCGGTGGCGCGCCCGGCGCCGCAGGGCCTCCACGCTTTCGGTCTGCGCCGGGGCGGCCGATTTCTCGGAACCTGCCTTGCGGAACTTGAAAAAGGCCATGGAGCGTGTCGCCTTGGAATTCAGGGGGCCAGGTGCTTGGCCTTCAGGCGAGGCAATCCGCCCTTGAGGACGCCGCCCACCGTGTAGAACGATCCGAAGACCAGGATTCTATCAGTGGGGTTCGCTTCGGCCAGCGCGCATTCGAGCGCTTCGCGCGGGTTCGCGTGCGTGCTCGCGTCGACGTCGTGGCACACCGTGACGGACTTCCACAAGGCCTGCAGGTCCTGCGCGGAAGCGGCGCGCGGCGTGTCCAGGTCGGTGAAGTGCCAGCGATCCACCATCACGTCCATGCGGCGCAGGATGGCTTCGAGATCCTTGTCCGCCATCGCGCCGAACACCGCCCGCGTGGCCGGGTAGAAGCCCATCGCATCCAGGTTGGCCGCGAGCGCCGCTACCGCGTGCGGGTTGTGCGCCACGTCCAGCACCAGCGTCGGCTCGCCCGGCACGATCTGGAAGCGGCCGGGCAGCTCCACCAGGCCGATGCCGGCGCGCACCGCCTGCGCCGTGATCGGGATGCGGTCGCGCAGCGCGGCCAGCGCGGCCAGCACGCCCGAGGCATTGAGCAACTGGTTGGCGCCGCGCAGCGCCGGATAGGCCAGCCCGGCATAGCGCCGGCCGCGCCCGGCCCAGGCCCACTGCTGCTTGTCGCCGGTGAAGTTGTAGTCGCGCCCGTGCAGCCACAGGTCGGCGCCGATCGCCTCCGCGGCCTCGACCACGCTGGCTGGCGGCATGGGGTCGCTGACGATCGCCGGCTTGCCGGCCCGAAGGATGCCGGCCTTCTCGCGGCCGATCGCCTCGCGGTCGCCGCCGAGGAATTCCTGGTGGTCCAGGTCGATGCTGGTGAGGATGGCGCAGTCGGTGTCGATCACGTTGACCGCGTCCAGCCGCCCGCCCAGGCCCACTTCCAGGATCGCGACATCGAGCCGGCTGGCGGCCATGAGGTCCAGGATGGCCAGGGTGGTGAACTCGAAGTAGGTCAGCTGCACGCCCTGGCGCGCCTGCTCCACCCGCTCGAAGTGCGGCACCAGCGCGTCGGCCGTCACCGTTTCGCCGGCGATGCGGCAGCGTTCCTCGAAATCCACCAGGTGGGGCGAGGTGTAGACGCCGGTGCGCCAGCCCGCCTGCTGCAGGATGGCTTCGGCCAGGGCGCAGGTCGAGCCCTTGCCGTTGGTGCCGGCGACCGTGATCACCGGGCAGTCGAAGGCCAGCCCCATGCGCTGCGCCACCTCGCGCACCCGATCGAGCCCCAGTTCGATCGCCTTGGGGTGCAGGCGCTCGCAATGCGCCAGCCAGTCCTGCAATGTCTGCCCGTTCTGCATGGGGCGATTGTCCGCGCCTTTAGGATCGCCCCATGAGCATCACCGTCTATGGCATCCCGAACTGCGACACCGTGAAGAAGGCGCGCGCCTGGCTGGACGGCCAGGGGCTGGCCTACCGCTTCCATGACTTCAAGAAGGCGGGCGTGCCGGCCGATCGGCTGGCCTCCTGGAGCGCGGCGGTCGGCTGGGAAAAGCTGGTGAACCGGCAGGGCACCACCTGGCGCAAGCTGGATCCCGCGCTGCAGGCCGGCGTGCGCGACGACGCATCGGCACGCGAGCTGATGCAGGCCCAGCCCAGCCTCATCAAGCGACCGGTGGTCGAGTGGCCGGGCGGACACACCACGGTCGGTTTCGATGCGGGCGCCTGGGAAGCCTTGGCCGCGGCCCGCTGAGGCCGGAACTTTTACCCAGCATTTACCGTAACGCCGAGCCATCGCCGCGGCCGCTGCCTAGAATTTGGGCATGCGGGCAACGCAAGCGAGGCCACTGTGAACAAGTCCATCCTTCTCCCCCTGGCGGCCCTGGCCGCGGCGGGCGCCGTACAGGCGCAGGAAGTCGGTCGCGTGATCTCCAGCACGCCGGTTATCCAGCAGGTCGCGGTACCGCGGCAGGTCTGCACGCAGCAGCCGGTCGCCGTCCAGCACCAGCCCAGCGGAGCCGGCGCCTTGCTCGGCGCCATCGCCGGCGGTTTTCTCGGCAATTCGATCGGCGACGGCGGCGGGCGTGCCGCCGCCACCGCGCTCGGCGTGGTCGGCGGTGCCATGGTGGGCAACAACATCGAGCGCCCGGGCACCGAGGTCCAGAACGTGCAGAACTGCACGACCCAGACGTACTACGAGAACCGCGCCGTCAGCTACAACGTGGTGTACGAGTACGCCGGGCGCCAGTACTCGGTGAACATGCCCAACGATCCCGGCCCCACCGTGCAGCTGCAGGTCACGCCGGTGGGCGTGCCGCCCGCCACCTCCGCCGCGCCCGCGCCGGCCGCACCCGCCGTCACCGCGCCGGTGGTCGTCGCGCCGCCGCAGGTGGTCGTGACACAGGCCTACCCGGCCTACTACCACCGGCCCTACTACTACCAGCCGCCGGTGTCGCTGCATTTCGGTTTCGTGCACCGCAGCGGCGGGCACCACCACGGCCATCGCCACTGGCGATAGGCCCAAGGGCCAACCCGGATCCGCGCCGCCGCCCGGCACCGGGCCGGCGGCGCGCCCACTTTAGAATCCCCTGTTTCCTGCGGCATCGCACCGAGCCGCGCGCCTGCGCGCCCTGCACCAGGGTCCGCAGCCCCTAGCACCAAGTCGCGAGCCCCCAGCGTGAGCACCATCCTCGAACACCTGCCCGCCGGCCAGAAGGTCGGCATCGCCTTCTCCGGCGGCCTGGACACCAGCGCCGCGCTGCACTGGATGCGCCAGAAGGGCGCGATCCCGTACGCCTACACCGCCAACCTGGGCCAGCCCGACGAGCCGGACTACGACGAGATCCCGCGCAAGGCGATGCAGTACGGCGCCGAGAAGGCCCGGCTGATCGACTGCCGCAAGCAGCTGGCGCACGAAGGCATCGCGGCGCTGCAGGCCGGCGCCTTCCACATCTCCACGGCCGGCCTGACCTACTTCAACACCACCCCGCTCGGGCGCGCGGTCACCGGCACCATGCTGGTCGCCGCCATGAAGGAGGACGACGTCCACATCTGGGGCGACGGCAGCACCTTCAAGGGCAACGACATCGAGCGCTTCTACCGCTACGGCCTGCTGACCAACCCCGCGCTGAAGGTCTACAAGCCCTGGCTGGACCAGGCCTTCATCGACGAACTGGGCGGCCGCGCCGAGATGAGCGCGTTCATGCAGAAGGCCGGCTTCGCCTACAAGATGTCGGCCGAGAAGGCGTACAGCACCGACAGCAACATGCTGGGCGCGACGCACGAGGCCAAGGACCTGGAGCACCTGAGCTCCGGCATCCGGATCGTCAACCCGATCATGGGGGTGGCCTTCTGGCGCGAGGACGTGCCGGTCAAGGCCGAGGAAGTGCGCGTGCGCTTCGAGGAAGGCCAGCCGGTTGCGCTGAACGGCAAGACCTTCGACGACCCGGTCGAGCTGATCATGGAAGCCAACCGCATCGGCGGCCGCCATGGCCTGGGCATGAGCGACCAGATCGAGAACCGCATCATCGAGGCCAAGAGCCGCGGCATCTACGAGGCCCCCGGCCTGGCGCTGCTGTTCATCGCCTACGAGCGGCTGGTCACCGGCATCCACAACGAGGACACCATCGAGCAGTACCGCGACCACGGTCGGCGCCTGGGCCGCCTGCTGTACCAGGGTCGCTGGTTCGACCCGCAGGCCATCATGCTGCGCGAGACGGCGCAGCGCTGGGTGGCGCGCGCGATCACCGGCGAGGTGACGCTGGAGCTGCGCCGTGGCAACGACTACTCGCTGCTGGACACCCAGTCGCCCAACCTCACCTACCAGCCCGAGCGGCTGACCATGGAAAAGGGCGAGTCCATGTTCTCCCCGCGCGACCGCATCGGCCAGCTCACCATGCGCAACCTCGACATCGTGGACACGCGCGACAAGCTGGGCGTCTACAGCAAGGCCGGCCTGCTGTCGCTCGGTAGCGGCGCGGCGCTGCCGCAGCTGGGCGACGAGAAGAAATAAGCCTCCGAGGCGGAAGCCCTGGATTCCCGCCTTCGCGGGAATGACGAATACCTGCGCCCTCGCCTGCTTCGTCATCCTCCGCGAAGGCGGGAGGATCCAGTCGACGCGAAGCGTCGCCCCGATTCAGTCGTATGCGAAGGTCATGATCAGGTCCGCCGCGACCCGGTCGCCCGCCTGCAGCCGGATCGTCAGCCGCTGCGACAGGTCGTAGAAGATGTACAGCGTGCCCAGCGCGCCCACCAGGCTGCGTTCGTACGACGCGTAGAGGTCGCGCCCCAGTCGCTTGCCCAGGGTGACGGCCGGCCCGTCGGCCCCGTCGCGGCGGAAGCCCAGTTCGTCCAGGCCCAGCAAGGCCGCGGGCCCCTTGCCGCTGCCGCCCCCGCCGGCGCGCCGCTGCAGCAGCGCCATCGCCGCCGATTGCAGCAGCGCGGTCTCGGCGCCCCCTGCCGCCGCCGGCCGCCCCAGCACCAGCCAGGCCAGCTTCTCCGACTCGGGCAGGTCCGGCTCGGCGTACAGGCGCACGAAGGGCGCCTGGGCGGTGCCGGTGATCTGCACGCCGACCTTCTGCGCCAGCCGGGGCCGGATCGCCAGCACGTCCAGCGCCGGGTTGTCGGCCGGGCCGGTGAAGCGCAGCACGCCGCGCTCGATCTCCAGCCGCTGGCCGTAGGCCTCGTACTCGCCGCCGACGGTGCGGATCAAGCCCGTGAGCCGCGGCTCGGTCACCGACTGGCCCGACACCGCCAGGGTGCCCGCCAGCCGGGTCTGGATGCCACGGCCCTGGAGGCGGAAATCCCGGCCCAGGTCCAGCGATACGTCCATGGTGACCGGCCGGCGCCCCGCGCGGGCGCCGTTCTCCGGATCGCCCCGGCCCAGCGAGACGCCGGGCGGCAGGTTGCGCACCACCACGTCGTCGCCCAGTCGGGGCGTCGATTCGTCCGGCAGGGTGATGCGCGCGCGATCCACCTGCAGCGCGCCGCGCACCTCGACGCCCGCGGCGGGCGCGATCGCGGCCACCAGCCGGCCCGACAGCGTGATCTCGCGATCGCTGCGCGTGCTGGCCCGCAGCTGCTCGATCTGCACCGCCAGGCGCGCCTGCACGCCCTGGCCCGTCCAGCCGGCCTCGCCGCTGCCGCTGACCCGGCCGCCGTCCGGGCCGGCGCCGAACAGCAGGAACTCCGTGATCGACAGCTGCTGGCCCTCCAGCCGCGCCCGCAAGCGCCCGCCCTGCAAGGCGATGCCGTCGACCACCGAGCGCAGCGCCAGGTTCTCGGCGACCAGAGGGCCGGCCAGCCGCGGATCGGACCGGGTGCCGGACACCGCGATGTCCGCCTGCACCGATCCGCGCAGCCGCCAGCCCGGCGGCGCCAGCACGGACCACACGCCGAGGCGCGGCAAGCGCGCCTGGATGGAACCGGACAGCGGCGCATCGGCCGCCCAGGCCCAGCCACCGCCCTGCCGTGACAGCTGCGTGGCGATGCGCGCCTGGGCGCTGCCGGCGCGCTCCGAATCCCACAGCAGGGCCGCCGTCACCGCTTCGCCCTCGCCGTCCAGCGTCACCTGCGCCTGTCGCACGCCGGCCGGCACCCGGGTCGGCCCGCCGTCGGCGGCCTCGGCCTGCACCGAGATGTCGCCACTGCTGCGCGCCAGCGAGGCCTGCAGCCGCAGGCGATCGCCCAGGCGCAGGTCCCAGCGTCCCTCGAACACCAGGTCGCCCGAGAGCGCCGAGCCCGCCAGCTGCGGGCCGCCCAGCAGCTCCGCCCAGGCCATGGGCAAGCCGGTGATGCGGCCTGCGGTGTGCAGTTCGCCCGACGCCCAGTTGACCGGCTCCCAGGCCAGCACGGCCGGGGGCTGAGCCGGCGTCGCCGCGGCCCCGGCCGCGGCCGGCGCGGGCGGCGCAGCCAGGGTCGCCTGCGAGGCGCCGGCGACCAGCCGACCGGACGCCCAGGACAGCGCCAGCGGCTGCCGCAAGGCCAGGCGCCAGGGGCCACCGCCACCGATGGCCGGATCGCGCAACTGCGCCTGCAGCGCATCGACCTGCCCCTGCCACGCGCCGCGCGGCTGGCGCCCGCCACGGCCGGCCAGGTCCAGCGCCAGCTGGCGTTCGCCCTGCAGCGCCTGGGCGCGCAACTCGATGCGCGCATCCGCCAGCCGACCGTCCAGTCGCAGCGTGGCGTCGCGCACCGCCCAGGGCGCCACTTCATCCGGGCCGGTCGCGGGCTGGAGTCGGGGGACCGTCAGCGTGCCCTCCACTTCCGGATCGTCCCAGCCGCCCTGCCAGGCGAACTGCGCCTCCGCGCTCCCGGCCAGCAGGCGCTCCGGCAGCGCCAATGGCACCCCGGGCAGTTTCATCAGCCACTGCTGGGCCAGCGCGACGTCGGCCAGGCTGAGCTTCGCATTGCCGCCACCGCGCGTGCGCCCCACCGATCCCACGGCGCGCACGCGCAGCCCGGGCGCCTCCAGGTCGGCGCGGCCGCGGCCGAATCGCGCGGCCGGCTCCAGGTCCAGCGCTGCGTCCAGCCGGGCGTCGGCGGTGTTCACCACCAGCAGCGGCAGCGCGAGTGCCTTGCCTTCCCAGCGCCCGCGGGCCTGCAGCGAGCGCAGCTCCAGCGCACCCACGGCCGCCGCCAGTTCGTTGCCCGGGGGGCGTGCCGGCGGCAGGCCCTCGGCCGCCGTGAGGGCGGTGTCGAACAGCAGCGCCTCGCCGACGGCCTGCAGCGAGGCCCGGCCACCCACCGGCAGCGGCGCCATCGCCGTGTGCACGGCCGCCGGGTTGACGCCGCTGAGCGTCGCCTCGATGCGCCAGGCCTGCTCGCTGTCCCACTCGCCGCGCGCCTGCACCCGGCCGCCACCGACCTCGGCCTGCAACTGGCGCACGAAGGCCTGCGCCGGCAGCCGCCAGTCGCCATCGAACTGCACCCGCGAGGCCGGGGCGCGATGGCGATCCCAGGGGCCAGGCAGCGCGTTGCGCAGGTCGGCCACCACCGCCCAGGTCGCTGCGTCGCGCGGCTCCAGGGTGACGCGCCCGGACAGCAGCGTGTGCGGCGCCTGCGGCCAGATGGCACCGGCGTCGAAGGCTTCGAAATCGGCCCGCGCACGCGCCACCGGCAGCGGCTCCCACGGCGTCACCCGGGCCACCAGCGTGGCCTGCGTGTCCCCGGCGCTGCCGGGTTCGGCCTGCACCTTGGCCTGCAGGTCGAAGTCCGCCAGCCCGCCGTCGGCGCGCGCCTGGAACACCAGCGGCAGCGGCGCGCGGCCACCCGGCACCGGCGCCGCGATGCGGCCCTGCAGGTGGACGCTGAGTGCGAACGGCTCCCGCCCGCCCACACGCAGCTCGCCGCGGTAGTGGCCGTCCAGCGCCCGCAGGTTGCGCAGGTCCAGCCGGTGCGCGGTGCCGTCGTAGACGTAGCGGGCAACGCCCTCGCGCAGCACCACCGAGGACTTCCCCACCCACTCGAGCCGCCCCACGGTGATCTCGTCCACCACCACCTGCAGCGGCAGCGCCAGGCTGTCCGGCAATTGGGGACGCTCGCCGGTGTCGGGCCGGCTGTCCTCGACGCGGATCACGGCGGCGCGCAGGTGGTCCAGCGCCAGCCGCCGCTGCAGCAAGGCGAGCGGCTGCCAGGCGAGCTCCGCCTGCTGCGCCTGCACGCGCAGGCCCGGCTGGCTCCAGCTGAGCTGCTCCACCCGCAGGCCGTGGCGCAGCGAGCCGGTCACCCCCTCGGCGTGCAGCGCCGGCAGGCGGCGCGCCGCCTGTTGCAGCGCCCACTCGGCCGAGCCCTCGCGGCCGGACCACCACCACAGCACGGCGGCCGCGACGGCCAGCAGGACCAGCAGCAGTGCCAGCACACCCACCAGCCATCGGAATGCCTTCATGCCGGGCCTTCAGAAGGTCGTGCCGATGTTGATGTGCAGGCGCAGCCGCTTCGCGTCCACGCCATACGCCAGGTCCACCTGCATGGGCCCCAGCGGGCTGCGGTAGCGCACGCCGGCGCCTATGCCGACCGCGGGTCGCAGGTCGCTGGCGTGGTCCGCCACCGCGCCGGCGTCGATGAACAGCACGCCTTCGAAATCCGTCGGTGCGCCGCCGCGGCGGATCGGCCGCTGCCACTCCAGGCTGCCGACCGCCAGCAGGCGGCCCGGGCCGATCACGCCGCCGGCCTGTTCGACGCCGATGTCGCGCAGCCCGTAGCCGCGCACCGAGGTGTCGCCGCCGGTGCGGAACAGCTGGGTCGACGGCACCCGCGCGTCGGCGCTGGCCAGCACGGCCCCGCCCTCGGCGCGCCACTGGATGCGCCCGCGCTCCAGCGGGTGGATCTGCAGCCAGCGCAGCACGGTGCGCTGGAACGGCCGGCGGCTGCCGACCAGCGTGATGCCGGCGCCGAGCTCGGCGCCGATGGCATAGCCGCGCGTCGGGTAGGGCTCCTGGTCGAAGTAGCGCCCGCGCCAGATGTAGTTGGCGCTGAGGGCGGTCCCGTCGCCAGTGTCCGCCGGCGGCAGCGCGCCCCCCTCGGCCCGCACGTTGGAGCGGTCGAACTGCACGTAGACGTTGCGCTCGATGTGCTCCTCGCTGCGGGTGCGGCCGACGCGGAGGGACTGGCTGTGGGTGACCAAGGGGTCGTCGTCCACGCGCTCGGCGCGCGCCGCCACGCCCCAGCGCCAGCCGTCCTCGCCCGGGACGGCGAACAGCTCGGTGCCGATGAAGGGCGCCTTGCGATCCAGCTGCAGCTTGTTCACGGCGCGCCAGCCCAGGCCGGGCAGCCGGTTGTGCGTGTACTCCACGGTGGCGCGCGGGCCGGCGTCGGTGGAGAGACCTATGCCCAGCACCAGCTTCTTGAGTGGCGCCTCGCGCACGTTCACCTGCACTGGGGCAGCGGCGGGGTCGCCGGCCGGATCGACGTAGATGAAGGCCGAGTCGAAGTAGCCGCTGCCCACCAGCCGCAACTGGGCGCGCTGGATGCGGTCCTGGTCGTAGATCGTGCCGGGCGGCAGCCGGGCCAGCCGCGGCACCAGCACCGGGTCGTAGCGCTCGATGCCGGACACCTGCAGGGTCCCGAGCCGGAACAGCGGGCCCGAATCCAGGCGCAGGCCCAGACGCGCGCGCTGGGTGGCGGCATCGATGTCGGCGCGGCTGAAGCCGATCCGGCCGGCCGGGTAGCGCCGGGCCACCAGTTCGCGCAGCGCATCGGACTTGGCGTCGTCCCAGGCCTGCTGGGTGAAGCGGCGCCCCGCCGGCAGGCGCCAGCCCTCGCGGATGCGCTCGCGCTGCGCGACCGCATCGGGTTCGCCGGAGCCGGCGATGTCGCCCTCGAAGCCGATCTCCACATCTGCGATCCGGGTCGGCTGGCCCGGATCGACCTCGACCACCACGACCGGCACCCCGCCGGCCGCGGCGGGCTCGTGCCGGATGTCCAGCCGGGGCGCGAAATAGCCGAGCGTGCCCAGCAACTCGCGCGCGTTGCGGCCGGCCAGCCGCAGCAGCCGGGCCAGCTCCGCATCGTCGAGGTCGGGCACCTGGCGGTAGCGCTGCAACTCCAGGTGGCGCTCCAGCAGTTCGCGCACCTCGTCGGGCGCGCGCACCTCCAGGTTGAACGCGGGCCGCGCCGGTCCTTCCTGTCCCAGCGCGGCGCCCGCCAGCAGCACCGCACAGGCCGCGGCGCCGAACCATCGCAGGGCGCACGCGCGCGATCCGGGGTTCATGGGGTGGGTCTCGGGGCGTCCACGTCCGCGGGGCGGTGGGACGGTCCACCACTATGAAGAGGTTGGAAGCTCGGCTGCGTAGGCCCACGCCGACAGGCGCAGCCGTCGCGCTGGCTCACACCACGACCGGCTCGGGCTCCAGCCGGATGCCGAAGCGTTCGTAGACGCTGGTCTGGATGGCGCGCGCCAGCGTCACCACCTCGCCGCCGGTGGCCCCGCCGCGGTTGACCAGCACCAGCGCCTGCTTCTCGTAGACCCCGGCATTGCCCACCGACTTGCCCTTCCAGCCGCAGGCGTCGATGAGCCAGCCGGCGGCCAGCTTCACCGATCCGTCGGGCATGGGGTAGTGCACGATGCCCGGCTCGCGGGCGATGATGTCGGTGCACTGCTCGGGCGACACGGTGGGGTTCTTGAAGAAGCTGCCGGCGTTGCCCAGCACGCGCGGATCCGGCAGCTTGGCGCTGCGGATGGCGCAGACCCAGTCGAACACCTGCCGCGCGCTGGGTCGGGCCAGGCCCGACTCGGCACGCCGGCGCTCCAGGTCCATGTAGCCCAGCTCGGGCTTCCAGGGCTTGGGCAGGCGCAACCGCACCCGCAGGATCAGCGCGCGGCCGGCCAGGCCCATGCCGCGGCCGCCGCCTTCCGGCGCCGCGTGCTTGAAGACCGAATCGCGGTAGCCGAAGGCGCACTGGGCGGCGTCCAGCGTGAACACGCGCCCGGTCTGCAGGTCGATCGCATCCAGCGATTCGAAACGGTCCTGCAGTTCGACGCCGTACGCGCCTATGTTCTGCACCGGCGCGGCGCCCACGGTGCCGGGGATCAGCGCAAGGTTCTCCAGCCCGGCGAAGCCCTGGGCCAGCGTCCAGTCCACCACCTCGTGCCAGTTCTCGCCGGCTCCGGCCTCGACCACGGTGGCCCGCGGACCGTCATCCACCACCCGGCGGCCCGCGATCTCCACCTTCAGCACCAGCGGGCGCACGTCGCCCGTCAGCACGATGTTGCTGCCGCCGCCCAGCACGAACTTGGGCGCCGCGGCCAGTCGCGCATCGGACAGCAGCTGCACGACGTCGGCTTCGCTGCGCACGCGCACCAGCTCGCGCGCCTTGGCGACGATGCCGAAGCTGTTGTGCGGCGCCAGCGCGACGTTCTGCTCCACGATCATGGGAGAATTGTGACCCATGGGCGCGGGGCGCCGGGGGAGCTGAAATGCCGTCATTCGATACAGTCTGCGAGCCCAACCTGGTCGAGGTGAAGAACGCCGTCGACAACACCGCCAAGGAGATCGGCACGCGGTTCGATTTCAAGGGCACGTCGGCCGCCATCGAGATCAAGGACAAGGACATCACGGTGTTCGGCGACACCGACTTCCAGCTCGGGCAGGTGCAGGACATCCTCACGAACAAGCTGGCCAAGCGCAACGTCGACGTGCGGTTCCTGGACAAGGGCAAGGTCGAGAAGATCGGCGGCGACAAGGTCAAGCAGGTGATCAAGGTGCGCAGCGGCATCGAGTCCGAGCAGGCCAAGAAGGTGCAGAAGGCGATCAAGGAAAGCAAGCTCAAGCTGCAGGCCTCGATCCAGGGCGACGCCGTGCGCGTGACCGGCGCCAAGAAGGACGACCTGCAGGCCGCGATGGCGCTGATCCGCAAGGAGATCGCGGACCTCCCGCTGTCCTTCAACAACTTCAGGGACTGATCCCGCGTGCGCGCCACCCTCCTCGCAGCCGCGGTGCTGGCCACCGCCCCGGCCTGGGGCCAATCCGTCGCGCTGCAGGGCATGCTGGGCAACCGTGCGCTGCTGATCGTCGACGGCGGGGCCCCCAAGTCCGTGGCACCGGGCGACTCGCACAGGGGCGTCAAGGTGGTGTCCACCGCGGGCGACCAGGCCGTGCTGGAGTTCGGGGGCCGGCGCCACACGCTGCGCGTGGGCGAGGCGCCCGCCAGCGTGGGCGATGCCGGCGGGTCTGCCGCGCCGGTTGGCAGCAAGATCGTGCTGACGGCCAGCACGGGCGGCCACTTCCTTACGGAAGGCGCGATCAACGGCCGCGCCGCCTACTTCATGGTCGACACCGGCGCCACCAGCATCGGCATGGGCGCCGCCGACGCCGAGCGCCTGGGCATCGACTACAAGTCCGGCCGGCCGGTGCGCATGGGCACGGCCAACGGCGTCGCGCTGGGCTGGCGCGTCATGCTGGCCTCGGTCCGCATCCGCGACGTGGAAGTGCGCAACGTCGAGGCCGTGGTCGGGCAGCAGCCCATGCCCTACATCCTGCTGGGCAACAGCTTCCTGGGCCGCTTCCAGATGCGGCGCGACAACGACCAGATGGTGCTCGAGCGTCGCTACTGATGCCCGATCCCGAGCGCGCCACCCTCGAACCACCCCCGCTGCCCCCGCCCGTCACGGCGCTGGGGCCGCTGGGCAATCCGGTGTTCCGGATGCTCTGGTTCACCTGGTTCGCGGCCAACACCTGCATGTGGATGAACGACGTCGCGGCCGCCTGGCTGATGACGTCGATCGCGCCGTCGCCGCTGTGGGTGGCGCTGGTGCAGTCGGCCTCCACCCTGCCGGTGTTCTTCCTCGGCCTGCCCAGCGGCGCGCTGGCCGACATCCTGGACCGGCGCCGCTACTTCATGATCACCCAGTTCTGGGTGGCCGGCGTCGCGGCCGTGCTGTGCAGCGTGATCCTGCTCGGCTGGATGAGCCCGGAGCTGCTGCTGGCGCTGACCTTCGCCAACGGCGTCGGGCTGGCGATGCGCTGGCCGGTGTTCGCGGCCATCATCCCGGAGGTGGTGCCACGCCACCACCTGGCGCAGGCGCTGGCGCTGAACGGCGTGGCCATGAACGGCTCGCGCATCGTCGGCCCGCTGGTCGCCGGCGCGGTGATCGCCAGCCTGGGCAGCGCCTGGGTGTTCGTGCTCAATGCCGTGCTGTCGATTGTCGCTGGCTTCGTGATCATGCGCTGGCGCCGCGAGCACAAGGAAAGCCCGCTCGGGCGCGAACGCCTGTCCAGCGCCATGCGGGTGGGCGTGCAGTTCGTGCGCCAGTCCGGCCGCATGCGCGGCATCCTGCTGCGCATCTCGGTGTTCTTCCTGCACTCCACCGCCCAGATGGCGCTGCTGCCGCTGGTGGCGCGCGGGCTGCCGGGGGGCGCCGCCGGCACCTTCACGGTGCTGCTCGCCTCCATGGGCGCGGGGGCCATCTTCGCCGCCCTGCAGATGCCACGGCTGCGCGCCTGGCTGCCGCTGCAGCGGCTGATCTTCGTCGGCACGGCGCTGCAGGCGCTGGGCACGCTGGTCATGGCCTACGCGCCCAACATCGCGATCGCGGTGCCGGCCATGGTGCTCTCCGGCATGGCCTGGATCACGGTGGCGAACTCGCTCACCGTGGCGGCCCAGATGGCCCTGCCCGACTGGGTGCGGGCGCGCGGCATGTCGATCTACCAGATGTGCCTGATGGGATCCATGGCTTCGGGCGCCGCGCTGTGGGGCCAGGTCGCCACCTGGACCAGCGTCCCCACCAGCTTGGCCGCGGCCTCGGTCGCCGGCGTGATCCTGATGGCGCTGGTGCAGCGCCTGGTGCGCGACCGCGGCACCGAGGAGGACCTGACGCCCTCGCAGGTGCTCAAGGTGCCGCAGATGGCGGGGCCGGCGCAGGGCGGCCGCATCCAGGTGTGCGTGGAGTACCGCATCGATCCGGCGCGCTCGCAGGAATTCCTGGCCGTGATGGAGGAAAGCCGCCGCAGCCGCCTGCGCCAGGGGGCGCTCAACTGGCAGCTGGTGCACGACCTGAGCGACCCGAGCTGCTACATCGAGCAGATCACCGACGAGAACTGGGTCGAGCACCTGCGCCGCTTCGACCGCATCACGGCGGCGGACGCCCAGCTGCGCGACCGCCGCCTGTCCTTCCACGTCGGCGAGGAGCCGCCGCGGGTGACGCGGTACGTGATCGAGCGGGAGTGAATTCCTGTTGACCGTCATCCCCGCGAAGGCGGGGATCCAAGGCTTCCGCATTCGGCAGCGCGCAAGGCGCGCGCATCAAGCCGTCGAGTTGAGGCGGTCGAATTGAGCCCCGAGGGCGCGGCGGGCGGCGCCGGACGTTGCTTCATGGTGGGGCGGCCCCTGCTCGCTGACGCTCGCAGGCGCTTCCCGCGAAATTTCTCCGGCCTGGGGCGGGCGGCGAAACTCGCTGCGCTCCTTCGTCGCGCTGCTCAAACAGATGCCGCCAGTCAGAGCACGAACGCGCGCCTGCGGCGCGCTGCCCCAGTCCGGAGAAATTTCGCGGCGCCCCACAAATCAGCCCCGCCCGGCGCCGCCCACCGCGGGAACCGCTGTGCGGGTGCGAGCACGAGTGAGCACCTGGTCGATTGCGAACGGTTCCCGGACAGTAGTGCGGAGGCGGACTGAGCGAAGGAGCCGCTCAGGCCTTCTTCTTCGCCCCCAGCTTCGACTCCTTGCCCGCCACCAGCCGCTGGATGTTCTCGCGGTGGCGCCAGGCCAGCAGCGCCGCCATCGCGAACAGCGCGAACACCACCGGCTTTTCCGCGTACCACTGGATGCGGTCGCCCAGCAGGAAATAGACCGGCGCGAACACGGCCGCCACCAGCGAGGCCAGCGAGGAGTAGCGGAAGAAGAAGGCGATGATCAGCCAGGTCAGCCCGGTGGCGATGCCCAGCAGCCAGTGGATGCCGAACACCGCGCCGATGAAGGTGGCCACGCCCTTGCCGCCCTGGAAGCGGAAGAACACCGGGTACAGGTGGCCGAGGAAGGCCCCCAGCGCGACCAGGGCCACCGTGCCGTCCTCCAGCCCGTACGGCTTGCCGTACAGGCGCACCAGCAGCACCGGGACCAGCCCTTTCATCGCGTCGAGCAGCAGCGTGACGATGGCGGCTGCCTTGCTGCCCGAGCGCAGCACGTTGGTGGCGCCGGGATTCCTGCTGCCGAAGGTGCGCGGGTCCGACAGGCCCATGGCGCGGCTGACGATCACGGCGAAGGCGAGCGAGCCCACGAGGTAGGCCGCCAGCGCGGCGAGCAGGGGGTACAGGGTGTCCATCGGGCGCCGATTCTGCCAGCGCCGCGCTTCACTCCTCCAGCGCGCAGTGCACCGGCTTGGCCCCGAGCAGCCGCACGCACACCTGCGGGTCGATGCCCACCAGGTAGCCGCGGCGGCCGCCGTTGATCGCAATGCGCGGCAGCGCGAGGATGGTTTCCTCGATGTAGACCGGCATCTGCCGGCGCGTGCCGAAGGGCGAGGTGCCGCCCACCAGGTAGCCGCTGTGGCGGTTGGCGACCTCCGGTGCGCAGGGCTCGATCGACTTGGCGCCGATCTGGCGCGCCAGGTTCTTGGTCGAGACCTTGCGGTTGCCGTGCATCAGCACGAGCAGCGGGCGCGCCTTCTCGTCCTGCATCACCAGCGTCTTGACGACGGTGAACGGATCCAGCCCCAGCACCTGGGCGCTGTGGGTGGCGCCGCCGTGCTCCACGTACTCGTAGGGGTGCTCGGTGAACGCGACTCCGTTCGCCTTGAGCAGCGCGGTGGCCGGGGTTTCGCTGACGTGGTCCTTCTTCGCCATGGTGCGCGGATCAGATGGCGGGATCGCGCATCGCCCAGCGGATGCGGTCGATCTCCGCCAGCAGCTCGGGCGGCAACTGCGTGCCCCATGCGTCCAGGTTCTCGTCCAGCTGCGCCAGCGAGGTCACGCCGAGGATGGTGCTGGCGACCTGCCACTTGGTGTAGCAGAAGGCCAGCGCCATGCGCGTGGGCGCCAGGCCATGGCGGCGCGCCAGCGCGTTGTAGCGGCGGGCGGCTTCCAGCGCCTCGGGCCGGCCCCAGCGGCCCTTGCGCACCGACTCGAACTTCGCGATGCGCGCGGCGGCCGGGGCCTGCGCACCCTCGAAACCGCCGTCGTCGTACTTGCCGGTGAGCAGGCCGAATCCCAGCGGCGAGTAGGCCAGCAGGGACACGCCCAGCCGGTGCAGGCTCTCGTCCAGCCCGTTCTCCACGCTGCGGTTGAGCAGGCAGTACGGGTTCTGCACGGTGGCGATGCGCGGCAGGCCATGCTGTTCGGCCAGCCGCACGAACTCGTGCACGCCGTAGGGCGTCTCGTTGGACAGGCCGACGTGGCGCACCTTGCCCTCGCGCACCAGGCGACCCAGGGCCTCGAGCTGCTCGCGGATCGGGGTCCGGGTGCGCTCCTGCGCCGGGTCGAAGTACATCGCCCCGAACATGGGCGCGTGCCGCTCGGGCCAGTGGATCTGGTAGAGGTCGATCACGTCGGTGCGCAGGCGGCGCAGCGAGCCTTCGCAGGAGGCCCGGATGTCGGCCGCCGTCAGGCCGGCGCCCTCGCGGATCCAGGGCATGCCGCGCGAGGGGCCGGCCACCTTGGTTGCCAGCACGATGCGCTCGCGCATCCCGGGGTGGGCGGCCAGCCAGTTGCCGATGATGGTTTCGGTGGCGCCGAAAGTGTCCTTGCGCGCAGGCACCGCGTACATCTCGGCCGTGTCGATGAAGTTGAGGCCGCGCTCGACGGCGCGCGAGAGGATGGCCTGGGCCTCGGCCTCGGCGACCTGCTCGCCGAAGGTCATGGTGCCCAGGCAGATGGGCGTGACGCGCAGGTCGCTGGCGCCGAGCTGGACGGAATTCATGCGGGGCGGGGAAAAGCCGCGCAGGATAGCGCAAGGCCTTGCCGCCCGCCCTTCGGCCCGCTCTAACCCACGTCGACCGTCACCTTCAGGAAGCTGGCCGACACCAGCGTGGTGTTCGGGTACTGGCTCTGGTTGTGCGCCTCGAACAGGGCCACCAGCTCGTCGCGCAGGGCGTCGGCCCGGCCGTCCTGCTCGGCCGCCCGGAACGCGTTCATCGTCGGCCCGTAGTAGCGCCTGAAGGTGTCGACGAACTCCGCCGGCGAGCCCTTGAAGTCGAACACGTAGCGGTCGCGCACCCAGCTGATCGCCTCCGACGCGATGCCGGCCGCGCCGAAGCGCTCCAGCACGTGCGGCGTCGATCCCCAGGTCATCGGGCTGACGAAGCCTTCCGGTGGCGGCGGCGAGTAGGCCGCGCTGATCTTCAGGATCTGCGCCACCAGCGTGGGGTCGCCGGGGATCCAGTTGCCCATGAGGATGCGGCCGCCGTGCCGCGTCACCCTCACCATCTCGCGCGCCACGTCGAACGGCCGCGGGGCGAACATGGCACCGAAGATGCTGACCACGAGGTCGAAGCTGCCGTCCTCGATGCCGGACAGCTTGCACGCGTCACCCTGCAGGAAGGTGCAGACGTCCGACAGGCCGGCCTGCGCGGCGCGGCGCCGGCCGGCGGCCACCAGGTTGTTGGCGATGTCGACCCCGGTCACATGGGCCCCCAGCCGGGCGGCCGGGATGGCCGTGGTCCCGTCGCCGCAACCCAGGTCCAGCACCCGCATGCCGGGGCCGACGCCGGCCTGCCGCATCAGGTCCTCGCCGTTCTCCCGCATGGTTTCGGCGATGCGCGTGAAATCGCCCTGCTCCCACAGCGCCTGGTTCGGGTTCACGCGTTCACCCTGGCGATCCTGGGGTCGATCACGGCCCGGTGCTCGTGCGGACTGGACCTCGCGATCCACCACCGTCACGTCGACCTTCTCTTCTGCAATAGGCATGGTCACTCTCCTTGCTCGGCTGGCGGGTGCGTGCTGCCGCGCCGCCCTTCGTTGCACCCGCCGGAAGCGATGGACGGCATACTGGCCATCGTCCGCACCGGGCGTTCCCGGAACGTTCCCGGCCGCTGCGGCAGGAGGGAACTGCGATGCCGACGCCTCCCGTGGAGTTGCCCGCCGCCCTGTCGATCCGCCTGCTGGGCGGTTTCGAGCTCGGCCGCTGCGCACCGGCAGACAGCGGCTCCAGCCCGCCACTCGCGCGCCGCGCGGCGGAACTCCTGCAGCTGCTGAGCCTGCAGCCGCAGCGCAGGCTGCTCAACGAACAGGTGGTCGAGGCGCTGTGGCCGCACCTGGATCCGCAGTCCGGCAGCGCCAACCTGCGCAAGGCCGCCCACCACGCCCGGCAGTTCGTCGGCGCGCCCGACGCGGTCGTGCTGCGCGGCGGCCAGGTCTTCCTGCTGCCCGGGCGCGAGGTCGACTGCGATGCGGCGCGGTTCGAACGGGCAGCCGATGAAGCACTCGCGACCGGCGACGCGCAGGCGTGCCGCGACGCTGCCCGGCTCTACGGCGGCGACCTGCTGCCCGACGCGCGCTACGAGCCCTGGACCGAAACGCCGCGGCGGCGCCTGCGCGACAAGTTCGTGCGCCTGCTCCGGCAATCGGGCGACTACGAGCGCCTGGTGCAGGAGGAGCCTTCCGACGAATCGGCCCATCTCGAGCTGATGCGCGAGGAGCTCGCGGCCGGTCGGCGCGCCTCGGCGCTGCGCTGGTGGGGCCACCTGCGCGACCACCTGCAGGCGATCGGCCTGCGACCGGGCCCGCAGGCGGAAGCGCTGTATCGCGAGTGCGTGGCCGGCCTGGACGGCGCGGCGCCACGCTTCGTCGGCCGCGCACTGGAGCTGGTGCGCGTGCTCTCGCTGCTGCGTGCGAGCCGCGCCGGCGGCGCCGGCGGGGCGCTGGTGCGCGCGCCGGCCGGCATGGGCAAGACCGCCTTCTGCCGCCGCGTGGCCTCGGAGGCGCGCGGGCTCGGCTGGCAGGTGCGCTCGCTGCAGGCCGGCGACTGGACGCGGCCCTACGGCATCGCCGCCGACCTGGTCCTGCCCCTGCTGCAGGAACTGCCCGACCCAGCGCAGGCCATCGGTCCTCACGCGCAGGCGGTGCTGGCCGCGATGGCGACGGACAGCGGTGACGCGATGCCGTTCGCCCTGCCGCTCGGCCGGCACCAGGTGGTCGGGGCGGTGCGCCGACTGCTGCTGGCCACCAGCGCCGACCTGCCGGTGCTGCTGATCGTCGACGACGCCCATGCGGCGGACGACGCCAGCGCCGAACTGTTGGTGCAGCTCACCGCCAGCGGCCCGCCGCTGTTCGTGCTGTTCGCCGCCCGGCCGGCCTTGCCGCCCTTGCTGGACGGCCACCTCGCGCGCATGCTGCGCGCCGGCAAGCTGGCGTCGCTGGACCTCGGCCCGCTGGACGAGGAGGAAGCCGCCCTGCTGGCCGAGCGCGCGGCCCCGCAGCCGTTGCCGCCGGGCACCGCTGCCGCCATCGCGCGCCGCGCCGAGGGCCTGCCGTTCGCGGTGGTCGAGTTCGCCCAGGCGGCGCCGCTGGATGCCGGGGCCGAACTGCCGCGCGACCTGGCGGCGGCGCTCGCCGCCCGCATCGGCGAGTTCGACGATCCGCTGCTGCAGGCGCTGCGGCGCATGGCGCTGTGCGCCGACGGCTTCGACGCGGCCACCGGCATCGCCCTGGCCGGCGATCCGGACTGCGATGGAGCGGCGCGACTGGACCGCACCCTGGCTGCCGGCCTGCTGGTGGTGGACCAGGGCCGCTACGTCTTCCGCCATGCGCTGGTGCGCGAGGCGCTGGTGGCGGACATCCCGCCGCACCGCCGGCGCGGCCTGTACCGCGAAGCCGCCGAGCGGCTGGAGCAGGCGCAAGCGGCACCCGGCCTGCTCGGCCAGCTCTGGCTGGCGGCGGGCGACCCGGACCGGGCGACGCCGCACGCGCTGGCCGCGGCCTGGCAGGCCTTCCGGCTGGGCGCCTTCGAGGACGTGCTGCGCCATGTCGATCCGCTGCTGGCGCAGCGTCCGGCGCAGCCGCGGGCGCTGGCGCTGCGGGCGGAGGCCCTGGATGCGCTCGGCCGCCCCGGCGCGCTGGCCGCCTACGACGCGGCCGCCGAAGTGGCGACCGGGGAGCAGGCGGAGGAACTACGCGCCAAGCGCGGCCTGGCGCAGATCAAGACCGGCGACCCGCCGGGCGCGCTGCGCTTCCTGCGCGAGGTGCATCCGACCACCACCGCCGGCCGCCTGGCCGAGGCGCTGGCCTATGCCGGCGCCGCCGCCCTGGGCTTCGGCGATCCGGCGGAGGGTACGCGCCGGGCCGCCGAGGTACGCCGCATCGCGCTGGAGACCGGCGACGAGGGCACGCTGGTGATCGCCTCCTGGGCGCAGGCGGCGGCCGCGCATGCGCGCGGCGACCTGCACGGCAGCGTGTGGGCCGACCTGCGCGAGACCAGCCACCTGCCCCATCTGGCCGTGCGCGTGTTCGACGGCCACCTGTGCATCACGCAGCGCTTCCTGTACGGCGCGCGGCCGTACCGCGACGTGATCGCCTTCGCCGATGCGCTCGCCGCCGAGGCGAAGCGGCTGGGCGCGGCCCGCGGCGAGGCCTTCGCGACCACCTTGCGCGGCGAGGCCAGGCTGCTGAGCGGCGACCTGGATGCTGCGGAAGCGGACCTGCTGGCCGGCGGCCGGATGCACCGGGCCATCGGCGGGGCCACGGGCGAAGCGCTGTCGCTGCAGCGGCGCGCCGAACTGGCCATGCACCGGGGCCAGCCGGCACTGGCCCGCGCGCTGCTCGACGAGGCGCTGGACGTGGCGCGCCAGTCGGAGATCGGCTTCCACCTGCTGGACCGCATCTATGGCACGCGCATCGCGCTGGCCGCCGATCCGGACGCGGCGCTGGCGGTGCTCGAGGAAGCCACGGCTGCCGTGCGCGGCCCGCTCGAGACCTGCCCGGGCTGCCGCATCACCTTCGCCATCCCGGCGACCATCGCCGCGGCCCGGGCCCATGAACTCGACCTGGCGGCCGAGCACGCCCGCGCCTCGGACTTCCTGGCCAACGTGGTGATGAAGCTGCCGGCGTGGTACGCCTCGCTGGACGAGGCCCGCGCCCACCTGGCCGCGGCCGCAGGTGACCGCGCAGCCGCGCGGGCCGGCTTCGCCGCGGCGGCCCAGGCCTTTCACGGCTGCGGGCACGCGCTGGACGAGGCCCGCTGCCGCTCGCTGGCGGCGCAGTGAGACGCGCCGGGCCTCAGCGCTGGCGGGCCCGCTCCTCTTCCTGCAGCCGCAGCACGCGGCGCTGCACCTTGCCGGTGGTGGTCATGGGCAGGGCCTCGATGAACTCGATCTCCTTGGGGTACTCGTAGGGCGCGAGCTTGCCGCGCACGTGCTGTTGCAGCTGCGCCACCAGCGTGTCGCCGGGCGCGTGGCCGGGCGCCAGCACCACGTAGGCCTTGACCAGCGCGCCCCGCTCGGCGTCCGGCTTGGGGACCACGGCGGCATTGGCCACCGCCGGGTGCTTGACCAGGCAGTTCTCGATCTCGCTCGGCCCGATGCGGTAGCCGGCGGCCTTGAACACGTCGTCGGCGCGGCCCTGGTACCAGAGGTAGCCGTCGGCGTCGCGCGTGGCCAGGTCGCCGGTGCGGCACCAGTCGCCGGTGTACTTGGCGCGGGTGGCGCGCTCGTTGCCCCAGTAGCCGAGGAAGAAGATCGGGTCGGGATCGCCGTGCACGTCGAAGCGGTTCACCGCCACGTCGCCGGGCACGCCGTCGGGGACCTCGTTGCCCTCGTCGTCGATCACCGCCACGCGATGGCCGGGATACGGCCGGCCCATGCTGCCCGGGCGCGCCGGCCAGCCGACGCCGCCTTCGGTGCGGCCGTTCATGCTGCAGTTGCCGACCACGTAGTTGATCTCGGTCTGGCCGAACATCTCGTTGACCACCACGCCCAGCTCGTCGCGGCAATACGCGAACACCGCGTCACCCACCGCCTCGCCCGCGCTCATGATGGCCTGCAGCTTCAGGCGGAACTGGCGGCGCGGCTGCGGGAAGGCCTTCATCATGGCCTTGAGCGCGGTCGGGAACAGGAAGGTGTGGGTGACGCCGTGCTCCTGCATCAGGGCGAACGCGGTGTCGGGGCTGAAGCGGCCGTTGTAGGCGACGATGGGGCGGCCGAAGTAGAGCGAGGGCAGGAGGGCATCCATCAGCCCGCCGGTCCAGGCCCAATCTGCTGGCGACCAGAACACTGACGTGTTCTGGATGTCGCCAGCGCTGGGCGCTTGCCCGTCCAGGACCGCCCCCTCCCCAACCCTTCCCCTCGCGGGGGAGGGCTCCGCTGGATTGCAAGCATTGGGAGGGAATCCGAACCAGTTCTGGCTGCACACGAAGCCCGGCAGGTTGCCGATCAGCGCGCGGTGCGGCACCAGCGCGCCCTTGGGCGGGCCGGTGGTGCCGCTGGTGTAGATCAGCACGGCGCCCTCCTCCGCCTTGGTGCGGGCGGCGGTGAATTCGGGCCGGTGCCGGGCCAGCTCCACGCCCCAGTCCAGGTCCGCCTGCAGCGCCGCGGCGCCGACGCCGACCAGCGTCCGCAGCGCCGGGCAGGCTCGGCGCACCGCCAGCAGGTTGGCGATCGAGCTCTCGTCGCACACGGCCACCACCGCGCCGCTGTCCTGCAGCCGGTACTCCAGCGCCTCGGGGCCGAACAGCATGGACAGCGGCATGGCGACCGCACCGAGCTGGAAGATCGCCATGTAGGTGATGGCGGTCTCGAAGCGCTGCGGCATCACCATCGCCACCCGGTCGCCGCGCTGGACGCCCAGCGAAGCGAGCACGTTGGACAAGCGGTTCGCCTGCGCCTGCAGGGCCGCGAAGCTCAGGGTGGATTCGCCCTGCACGCCGTGGGCGCGGATCGCGATGCGGCGGTCGCCATCGGGCGCCTGTGCCCAGCGCGCGCAGCAAGCCTGCGCGATGTTGAAGTGCTCCGGCACCGCCCAGCGGAACTGGCCGTGCATCTGCGCCCAGTTGTCCTTGTCGCTGCGTTGACTGACCGCCATCGATCGCCCTCCTATCATTCGCACCAATGTACCAACCCCGCCGAACGTCGCGCAGCGAGTTTGTCCCGATCCGCCGCTCGCGCTACCACGTGCGCATCTGGGGCGAGCCGCAACCGGGCCGCGTGCCGCTGGTGATGGTGCACGGCTGGATGGACGTGTCGGCGTCCTACCAGTTCGTGGTCGACGCCTTCTCGCGCGAGCACTTCGTGATCGCGCCCGACTGGCGCGGCTACGGCCTCACCGAATCGCCGCCCGCCGACAACTACTGGTTCCCGGATTACCTCGCAGACCTGGATTTCCTGCTCGACCACTACGCGGGTGACCAGCCCGTCGACCTGGTCGGCCACAGCATGGGCGGCCAGATCACCATGCTGTACACCGGCGCGCGCCCGCAGCGCATCCGCAAGCTGGTCAACCTCGAAGGGTTCGGCATGCCGGCCACCCGGCCGGAGCAGGCGCCCGGGCGCTATGCGAAGTGGATGGACGAACTCAAGTCCTTCCACCGCGGCGAGCTGGATCTCAAGAGCTACGACTCGGCCGAGGGCGTCGCCGCCCGGCTGATGAAGACCAACCGCCGGCTGCCGCGCGACAAGGCCGAGTGGCTGGCGCGGCACTGGGCGCGCGAGGGCGCCGACGGCCGCTGGCGCATCCTGGGCGATGCCGCGCACAAGATCACCAACGCCCAGCTGTTCCGCGTCGACGAGGTGCTGGAGGTCTACCGCCGCATCAGCTGCCCCACGCTGTGGGTGGAGGCCAGCGACGACAGCCTCGCCCAGTGGTGGCAGGGCCGCTTCACCCTGGCCGATTTCCACGAGCGCCTGGCCGCCGTGCCCGACCTGCGCAAGGCGCGGGTGGACGATGCCGGCCACATGTTCCACCACGACCAGCCGGCGGTGCTGGCGCGGCTGATCGAGGATTTCCTCGACGGCTGAGCCGGCGTCCGCCCGGCCTGCCCTTGACGCACCGGCGCCTCAACCGCCGGTAAAAATCCGCATTTCTCCTACAGATCCGTCCTCTTCCCGCCCATCCATGGCGTAGGAGCGCTCCTACCCATAGACTCGTCACCAAAAGTAGTTGAGGTGACTCGGATGAGCAGAAGGTTCTGGTCGCTGTGCCTTGCAGCGATGCTCGCCCCCTGTGCCGCGGCCGCCGCGGGGGACGCCACGGAAGAGGGGCTGGCCACGCTCTGGGAAGGGCTGTGGCACCAGAGCGGCACGCCGACGCGCGTGGTCCGCTGGGAGAACGAGATCCGCTTCCGCATGACGGGGATCGACCTGGCCCAGCACCGCGACTACGTCACCCAGGCGCTGCGCACGGTCACCCAGGAGGCCGGCGTCCAGCTGGTGGACGTCACCGACCAGCCCGGCGAGACGCCCAACCTCACGGTCGAGATCGTTCCCGACACCGCGCTGCAGGACAACCAGCCCTGCGTCACCTTCCTCGACTTCCGCACCGAGACCCGGGTCGACCGCGCCAGCATCCAGATGCGCAGCCGCGATACCTACCGCTGCGCCTACCACGAGGCCATGCACCTGATGGGCGTGCGCGGTCACCCGGGCGGCCACACGGTGCTGAGCTATTTCCCGCAGAAGGTCGACGGCCTGACCTCGCTGGACCGGGTGATGCTGCGCGCCTGGTACTCTCCGCGCATGAAAGGCGGCATGACGCCCTTCGAGGCGCTGCCGGTGCTGAGCGACGAGCTGATCGCCAGCCTGCCCGAAGCGGAGCGCCCGGCGGCCCAGCAGACCCGCGACCGCTTCTTCGCCGCCACCGTCGAACAGATGCAGGCCTACGCCGCCGGCCGTGGCGACATCCCGGCGATCGTCAAGCGTTCGGGCAAGTCCACCGAAGACGGCATCCGCCACGGCCGCTCGGAAATGAGCTACTTCCTCGGCGTCGCCTACTTCGAGGGCGCCACCGTCGGCGCCGACCAGAAGCAGGCCCTGGGCTGGTTCGAGCGCGCCGCCAGCGCCGGCAACCGCCGCGCGCAGTCCTACCTGGCGGGCCCGGGCACGCGCTGAGCGAGCCGCGGTGGCGGCACCGCCGCGCGCCGCGCACCCTTCTGCGAAAATCCGTGCTTTACAGAAAGCACGGACACCATGGACGCAGAACGCACCAACCTCATCGGCAGCACCCTCGAAGACCTGCAGTCGCGCTGCGCGGATCTCCGGAGGTATCTTTGACTACGACGCCAAGTCGGAACGCCTGAGGACGGTCAACGCCGCGCTGGAAGATCCCGCGGTCTGGAACGAACCGAAGAAGGCCCAGGAGCTGGGCAAGGAAAAGAAGCAGCTCGAGGACGTCGTCGTCACGCTGCAGCAGCTGGACCGCGAGCTGGCGGACAACCTCGAGCTGTTCGAGATGAGCCGCGACGAGGATGACGACACCGGCCTCCAGACCCTGGAGGCCGAGGCGCGCAAGCTCACCGGGACGGTCGAGGCGCTGGAATTCCGGCGCATGTTCGACAAGCCGGCCGACCCCATGAACGCCTTCCTGGACATCCAGGCCGGCGCCGGCGGCACCGAAGCCTGCGACTGGGCCGGCATGCTGCTGCGCCAGTACCTGCGCTACGCCGAACGCAAGGGCTTCAAGGCCACGGTCGAGGACGAGACCCCCGGCGACGTCGCCGGCATCAAGGGCGCCACCATCAAGATCGAGGGCGACTACGCCTACGGGCTGCTGCGCACCGAAACCGGCGTGCACCGGCTGGTGCGCAAGTCGCCGTTCGACTCGTCCGGTGGGCGCCACACCAGCTTCGCCAGCGTGTTCGTCTATCCCGAGATCGACGAGTCGGTGGAGATCAACATCAATCCGGCCGACGTGCGGGTGGACACCTACCGCGCCTCCGGCGCCGGCGGCCAGCACATCAACAAGACGGACTCGGCGGTGCGGCTGACGCACATCCCCACCGGCATCGTGGTGCAGTCGCAGGACAGCCGCAGCCAGCACAGCAACCGCGACCTGGCCTGGCAGCGCCTGCGTTCGCGCCTGTACGACCACGAGATGCGCAAGCGGATGGAAGAGCAGCAGAAGCTGGAGGATGCCAAGACCGACGTCGGCTGGGGCCACCAGATCCGCAGCTACGTGCTGGACAACAGCCGCATCAAGGACCTGCGCACCAACGTCGAGATCTCCAACACCCAGAAGGTCCTGGACGGCGACCTCGATCCCTTCATCGAGGCCTCGCTCAAGCAGGGCGTCTAAAGGAAGCACATGCGTGAAGGCCAGAATGCGGTGATCTACCGCGCCGACTACCAGCCGCCCCCGTACTGGATCGACACCGTGGAACTGGTGTTCGACCTGGACCCGGCCAAGACCCGCGTGCTCAACCGCATGCGGGTGCGCCGCAACCCGGAGGTCGCGGCCCAGCCCCTGAAGCTCGACGGCGAGGACCTGAACCTCGCCCGCGTGCTGGTCAACGGCCAGGGCACCTCGTTCAAGCTGGAAGGCGGCCGGCTGGTGCTGGAGAACCTGCCCGAGGGCCACGAACCCTTCGAGCTGGAGATCTTCACCACCTGCTCGCCGGCGAAGAACACCCAGCTCATGGGCCTGTACGTGAGCAACGGCTCGTTCTTCACCCAGTGCGAGGCCGAGGGCTTCCGCCGCATCACCTACTTCCTGGACCGGCCGGACGTGATGGCCAGCTACACCGTCACGCTGCGCGCCGACAAGCGCCAGTACCCAGTGCTGCTGTCCAACGGCAACCTGGTCGGCTCGGGCGACCTCGACGACGGCCGCCACTGGGCGCGCTGGGTGGACCCGTTCCGCAAGCCCTGCTACCTGTTCGCGCTGGTGGCCGGCCAACTGGTGGCCCGCGAGCAGAAGGTGCTGTCGCGCGCCGGCAAGGAGCACCTGCTGCAGGTCTACGTGCGGCCGGGCGACCTGGACAAGACCGAGCACGCGATGAACTCGCTGATGGCCTCGGTGGCCTGGGACGAGGCGCGCTTCGGCCTGGCGCTGGACCTGGAGCGCTTCATGATCGTCGCCACCAGCGACTTCAACATGGGCGCGATGGAGAACAAGGGCCTGAACATCTTCAACACGAAGTACGTCCTCGCCAGCCAGGCCACCGCCACCGACACCGACTTCGCCAACATCGAGTCGGTGGTCGGCCACGAGTACTTCCACAACTGGACCGGCAACCGCATCACCTGCCGCGACTGGTTCCAGCTCTCGCTCAAGGAAGGCCTGACCGTCTTCCGCGACCAGGAGTTCAGCCAGGACCTGGCCGGCGAGGCCTCGGCCCGCGCGGTCAAGCGCATCGAGGACGTGCGCGTGCTGCGCACCGCCCAGTTCCCGGAGGACGCCGGCCCGATGGCGCACCCGGTGCGGCCCGACCAGTATCTCGAGATCAACAACTTCTACACGGTCACGATCTACGAGAAGGGCGCCGAGGTCGTGCGCATGATGCAGACGCTGGTGGGCCGCGACGGCTTCGCCCGCGGCATGAAGCTGTACTTCGAGCGGCACGACGGCCAGGCCGTCACCTGCGACGAGTTCGCGCAGGCCATCGCCGACGCCAACCCCGGGAGCAAGCTGCACGAGCTGCTGCCGCAGTTCAAGCGCTGGTACAGCCAGGCCGGCACGCCGCGCGTGAAGGCCGTGTCGCACTGGGACGAGCAGACGGGCACCTATCGCCTGACGCTGTCGCAAAGCTGCCCACCGACGCCGGGCCAGGCCACCAAGGAGCCGTTCGTGATCCCGGTCGCCTGGGGCTTGCTGGGGCCCGACGGGCGCGAGGTGGCGCACGGCCTGCACGTGCTCACGCAGGCGAGCGAGACGCTGGAGGTCAGTGGCCTGGCCGCCGAGCCCGTGCCCTCGATCCTGCGCGGCTTCAGCGCGCCGGTGATCCTGGACTATGGCTACAGCGACTCGCAATTGATCGCCTTGCTGGCGCACGACCCCGATCCGTTCAACCGCTGGGAAGCGGGACAACGCCTGGCCGTGAACCGCGCGCTGGCCGCCATCCGCGGCGAGGCCGGCGGTGGCATCCGCCTCGACACGCCGTTCATCGAGGCGATGCGCGGCATCCTGCGCCACCCCACGCTGGACGCCGCCTTCAAGGAGCTGGTGCTCACCCTGCCCGCCGAGACCTACATCGCCGAGCAGCTGGACGTGGTCGACCCGCAGCGGGTGCATGCCGTGCGCGAGGCCATGCGCGAGCAGCTGGCCAGCGCGCTGCACCACGACTGGGCCTGGGCCTGGGAGACCCACAAGGACAACGGCGCCTACCGCCCCGACCCGGTCTCCTCCGGCCGGCGCGCGCTGGCCGGGCTGGCGCTCACGCACCTGTGCATCGCCGCGCGCAAGACCAACGACCCGGTCTGGCCGGGCAAGGCCTACCAGGGCTTCAAGGACGCGTCCAACATGACCGACCGCTTCAACGCCCTGGCGGCGCTGGTGATCGGCGGACACGAGCTGGCACGCCCGGCGCTGGAGCGCTTCCACTCGCTGTTCAAGGACGAGCCGCTGGTGCTGGACAAGTGGTTCTCGCTGCAGGCCGGCGCACCCGACCGCGGCGGCAACATCCTGCCGGCGGTGCGCCAGCTGATGCAGCACCCGGACTTCAACATCCGCAACCCGAACCGCGCGCGCAGCCTGGTCTTCAGCTACTGCAGCGCGAACCCGGGCGCCTTCCACCGGCCCGATGCGGCCGGCTACGTGTTCTGGAGCGAACGCGTGATGGAACTGGACGCGATCAATCCGCAGGTCGCCGCGCGCCTGGCGCGGGCGCTGGACCGCTGGCGCAAGCTGGCCGAGCCGCAGCGCAGTGCGGCGCGCGAGGCGATCGCGCGCGTGGCGGCCAAGCCGGACCTGTCCAACGACGTGCGCGAGGTGGTGACGCGCGCGCTGGCGGAATGAGCAGGTTCGCGAGCATCACCAATCCGGAGGAGTTCCCATGTCCGACACATCCCTCACCCGCTACCTCGTCGAGCAGCAGCGCACCCACGGCCACATCCCCGGCCAGCTGCGCCTGCTGATCGAGGTGGTGGCCCGCGCCTGCAAGCGCATCAGCCATGCCGTCAACAAGGGGGCGCTGGGCGACGTGCTGGGCTCGGCCGGCACCGGCAACGTGCAGGGCGAGATCCAGAAGAAGCTGGACATCATCGCCAACGAGGTGCTGATCGAGGCCAACGAATGGGGCGGCCACCTGGCCGGCATGGCCAGCGAGGAGATGGAGGGCATCTACGTGGTGCCCAACCGCTTCCCCAAGGGCGAATACCTGTTGCTGTTCGATCCGCTGGACGGCTCGTCCAACATCGACGTCAACGTCAGCATCGGCACCATCTTCAGCGTGCTCAAGATGCCCGAGGACGACCGCGGCGTCGACGAGGGCGACTTCCTGCAGTGCGGCAACCGGCAGGTCGCAGCCGGCTACTGCATCTACGGCCCGCAGACCACGCTGGTGCTCACCGTGGGCGACGGCGTGGCCATGTTCACGCTGGACCGCGAGCAGGGCTCCTTCATGCTCATCCAGGAGGACGTGCGCATCCCCGAGGACACCAAGGAATTCGCGATCAACATGTCCAACATGCGCCACTGGGACGCACCGGTGAAGCGCTACATCGACGAGTGCCTGGCCGGCAAGGAAGGCCCGCGCGGCAAGGACTTCAACATGCGCTGGGTCGCCTCCATGGTGGCCGACGTGCACCGCATCCTGACGCGCGGCGGCATCTTCATGTACCCCTGGGACAAGCGAGAGCCGAACAAGCCCGGCAAGCTGCGCCTGATGTACGAGGCCAACCCGATGGGCTGGTTGGTCGAGCAGGCCGGCGGCGCCGCCACCAACGGCCGCCAGCGCATCCTCGACCTGGAGCCCACCAAGCTGCACGAGCGGGTGGCCGTGGTTTTGGGGTCGAAGAACGAGGTCGGGCGGCTGACCGGGTATCACGAGCCGCTATAATCGCGGGCTTAGCCGGTGTAGCTCAGTCGGTAGAGCAGCTCATTCGTAATGAGAAGGTCGGGTGTTCGATTCATCTCTCCGGCACCAGATGAAAAGGGGTTGACTGTCGTGGTCAACCCCTTTTTTGCTTCCAGCGCCGCAAGTTCGCCTATCCACCGCAAAGCTTGGCGATGATTGCGCGCAGGCGTGCCGGGGCAATTGGTTTGTAGAGCAAAGGCAGGCCATGCTGGCGGACAAAGCGCGCCGTTTGTAAGGACGTGTCGCCCGACACGAGCACTGCAGGCAGACCGGGCC
>NZ_DASPLW010000054.1:0-70510 GCF_035627355.1 Ramlibacter sp.
AATTCGTGGCGGCGCGAGAACTGCGCCAGCAGCGGCGAGATGAAATAGGTGAACACCGGCACCGCCAGCATGAACAGCAGCAGCGCCAGGGCATCGTTCGGGCCTTCCAGGTTGGGCCGCACGCCCAGCCCGGTGTAGAACCAGACCCGGCTGGCCAGCGATCCCAGCAGCGCGAAGCCCAGCAGGCTCAGCGCGAACAGGGCCACGATGCGCTTGATGATGTGCTTGTGCTTGAAGTGCCCGAGCTCGTGCGCCAGCACGGCATCCACTTCCGCGGGAGACAGCTTGGAGAGCAGGGTGTCGTAGAAGACCACGCGCTTGGCCGCGCCGAAGCCGGTGAAGTAGGCGTTGGCGTGGGCGCTGCGCCGGCTGCCGTCCATGACGAACAGGCCCTTGGCGCGGAAGCCGCAGCGCTGCATCAGCGCGGTGACGCGCGACTTCAGTTCCTCGTCCTCCAGCGGCTTGAACTTGTTGAACCAGGGCGCGATGAAGAGTGGGTAGACCACCATCGCGAGCAGGTTCACGCCCATCCACACGGCCCAGGCCCAGACCCACCACAGCGGCCCGGCCGCGCCCATCAGCCACAGGATCAGCCAGGCGATCGGTCCGCCGATCACCACGGCCAGTACCAGCCCCTTGGCCAGGTCGGCGATCCACAGCTTCCAGGTCATCTTGTTGAAGCCGAAGCGCTCCTCCACCACGAAGGTGCCGTACAGGGAGAAGGGCAGCTCCAGCAGGCCGCCAATCAGGACGAAGCCAGCCAGCAGCGCGAGCTGTTGCGCCATGCCCGGACCCAGCGCGGCGAGCAGGGCCTGGTTGAGGGCGTGCAGCCCGCCCAGCAGGGTCCAGCCCAGCAGCACGGCGGCGCCGAACGCCATCTCCAGCAGGCCGACGCGCGCCTTGGCCAGGGTGTAGTCGGCCGCCTTCTGGTGGGCGGCCAGCGGGACCGTGCCGGCGAAATCGGCGGGCACTTCGGCGCGGTGGCGCGCCACGTGCCGGATCTGGCGGGTGGCGAGCCAGAATTTCACGCCCAGCCCCGCCAGCAGGGCGAGGGCGAAGGCCAGGGTCCAGAGATACGACGCGCTCATCGCGGCGAGTGTAGGGAATCCGCCGGTCGTCCGCTGCGGTGACAATCGGGCGATGACCGACATCGCTCCCGCCGCCGAAGTCGCGGCCCTGCAGAAAAACGACCAGAACCTGGTGTGGCTCGACTGCGAGATGACGGGGCTGGACCCGGAAGTCGACCGCATCATCGAGATCGCCGTGGTGGTCACCGGCCCCCTGCTGGAGCCGCGCGTGGAAGGGCCGGTGTTCGCCATCCACCAGACCGACGAGCAGCTCGACCGGATGGACAACTGGAACAAGACCACGCACGGGCGCAGCGGGCTGACCGACCGGGTGAAGGCCTCGGTCATCTCCGAGGCGATCGCCGAGCAGGCCGTGCTGGACTTCATCGGACAGTACGTGGACAAGGGGGTCTCGCCGATGTGCGGCAACACCATCGGCCAGGACCGGCGCTTCCTCGTCAAGTACATGCCGCGGCTGGAGGCCTGGTTCCACTACCGCAACCTCGACGTCAGCACGCTCAAGGAACTGGCGCGCCGCTGGCGGCCCGAGATCTACAACAACTTCAAGAAGCGGCAGGCGCACACGGCGCTGGCCGACGTGCACGAGTCGATCGACGAACTCGCGCACTACCGGCAGCACTTCATCCGGCTCGGGGAATAGAAGCCGCTCCCCAGCACGCGCGGCGCGCTTGTGGGACAATCACGGTCTTCGCGGCGCACACCGTGCCGCAATTCCCGCATCCGACCTTCATGCACAGGCCCCCGATGGGCCACCGGCGCCACGCGCCGGACGTCGTTGATGGTTGCATGTTCCCTTGACCATTGACGACGGCGTTCTGATCGGTGGGGGTCAGAGAAATTGCTTCGCAATTTTGTGATCAGACCCCCAAGGAATCCGACTCGCCGCATGAAAGTTCCATGACCGACACGTTCGACGTGCAGGGCGACTTCGCGCCCGCGCACACCTCCTTCGAAGACACCACCGCCACGGCCGCGCTGCCGAACGGCTTCACCCGCCTGGGCCTGGAGCCCGAGCTGATCGCCGCCGTGGAGGACCTCGGCTTCTCGCAGCCCACCGCGGTGCAGGAAGAAGTGATCCCGCGGGCGCTGCCCACCGGCCAGGAAGGTGGCGACGCCTTCATCGACCTGATGGTGTCCAGCCAGACCGGCAGCGGCAAGACCGCGGCCTTCCTGCTGCCGGTGCTGCACACGCTGCTGCAGATGCAGCGCGAGACCCTGGAGCGTGAGCGCGCCGAGGAAAAGCGCCAGGCCGAGGAGGCCGCCGCCCGCGGCGAGGCGCCGCCCAAGCGCCGCCGCCGCAATCCGGCCGACCCGCGCAACTTCAAGCCGGCGGTGCCCGGCGCGCTGGTGCTGTGCCCGACGCGAGAGCTGGCGCAGCAGGTGGCGCACGACGCCATCGACCTGGTGAAGCACTGCAAGGGCCTGCGCATCGCCAACGTGGTGGGCGGCATGCCCTACCAGCTGCAGATCGCCCGCCTGCAGAACGCCAACCTGGTGGTCGCCACCCCCGGCCGCCTGCTGGACCTGCAGCGCTCGGGACAGATCCAGCTCGAGCAGGTGCGCTTCCTGGTGGTGGACGAGGCCGACCGCATGCTGGACCTGGGCTTCGCCGACGACCTGGCGGAGATCCAGCAGCTGACGGCGCAGCGGCAGCAGACCATGATGTTCAGCGCCACCTTCGCGCCGCGCATCCAGCAGCTGGCCGCGCGCGTGATGCGCCAGCCGCAGAAGATCCAGATCGACACGCCGCAGGAGCGCCACGCCAACATCCGGCAGGTGCTGTTCTGGGCCGACCACCCGCAGCACAAGCGCGCGCTGCTGGACCACTGGCTGCGCGATGCGTCCATCGACCAGGCCATCGTGTTCGCCTCGACCCAGGTCGAGTGCGACGCGCTCGCCGGCGACCTGCAGCAGGCCGGCTTCGCCGCCGTGGCGCTGCACGGGGCCCTGAGCCAGGGCCTGCGCAACCGCCGGCTGGGCGCGCTGCGCAACGGCCAGGTGCAGATCCTGGTGGCCACCGACGTGGCGGCGCGCGGCATCGACGTGCCGACGATCACGCACGTGTTCAACTTCGGCCTGCCGATGAAGAGCGAGGACTACACGCACCGCAGCGGCCGCACCGGCCGCGCCGGGCGCGACGGCCTGGCGGTGACCTTCGCCGAATACCGCGACCGGTTCCGCATCTTCGACATCGAGGCGTTCACCAAGCAGCCGTTCAAGGCCGAGGTGGTGGCGGGGCTGGAGCCGCAGCAGCGGCCGCCGCGCGCGCCGCAACCGGGCTTCGGCGGCCGCGGTCGCAACGGCGCCTCCGCGCCGCGCGGCGGCGCACCCGGTCCGCGTGGCGGCCATGGCGCCCGCCGCAGCCCCGGTGGCGAATACGGCCGCAAGGCCGGCTTCGGCGATTTCGGCGGCGACCGCCGCGAGCGCGAGGCCTCGCCCTGGGAGAAGCCGGCGCCGCGCTCGTTCGCCAAGCCCGGCAACGGCGGCAAGGTGTTCGTGCCGCGCGATGCGAAGAAGCGCGCGTACAAGCCGGCGCGCTGAGCGCCGCATGGGCCGGCGCTGACACAATCGCGGCCATGGCCGCACGCCGCGATCCCGCTTCCGCTGCGCCCCCGCGCGCCTCGAGACCCGTCGAAGACCGGCACTTCGTGACCGCGCTGGCCCGCGGCCTCGAGGTGCTGGCCTGTTTCCGCACCGGCTCCGTCCTGGGCAACCAGGAGCTCGCCGTGCGCTGCCAGCTGCCCAAGTCCACCGTCTCGCGGCTGACCGCCACGCTGACGCGCCTGGGCTACCTGATCCAGATCGGCGAGAGCGGCAAGTTCCGCCTGGGCACCGCGACCCTGTCGCTGGGCAGCGCCATGCTGTCGAAGCTGGACGTGCGGCAGGTTGCGCGGCCGTGGATGGAGGAACTGGCCGCGCAGTGCAAGGTGGAAGTGGCGCTGGGCGCGCGCGACCGCCTGTCCATGATCTACATCGAGTCCTGCCGCAGCCCGCGTCCGCCCGCGGTCGTGCTGGACGTGGGCGCCCGCATCCCGGTGGCGACCACGGCGATGGGCCGTGCCTGGCTGTCGGCCATCGACGGCCACGAGCGGGAGGAATTCCTGGAGCGGGTCCGCCGGCGCGATGCGGCGGCCTGGCCGGAGACGAAGCGCGGCATCGAGCGCTCGCTGCACGAGCACCGCACGCTGGGCGTGACCTGCTCCTTCGGCGAATGGCAGTCCCACATCAACGGCATCGCCTGCGCCGTGCGCCCGGGCGACGGCCTGCCGCCGATGGCGATCAGCTGCGGTGGCCCCGCGGCCCGGCTGTCCCCGCGCCAGCTGCTGGCCGAGGTGCGCCCGCGCCTGATCGCGATGGTGGCCCGCATCGAGGATGCGCTCACGCTGCCGAACGGCCGGGCCCGCTGGTCCGCCTGAAGGCGCTTCCCAACGAAAAGGGCGTGCCGCGGCACGCCCTTTTCGCTGCAAGCCGGCCGGCTTACTTGAAGGAACTGAGCGCGCGTTCCTTGACCTTGCCGCCTTCCACCACCGCGACGCGGGTGTCGGCCAGCGAGCCGCCGCGCTCGTCCACGCCGTCCAGCCCGTGCGGGTTCACCGACGCCGGCAGCTGCTTCATGGCCTTGTCGAGGTTGGCGCGGATCGCCACGGCGTCGGTCACGGTGCCGGCCAGCTTCATGGCCATCGCGGTCGCGTGCACCGTGGTGTAGTTGAGCGACACCTCCGAGCTCGGGTTGCGGCCCGGGTAGGCCTTCTGGAAGCGCTGCACGAAGGCGCGGGTGTCGGGGGCGGAGTCGTCCACCACCGGCAGCACGCCGATCGAGCCTTCCAGGGCCTGGTAGCCGCCCATCACCTTGGCCATCTCGTCCATCTTGGCCTGGTCGATGATCACGAAGCCGCCCTTGAAGCCCAGTTCGCGCGCCTGCTTGGCCACCAGCGCGGTCGGCTCGGAGGCGCCGCCGATGAACATCACGTCCGGCTTGGCCGCCGCCACGCGGCTGACGCCGCTGTAGAAGTCGGTCGACTTGTTGTAGCTCATCGGGTTCTCGGCCACGATCTTGCCGCCCGCGGCTTCCCAGGCCGGCTTGAAGGCGGCCATCCAGGCCTTGGCGTAGTCGTGGTCGGCTGCGGCGATCGCCAGGTTCTTGCCGTACTTGCCCATCGCATGCTTGATGAAGGGCTGGATGTAGGTGGTGAACTCCGGCGGGATGCGCAGCGTCATCTTGTTGCCGCGGGCGGTGACCTGCGGCACGCTGGTGTAGGACAGCAGCAGGTACTTCTGCTGCTCGTTGTTGGTCTGCAGCGCGAAGGTGCCGCCCGAGTGCGGGGTCAGGATCGCCGGCGTCTTGTGCTCCTGCACCAGGCGCTGGGCGTTGATGGCGGTCTCGCTGGGGTTGTACTTGTCGTCCAGCGCGACGATCTCCAGCTTGTACTTCTTGCCGCCCACCTCGAAGCCGGCCGCGTTGATCTCGTTGACGGCCATCTGCATGCCGTCCAGCACGTTCTTGCCGTACAGCGCGGCGCCGCCGGACAGCGGCCCCGAGTAGCCGATCTTCACCACCTCCTGGGCGAGGGCGGGTGCGCCGGCCAGCGCGCCGAAGGCGACGGCTGCGGCGATGCGTTGCAGTTGCTTGGGAAATGCCATGGTGCTTTGTCTCCTGGATGGCGAAGGGAAAGGGGAAGTGCTCAGGCCCCGATGTAGGCCTTGCGGACGGATTCGTTGCCCATCAGGCTGTCGCGATCGCCTTCCATGACGATGCGGCCGCCCTCGATCACGTAGGCGCGGTGGGCGATCTTCAGCGCGGCATAGGCGTTCTGCTCGGCCAGCAGCACGGTGGTGCCGGCCTTGTTGATCCGCTGGATCACCTCGAACACCTGCTTGACCACCAGCGGCGCCAGGCCCAGCGAGGGCTCGTCCAGCAGCAGCGCCTGCGGCCGGCTCATGAGGGCGCGGCCGATGGCCACCATCTGCTGCTGCCCGCCCGAGAGCGAGCCGGCCGCCTGCTCGCGGCGCTCGGCCAGGATGGGGAACAGCTCGAACACCTCGTCCAGGCGCTTCTGGTTGCCGGCCTTGTCGCGGCGGTGCACGTAGGCGCCCAGCATCAGGTTCTTGAGCACCGACATCTGCGGGAACAGCTTGCGGCCCTCGGGGCACAGCACCACGCCGCGCTCGACCACCTCGGACGGCTTCATGCCCGCGAGTTCGTGGTGGCGGAAGCGGATGGAGCCGCCGCTGGCCTTCAGCAGGCCGCTGGCCGTGAGGAAGATCGTGCTCTTGCCGGCGCCGTTGGCCCCCAGCAGGACCACCAGCTCGCCTTCCTTCGCCTGCAGGCTGATGCCGTCCAGGGCGCGGAAGCTGCCGTAATGCTGCGAGACGTTCTCAAGCGCCAGCATGCTCGCTGCCCAGGTAGGCGTCGATGACGGCCGGGTTGCTGCGGATCTCGGCGGGGGTGCCCTCGGCGATCTTCTCGCCGTAGTTCAGCACCATGATCTTGTCGGCCAGGCTCATGATCATGTCCATCTTGTGTTCGATCAGGCAGACCGTGATGCCGTGCCGCACGAACTTGCGGATCAGGTCGGCCAGGCCCGCGGTCTCCTCCGGGTTGACGCCGCCGGCGGGTTCGTCCAGCAGCACCAGCGTGGGATCGGTGGACAGCGCCAGCGCGAAGGCGACGCGCTTGCGCTCCTCCTGCGAGATGTCGCCGGCCAGCCGGTTGGCGACGTGCGACAGGCCGACGAAGTCCAGGGCGGCGCGCGCCTTCTCGCGGCAGGCGCGCTCCTCCTCGCGCAGCCGGCGCGAGTTGAACAGCACGTCAACCAGCCCCGACTTCGTGCGCAGTCGGTGGCCCACGATCAGGTTGTCCAGCACCGTGGCCATGTCGAACAGGGTGGTGGCCTGGAAGGTGCGCGAGATCCCGAGCTGCGCGACCTGGTCGGCGCGCAGCCCCGCGAGGTCGCGGCCCTCGAACACGATGGAGCCGGAGCTCGGTGGCAGCGTGCCGCTCACCAGGTTGAAGAAGGTGGTCTTGCCGGCGCCGTTGGGTCCGATGATGGCGTTGACCTTGCCGCGTTCCACCGTGGTGGAGACGTCGTGGACGGCGGTGAGGCCGCCGAATCGCTTGCTGACGTTGAGGATCTCAAGCACGGCTGGCTCCCGGCTGCGCGTCCGTCGGCGTGGTTTCGGCGGCGGCGCTGCGAGCCGCCGGTGCGGGCGCCGGACCCGCGGCGGCAGCCCGCCGTGCGCGCCAGCCCAGCCAGGTGCCGACGATGCCGTGCGGCAGGAAGATCACCAGCGCGACCAGCAGCGGCCCGAACACGATGAAGCGGAACTCCTGCAGGAACTGCAGGTACTGGGTGAGCCAGGGCACGGCCAGTGCGCCGAGCAGCGGGCCGAGCAGGGTGCCCAGGCCGCCCACCAGCATGTACATGGTCATGTCGAAGCTGTGTTCCACGCCGGCCACGCCGGGGCCAAGGAAGCGCACGAAGCCGGCATACAGCCCGCCGGCCAGCCCGGCGTAGAACACCGACAGCATGAAGGCGAGCAGCTTGTTGCGCATCAGCGGCATGCCCAGCGCCTCGGCCAGCGCCTCGCCGTTGCGGATCGCCATGAAGGTGCGCCCGAGCAGCGAGTTGGCGATGCGGCCCATGACGAACACGGCCAGCACCAGGAAGAAGAACACCAGGTAGTACAGCGAGCGGGGCGTGTCGAAGGCGATCGGCCCGATCGCGCTCGGAGCGGGGATGCCGATGATGCCCACCGTGCCGTGGGTGAGGCTCTCCCACTTCTCGATCACCAGGTACATGATGTAGCCCACGCACAGGGTGAAGATCGAGAAGTAGTGGCCCTTCAGCCGCAGCGACACCAGCCCGACGAAGAAGCCGAGCGCGGCGGCCGTGAAGCCGGACAGCGCGAAGGCGATCCAGAACGGCACCTGGTGGTCCACGGTGAGGATGCCCACCGTGTACGCCCCCACCGCCATGAAGCCGCTGTGCGCCAGGTTGTACTGGCCGGTGTAGCCGGTGATCAGGTTCAGCCCCAGCGTCGCGATCGCGAAGATGTAGGCGGTGGACATCACCGTCAGGTGGTAGTCGTTCTTCGCCAGGAAGGGGAAGGCCAGCCCCAGCGCCAGCAGCAGCATCCAGCCCGGCTTGCCGGTGAGGTACTTCATCCGTGCGCTCCCTTGAACAGGCCTTGCGGGCGCAGCGAGAGGATCGCCACCAGCAGCGCGAAGGCGATGATGTCCTTGTAGTCGGTGGAGATGTAGAAGGCGCCGAAGCTCTCGGCGAAGCCGATGATCAGGCCGCCGGCGATGGCGCCGGGCACGCTGCCCATGCCGCCCAGGATGATGATCACGAAGGCCTTGGTGATCACCAGGTGGCCCATCGCCGGGTAGACCAGGTTGATCGGCGCATACAGCGTTGCGGCCACCGCGGCCAGCACGCCCGAGATGGCGAAGGTGAGCATGGACACGCGGTTGGCGTCGATGCCGACCAGCGAGGCGCCGTCGCGGTTCTGCGCCATCGCGATGATGGTCGAGCCGGTCACGGTGCGCGTCAGGAACAGGTGCAGCGCCACCACCAGGCCGAAGGCGGCGCCCACGATCATCAGCCGCTGCACCGGCGCGGTCACGCCGCCCAGTTCGACGATGCCGGTGTAGGGCGTCTGCATGCGGTGGAAGTCGGCGCCCCAGATCGCCTGCGCCGCCGCTTCCAGGAACAGCAGCACGCCGATGGCCGCGATCATCGGGTGCAGCCCCGAGGCGTTGCGCAGCGGGTGGAACACCAGCCGCTCGGCCAGCGTGGCCAGCAGCGCGACCGCGAGCGCGGAGCCGCCCATCGCCAGCCAGTAGTTGAAGCCCCAGGCCGACATCAGGTGGAAGGACACGAACGCGCCGGCCATGTACAGAGCCCCGTGTGCGAAGTTGGGCACGTGCAGGATGCCGTACACCAGGGTCAGGCCCAGCGCCACCAGGCTGTAGATGCCGCCCAGCGTGAGGCCGTTCAGGACTTGTTGCAGGAAGAGGTCCATGGGTCTTTCGTGCGGGGCGGACGGCAGGTGCGCCGCGCCTCTCGGACCCATGTTGCCTGCGTCATCGCGCGGATTCGCGGCCGCAGTTCTGCAGTGCGGAACACAGGAGGGAAAACACCAGCACTCGACGCCCCCTGCATGTCACGTAGGCGGCACGGTGCGCACGCAATGAATACGTTCGTTGGATGCGGCGCCCGTGCGCCATGAGTACGTTCGTTGGACCGCGTTGCGCCGCGGCCGCGCGGGCAGCGCCGTCAGGCGTGCGCGACCACGTGCCGGCCGATCTCCGGCCAGCGACTGTGCACGTACAGCCAGGCGAACAGCCCCACGCTCATCATCAGCAGCGAGGCGACCGCCAGCCAGGCGGTGGAGTGCATCACCAGCGGCGCGATCACGCCCGCCACGATGCCGTTGGCGGTGGAGCCGATCACGGCCTGCAGCGAGGAGGCCAGGCCGCGCCGGTCCGGATTGAGGTCCAGCACCAGCAGGGTCACCACCGGCACCATCAGCGACCAGCCGAAGGCGAACAGCGCGATCGGCAGGAGGGCCCACCAGGCCTGGGCCGGGAACAGCAGGTTGGCCGCCACGTTCAGCAGCGAGATCGCCAGCATGATCACGAAGCCATGCCGGATCTGCTGCTTGGGCGGGATGCGCCCGGCCAGCCGCCCGCTGAACCAGGCGCCGCCCATGATGCCGGTGATGGTGAGCACGAAGAACCAGAAGAACTCGGTGGGCGCGAGCCGCAGGTGCGTGCCCAGGAACTCCGGCGCCGCCAGCACGTACAGGAACATGCCGTTGAAGGGCACGCCGCTGGCCAGCGCCAGCAGCAGGAAGCGCGGGCTGGAGACCAGTGACCAGTAGCCCTGCATCAGGTTGCGCGCGTTGAAGGGCTGGCGGTGGTCGAGGTGCAGCGTTTCCGGCAGCAGCTTCCAGTTGGCCACCCACAGCAGCACGCCCACTGCCGTGAGGAACCAGAAGATCGAGTGCCAGTCCAGGTGCACGAACAGCCAGCCGCCGATGATGGGCGCCACGGCCGGCGCGACGCCGAAGTAGATGGTCACCTGGCTCATGACCTTCTGGGCCTGCGCCGGCGGGAACATGTCGCGGATCACCGCGCGCGACACCACGATGCCGGCGCCGGTCGACAGCCCCTGCAGACCGCGGAAGAACACCAGCTGGCCGATGGTCTGCGACAGCGCGCAGCCGATCGACGCGATCGTGAACACGGCGATACCCCACAGCACCACCGGCCGGCGGCCGAAGCTGTCCGACAGCGCGCCGTGGAACAGGTTCATGAAGGCGAACCCGAACAGGTAGGCCGAGAGCGTCTGCTGCATCTCGACCGGCGTCGCGCCGATCGCGGCCGCGATCCCGGAGAACGCCGGGATGTAGGTGTCGATCGAGAACGGCCCCAGCATGCCCAGCACGGCGAGCAGGACCGCCAGCGCCCAGCGCGGGGCGCGCCACAGCTTGTCGGCGTCGGGGTTCACGCGAGCCGCTCCGTGGGGGAGGGCGGTTGGGATTCGGGGGAGTCGGTCGCGTGCGGGGTCGGGATCATGTGGCCCCGATGTTAGAGGCAAGTCGCGGCGCGCTGCGTCGCCGCGCCGCGCCCCGGCGCGTCAGAACGGTGCCGCGGGCGCCGTGTCCGGCTGGCGCACGGGAAGGGGTCGCACGGCGGCGTCGAAGAAGGCCTTGTCCAGGTGGCGTGCGAAGCGCGTGGGCCAGGTATCGCGTGGGTAGAACGCGGTGCCGCGCGGACCCGACAGGCGCACCAGCCCGTCGGCCTGCAGGGCGATGCGGAAGCTGCCGGGATCGCGGCCGCGCTCGCGCAGCAGGCTGTCCAGCAGCGCGCGTTCGTCGGGGCGGAGTTCGGGGGCAGGCATGCCGCGCATCTTGGCCCCGCCCGCAGCCTGAGCGGTAGGCGCCCGAGAGGCAGCGCGTGTAGGACGGCGCCTTGCAGGTCAACGCAACGTGAGTCGTCGCACGAACGGGCGCAGCGCTGTCCTACGAGACCGACCAGCCGCCGTGGCGACCATCGCAGTCAAGCGAAGCCTTTCGTCACATCGAGCATCCGGCCGCAGCCGGCACAGCGGAGACTGACATGCCCCCGGAAGATTTCGGACTGGTCGGTACGCCCTATTTCTGGACAGGGATCGGCAGCGTGGTCGCCGTCTGGGCGATCGTGATGCTGGTGCTCTGGTCCTGAGCCCGCCCCGCGTCAGCGGTTGGGCTGCCCTGCCGCCGCGCCGGTGCGGCGGGCGCGCGGCACGCGCCTTCGCTTCCACCACAACAGCAGGCCGCTGCCACCCAGGGTCGCCAGCGCCAGCCCCGTCACGCCCACCAGCACCTCGTGCAGCGGGCCGCCCAGCACGCCCGTGTGCAGCGGATAGGCGAAGGACACCAGCCGGTTGCCGGGGTCCAGCTCGGACCAGCGCACGGTCCGCAGCACCCGGCCATGCGCTGGATCCAGCCAGACCGAGGTGAGGCCGTTCGGATGCGGGTCGTCCGGCAGCTTCAGGCGCACGCGCACCGGCTGCGTGGCCGAGGCCGGCACCTGGACGTAACCCACCCGCCCGCTGGGAAAGCGGGCTTGTGCCTGGCGCACCAGCGCGTCCAGCGATGAGCCGCTGCGGGCGGCCGGTGCCTGCAGCTTCGGCGGCGCGACCGGCGTGCCGCCAGCCGCCGTCGTCACCAGCGTGCGCAGGGGCGGCCAGGCCATGTAGGCGCCGCTGGCGACGGACACTAGGATCAGCAGGCCCAGCAGGGCGCCGGCCGTGTTGTGCAGGTCCAGCAGGCTCCTCAGGGCGCCGGCGCGCCATTGGATGCGGAAGGACGGTGGCCAGCGCCGCGGCCACCACAGCACCAGCCCCGTCGCCAGCAGGAACAGGTAGGTCACGGCCGCGGTGGTGAGCACCGCCTTGCCGGTGTCGCCCAGCAGCAGCGAGCTGTGCAGCTCGAAGAGCAGGTTGTAGGCGCCTTCGGTCTCACCCCGCCGCCCCAGTTCACGACCCTCGGCATCGAAATAGACCACCCCGTCCCACGGCCCGCTCACGTACGCCCACAGGGTCTCGCCCGGCGCGCGCGGCGGCCGGAGGGTGTAGCTGGCGCGGTCGCCGAAGCTGCGGTCCAGGTGCAGGCGGACCGTATCGAGCGAAGGACTCGCGATAACCGCGGGGGCAACGGGGTCTCGGAACAGCGCCGGATGGCTCCACTGGTCCAGCGGCCTGGCCAGGGTGAGCAGGGCGCCCAGGAAGCCCGCCAGCACCAGCAACCAACCCAGTGCGAGGGCCACCCAGCGATGCAACCTGAGCCATGAGCCGCGCAAGGCAGGTTGCATGCTTTACACTTCGCGAATACGAACAATTCTCATTGAGGTTGACTTTACCATGCCCCAGTTCCATCGCCGCTCCGCCGTGTCCATCGCTGCCGCATTGGCCGTGCTGTCGTGGTCCGGTGGAACGCTGGCGCAGGACGGGGCGGTGCGCACGCTGCCGGAACTGAAGGTGACCAGCGAGCGGCCCAGCTTCAATTCGCGCAACGTGCAGGTCGGCGCCTTCCGCGACCAGGACCCGCTGGACGTGCCGCTGACCAACAACGTCATCACCCGCGGCGTGCTGGACGCGCAGGGCGCCAACACCCTGTTCGAGGCACTGCGCAACACGGCGGGCGTGACGCGCTCGCAGCTGAGCGGCTCCACCTACGACAACATCTCGATCCGCGGCATCCTGGTCGAGAACCGAGGCAACTACCGGCTCAACGGCTCGCTGCCGGTGATCAACCTCATCGACATCCCGCTGGAGAACAAGGAACGGGTCGAGGTGCTCAAGGGCGCGTCCTCGCTCTACTACGGGCTGGTGCCGCCCAGCGGCGTCGTCAACTTCGTGACCAAGCGCGCCGGCCCGGTGCCGGTGACCAGCGTCGCCACCTCGGTCAACAACCACGGCGGCATCGATGCGCACGTCGACATCGGCCGGCGCTTCGCCGACGGCGACATGGGCCTGCGCTTCAACGCGGCGGCCGGCAAACTGGACATCGGCATCGACAACTTCGACGGCGACCGCGGGCTGGTGGCGCTGGCCTACGACTGGCGCGTGCGCCCCGGCTTCGGGCTGAAGGCCGACCTGGAGCACTACCGCAAGGACGTGAGCGAGCAGGCCGCCATCGCGGTGCCGGCGGCCGTCGGCGGCGTGATCACGCTGCCGGGCATCCCGGACAACAAGCGCAACCTGGCCGGCAACTGGCAGCGCTACGACGCCGAGGCCACCAACCTGCTGCTGCGCGGCGACCTCGCGCTCGGCGACAACTGGTCCATGGTGCTGGAGGCCGGCCGCGCGGAAACGATCCGCGACCGGCGGTTCTCGCAGTTCCAGGGCTTCGACCTGGGCACCGGCGAGGGGTCGCTGGTGATCTTCTTCGCCAACGGCCAGAAGTACGTCAACAACAACTACCGGGCCGAGGTGACCGGCCTGCTGGGCAGCGGGACCATCCGGCACGAGCTCACCATCGGCTACACGCGCAACGAGCGCAACGCCTACTCGGGTGCCTCCGCGCCCCGGGCCACGGTGCCGCAGAACCTCTACAACCCGCGCACGATCGCGCCGCTGAACCCGGCGCTGACCGCCGGTACCGACTCGACGATCGTCGACAAGGGCCTGTACGTGTTCGACCGCGTGATGCTGGGCGAGCGCTGGCAGGTGCTGGCCGGCCTGCGTGCGGCGGACTACAGCAACACCACCACCGTCTCGCGCTTCGACGCGGACAAGGTCTCGCCCAACCTGTCGGTGATGTACAAGCCCAACCCCGACACCTCCATCTACGCCAGCTACCTCGAAGGGCTGGAGGAAACCGGCACCGCGCCGGCCAACCGCGCCAACACCGGCGAGATCCTGCCGCCGGCCGTGAACAAGCAGAAGGAGATCGGCATCAAGACGCGGGCCTTCGCCGGCGTGTTCGCGCAGGCCGCGCTGTTCCAGATCGACCGGCCGCAGACCACCGTCGACGCCGCCAACCGCTTCGTGCTCGGCGGCAAGAGTCGCTACCGCGGCCTGGAGCTGTCCGCCAGCGGCGACATCACGCCCAACTGGGGCATCGTCACCTCGATGCAGATCCTCGACGCCACCATCGCGTCGGTGGGCGCGGCCAACGCCGGCGAGCTGGGCAAGACGCCGGAGAACACGCCCCGCCGCACCTTCAGCCTGTTCGGCGAATACCGGGTGCCGCAGGTCGCCGGACTGTCGCTGAACGCCGGCCTGTTCCACGTCGGCAAGCGTGCGGTGAACAACCTGAACCAGGCCTTCGTCGGCGGCTACACCACGCTGTCGCTGGGCGCGCGCTATCGCACCCGGATGGCGGGCCAGGCCGTGACCCTGCAGGCCAACATCGACAACGCGACCGACCGCGACTACTGGGCGACCGCCGGCAACGGCCTGCTGGGCACCGGCGCGCCGCGCACCCTGCGCCTGGCCGCCAAGGTCGATTTCTGACGCCATGACCGAGGAGTACCGCATGGCCCGCTTTGCAAGCTGGGCGAATCGCCTGGCATCCGGCTGGCCGCTGGCGCTGCGCTGCCTGCTGGCGGCGCTGTGCCTGCAGGCGGCTCCGCTCGTCCATGCCCAGTCGCCGGCGGAGGCCGCACCATCGATCATCCACATGCTCGACTACGTGAGCGTGGACTACCCCGAGTTCGTGCAGGACGGCAAGGTGCTGGACGAGCCCGAGTACCAGGAGCAGAAGGAGTTCGCGGCGCGCTCGCTCGCGCTGCTGGAGCGCCTGCCCGTCAAGGCCGACAAGCCGGCGCTGGTCGCGAAGGCGCAGCGCCTGCTGGCCGCGATCGAGGTCAAGGCACCGGGCGCCGAGGTGTCGACCCTGGCTCGCCAGGTGGCGGCCGACGTGGTCCGCATCTACTCGGTGGCCGTGGCGCCGCGCCGCGCGCCGGACCTGGGCCGCGCGGCCACGCTGTTCCAGCAGCACTGCGCGTCCTGCCACGGCGAGCAGGGCCGCGGCGACGGCCCGGCCGCGCAGGGCATGGACCCGCCGGCCAGCAACTTCCACGACGCCGCGCGCATGCGCCAGCGCAGTCCCTACGGCCTGTACAACACCATCACGCTGGGCGTGGGCGGCACGCCCATGCGCGCGTTCACCGAACTGTCGGACGCCGACCGCTGGGCGCTGGCCTTCTTCGCCGCCGGCCTGCGCCAGGGGCCCGACACCCTGAAGCGCGGCGAGCAGCTGTGGCAGCAGGGCGTCGGCAAGACCGAGCTCGGCAGCCTGCGGCAACTGGTGACCGCCGCCCCCGGCGACCTCGCCGGCGACGACTTGGCGGCCGTGCAGGCGCACCTGCTGGCGCATCCCGAGGCGCTGGAGGCGGGCCGGCCCGGCGCACTCGCGTTCACCCGCGCCCGCTTGCAGCAGGCGCTGGCCGCCTACCAGCGTGGCGACCGCGAGGGCGCGCGACGCGACGCCATCACCGCCTACCTCGAGGGCTTCGAGCTGGTCGAGTCCAGCCTGGACAACGTCGCGCCCGAGCTGCGCGTGGCGACCGAGAAGGAAATGATGGCGCTGCGCCATGCCATCGACGACGGCCAGCCTGCGCAGGCCGTGGCGGGCCACGTGCAGCGCATCGACGCCCTGATCGACGAAGCCGAGGCCAAGCTCGGCGAAGGCGGCCTGTCGCCGCAGGCGGCCTTCACCAGCTCGCTGCTGATCCTGCTGCGCGAAGGCCTGGAAGCCATCCTGGTGCTCGCCGCGATCATCGCCTTCGTGCGCAAGACCGGCCGGCGCGATGCCATGCCCTGGATCCACGCCGGCTGGATCGCCGCCGCGCTGCTCGGCGCGGGGACCTGGGTGGTGTCCAACCACGTGCTGGAGATCACCGGCGCCAGCCGCGAGATGACCGAAGGCGTGTCCGCGCTGCTGGCGGCGGCGATGCTGCTGTACGTGGGCGCCTGGCTGCACAAGCGCTCGCATGCGCAGGCCTGGCAGTCCTTCATCCGCGAGCAGGTGACCTCGGCGCTGGAGCGACGCACCCTGTGGGCGATGGCCGGCATCGCCTTCCTGGCCGTGTACCGCGAGCTGTTCGAGGTGATCCTGTTCTACCAGGCGCTGTGGGCGCAGGCCGGCCCTGACGGCGGGCAGGCGGTGCTGGGCGGCATGGCCGCCGGCGCGGCCCTGCTGGTGGTGCTGGCCTGGGTGATCCTGCGCTTCGGCGTGCGGCTGCCGATCGGCCCCTTCTTCGCGCTCACCTCGGGCCTGCTGGTGGTGATGGCGGTGGTGTTCGTGGGCCACGGCATCGCGGCGCTGCAGGAAGCGGGCGTGCTGGGCGCGACACCGGCCGGCGACATCTCGCTGCCGCTGCTCGGCATCCACCCGACGGCGCAGGGGCTGCTGGCGCAGGGCGCGCTGGTGGCCGCGATCGCGATCACCTGGCTTGCGGGCCGGCGCAGGGCTGCGCGCACGACCTGAGTTCCTGTCACCCGAGCGGCGCTTCGTGCGTCTATGCCTGCAACCGACTCCCGGTTGCAGCAAGGACCCCACGATGCGCCCACCTCATTCGCGGCGACGCCTGTCGCGTGCACCCCTCCCGCTCGCCCTCGGCCTGTGCGGCCTGCTCCTGGCCGCCTGCGGCGGCTCGGACGGACCCGCCACGCCGACGCTCGATCCCGAACTCGTCGCGCAGGGCAAGCAGATCTTCCGCGAGGACACCTTCGGCGACGAGGTGCAGTGGACCGACACGCTGCGCATGCACGAGGTGATCGAGCAGAACGTCACGCCCAAGATCGCGCTCGCGGTCGGTCTCAAGGTCGATTCGGAGGCGCTGCCCGCCGCCGTCGTCGAGGGCATCCAGAAGGGCGCCGTCGACCTCGACGACCCGAAAACCACGCTGGCGCTGATCAAGCTCGGGGCGGTGGTCGGCGTCAAGGGCACGGTCGAGACGGTGGGCGGCGTCGAGCGCCTGACCAAGGTGGGCATCACCTGCGCCCTGTGCCATTCGACCGTCGACAACTCGTTCGCGCCCGGCATCGGCAAGCGCCTGGACGGCTGGGCCAACCGCGACCTCGATCCCGGGGCCATCATCTCGCTGTCGCCGGTGCTGAACGCGGCGCAGAAGGCCGTGTACGCCTCCTGGGGCAAGGGCAAGTTCGATCCGCGCTTCAACGTCGACGGCCAGAGCAAGCCGGTCGTGATCCCGCCCGCGTTCGGCCTGCTGGGCGTCACCAAGATCACCTACACCGGCGACGGCGACGAGATCGCCTACTGGAACCGCTACGTGTCGGTGGTGGAAATGGGCGGGCAGGGCTCCTTCTCCGAGCCGCGCCTGAACCTGGACGTGGTGCACGGCACGCAGGACCTGGTGTCGGACAAGCTGCCGGCGCTGCAGGCCTACCAGCTCTCGCTGGCTGCGCCCGCGGCTCCGGCCGGGTCCTTCGACGCCGCGGCCGCCGAGCGCGGCCGGGTGCTGTTCTTCGGTGCCGGCCAGTGCGTGAGCTGCCACTCCGGCGAAGCCTTCACCGACTCACGGCTGCATCCGCCTTCGGCTTCCATGGCCGAGCCGGAAACCCCCAGCTACGCCAGCCGCTCGGCGACCAAGATGTATCGCGCGACGCCGCTGCGCGGCAACTGGCAGCACCCGCCGTACTTCCACGACGGCTCCGCCGCCGACCAGGAAGCGGTGGTCGACACCTACAACAACCGCCTCGGCCTGGGCCTGTCGGCGCAGGAGGTGCAGGACCTGGCGCAGTACCTGCGATCGCTGTAAACCAAGGTCCGGGGCCCTGCCGCTGATCCACCCGGCGGCAGGGCCCCCGCGCCTGTGTGCGCAGAGCGGGCACGCGACAATGGCGCCATGCCACGCCGTCCCGTCAACGTCCATTCCGCCTACCACGCCCACGTCTACTTCGATGCCAGCTCGGTGGCGCAGGCCCGCGCCCTGTGCGAGCACGCCGGGCGGCTGTTCAAGGTGGCGGTCGGCCGCGTGCACGAGAAGCCGGTCGGCCCCCATCCGCGCTGGAGTTGCCAGCTGGCGTTCTCGGCGGCGGAGTTCGATTCCATCGTTCCCTGGCTGGACGCCCACCGCGGCGAGCTCGACGTGCTCGTGCACGGCGTGAGCGGCGATGACCTCAAGGACCACACCGACCACGCCGCCTGGCTAGGCCGGGAGTGGCCGCTGGACCTGCGGCAATTCCAGGCTGCCCCGACGGCAAAGGACGCGCGGTGACGACGCTCCCACCCCTGTCGCACGAACTTCCTGCGCCCGCGCTGCGCGTGCTGTCGCGATCCCGAGCCTTCGAGACCGTCCATGGCGGCAGCCGGATCGCCTGGCACGCCTGGGGCGACCCCGCCGACGAACCCGTGGTGCTCCTGCATGGCGGCAGCGGCAGCTGGACGCACTGGCTGCACAACGTGGAACCCATCGCAGCGAGCGGCCGCCGCGTCGTCGTCCCCGACCTGCCGGGCTTCGGCGACTCCGTGGCAGCCGAGGGCATCGTCGACGCCGACGGCATGGTCGAGCCTGTCGCGGCCGGCCTGCGCGAGCTGCTGGGCGAGGGCGCCGTCGACGTCGTCGGCTTCTCGTTCGGCGGCCTGCTGTCCGGGCTCATCGCCACCGCGCAACCCGCACGCGTGCGCCGCCTCGTGCTGGCCGGTGCTCCCGCGCTGGGCATCCCGGTGCCGGACCTGCGGCTGAAGGAGTGGCGCCACCTGGCCGACGCGCAGGCGCGCGAGCAGGCGCACCGCCACAACCTGCGCAGCCTGATGCTGCACGACCCGGCCGGCATCGACGAGCTCACCGTGAGCCTGCACGCGGCCAACCTGGCCCGCGACCGCGTGCGCCAGCGGCGCCTGTCGCGAACCGACATCCTCGTCCGCTCGCTGCCCACGCTGCACTGCCGGGTCGACGGCATCTGGGGCGAGTTCGACCAGCTCTATGCCGGCACCATGGACCAGCTGGAAGGTGTCCTGCGGCGCATGCCCAACTTCGGCGAGCTGGTGCGCGTCCCGGATGCGGGGCATTGGGTGGCCTACGAGAACGCGGCGCGCTTCAACGAGGCGCTGCTGCGATTGCTTGCGCTGGCCTGAGCGCTAGCAGCCACGGGCGCCGAACCCGCCCGCGCGCGCCAGCACGGCATCGGCCTGCGAGGCGACGTGCCCGCGCCAGGCCACGATCTGGTCGGGCCGGATGAGGGCCAGCGGCGCTTCGTACAGCTCGCGCAGTTGCGGCACCGCATGGCGGACCACCTGCAGGTCCATGCCCCGCTGGGCCGCCGCCCGCTCGAAGGCTGCGGTGTCCGGCGCATCGGTGCCCAGCACCAGCAGCGTCCATTCGAAATGGAAGCTGTCGTACAGCGAGCGGCCGTCGTCCAGCCAGGCGTGCGGTGCACGGCCGCCGGGACAGGCGCTGGGCGTGTACGCGTTCGGCTCGTCGGGCGGCGGCGAACTGCCGTCCGGCACGATGGCCGGCGAGCCGTCGTAGCGGGTGCCGAAGGTCACGCCCGGGATGTTGAACTCCAGGCGCGCATGCGCGTCCAGGTGCGCCGAGGCGGCGGCCCGGGCGGCGTCGCCGCCTGGCCCCGGCTCCTCCAGCTCGGGCAAGGCGGCGAACAGGCCGACCGAATCGGCGAAGCGGCGCGCATAGCCGGTGTTGCGCTGTGCCGCCGGCAGCCGCTCGGGCTCGTAGCTGTCCAGCAGCGCCTCGCCGGCCTGGCCCCGCACCACGTGGGCGAGCTTCCAGCCCAGGTTCACCGCATCCTCGACCGCGGTGTTGTAGCCCAGCCCGCCGGTGGGCGTGAACAGGTGGGCCGCATCGCCGCCGATGAACACGCGGCCTTGCCGCAAGCGCTGTGCGACCAGCGAGTGCCCGGCCACCCAGGTCCCCACCGACAGCACCTCGATCGGGATGTCGCGCCCGAAGGCCTGGGCGAAGACGCGCCGTGCATCCGCTTCGGTCCAGTCCTCGGCGTTCTCGTGCGGATGCACCGCCGCATGGAAGGCGTACTCCGAGACGCCGTCGACCGCGGCCATGAAGGCGCGCCGCTCGTGGTTGACGGTCACGTGCATCCACGCCGGCGGGTGCGGCATCTGCTCGCGCAGCGTCGGCGCGCGCAGATAGACGGCAAACATCCGGCCGCCCATGAAGTCGCGCTGCACGCCGGTCATGCCGGTCCATTCGATGCCGAGCTTGCGGCGGATCGGGCTGCGCGCACCGTCGGCGCCCACCAGGTAGCGCGCCCGCACGGCCACGGCGTCGCCGTCGCCACCGGCCGGCCGCACGGTCGCGCGGATGCCGTCATCGACTTCCTCGAAATCCTCCAGCCGCCACTCGAAGCGCACGTCGCAGGACGGCAGCGCCCGCGCATGGCGCAGCAGCACGGCCTCGACGAACTTCTGCGAGATGCGGTGCGGCAGCTCGGCCGCGCTCCAGGAGCCGCCCAGCGTGCGGATGCGGCTCACCGCCTCGCGCGCAGTAGGCAGCGCCAGCCGGGCCAGCTCGTGGCCGGCGAAGCGGGTGAAGTACGCGATGTCGGTCGGGTGATCCGCCGGCAGGCCGAGGAAGCGGATCTCCTGCGCGAAGCCCAGCCGCCGGAAGTGCTCCATGGTGCGCGCCTGGGTCGCATTGGCCTGCGGGTTGAAGGCCGTACCCGGCTTGGGATCGACCAGCAGGCAGCGCACGCCGCGCCGCCCGAGCTCGTTGGCCAGCATCAGGCCGCACGGGCCTGCGCCGGCGACCAGGACATCGGTGGTGATTTCGTGGGGCATGCGCCATCATTGCATCCATGCGGAACATCGACGAGAAGACCATCACGCAGGCCGTGCTCGGCGCGATGGCCCAGTGCCCCGATCCGAGGCTGCTGGAGATCATGGGATCGCTGGTGCGCCACCTGCACAACTTCGCGCGCGAGGTGAGGCTCACCGAGCCGGAGTGGGAGGCGGGCATCCGCTTCCTGACCGACACCGGCCACATCACCGACGAGCGGCGCCAGGAGTTCATCCTGCTGTCCGACGTGCTGGGCCTGTCGATGCTGGTCACCGCGCAGAACAACGCCCGGCCCGCGGGCTGCACCGAGGCCACGGTGTTCGGCCCGTTCTTCGTCGAAGGTGCGCCCAGGGTGGAGAACGGCGCCGACATCGCCAACGGCGCCAAGGGCACGCCCTGCTACGTGAGCGGGCAGGTGCGCGGCATCGGCGGTGAGCCCGTGGCCGGCGCAAGCATCGACGTCTGGCAGTCGGACGAGCAGGGCCTCTACGACGTGCAGCAGCCCGATGCCGCCGGCGGGCACACGCACCGCGCCCGCGCGCAGCTGCGCAGCGACGACCAGGGCCGCTTCCACTTCCGCTCGATCCTGGCGCATTGCTACCCGATCCCGCACGACGGCCCGGTCGGCCGCCTGCTGGCCGCGCTCGGCCGTCACCCCTGGCGGCCGGCGCACCTGCACTTCATGATCGCGGCACCCGGCTACGAGCGGCTGATCACGCACGTGTTCCGCGCTGGCGATGCATACCTCGATTCGGATGCGGTGTTCGGCGTGCGCCAGAGCCTGGTGGCCGACTGGCAGCGCCACGAGCCCGACGCGCAGCACCCGGGTGAAGGCGGCTACTACACGCTGGCCTACGACTTCGTGCTCAACCCCGTGGGCGGCGCCGCGTGACGACCGATCGCGCCGCCTTCACCTGGCAGGGCCGCCCCGGGCGGGTGGTGTTCGGCGCCGGCAGCCTGCAGCACCTGGAGCGCGAGCTGGATGCGCTGGGCCTGCAACGGGTGCTGGTGCTGTGCGGGCCGCAGCAGCGCGACGGCGCGGCGGCCATCGTGGCACGCCTGGGTGCGCGCGTCGCGGGCCTGTACGACCGCGCTGCCATGCACGTGCCGATCGAGGTCGCACGGGAGGCGCGCGAGCTGGCCGCCCGCCTGCACGCCGACGGCACCCTGGCCATCGGCGGCGGCTCCACCGTCGGCCTGGCCAAGGCGATCGCGCTCGACTCGGGCCTGCCCATCCTGGCCGTGCCCACCACCTACGCCGGCAGCGAGATGACCCCCATCCACGGCATCACCGAAGGCGGGCTGAAGACCACCGGCCGCGACGAGCGGGTGCTGCCGCGCTGCGTGATCTACGACCCCGACCTGCTCGCCTCGCTGCCGGCGCCGCTGGCCGTGACCAGCGGCCTGAACGCGATCGCCCACGCGGCCGAGGGGCTGTATGCGCAGGACGGCAACCCGGTGCTGGACCTGATGGCCGAGGAGGGCATCCGCGCCATCGCGGCCGCCTTGCCGCAACTGGCCAAGGGAACCGGCAGCGGGCAGGCCGGCGCTCGCGCCGGTGCGCTGTACGGCGCGTGGCTGTGCGGCACCGTGCTCGGCTCGGCCGCCATGGGCCTGCACCACAAGCTGTGCCACACGCTGGGCGGCAGCTTCGACCTGCCGCATGCGCAGACCCACGCCGTCATGCTGGCGCACACGCTGGCCTACAACGCCTCGCATGCGCCGCACGCCATGGCTCGCATCGCCCGCGCGCTCGGTGCGCCGCAGGCACCGCAGGCCCTGTTCGAGCTGCAGCGCGCCACCAGCGCACCCACCGCCCTGCGCGACATCGGCATGCCCGAGGACGGGCTGGACCGGGTGGCCGACCTGGCCGTGAAGACGCCGTATCCCAATCCGCGTCCGCTGGAGCGCGCTGCCTTGCGGGCCCTGCTGCAGCGGGCGTACGAGGGCGCGCCGCCGCTGTCCGACGCCTGAAGCGTCAGCAGCCGCAATCCGCCTGCGTGGCGATGGCGCGGCGCAGCCGTTCGAAGCGCTGGTCGACCTCGCCGGAGAACAGCGGATCCGCAGCCGGCGCGTACGTGGCCGCGATCGCCTGCCAGTCCGCTTCGTCCAGGGACTTCGCGGCCTGCGGGATCAGCACCAGTTCCTCGAAGGCGATGTTGTGGCGCAGGCGCTCGGCATACAGGCGGCTGTTCAGCGCCACCAGTTCGAGCGGCACGGTTTCCCGGCGCATGGCGCCTTCCATGTCGCGCAGCAGGTCCGGGCCCTGTTGCGCCAGCCGGGCGTGCTGCGCCTCGAGTTCCTGGCACAGGTCGGCCGCCAGCGCCCCCCGGGTTCGCAACCGTTCGGCGATGCGGTCCTCCAAGGGGTGGTGCGATACGTCCGGGAAGTGGGTCAGGTAGACCAGCACGTCCACCAGCAGGCCGACGTGCGGCGCATCGGGATCGGGTTCCAGCGAGGGCTGGCGCTCGAGCAGCCCGATGAGCCGGGCCATGTCGCGGTGCTGGGACAGCAGGGCGTCGAGGAGCGGATGCATCCGGACCAATCTAGCACCGAACCGCGCTGCACCGCCTCCACGCCCCTGCGGCCTGTGCGGGCGCTCCGGCCTTGTTCCGGGCGCGCCCGTCGAAGGCTTCAGCCCACGCGCACCTCGACCCGGCGCGGGCGGGCTTCTTCCGACTTCGGGATCATCAACCGCAGCACGCCGTCCTTGAGTTCGGCCTCGATGCGGGACGAGTCCAGCTCCCGGCTCAGGGTGAACTCGCGCCGGTAGGCCGCCAGCCGTGCCTCGCCGTAGATCATCTCGATCGTGGCGGGGGCCGGCACCTCGGCCGTGCCCTCGATCACCAGGTTGTCGCCGTCGACGCGCACGCCCAGGCGCTCGCGGCTGACGCCCGGCAGGTCGGCCAGCAGCGTGATGCTGCCTTCGTCCTCGAACACGTCCACGGGCGGCACCGCGTAGCGCAGGCTGCTGCCTTCGCTGCGGCCGGTGGCCTCCGGTTCGCGGGCGGGGGTGGTCTGCAGTTCGTTGCTCATCGCGATCTCTCCTTCAATGGACTTCGATGCGGCGCGGCCGGGACGACTCGCGCTTGGCCACGGTGATGCGCAGGATGCCGTCGCGGTAGCTGGCATCGATCTTCGCGGGGTCGGCCTCCTGCGGCAGGCCGATCACGCGGCGGAACGAACCGGCGAACCGCTCGCGCAGGTGGACGCTCAGGCCTTCGCGCCCTTCGGGCACGGTGCCCTGGCGCTCGCCGGCCACGACCAGCAGGCCGCGGTCGACCGTGACCTGCAGGGTCGCCGGATCGAGTCCGGGCGCGATCGCCATGACCTCCACCGTATCCGGAGTGGTGCCCACGTTGATGACCGGGAAGGCGGTGCCGGCCTGGCCCCGGATGCTGGATCGGTCGAGCGGACGGAAAACCTGGTCGAGGAGGCCTTGCAGGCGGGCGAGCTCCCCGAAGACGTCCGCGGCAGGGCCGAATGATGCTTGCAACATCGCTGCTCTCCTTGAAGTCTTGTCAGGTGAACCGCGCGGCGTGGGGCCGCGCAGGCCCGAGATGGCGGCAGCGCCGCGCGCTTTCAAGGGTCGCGTGCACGCCGGCGCCGCGCCGGGCTGTGCGCGGCTCGGCGCCAACGGCCGGGCTGCCCGACAATGGCGCCGATGATTCCGCCCCGCGCCGGCACCGTCGCCGCCCTCGGCAGCGCCCAGACGCTGGCCTGGGCCTCGACCTATTACCTGCCGGCGATCCTGGCGGCGCCGATGGCGCGCGACCTGGGCCTGTCGGTGCCCACCGTGTTCGCGGCCTTCTCGCTGGCCCTGGTCGGCTCGGCCTTGATCGGGCCGTACGCCGGCCGCACCATCGATCGCTGGGGCGGCCGCCCGGTGCTGATGGCCACCAGCCTCGTCTTCGCCCTCGGGCTGGCGCTGCTTGGCGCGTCACGCACACCCCTCATGCTGTTCCTCGCGTGGGCGGTGCTGGGCATAGGCATGGGCAGCGGGCTGTACGAGGCGGGATTCGCTGCTTTGGTGCGGCTGTATGGCGCCTCCTCGCGCGGCGCGATCACCGGCATCACGCTGATCGCGGGCTTCGCCAGCACCGTGGGCTGGCCGCTGAGCGCCTGGCTGGAGGCGGAGTTCGGCTGGCGCGGGGCCTGCTTCGCCTGGGCCGCGCTGCACCTGGTGCTGGGCCTGCCGCTCAATGCCTGCGTGCCCCGCGCCGGTGCGCTGCCGGCCAGGGAGGCGACGGCCGAGGCGCCCGCGCAGGCCGCGCCGCCGATGCGGGCGATGCTGCTGCTGTCCTTCGTGTTCGCCGCGACCTGGTTCATCAGCACGGCGATGGCGGCCCACCTGCCGCGGCTGCTGGTGGCCGGCGGCGCCACCATGGCGGCGGCGGTGGCGGTCGGCGCCCTGATCGGGCCGGCGCAGGTGGCTGCCCGCCTGCTGGAGTTCGGCCTGCTGCGGCGCGTGCATCCGCTGCTGTCGGCACGGCTGGCGGCGACGATGCATCCGCTGGGCGTGGCGGCGCTGGCGGTCGCCGGCCCGCCAGCGGCGGCGGTCTTCGGCGTCCTGCACGGCGCGGGCAACGGCATCCTCACCATCGCCAAGGGCACGCTGCCGCTGGTGCTGTTCGGGCCCCAGGGCTACGGGCACCGGCAGGGCGTGCTGATGGTGCCGGCGCGCATCGCCCAGGCGCTGGCGCCCTGGCTGTTCGGCGTTGCGCTGGACCACTGGGGGGCCGGGGCCCTGGCGCTGTCCGCCGGGCTGTCGCTGCTGGCGCTGGGCGCTCTGATGGTGCTGCGCGGCGGGCCGATGGCGACGCAGCACGACTGACGCGCCGCGCCGTCCTACGCCGGGCTGCGGCGCCGCCCGACCGCGTGGGCGCGCCGGATGCGCCACAAGGACGGCATCGCCCGCGCCGGCCGCGCTGCCCACCGTGCCATGGCTCCTCCCAGATCCGCCTTGCTGCTGATCGGCCTGCTGCTGGCCACCGCGCCGGCATGGTCCGGTGGCGCCGAACCCGGCACCAACGAGCCGGCACCTGCCCGCGAACTCGACCGCTCCGGCCGCAGCCAGGTCGGCGAAGCCTCGTTCTATGCGCCCAGGTTCGCCGGCCGTCCCATGGCCGACGGCACCCCCATGGATCCGCAGGGCGACAACGCGGCCAGCAAGACCCTGCCGCTGGGCACCACCGCGCGGGTCACCAACCTCGACACGGGCCGCAGCGCAGTGGTCACCATCCAGGACCGCGGCCCCTTCGTGGATGGGCGCATCGTGGATCTCTCGCCCGCCACCGCGGAGCAGATCGGGCTCGGACGGGAGGAGGGCGTCACCCGGGTGGAAGTCGCGCCCATCGCGGTGCCGCAACGCGACGGCAGCATCCGGCGCGGCGAGGGCTCCCGCCGCTGAACGCGCCGGCCCCGCCGGGATCGGCGGCAGACGGAGCTTTGTCCTACAAGCGCTGCGCTGCACCCTGCCTAGCATGGCTGGCATGAGATACAGCCGTGCCGAGTACGCCAAGATGCTGGCAGCCCAGCAGGAGGTGGCGCGCGCCGAGGAAGACTACAACCGCTTGCGTGCGGCCTACCTGGAGATCGCCCGCAACGAACCGGGCCACGAGGTCGCGCTGGCGATGGTCGGCGCCGACATGGACCGGGCCCATGCCCACCTGCAGGTCCTGGTCGGCCTGCCGCAGATGCCGTTCACGCACGACCCCAGCCGCACTGTCTCGGACGAGGCCACCCGCGAGCACGACGAGACGGTGAAGGAAGGCGCCTGACCCGTCGGTCCGCGCCGACACGCGAGCGGCGTGCGCTCCGGGCTCCGGCGTCCGCATAGCCTGCGACCATGCCTGCCAGCAAGCCCCTTCCCCCCATGACGGGTCCCGACGATGAGCCTGATCGCGTGCCGCCGGCCGAGCCGGCACCGCCGCAGCTCGGCGACGGCTTCTCGCCGCCGGCTGGTGAACCGCAGCCTTTGGCCGATCCGGCCGAGCCGCCGCAGGTGCCCTGGGGCAAGAGCGACTTCTGAGGTTCGAGCCGTGGCCACCCATCCGGTCGAGCCGGAAGAGCCCGTCGAACCCGGCGCTCCGCCCTCGCCGCCGAATCCCTCGCGGCTGCCGGTGGAACCCGAGTTCGGCCCGCTGGAGCCGCCGCCCGACCCGGGTGAACCGGTGGGCAAGCCGCCCAAGCCCTGAACGCAGACAAGACAAGGATCACCCGATGAGCGTTGCCAATCCCACCGGCATTCCGCGCCTGGAGCAGGAAGAGCCCGAGTTCACCACCGAGGAAGACATTCCCACGCCCTCGAACGAGGACCCGCAGGAGGCCGAGCGCAACACCCAGGTCGCTCCGGACCGTCCATGAGGGCCGGCACCGGCCGGCCGGCGGGCACCCCTGCCACGCCGACCGACCCGGACCCGACGCAGCCGGCCAATCCCGAGCCGCCCAAGCCGACCAACCCGGAACCGGTGCGCACGCCGCCCAAGGACCCGGAGAAGGACCACAAGCCCGAACCCGACGACGGGCATTCGGAGCACCCGAAGCAGTAGTTCAGGCCAGCAGGCCCTGCGCCTCTTCGTCCAGGCCGGCCACCGGCGTGGCCCGCGCCAGCGCCATCCACACCCCGAACGGCAGCTCGCTGCGCCGCGCGCGTGGCGCGGGGCGGCCGACGACCAGCCGCTCGCCCTGCACGAGCAGCACGCCGCAGGTGTCGGGGATCTCGCCGGGTTCGGCGATGCAGCGTCCGCGCGCGTCGCATCCCAGCACGTACCAGCATTCGCCCAGGTCCAGGTAGGCGGCGCGCTTGTCCTGCTGGCGCAGGTCGGACAGCAGGTCGGAGCGCCGCACCTTCACCTCGTGGACGACCGGCTCCACGTACTGTGCCACCGAGGTGTTGCGGATCGAGAAGACGTCCGGGCGCGCCATGCACCAGCGCGCCTCGCCCGCCTCGCCGCCGGCCAGCGGCACCTGCGCCCGCAGCGACAGCCCGCGCCAGGCGATGCGGCCGGCCCGGCCCATCTCGCGCGCGACCCGTTCCACCAGCGCCTCGTGTGCCGACAGCCGTGCGCGGTTGCCGGCCAGGGTGTCGGCCAGCAGGCGCAGGCCGGCGGCGGTCACGCGCAGCGATTCGTGGCCCGAGGGGGCCAGCACGCGATCGAGCAGGCCGGCCGCGATCAGCTCGATCTCCAGCGCGTCCTGGCAGGGCCAGCCGGCGGAACGGTAGACGTCGCGCAAGCGGCGCGCATGGGCGCGGCTCAGCGGCAGGTCCTGGGTGGCATCGGGCATGGGAGCGGAATGGTAGTTCGCGCGCCGGGCGTAGGCAGCATCCGACGGGCGTTGTCGCGATCCGCCGATGAACCGCGGCGGGCGCTGCGCTTACAGAATGCGCGATGGCAGAGAAAGCCACCTACGGCATCACGGCGCTGCGCTACGCAGGGTCGCAGATCGTCGAGGCCATGATGGGCCTGATCGACGCCACCAGCGCCCGCTGGGACCTGCGCCCGGCGCCCACGCGCGTCAACGAGGTGGTGGACCGGCTGGTCGAGGGCGACACGGTCATCAGCCTCTTCCCCGACGACGAGGGCGGCCTGCAGCCCGGCCCCGAGGTCAAGGTGGACGTGCTGCCCGGCGGCACCGAGACGCTGTCGCTCGCCGAGGAGCAGCCGGGTCGCCGGCTGGACGACCTGCCGCGGTTCTGAACCGACGCGTCCAGCTCTTCGTCATTCCCGCGAAGGCGGCGATCCACGGTTTCCGCTTGCGCGAGCGCTGCCGCTACGTTGCGCCGGAGACTCCCACGTCCGTGCCTCGACGTGCGTTGCCCATGCATGAGCCAGCTGGACCGCTCTCCTGCCGAGCTGCGCCCCCGAACACTCGCAGGCACGCCGATGCACCTCGTAGCGGCGCGCACGACGTGGTTACACGCCGGATGTGTCGAATTCCCCCGACACGGCGATACCGCGTGTGACGACACCAAGGAAGGCGCGGTGCCTACCTGTGGCGCATGTCCATTTTTCACACCATTCCCCATGGCCGCGACACGAAGCGACAACCCGCTTGCGAGACAGGTCCTTTCCATGTCGGACGACCCCTGTCAAGTCGTTCGTGGTGCAAGGGCAACGGTGATCACACATCGTTTCGGACAGCAATGCATGGACACGCGAATCGGCGCTCGCAGCCCCGGAAAAGTGTTTCGGTTCATGTCGGCCGCGGGCGGCCGAACCATCGGGAGATCCAAATGATCAGCACGCCAGCCGTTCCGGACGTCGATCCGGTGCAGTTCCTCAAGATCGCGGGCCAGGGTGCCCAGCTGCGCACCCACGCCGACCTGTGGCGCTGGCTGCAGGGCGAGGTGCAGAGCTGGCTGCCGCACGACATCCTGCTGGTGGGCTGGGGCGACTTCCGGGCCGGCGACCTGCAGTACGACATCATCTCCAGCCTGCCGGGCCTGCGCACCCACCTGTGCCCGGCCTCGCGCATCGCGCCGCTGGTCAACTACTTCCGTGACTGCTGGGTGGCGGCCCAGTCGCAGCCCTGCGAGCTCGACATCTCCGGCTGCGGCCAGCTGCTGGGCGAGGCCGGCCAGGGCTGGGCGCCCGCCGCCGGCATGCCCGGCATGCATTCGGCGCTGGTGCACGGCATGGGCGATTCGCGCCTCGGTGGCGAGCGCATCTTCGCCGCCCTCAGCAGCGACCCGGCGCCGGCCGCCGGCCCGGCCGCGCTCAAGCTGCTGGTGCCCTTCGTCGATTCCTCCCTGCGTCGCATGCCGCCCGCGCCCATGCGCCAGCCCGGCGCCGAGCGCAGCCAGGTCGAGCACCTGGTGGTGCGCCTGGGCCAGCTGTCCGAGCGCGAGCGCCAGATCATGGTCTGGGTCGCCATGGGCAAGACCAACCCCGAGATCGGCTGCATCCTGCGCATCAGCGAGTTCACCGTGAAGAACCACATGAAGAGCATCTTCAGCAAGCTGGACGTGACCAATCGCGCCCAGGCCGTGGCCCGCCTGACCCGGATGGCCGCCTATGCCTGACGCCGAGCGTGTCCTGGGGGCCGCAGCCGTCGCCTCCGGGACCGCGCCCGCCACCCCGCCGCCGCCGGCGCCCGCCCTTCCGGGGCCGGCCGTCTTCAGCCACAGCCGCCTGCTGCGCGCCTTCGAGGCCTTCGTCGAGCCGGCCGCCACGGTGCTGTCGCTGCTGGCGCTGGTGCTGCTGTTCGAGGGCGAACTGGCACCGCGCTGGGTCGGGCTGGCCATCGTGTCGTTCGCGCTGGTCTATCCCGGACGTCCGCAGCTGCGCGCCTCGCCGGCCCGGGTGGCGGCCGACACCGTGCTGGCCTGGGCCTGGACCAGCGGCCTGCTGCTGGCCACCGGCTATGCGATCGACGCGCTGCCGATCTTCTCGCGCCAGGTGGTGCTGAACTGGCTGTGGCTGGCACCGGTCTCGCAACTGGCGGCCCACTGGGCCCTGCGCGCAGCCGCACCGACGCTGATCCGCCTGCAGGGGCCGCCGCTGAGGGCCGTGGTGGTGGGCATGAACGAGCAGGGCGGCTCGCTGGCCGACCGGCTGTCGATGGCGCACTACACCGGGGTGGAACTGCTCGGCTTCTTCGACGACCGCGCGCCCGACCGCCTGCACGGGCGCGGACGGCACCGTTCGCTGGGGCGCATCGAGGAGATCGCCGACTACGTCAAGAAGCACAACGTGCACCTGGTCTACCTGTCGCTGCCGATGGCCTCGCAGCCGCGCATCAAGCTGCTGCTGGATGCGCTGAAGGACACCACCGCCTCGGTCTACTTCGTGCCCGACATGTTCGTGACCGACCTGGTCCAGGGCCGCACCGACTCGATCTGCGGCATGCCGGTGATCTCGGTCTGCGAGACCCCCTTCCGCGGGCCCAACGCGCTGGTCAAGCGGGCCAGCGACATCACCCTGGCTGTTGCAATCCTGCTACTGATCTCGCCGGTCATGCTGGCGATCGCGCTGGCCATCCGGCTGACCTCGCCGGGGCCGGTGATCTTCCGCCAGCGCCGCTACGGCCTGTGGGGGCAGGAGATCATCGTCTACAAGTTCCGCTCGATGACGGTGTCCGAGGACGGCGCCGAGATCCGGCAGGCCCGCCGCGACGACGACCGCATCACCCCGCTGGGCCGCTTCCTGCGCCGCACCTCCATGGACGAGTTGCCGCAGTTCGTGAACGTCCTGCAGGGCCGCATGAGCATCGTCGGGCCGCGTCCGCACGCCGTGGCGCACAACGAGTTCTACCGCCCGTTGATCAAGAGCTACATGATCCGCCATAAGGTCAAACCCGGAATCACGGGCTGGGCCCAGGTCAACGGCTACCGCGGCGAAACCACATCGCTGGAAAAGATGGAAGCGCGCATTCGCTGTGATCTCGACTATCTGCGAAACTGGTCACTGCGGCTGGACCTCTACATCATCCTGAGGACCATCCGCCTGGTGTTCAAGGATGGCGCGGCTTATTGAGCACTAGCACCAATGAGCCATTGTCCGCCCGTGAGCCTGTGCGCGACCATGCAGAACCATGCGACTGTGTGCGTGCCGGGCGTTCTTCGTGAGAGAACACCAATGAAGAAACCCTCCCTCCGGCCCGTGCTGACCGCCGTGGCGGCGGCCACGTGCCTGCTGCCGATGGCATTGCAGGCCCAGACCACACTCCAGGCGCCCGGCGGACGGCTGGGCGAGTCCGCCGCCCAACCGGCCGGACAGTCCATGGGAACGCCGATGGGCGAGTCCATGGCGGTACCCATGGTCGTTCCCATGTCGCCCGCCCAGGCCATCTCGCAGCCGTACTCGCCCGTGTCCTCGGGCGCCGACCAGCGCGAGGGCATCCAGTTCCGCGCCATGGCCGGCGTCGAGCGCGACGACAACGTGCTGCGCACCAATGGCGGCGAGATCAGCGACACCATCACCGGGCTCGGCCTGGGCCTGCGCTACCAGAAGCGCGTGAGCCGCCAGCAGTTCGTGGTGGATGCCGAAGTCAACCACTTCAACTTCGACAAGATCGGGGTCGACTACAACACGCTGAACTACTCGGCCGCCTGGCAGTGGGCAGCCGGCGAGCGCTTCGAGGGCATCCTCAGCGCCGACCGCCGCCAGTTCCGCGACGTCACCTCCAACGGCGTGGCCGCCGGCATCGACCGCCGCACCGAGCGCAACGAGCTGTTCGAGGGCGGCTACAAGCTGGGCGCCTCCTGGCGCGTGCTGGGCGGCCTGCAGCACAACGCCAGCCGCAGCAGCGACCCGGCCGCCTGGGACGCCAACCTGAGCCAGAACAGCGTGCGCGTCGGCGTGGCCTACGAGCCGGCCACCGGCTCCAGCCTGGCCCTGCGCTTCCGCCGCGGCGACGGCGACTACGACAACGCGCCGGTGGCCAGCGACTTCGACGACAACGAGATCGAGGCGTCCATGCGCTGGATCGTGTCGCCCAAGACCCGGGTGGACGCCCGCCTCGGACACCTGGAGCGCGAGCACTCGGGCGCCCCGACCCGCGACTTCAGCGGCGTGGTCGGCTCGGTCGGCGTGAACTGGGACATCACCGGCAAGACCTCGCTGACCGCCGGCTATGCGCGTGACCTGGGCAGCTACCTGTTCGGCACCGGCGGCCACCTGTCCAGCGACCGCTGGTTCGTCGGCCCGACCTGGCGCGCGACCGACCTGATCACGGTCAACCTGCGCTACGAGCACGAGACCCGCCACTGGGAAGACGTGACCGGCAGCCTCGACGTGGGCCGCAAGGACAAGTTCAACGTGGGCACCCTGGGCGTCGAGTGGGCGGTCCGCCGCTCCGTGACCCTGGGCGCGCAGTACCGCCACGAGCGGCGCTCGTCGTCGCTGCCCGTTTTCAACTACCGCGCCAACGTGATCGGATTGACGGCCAAGCTGACGATCTGACGCGGCCGCGCGGGCAACCGCAGGCTTTGAAAGGGAGAGAGAGATGAACAGCGTGTTCCGAAACCTGGGCGGGCTGCTATTGGCAGCCGGGTTGGCCCTGGCGGCCCAGGCCGCCGGGCCGTCCCCCCGCGGGGCGGCCGCGCCGGCCGCCGGGGCCACCGCCGACAAGGGCGCCCCGAGCGACTACCAGCTCGGACCCGGCGACCAGATCCGGGTGCAGGTCTACCAGAATCCCGACCTCTCGATCGAAGCCCGCGTGTCCGAACAGGGCACCATCAACTACCCGCTGGTGGGATCCGTCAACCTGGGCGGCTCCACCATCGCGGAGGCCGAGGCCAAGATCGCCTCGGCCCTGCGCAACGGCCAGTTCCTCAAGCGGCCGCAGGTCAACATCGTGCTGCTGGAGGTGCGCGGCAACCAGGTGGCGGTGCTCGGGCAGGTGCAGAAGCCCGGCCGCTTCCCGCTGCAGACCACCAACACCCGCGTGAGCGACCTGCTGGCGGCCGCCGGGGGCATCACCCCGATGGGCGACGACACGCTGATCGTCACCGGCACCCGCGCCGGCAAGCCCTTCCGCAAGGTGATCGACATCCCGGCGCTGTTCCTCAACCAGCGCGGCCAGGACGACATCCAGGTGCAGGGCGGCGACACCCTGTACGTGGCCAAGGCCCCGGTCTACTACATCTACGGCGAGGCCCAGCGGCCCGGTCCCTACCGCATCGAGCGCGGCATGACGGTGCAGCAGGCCGTCGCACAAGGGGGCGGACCCACCCCGCGCGGCAGCCTGAGCCGGCTGCGCCTGACCCGCACGGGCCCCGACGGCAAGCAAGTCGAGAGCGACGCCAAGCTCAGCGACCCGGTGCTGCCGAACGACGTGATCTACGTGCGCGAAAGCCTTTTCTGATCCCGAGGACCGAGGAAAGGCCCGCCATGAACCTGTACCAGTTCCTGTCCATCCTGCGTGCCCGCCGCACGATGGCCTTCGTGATCTTCCTGTCGACCATCGCACTGGCCCTGGCCTGGGTGATGCTGCGGCCGAAGAACTACACCGCGCACGCGCCCATCCTGGTCGACCTGCGCGCCAACGACCCGCTCGCCCAGCCCAACTACCAGAGCATCGTCCCGCAGTCCTACATGGCGACGCAGATGGACATCGTGCGCAGCACGCGCGTGGCCGAACAGGTGGTGCAGGCGATCGGCCTGGACAAGGACCCCAAGGCCGCCCAGGAGTGGAAGGAAGCCGGCGGCGCCGGCACGCTCACCGCCTGGCTGGCCAACGAGCTGAAGGCCAACCTCGAGGTCAAGCCGGCGCGCGAGAGCAATATCATCAACATCTCCTACACCGCGTCGACCCCGGCCGAGGCCGCGAAGATCGCCAACGCCTTCTCGCAGGCCTACCTGGACACGGCGCTGGACATCAAGACCGACCCGGCCAAGAAGTACTCCAGCTGGTTCGAGGAGCAGCTCACGTTCGCCCGCGACCGGCTCGAGAAGGCTCAGGGCGCGCTCACCGCCTACCAGCAGCGCACCGGCGTGATCAGCGCCGACGGCGTGGACATGGAGACGCAGCGGCTGAACGAGCTGTCGTCCCAGCTGACCCTGGTGCAGGGGCAGCTCACCGACGTCGCCAACAAGCGCGCGGCCTCGGCCGCCAGCATCTCCGAGGCGATGAACAGCCCGTTGATCAACACGCTCAAGGCCGACATCGCCCGGCAGGAGGCGCGCATCCAGGAGGCCAGCGCCAACCTCGGCTCGCGCCACCCGCAGATGATCCGCATGCAGGACGAGCTCAATGCCATGCGCTCGCGCCTGCGCAGCGAGACCGCCAGCATCGGCAGCGCCATCGACACCGCCTACCAGGTGGGCCGCGCCCGCGAGAAGGAACTGAAGGAAGCCGTGGCCGCCCAGCGCGCCCGCGTGATGCAGTTCAACCGCCACCGCGACGAGCTCAACGTGCTGCGGCGCGACCTCGACGCCGCGCAGCGCGCCTACGAGCAGGTGAGCGAACGCGCCTCGCAGTCCAAGCTGCAGGCCCTGACCAACCAGACCAACATCCAGCGGCTGGCCACCGCCGTGGAGCCGCTCAAGCCCACCGGGCCGGGCGCGCGCCTGGCGCTGGCGCTGGCCGCCCTGGCCGGGGCGCTGCTGGCGATCGCCGGCTCGGTGCTGGTCGAACTGCTCAACCGGCGCGTGCGCTCCGTCGACGACCTGTCGATGGCGACCAACCTGCCGATCCTGGCGACGGTGCCGGCGCACGCCGGGCGCGAGTCGCTGCGGCAGCTCGCCAATGCGCCCATCCGCCCGGCGCTGGCCTACCGTGGGAGCCCCGCATGAACAGCCAGATCCTCCCCCTGCACCGCGAGCTCGATCTCATCGGTCCCGCTGCGCGCGAGCCCGTGCTGCCCATCGGCCACCTGCTGGTGGACGCCGGTCGGCTGACCCACGACGAGGCCGAGCGCATCCACGACTACCAGCAGAAGGTCGGCCTGCCGTTCGGCGAGGCGGGCATCTCCATGGGCCTGCTGACCGACGAGGACGTCCGGCACGCGCTCGCGCTGCAGTTCGGCCACGCCACGATCTCGCCCGATGCCGGCCTGGGCAAGGACCTGATCGCCGCCTACGAACCGGACAGCCCCGCGGTGGAGCACCTGCGCAGCCTGCGCGCGCAGCTCACGCTGCGCTGGTTCGACAACGAGGTCGAGCAGCAGTCGGCGCTGGCCATCGTCAGCCCAGGCCACGGCGAGGGCCGCAGCTACATCACCGCCAACCTCGCGGTGCTGTTCGCGCAGATGGGCAAGCGCACGCTGGTGATCGATGCCGACCTGCGCAAGCCGCGCCAGCATCGCATCTTCGGCCTGCCCGGCAAGGTCGGCCTGTCGGCGCTGCTGGCCGGCCGCGCGGGCGCCGAGGTGATGTGCGACATCAAGCCGCTGCCCGGCCTGACGGTGCTGCCCGCGGGCGTGCTGCCGCCCAACCCGCAGGAGTTGCTGTCGCGTCCGCAGTTCCAGCGCCTGATCCACTCGCTGCGCGGCATGTACGAGGTGATCCTGGTGGACACGCCGGCGGCGTCCTCCTGGGCCGACGCCAGCACCGTCGCGGCGCGCTCGGGCGCGGCGCTGATGGTGACCTGCCGCGACCGCAGTTCCATGCCGCGCGTGATCAAGCTGTCGGAGGATCTGCGCGAATTCGGCGTAACGGTCGTGGGCGCCGTTCTCAACGGGGCAGGAGCGGTGTGATGGCCGCTCTGCCGTCCCCCAGCCGGGACTGGCAGATGCGCTGGTACCAGCTGGTGCGCTCGATGGCCCGGGTGCAGACCCCGGGCGGGGAGGAGCAGTTGCTGGACTGGCTGCTGCGTCCCGGCGAGTCGCGCGTGCTGGCCTTCGTCAACGCGCACGCCTTCAACCTGGCGGCCGAGTCCGAGCCCTTCTACCGCTCGCTCATCTCGGCCGACGTCGTGGTGCGCGACGGCATCGGCGTGCAGCTGCTGATGCGGCTGCTCAACCAGCCGCCGGGGCAGAACCTCAATGGCACGGACCTGATCCCGCGCCTGCTGGAACGCGCCAACGGGCTGGGCATCGCCCTGTTCGGCACGCGCGAGCCCTGGCTCACGCGGGCGCAGCAGGTGGTGCGCGAGCGGCTGGCGCCCGACAGCGCCTGCGTCACCTTGAACGGCTTCCTGCCGCTGGACGCCTACATCCGGCTCGCGGCCCAGTCCCGCCCGCGCGTGATCGTGCTGGGCATGGGCATGCCGCGCCAGGAGGAGGTGGCGATCGCCTTGCGCGGCGCACTGGGCGGGCCCTGCCTGATCGTGTGCGGCGGCGCCATCCTCGACTTCCTGGGCGGCAAGGCCACGCGCGCCCCGCTGTGGATGCGACGTGCGGGCCTCGAGTGGGCCTTCCGCCTGGTCTGCGAGCCGCGCCGCCTGTGGCATCGCTACGTGCACGGCAACCCCCTGTTCCTGCGCCGCGCCTGGGCCATGGTGCAACGCTCCATCCGCCGCGGCTGGCCGGCAGCGGCTTGAGCGCCGGCTTCGCCTTCCGCGCAACGACGGTTCGCCATCCGGGCGATGGCAAGTGCCCCGTCATCCCCGCGAAGGCGGGGATCCAGTGCGTCCGCTCCGGCAGGCCGCCATCCTCATCAACCCCCGCTGACACTCGCCGTCGCCGCTGAGGCAGCCCATGGCCGCAACGAGTCGTTACGCTGCCTTCATGGACCAGCCTGCGGCCATCGCCTGCGCACCGGGAGCACGCGCATGAACGCCGACGCCCTCGTCGTCGGCGCCGGCGTTGCCGGCCTGCGCTGCGCACTGGCGCTGGCCGATGCCGGGATGAAGGTCGTGGTGCTCGAGGCGGCGCCTCATGCCGGCGGACGCGCGGCCAGCTGGCCGGACGAGACCACCGGCGTGCAGGTCGATACCGGCCCGCAGGTGCTCAGCTCGGAACACCGCAACTTCATCGCGATGCTGAAGCGCCTGGGCACCGCCGAGCAGGTGCTGTGGCAGCGGCGCCCGCTGCTCACGCTGGCCGATGCCCGCGGTCCGCTGCGCGTGACCAGTCCGCGGCTGCCGCCGCCGCTGCACGGCCTGCCGATGCTGCCGCGCGCCCTCAGCCACCTGTCGCTGCGCGACGGACTGTCGCATCGCGCCATCGCCTGGCGCGCCGCGCGGCTGGACGAGCGCGGCCTGCGTGATCTGGATGTCGACGACGCCCTGGCCTACCTGCGCGAGATGGGCGTGACGCCGGCGGCGATCGAGTGGTTCTGGCGCACGGCGGTGCTGGCGCTGCTGAACGTGCCGCTGGAGCAGTGTTCGGCGGCGTCCATGATGCGGGTGTTCCGCCTGCTGCTCGGGCGCAGCGGCTGGCACCTGGGCTTTCCGCGGCTGGCGCTGTCGCAGCTGTTCGTACCCGGCTGCTGCCGCGCGGTGATGCGATCCGGCGGGCAGGTGCTGTTCGGCGCCCGCGTGCGGCGGCTGCGCCTGGTCGGCGGCCGCTTCGCCGGGGTGGACCTCGACGACGGCCACTCGGTGACGGCGGCGCATGGCGTACTGGCGCTGCCGCCGCAGGCGCTGGCCGCGGTGGCCGGCGCGAGCGACGAGCCCCTGCTCGAACCACTGGCCCGGGTCGCGAGCTACTTCCGTCCCAGCCCCTGCATCAGCACCTACCTGTGGTTCGACCGTCCCGTCACGGACGAGCGGCTGTGGGCGCGCGTGTGGACGCGGCAGGGGCTGAACATCGCGTTCCACGACCTGTCCAACATCCGGCCTTCGCTGGCCGGGCGTGGCGCCCTGGTCGGCGCCAGCGCGGTCGGGCCGATGGCGCGCGAGGACTGGGACGATGCGCGCATCGTGGAGCACACCACGCAGGAGGTACGGGAGTTCGCGCCCGCGGCCTGCGAGGCGCGGGTGATGCATGCCCGCGTCCAGCGCCTGCCCATGGCCATCCCGCAGCCGCGTCCCGGCATCGAGGCGCTGCGCCCCGGCGCGGCCACCCAGGCCCAGGGCCTGTGGATCGCGGGCGACTGGACCGACACCGCGCTGCCGTTCTCGCTGGAAAGCGCGACGCGCTCCGGCGCGCTGGCGGCCGAAGCGCTGCTGGCGGCCGCCGGCCGCCAGGTGAGTTTGTCGCTGGAAGCGCCGGATACCCGCGGCCTGGTGCGCTGGTTCCGGGCGGCCTGAGGTCCGGGCGACCAGCCCGTGCCGCCGCTGCCCACGTCGCCGGGCGGCGGGGCAGGCGGCGCAGGGGGCTGCGGCCTTACGGGTTCCACCAGTTGCCGGAGGCCACGATCATCGGGATCAGCTGCAGCTCCGAGTCGTAGTAGTCGGTGGTGAAGTTGTTGGCGTTCCAGTTCCACAGGTTGTCGAGGAAGCCCTGGAAGCGCGGATCCACCATCGCGCCGCACAGCATGGGACCGATCATCCCTTCGGGCGAGTAGCTGCGGTCGATCGCGGAGCCGTCCAGCCGGTAGCCGGCCGCGATGCGCGAGCCGTCCCCGCCGCAGTCGCGCTCGACGAAGCCGACCAGCTTGTTGCAGACGTCGCGCCAGCGGCCGTCGCCCGAGGTCACGTAGTCGGTGCCCCAGCGCCACGGGTTGCGCTGCGCGTTGGCGTAGTAGAAGCCCTCGGTGTCCACGAAGTCGCCGTAGCCGCCCGGCGAGGGGATCGGGTTGGGGCTGTCCGTGTGGATGATGAAGTCGGGCATCAGGCCGCAGTTGGGCGAGTACACCGTCTGCATGCGGTCGATCAGCTCGTAGGAGCGGTCGATCGCGCGGTCCCACAGGGCATCGCCGGTCGCGCGCTTGAAGGCGCGGAAGTGCCCGGTCATGTAGTCGGAGGTGCGGCTGACGTGCGGCGTGGCCATGCCCTTGGTCGTGCCGTCCTCCTTCATGTTCCACGCCTTCATGGCGTTGATGGTGTCGACCGCTTCCTGCTTGTAGTTCCAGGCGCCGGTGTCCGAGCCCCACTGGCGGTCGGCCATCAGCAGCGCCATCGCGATGTCCAGGTCGCCGTCCATGGCGTTCCAGCCGCCGCCGGCGGCGTCGGTGGACGAGCCGTCGATGGTCAGGCGCCAGTCCAGCAGCCAGCGGCCCACGTCCGGGATGCTGTAGGCCGGGCGGGCACGCACCGTGGTGAGCAGGCCGTCGAACAGGGCGCGGGCGCCGGAATCATGGCCGGCCATCAGCACCGCGATCAGCATGCCGTAGCCCATGCCCTCGGACACGGTGAGGTAGGCGGTGGAGTTGCCGAAGCGCACCGCCTTGCCGCCGCGCACGGTCGGCACGTCGGTGATGGCGCGCGCCTTCCAGGCGTCGTACGCGCGGCGGACCGCCGCATCCATCTGCTCCGCGGCGGCGGACGGCAGGATGCCGGCCACGTAGGCGTCCAGGCGCGAACCGAAGGGATAGGAGTCCGGACCGTCCACCGCGGGGCGGGTGGTGCTGGCGCTGGTGCCGCCGACCGTGTCGCTGCCCACGCCGGTCGCGAGGTTGCCGACGCCGTCCGCGCCACCGCCACCGCCGCCACAGGCCGCCAGGGCCAGCGCGACAGCGGAAGCGGAACCGGATCGAAGGAAGAGTCGTCTTTGCATGTTCTTCAACTTGTTGAGTAAGAGCGGCCCGGGCCGGCAGCGGTACTGCCGCGCTCCCTTGACCAGGTTGAAAGAGCTGCCGGGGGGAGCCTGCCCGTCCGGTGCCGCGGCATCCGCGGGCAGGGGTCCGGTACGGCTGTGGTTGGTGCTCACCTCAGCGAGAAGCCCGGACTGTAGTAGGAGGCGTCCGACAAAACGGGCGGACGCCGGCCTACAAAAGTAACGAATCCGGGCCACGGTTGGGTTGGCCCTGGCGCGGCCGTAACAGGCTTTTCAGCGGCCTTGGCGGGACCTGTTCATGCGAACAGGGAAACGGCTGAGCGTGGTGCGCGTGCTGGCTCTGCGGAGCGGCGGACCAAGGGTTTGCCCGGGGTGCCGGCTCGGCCGGATCGGGGCGGTGCGGCTAGCTCGTCAAATCGGGTTACGTCAACTTCGGCAGCGAAAGTTACGTTTGCTAGCGGTTCCCGGACTGTCATGCTGCCTCCGCGGGGATGACGCCACCAGCGGGGATGACGTGCCGCGGGATGGCGGCGCCGCGGGGGATGGCGGCACCTCCCGGATGACGCTACCCGCTCAGGACGACGTCCGCGACAGGTGCCTCAGGAGCGGCCGCGCGGGTGCGGCCAGCGGGGAGGTGCGCACCCAGGCGCCCAGCTGCTTCTTCACGCGGCGCGCGTAGGTGACCGGCGTGGGACGGCTGATGCAGCCTTCCAGCAGCGGCCAGCTGCAATCGGCGAAGCTGAGCTTGTACGGCTCGTCGCCCTTGCCCAGGTCCAGCAGCGTGTGCCCCTCCGCAGCCGCGGCGCGCGCGACTTCCAGCAGCAGCAGCGAGCCGGGGGAGTACAGCGAGTGGGCCTGGCTGTAGACCGGGAACCACCAGTGCCACACCTGCGGCGTGTGCATGCCGAAGTGCGCCGCCACCAGCGTCTCGCCGGCATGCAGGGTGGACAGGCAGCCGGCGAAGTCCTCGTCGTCGGTGTCCCGCACCCGCTGCACCAGCGCGCGCGTCCAGTTCCAGGCGAAATAGTCGAGCTGTCCGGTGCGCCGGCACTGCTCCGACTTCAGCCGGATCACTTCCTCGAAGGCGGCCGCATCGCGGCTGTGCAGCTCGAAGCGCAGCGGGCCGCATTCGCGCTCCAGCTTGCGCAGCTTGCGCGGCAGCTTGCCCAGCGTGTTGCCGCTCGCCAGCTTGCCGCGGTGCCAGGCATCGAAGCCGCGCGACAGGTCCAGCCCGGGCGAGCTGGCGCAGGTCACGGGCGTCGCCGGTCGCTGCCAGGCCGCCAGGTGGTCGAACTGCCAGAACGACAGCCGGCAGCGCCGCAGCAGTTCGTTCCAGTCCCACTCGGTGCCCGGTGCGGCGATCACCCCGTGGTGGTCCGACAGCCGCCCGCCGGCCGGTCCGCCCGCGCCCATCCGGTGCTGGAACGGAAAGAAGCCGATCACCTTGCCCTCGTCCTCGAGGATCGCGACCCGCACGTCCGGCCGCGCGGCGGCGGCCGCCTGCGTGAACTGCCACGAGAAGCAGGGGCTGGCCAGGGTGGGGCTGGCCAGCTGCAGGGCGCGCCAGCGCGCGCGCTCCGGCGGACCCAGCTCGTGCGGTCGAATCACGGAAACCTTCATCCTTCTGCTCTCTCCCAGTGCGCGGCGGCGCCGGTGCGCGCCGTCCGCCTGCTCAACCCGCGGTCGCCGCGGCCCGGGCGCTCACCCGGGCCAGGCTCTCCTGTTCGACGAACCAGGCGGCGGCCTCCTGCAGCGCGGCCGGGTAGGGCGTCCAGTCCATGCGCAATTCGCGCGTGGCGGCCCGCGGATCCAGCCGCAGGTGGCGCTGCCACAGGCCCACGAGGCCCGGTGTGATCGGCTCGGGCACGCGCCGCCCGCCGCGGCCCAGCCGTTGCAGCCCCTTGCGCAGCAAGTACAGGGCCGGGCCGGCCAGCCGCGCGTCCAGCTGCAGCCGCCGCGGCGACAGCCGCCGCACGGGCGTGGCCTCGATCGCCAGCGCCAGGTCGATGAAGTACTCGTTCCAGCGCGGGCTGTCGGGCCCGGCCAAGTTGAAGGTGCGCACCTCGCCGCGTCCCAGCGGCAACTCGAGCGCGCGCAGCGCGGCCACGCAGACGTCGTCCACGTGCACCAGGTTGGACCAGCCGTCCCCCGCGATTCCCAGGTCGCCCAGCCGGCCGGCGCGCAGCCAGCGACCCATGCGCCCCACCCACAGTTCGCTTTCCGCGCCCCACACGCAGCCCGGGCGCAGCACCACGGCCTGGCCGCCGCCGTGGGCGAAGGCCGCCACGTGCTGCTCGGCCGCGCGCTTGGCCTTGTCGTACCAGCCGAGCAGCGGGCCCGGCGGGACCCGTTCGTGGACGCAGCCCTCGACGGCGCCATAGACCGACATGCTGCTCAGGTGGACCAGGCGCCGGCAGCGGGTCGTTGCACGGGCCGTGTCGGCCAGCACGCGCGCGCCCTCGGCGATGGCCGCGCCGTCGCCGGCCACGCAGTTGACCACCGCATCCACGTCGTGCAGCGCGGCCTGCAGGGCGCTGCGGTCGCGGGTGTCGATCCGCAGCTGCCCCGGTGCCGGTTTGGTGCGCGGCGAGGCACTGGTCGCCTCGATCCCGGCGCCGCGCAGCATCGCCACCAGGTTCGAGCCGATGTAGCCGCGGCCGCCCAGCACCAGCACCTTCATGCGAACACCTCCTCGGCCGCGGCCCGGCGCGGCTGAAGGCGGCGGGCCAGCCGGTCGGCCAGCCGCAGCGACAGCGCGACGATGGTCAGCGTCGGGTTGGCCTGGCTCGAGGTGGGGAACACCGCGCTGCCGGCCACGTAGAGGTTGTCCACCCCGTGCAGCTTGCAGTCGGCATCCACCACGCTGGTGCGCGGATCGGTGCCCATGCGGGCCGTGCCGATGTGGTGGCCGCCATAGGCGCCGTAGCGCATCAGGTCCTGCTCCAGCGTCGCGGGGTCGTACTCGAAGCGGCCGACGCCGGTGCGCGCCAGTTCGGCCGCCACCAGGTCCAGCGTGCGCGCGATCGATTCGATGTCGCCGCGGCCGTAGCGCCAGTCCACCCGCAGCCGGCGCATGCCCAGCGCGTCCACCGACGGCGTCAGCTGCACCCGGCTGCCGGCCATCGGCTGCTGCTCGCCCTGCACCTCCAGGCTGAAGCGGTTGCTGCGGTTGCGCAGGATGACCGAGGGGAACTTGCGCTGCGCCAGCGTGCGGTGGCGCAGCCAGTGGGCCAGGAAGGCGGCCGTGTCGCCCGGATCGCGGACGACGTTCAGCACGTGCCGCAGCCACTCCTGGGCGGTCAGCGGCCGGGTGTCGCGCAGCCGCTTGCCGTATTCGTAGCTGATCAGCCCCTTGGCCAGCAGCAGACCCGACAGCACGCCGCTGCGGTGCGCCGGGTCGGTGATCTTGGGGAAGTGCAGGCGCGCCACCGCGTTGAGCAGCCCGTGCCGGCGCTGCTGCTCCGCCGCGATCGTGATGCGGCGCCGGCAGTACACGCCGTCGGCCGCCATCTCGTAGCCGTGGCGCACGTTGGCGGTGGTGCCGAACACGGTCAGCGTGCCCACGTTGCCGGCGATGTGGCACTGGTAGTAGCGGCCCACCACGTCGTGCGCGTTGCCCACGCCGCGCGGCGAGACGTCGTCCGAGTGCAGCAGCAGCCGCGCGGTCTCCAGCCCGCCGGTGGCCAGCACCACCGCGCGCGCCGCCACCTGGAAGCGGTTGCCGGCCAGCGTGGCGACGTCCAGCGCGCGCACGCTGTCGCCGTCGGGCTCCAGCCGGATCGCGGTGCAGTGCGCGCCGGCCAGCACCCGCACGTCCGGCGCCACCTCCAGCCGCTTGCGGTAGCGCACGCCGAAGTCGGTGGGGCAGGAGAAGCGCTCCAGCCCCTCGGTGCGCACGATGTCGCTGTCGAACTCGGCGAACAGCGGCGGCACCCCGGGCAGCGCGGTGCGCGCGTCGTACGCGAAGCGGCCGGCCTCGGCCCAGGTGTTGGCCCGCGCGTAATAGGGCAGCAGGCCCTCGTAGGAGATCGGCCAGCCGCTGTCGGGCACCCAGGGCCGGGCCTCGAAATCGATCGGGTCGAAGGGCATGCAGCGGCCGCCCCACAGGCTGGTGGAGCCGCCCAGTCCGCGCAGGCGGTAGCGGTGCAGCGGGCTGTGCAGGCGCTCGTCGGCCACCTCACCCTCGTAGTGCGCCTGGGCCTTGCCGTCGCGCGTGCGCTCGCCGGCCTCCAGCAGCAGGACCGACAGGCCCCTGCCCGACAGCGACAGCGCCAGCGGGATGCCGGCCGCGCCGGCCCCGACCACGCAGACGTCGGCGGCCAGCACGGTGCCGCGCGGCACGGCGTTGGCGCTCTCGATCACGGCCGCGCTCCTTCGGCCGCTGCCGGCGGCTGCGGATGCGCGCTCAGCCCGAACTGGCGCTGGTGGATGCGGGCCACGCCGGCGGCAAAGCGCGCCAGCGAGAAATGCGCCTCGTGCAAAGCGCGGCCGTTGCGCTCCAGCTGCTCGCGCAGCTCGTGTGTCGTCAGCACCTGGGCCAGCCCGCGCGCGATGCTGGCCGGGTCGCCCGGATCCACGAAGCAGGCGTCGCGCTGGTGGGCCAGCACGTGCGGGATCTCGCCCACCGGGGTGCAGACCACCGCCACGCCATGCGCCAGCGCCTCGAGGATGGCCAGCGGCAGGCCTTCGTCGTAGGAGGGCAGCACCAGCGCATCGGCATCGGCCAGCAGCTCGCCGAGCTGCTCCTGGTCGGCCCAGCCGAAGAAGCGGACCTTGTGCGAGACGCGCAGGCGGGCGGCCTGCGCCGCGTAGCCCGCGATGTCGCCGCCGCCGGCCAGCGTCAGCTGCAGCGGCACGTCGGCCAGCGCCGGCTGGGCCAGCGCCTGCAGCAGGTCGCTCACGCCCTTGCGCTCGGACAGGTTGCCGACGAACAGCACCTGCGCTTCGTGCCGGCCGCGGGCGCGGCGGCGCGGCGCGGCCGGCTCGGGCACACCGTTGATCACCACCTCGACCTTGTGGGCCGGCACGCCCAGGTCGTCGGTGACGAAACCCGCCGACACCTTGCCCAGCACCACGCAGGCCCTGGGCAGCGAGAAGATCCAGCGCACCAGCGCGCGCACCGGGCGCGGGAAGCGCGCGTAGCTGTGGTGCAGCTGCGCGGCATGCAGGTGCAGCACCGTGGGGACGCCCAGCGCCCGGCAGGCCACCAGCACGATGGACTCGCGCACGAAGTCCAGCCGCTCGGCCATGTTGACGTGCACCCCCGCCAGCCGGCCGCCCAGGCGGGCCCGGACCAGCCGCCCGACCGCGCGCAACACCTGCAGCATCGACGCGGCGGCGCTGCCGCTCCCGCGCGTGTCCAGCGGCCGCAGCACCGGCCCGCCTTCGCCCGCCGCCTGCGACTGGATCAGGTAGTCGGCGACCTTGAACATGCCGCCGCCCACCGGCGTCCACGGCACGGCGATGTAGATGAAGCGCCCGTCCCGGGCGTCGTTCGCTGCTGCGGAGGGAGATGCCAGGTCGAGGGTGGGGGAGTTGTCCATCGGCCGCGTCATGAGCACAGTTCCTGGCCACGGCGGGGCGCGGCCTGCGGGTCCTTGATCACGATGCTGGGGATCAGCGCCTGCGGCGGCTGGCGCCGCGCCAGCAGGCCGCGCAGCACGCCCGCGGCATGCACGTTCCAGGACACCACCGAGTACAGCGCCCGCGCCAGCGAGCGCTTGCGCCAGGCCATGGCCGCCAGCGGCGCCAGCAGCAGCGCCAGGAAGGCGGCCGCGGCTGCGCTGCCCGGAATCGGCCACAGCGGCACGCTGGCCAGCACCAGCCACCAGGCGATCACCGCGAGGTACAGGCGCAGTTCGCGCAGCCCGCGCAGCACGCCGCCGGCCCGGTGCTGGGCCAGCCCGGCGCGCAGCACTTCGCCGGCGCCGCAGGCATAGCGCGTGCGCCAGCGGCGCAGCAGCAGGCGGTAGGGCGGCGCGTCGTGGCCGTAGTGGGTGACGGCGTCGATCGGCAGACGCCACAGCTTCCAGCCGCGCGCGCGCAGCCGCAGGGCGAGGTCGAACTCCTCGTAGCTGTGCAGGTTGCGGTCGGAGAACCAGCCGGCCTCCTCGATCGCGCGGCGCCGGTACAGGCCGCCGCCGTCCAGCCGGTCGACCGGGCCGGGCCGCCGGTGCGCCTCGGCGCGCTGGCTGCGCTCGCCGCGTTCGCGGTATTCCAGGCTCTCGGTATTGAGCTCCACCACGCGTCCGGACACGCCCGCGACTTCCGGATGCTGGGCGAGGAAGGACAGGGCCTGCTCCAGGAAGCCGGGCACCAGCTTCATGTCGCCGTCCATGATCAGCACGTACTCGCCCTCGCAGTGCTGCCAGCCGAGCTGCGGCCCGGCGCCGCAGCTGCGGTCCTGCGCCCGCGCGAGCTGCACGATGCGGATCGGGTAGCGGCTGGCCGCCGCCACCGTGCCGTCGGTGGAGGCCGAGTCGGCCAGCACCACCTCGCCGCCCACGCCGTCCAGCGCCGCCAGCCCGCTCTCGACGGCGTCGGCGATGCTGGCCTCCTCGTTGAGCGCCTTGATGACGATGGAGACGGGGCAGGGTCGCCGGTTCATTGCGCAGGGCCCTCCCGCGAGAACACCTCGGCGCTGCGCAGGCGCCAGCGCTGCCAGTTGTCGGCCACGCTGGTGGGCATGAACAGGGCCATCAGCAGCGTGAGCTGCCAGCGGGTGGTTAGCGCCACGCTGCGCGCGTCGACCAGGAAGCGAAGGGCGGCGCGCCGGTTGCCCGCGCTGAGCGCCTCGCGCGCCAGCGTCACTTCCTGCTGGCCCACGAACCACAGCGCCGACTTGCGGTGCCGCGCCGGGATCCGGCCGGCGCGTGCGTCGGCGCGCATGCGCTGCAGGAACATCGGCAGGGTGAGCACGGGGTGGCGTGCGGACAGGCTGTCGGGCAGCACGCGCGTGGCGGCGAACGGCGCGTTGACGATGGCCACCAGCGACTGGTCGGCGACGCGGAACCACAGGTCCAGGTCCTCGCCGTAGTGGTCGCCCTCGGCGAAGCACGGCTGCATGGCCTGCAGCCGCTTGGCGCGGATCGCCACGCTGCTGGAGCAGAACGGCGAGGTGCGCATCCAGCGCTGGCGCAGGTCGTCCACCACCTCGACCTCGTAGAAGTCGTCGGTTACCGCCCAGGGGTCCGGGTCGGCGCCCATGAGGTGCGGCACCTTGCGGAAGCCGGCGCCCAGCATGTCGGCCTCCGGGCAGGCCTCGTGCGCCTGCGCCAGGGCGGCCAGCATCTCGGGGTGGTACCAGTCGTCGGCGTCGAGCAGGGCGATCCAGTCGCCGGTCGCTTCCGCGATGCCGCGGTTGCGGGCGGCCGACACGCCGGCGTTGGCCTGCCGGATCAGCTGAACCCGGGGGTCGGCGATGCTCTCCACGGCGGCGGCACTGCCGTCGGTGGAGCCATCGTCCACCACCACCACCTCGTGCGGCGGCAGCGTCTGCGCCAGCACCGACCGGACGGCGCTGTGGACATAGCGGGCCTTGTTGTACAGGGGGATGACGACGGAAAACTTCATGGGGGCGCGGTCCTGAGGGTCGGTTCGATGGGCGCGGCGGGCACCACACGGGTCGGGATGCGGGCGGCGGCGCCGGACGCGACGGCGACGATGAGGAGGAAGTGCGCCATCACGTGGCTGCCGTAGTCGATCAGGATCAGCGGCACTTCGCTGATCGACAGCAGGGCGTGGTTCACGTACAGGGCCAGGCTCAGCCCGCCGGTGGCGCGCGCGTAGCGGAACGCCATCACCGTGAGCACCAGGGCGTACAGGACGAGGCCGGTGGCGCCTATGGTCCCGGAGCGGGCCAGCGTGTCCAGCAGCTGGTTGTGCGCGTGGGTCGCCTGGGGCATGCCGATGGATTCGCGGAAGTCCGCGTCCCACAGCGACAGGCCGTAGCCGAACACCGGCTGGCGCGCCCACTCCTCCATCGCCACCACCCAGATGCGGTCGCGGCCGGTCAGCGAGGCCAGCTGGGCGCCCTCGCGGGTGTCGAAGAAGTCGGCGATCACCGAGGGCAGGTCGAACACCAGCACCGCCACCAGCACCGCCAGCACCGCCGCGATCACGGCCAGGCACAGGCCGACGCCGAAGGAGCTGGCGCGCGGGTCGCCGGCCCGGTGCATGGCATCGGGCGCGCGCCGCACCGCGAGCAGGCAGATGGCGCTGAGCAGGAAGCACACCCACGCCGTCTTGGACTGGGCCAGGAACAGCGCGGCCAGCCCGATCGCCCAGCAGGCCAGGTTGGTCCAGCGGTTGCCGGTCGGCCGCGCCCACAGGATCACCAGCGCGGTCTGCGCCAGCATGCCCATGCCCACCGGGTGGGTCGCCAGCCCGCCGAAGCGCGGCACGCCCGGCAGCAGGCCCTGCGAGTACGAGGTGTCCAGCACCAGCGTCGGCCAGATGGGGATGAGCGCCAGCCCGGCCAGCGTGAAGATGAACAGCGCGTTGCGCGTGACGGCGAAGATGCGTTCGCGGTCCATCTGGCCGGCGAGCGTGCAGGCCAGGCCCAGCGCCAGCGGGTACAGGTACTCGTGCGACAGGCCGGGGTGGCCGCTGAACACGGCCGGCGAGGCCACCGTCGTCAGCCAGTAGAACAGGAAGGTCCACGTCAGCATCGGCGCCGGCACCGGCTTGCGCTGCAGGAAGTGGCTGACGATGCGCTCCAGCGACGCCGCGAGCAGCAGCAGCGAGACACCGCGCTGCACCCAGGCCAGCAGCGCCGGCCGGCTCGCCTCCTCGATCGCCTGCACCTGCGCCTGCAGCACCAGGAACAGCTGCGTGAGGTCGCGGCCGGACAGCAGCACTTCCATCGCGGTGAGCACCAGCATCGCGGGGAAGATCAGGAACAGCAGCCCGTCCCGCGAGAGCCGGAACGGCTCGGTCCGGTGCCGCTCGCGCGCGGTGACGGTCGTGGCCTCGGCGGCCGGGCGGCGCAGGGGCGGTTGTCGGTTCATGGATGGACCTCCGGCCCGGTGGCGGCCCAGCGCGGCCCCGGCAGCAGCCGGGACACCACGCCGCGCGCCTCGGGGCCCAGCACCTGCGGACGGATGAAGACGAGGACAGACAGCACCAGCGCACCCGCGATGGCGCCGCCCAGCAGGGTCAGCAGCGGATGCCCCAGCGGCAGGGCCGCCGCGCGACCGGCCAGCACCGCGGCGCCGGCCAGCACGCCCAGCGCGAGGCCGCGCAGCGCGAACGGCAGCAGCTCGCGCCAGCGCACGTCCAGGGCGCCCATGCCGGTGGCGACCACGACGCCGGCGCGGGCGAAGATGACCACGGCCGACGCCAGCACCACCGCGTGCAGGCCGCCGTGCTGCGACAGCAGCCACCAGGCCGGCACCGCCAGCACCAGCAGCGGGAACTGCAGCGCCGCCTCCATGTGCTTGCGCCCGGTGTTCCACAGTACCGGCGTCGAGAGTCCCAGCGCGGCCCAGGCGGGCACGCACAGGAACATCACGGCCATCACCCAGCCGGCGTCCAGCCAGGCCGTGCCGTACAGCACGCGCACCAGGTCGCCGGCCAGCAGCGACATCATCACTGCCAGCGGGGTGAGCATGACCAGCACGCAGGCGAGCACCGTGCGCCACGCCGCCGCCAGTTCCCGGGGTTCGTCCTGCAGGCGCGCGCCGGCCGCCAGGAAGGTCGGCTGCATGGCGCTGACCAGCAGCACGTTGGGGATGGACGCGATGTTGTAGGCCACGCCGTACAGGCCGACCGCATGCGTGTTGAGCACGCGGCCGATCACGATGCGGTCCAGGTTGGCGAGCAGCCAGTTGACGATGTTGGTGAGGAACACCGTGCGCCCGGTGTCCAGCGTGTCACCGCCGAGCGGATGGCGCAGCAGCGGCCGCACGGAATGGGGCCGGGCGGCGAAGCTGGCCGCCAGCACCACCGCGGCCTGCACCACGCACGCGGCCGCCAGCGACTGCGCGCCGTGACCCTGCAGGGCCATCGGCAGGCCGACCACCAGGTAGCCGGCGGCGTAGCTGCCCATCTGGATCAGGCCCAGCACCCGGAAGTTGAGGTCGCGTTGCAGCAGGCAGGTCGAGGGCCCGGCCAGCGCCATCAGCAGGCAGGCGGCGGACAGCCAGTGCACCATGCGCTCGATGCGCGGGTCGGCGAAGTACGAGGCGAGCCAGCCGGCGCTGGCGTACATGGCGGCCGAACCCACCACGCCGGCGATGACCTGCCAGGTGAACGCGAAGCGGATGTCGTCCGCGTTCACGTCCTTCTGCAGCATGAGGATGTAGCTGAAGGCGTTGCCGGACAGGAAGGCGGCGAACGTCAGCACGACCAGGCCGATGCCGTACACGCCGTAGTTGCCGGGTCCCAGCAGGCGCGCCAGCAGCACCTGCGCGACGAACTGCAGCATGAAGCGGCCCGCGGTGGTGAGCGCGCTCCACTTGAACGCGCGCTCGGCGAGCGATCGGAGCGCGCTGGCCGTCATCGCTGGTCCGCACCCCAACGCCGCAGCACGATGCCGGCCATCAGGGCCAATGCTGCAAGCAGCATGCCCTCGGTCGACTGGCGTTCGGGCTGCGCTTGCGTTTCGGGGGCGGGGGCCGCGTCGTCGTGCAGCGCCGCCACGACGATGGGCGCCTGGTCGGGGCCGCGGTGCCCGGGAGCCGCCTTGGCCAGCTTGACCTCCACCATGGCGGGCGGCGCGATGCCGCCGGTCACCGGCTTGCCTGCCGCCGCTTCACCGGCCCACGCCGGCTGCAAGGCCATGCAGAGCACGATCGCGGGAAGTAGCCTGTCCATCTCGTTGTCCTGCCATCCGTCTTTGCGGACGATTCTCAAACAACCCCCCTCTTCGATGGGGCGATGCAGCCATGGGGGTCATGGCTCTTTCAGGCTATTTCAAGAGTGACGCGCGTGATGCGCCGGCGGATGGCTTGCAAGCACGCCGTGCGGGCGAACGGACCGTGTCGGCCGATGCGCGGATCAGGCGTCGGCCTGCACCACTTTCGCGCGTGGCCAGCGCAACAGTCCCGTGGACAGGGCGGTGCCGAGCACGATCACGACCGCGCAGCCGAGCATCCATGCGGTCACGGTCTCGGCCAGGAACAGCACGCCGTAGAGCACCGCGAACACCGGCACCACGAAGGTCACCGCGAGCGCGCGCGCGGGACCGGCTTCCTCGATGAGGCGGAAGTACAGGATGTAGGCGAGCCCGGTGCACACGACGCCGAGCGCGACCAGCGCGAGCCAGGCCTGCACGCCGGGCGCCTGTGCCGGCCAGTACCAGATCGCAGGCAGGGCCAGCGCCGCGGTGGCGCCGAGCTGGCTGCCGGTGGCCGTCATCAGCGGCGGCAGGCCCGTCAGGTACTTCTTGGTCGCGCTGGCGGCGATGCCGTAGCACAGCGTGGCCAGCAGGCAGGCCGCCACCGCCCAGCCCGGCGTCGTGGCCGCGGCATCGAGCGTGAAGCTGGCCTTGTCGCCGGCCAGCAGCGCCACGCCTGCGAAGCCGATCAGCAGGCCCAGCGCGCGCATCGGCGCGGGACGGTCCTTCAGCCACACCCAGGCGACGACGGCGCCGAACAGCGGCACCGTCGCGTTGAGGATGGCGGACAGCCCGGTGGTGATCGTCGTCACGGCGAAGGCATAGAGCGCGAACGGGATGCCGGAGTTGACCAGTCCGACCGCGAACACCTTGGGTGCGTGCTGGCGCAGCTGCGGCCCCAGCCCGCGCCAGATCACCAGCGGCAGCAGGAAGGCCGCGGCGATGCCCACCCGCAGCGCCGCGGTGGCCACGGGGCCGAACTCGACCACGGCCAGCCGCATGAACAGGAAGGAGCTGCCCCAGATGGCGCCCAGCAGCACGAAGTCGACCACCCAGGCGCGCGGTCCGCGCGGGCCGGCGCTCAAGCGAGCCCCTCGAGCCGCAGCAGCGCCGACTTGCGGTCCAGCCCGCCCGCGTAGCCGGTGAGCGAACCGTCGGCGCCCAGCACGCGGTGGCAGGGCACGACGATGCACAGCGGATTGCGCCCCACCGCCGCGCCGACCGCGCGCACCGCCGCCGGCGCGCCTATGCCGGCGCTCAGCTCCCCGTAGGTGCGGCGCTCGCCGCAGGGAATGTGCAGCAACGCCTGCCACACCGACTGCTGGAATGGCGTGCCGCCCTGCAGGTCCAGCGGCAGGTCGAAGCGGGTGCGGCGCCCGGCGAAGTACTCGTCCAGCTGCTGCATCGCGCGCACCAGCACGGGGTGCGACGCATCCATGCGCCAGCCGCTGCTGTCCGGATGGTGCCGCTGCCCGTCGAACCACACGCCGGCCAGGCCGCGATCCGTGGCGGCCAGCAGCATGCCGCCGAGCGGGCTCGCGTGGCGGGCGGCGACGAGGGAAGGGTGGAATTTCATGATGGGTCCTTGGTGAGTAGCCCGCCGCCAAAGTGCAGGTCATTCCCGCGAAGGCGGGAATCCAGCCCTCGTGCCTTCGCAGCTGCCGCAGGCGCGTTGCGCTGGACCCCCGCCTTCGCGGGGGTGACGGTGGTACTCAACCCCGCCCACGCCCGGATCACCGCATAGCTGCGCCACGGCTTCCACGCCTGCGACGCCGCTTCGGCCGCGCGCGCCGGCTGGCGTTCCTGCTGCACGCCCAGCGCCTTGTGCAGCGCGACGTCACCGGCCGGGAAGGCATCGGGCCACCGCAGCGCGCGCATGGCGATGTACTGCGCCGTCCAGTCGCCGATGCCCGGCAGCGCCTTCAGCGCCGCGATCGTGGCCTGCACGTCCGCACCGCCGTGCAGCGGCAGCGCGCCCGATTGCACGGCGCGCGCCAGCGCGACGATGGCGGCCTGCCGCTGGCGCACGATGCCCAGCGTGCCGAGCGGATCGCCGTCGGCCTGCGCCAGCGCGCCGGGCGTGGGGAACAGCCGCCCGAGCCCGGCGTGCCCGGTGGCGACCGGCTGCCCGAAGCGCTCGACGATGCGGCCGGCCAGCGTGCGCGCGGCGGCCACCGTGATCTGCTGGCCGAGCACGGCGCACACCGCCAGCTCCCAGCCGCTGAAGGCACCCGGCACGCGCAATCCGTCGCAGCCCGGGAAGGCGTCCTGCAGCACCGCGTTGACAGCGAACGGATCGCAGTCCAGGTCGAAGGCCGCACGCGTGCGGCGGATGACCTGCGGCAGCGCCTCGTGCAGCGACTCGCTCACGCGCAGCACCAGCTGGTGGCGCGGCTCGTCGAAGCCGGCTTCGATCCAGCCCGCATGCGCGCGCCCGCCGACCGACACCTGCAGCGTGCGCCGCAGGCAGCCGTCCGCCGTGACCTGCTCCATGCCGGCGATCGCGCGCTGGCCGAAGAAGGCCAGCATCGCGGCCGTGTCGTAGGGCGGCCGGTAGCCCAGCCGCACCTGCAGGCCTTCGCCGTCCGGCTGCCGGCCCTCGCGCCGCAGCCGGGTCGGCGACAGTCCGTAGTGCTGCACGAACGCGGCATTGAAGCGGCGCAGGCTGCCGAAGCCGCTGACCAGCGCCACCTGCGTGATCGGCAGCCGGGTGTCGGCCAGCAGCTGCTTGGCGGTCAGGAGGCGCCGCGTCTGCAGGTACTGCAGCGGCGAGACGCCGAACTGTGCCTCGAAGATGCGGCGCACGTGGCGCTCGCTCACGCCCAGCCGCGCCGCCAGCTGCTCGACCGTGGGAACCGAACCGTTCCATGCATCGGGCTCGTCGAGCAGCCGTGCCGCCTGCTGCGCCAGGATGCTGCCGGCGTCCTGCATGGACCAGGCCTGCGCATGCGGCGCCAGCTCCGGGCGGCAACGCAGGCAGGGGCGGAAGCCGGCCCGCTCGGCCTGCGCCGCGTGCGTGAAGAAGCGGCAGTTCTCGCGCCGGGGCGTGCGCACCCGGCAGACCGGCCGGCAGTAGATGCCGGTCGAGGTGACGCCCGTGAAGAAGCAGCCGTCGAAGCGCGCGTCGCGCGCCTTCAGCGCCAGGTAGCAGGCGTCCGGCTGCAGGGTCTCGGGGGCGGTGGACATGGCACTCATCATAGGTGCGCGACCGGCGTGGACTCGCCGTTTCCGGACATCTCCCTGCGCCCCGCCTGCCTAGAATCCTCGATTCCCTTCCACGGACCCTCCAGCTCAACCCATGCAAGTCGACGCATCCATCTTCAAGGCCTACGACGTTCGCGGCATCGTGCCTTCGACCCTGAACGAAACCGTGGCCGAAGGGCTGGGACGGGCGTTCGGCACGCTGGCGAAGCAGGAGGGCGAAACGACCGTGGCCGTTGGTCGCGATGGCCGCCTGTCGGGGCCGGCGCTGTCGGCAGCGCTGGTCCGTGGCCTGCAGTCGGCCGGCGTGGACGTGATCGACGTCGGCGTCGTCACCACGCCCATGCTGTACTTCGCCGCCAGCACGCTGTGCACCAGCGGCATCCAGGTCACCGGCAGCCACAACCCGAAGGACTACAACGGCTTCAAGATGGTGCTGGCCGGCCGCGCCATCTTCGGCGAGGAGATCCAGGCCCTGCGCCGCGTGATGGAGCAGGAGAGCTGGGCGCGCGGCGGCGGCGGGAAGGTGCGCAACATCAACGTGGCGGCGCCGTACCGCGACCGCATCACCGCCGACGTGAAGCTGGCCCGCACCATGAAGATCGTGGTCGATTCGGGCAACGGCGTCGCCGGCGCGTCGGCCCCGGGCATCTTCCGCGCGCTCGGCTGCGAGGTGGTGGAGCTGTTCAGTGAGGTCGACGGCAACTTCCCCAACCACCATCCCGACCCGAGCAAGCCCGAGAACCTGAAGGACCTGGTCGCCGCGCTGAAGTCCACCGGCGCCGAGCTGGGGCTGGCCTTCGACGGCGACGGCGACCGGCTGGGCATCATCACCCCCGGCGGCCACAACATCTACCCCGACCGGCAGATGATGCTGTTCGCGCGCGACGTACTCACGCGCGTGCCGGGCGGCACCATCCTGTTCGACGTCAAGTGCACGCAGCGGCTGGCGCCCGCGATCCGCGAGGCCGGCGGCACGCCGCTGATGTACAAGACCGGCCACTCGCTGATCAAGGCGAAGATGAAGGAAGTCGGCGCGCCGCTGGGCGGCGAGATGAGCGGCCACATCTTCTTCAAGGAGCGCTGGTTCGGCTTCGACGACGGCACCTATGCCGGCGCGCGGCTGCTGGAGATCCTGTCGCGCGAGCAGGACCCGGGCGCGCTGCTGGAGTCACTGCCCACCAGCTTCTCCACCCCCGAGCTGAACGTGAAGTGCGCCGAGGGCGAGCCGCACCGCATCGTGGCCGAGCTGATGGCCAAGGCGAACTTCCCCGCCCCGGCCGAGATCTCCACCATCGACGGCGTCCGTGTCGACTGGCCCGACGGCTTCGGCCTGATCCGCGCGTCCAACACCACCCCGGTGCTGGTGTTGCGCTTCGAGGGGCAGACGGAGGAGGCCCTTCATCGCATCGAGGGCGAGATGCTGGGGCTGCTGCGCAGCGTGAAGCCGGATGCGGAGTTCGCGGCGGCGGGGCATTGAGGACAGCCCCCGTCATTCCCGCGTAGGCGGGAATCCAGACCTCCACTCCTTCCAGGGCAGCGGCTGGATCCCCCGCCTGCGCGGGGGATGACGACCTTCTGTCGAGGCGCCGCGCCCCGCCCAGGCGGCAGGCCCCCACCACCAAGCACCGCGCCCCGCCCCACACGAACCCCTCCCGCGCCTGCCCGACAATCCCCCCTTCCGTGAACATCCTCCTCGTCAAGCTCTCGTCCCTGGGCGACGTGGTGCAGACCCTGCCGGTGCTGCACGACGTGCACGCCCGCTTTCCGGACGCGCGCATCGACTGGGTCGTGGAAGAGGCCTTCGCCGACCTGGTGCGGCGCGCGCAAGGCGTCAACCGCGTGCTCCCGGTGGCCGAGCGGCGCTGGCGCAAGTCGCGCTGGGCCGCGCCGACCCGATCGGAGATCCGCGCCCACCGCGCCGCGCTGCGCGAGGTGGCGTACGACGCCGTCATCGACTGCCAGGGCCTGGTGAAGTCGGCCTGGTTCGCGCGCCAGGCCCGGCTGGCGCCGGGCGGCTTCAGCGCCACCTTCGGCAATGCCAGCGAGCTGTGCGGCTGGGAGTGGCCGGTGAAGTTGATGCTGCAGCGGCCCATCCCCATGCCGGCCCGCATCCACGCCGTCGCGCGTACCCGGCTGCTGGCCGCGCGCGCGCTCGGCTACGAATCGTCCGGCATCCACGAGCAGGCCCCCGTCTATCCCTGGCGTGCGGCGCCGGCTGCAGAGCCGCCGCAGGTGATGCTGGCCCATGGCACCACGCGACCGGACAACGAGTGGCCGCGCGCCGCCTGGACCGAGCTGGGGCGCCGCTTGGCGAAGGAGGGCTTCGAACTGTTGCTGCCGCAGGCCTCCGACGCCGAGCGGGCGCTGGGCGACGCGATCGCAGCCGAGGTGGGCGATGCGGCCCGCGTGCTGCCGCGCATGAACCTCGCCCGCCTGCTCGACGTGATGGCCGGCTGTGCCGGCCTGGTCGGCGTCGACTCGGGCCTGTCGCACATGGGCATCGCATTGGACCTGCCGCTGGTGCAGGTGTTCAGCCAGCCGCGCGTGTGGCGTGCCGGCCCCGTCGGCCGGCCGCACCAGCGTGCGGTCGGCGGCGATGCCGCGCCCGACGTCGATGCGGTGTGGCAGGCCTGGCAGGCGTGCTGGCGTGAACGAGCGGCACGGAGCACGCAGGCAGTGACGTCTGAGCCCGCGGAAATGGCGTCAGCTGGTCATCCCCGCGAAGGCGGGGATCCAGACCTCGAAGCCCCATGATCCGCCGCCTCTATTCCCTGGTCATGCGCGGCGCGCAACCCCTGCTGCGCCGCAAGCTGCGCCGCCGCGGCGCCGCCGAGCCGGGCTACCTGGAGGCGGTGGACGAGCGCTTCGGCTACTACGCGGCGCCGGCCACGCCGGGCGCGCTGTGGGTCCATGCGGTCTCGCTGGGCGAGACGCGCGCCGCCGCCATCCTCGTGCGGGCCCTGCGCGAGCGCGATCCCTCGCTGCGCCTGCTGCTCACGCACGGCACCGCGACCGGCCGTGCCGAGGGCGCGAAGCTGCTGCGCGAAGGCGACGTGCAGGCCTGGCTGCCCTGGGACACGCCGCAGGCCGTGCGGCGCTTCCTCGCGCATTTCCAGCCGGCCGCCGGCGTGCTGATGGAGACCGAGGTCTGGCCCAACCTGGCCGAGGCCTGCCGCGCCGCGCAGGTTCCGCTGGCCCTGGCCAACGCCCGCCTGTCCGACAAGTCGCTGCGCCAGTCGCTGCGCATGAAGCGCCTGGCACGGCCGGCCTACGCGTCGCTGCACGCCGTGTGGGCGCAGACGGATGCCGATGCGCAGCGGCTGGCGCGCACCGGCGCCCGCGTGTCGGGCGTGTTCGGCAACCTGAAGTTCGATGCGCGGCCCGACGAGCGCCTGCTCGCGCGAGGGCGCCAGTGGCGCGAGCACCTCGCGCGGCCGGTGCTGATGTTCGCCAGCTCGCGCGAAGGGGAGGAGGCCGCACTGTTCGCGGCGCTGGCCGCTGCGCGGTCGAAGCGAGTCGGCTCCCGCGGCGAAGCTGGCCGTTCGGCGATGCAGTGGCTGGTCGTGCCGCGTCATCCGCAGCGCTTCGACGAGGTGGCCGCGCTCGCGCAGCAGGCCGGCCTCACGGTGTCGCGGCGCAGCAGTTGGTCCGATGCGCAGGGGCCGGCGCCGGCCGAGGTCTGGATCGGCGATTCGCTGGGCGAGATGCCGCTGTACTACGGCCTCGCCGACGTGGCGCTGCTCGGCGGCAGCTTCCTGCCGCTGGGCGGCCAGAACCTGATCGAGGCGGCCGCTTGTGGCTGTCCGGTCGTGATGGGACCGCACACCTTCAATTTCGCGCAGGCTGCCGAGAACGCGCAGTCCGCCGGCGCGGCCGTGCGCGTCGGCACGCTGGAGGAGGGCATCGCCGTCGCCACGGCCATCGCGGCCGATCCGAAGCGTCGCGACGCGCACGTGCAGGCCGCCCTGCAGTTCGCCCAGGCGCACCGCGGCGCGGCGGAGAAGACGGCAGAGGCGGTGCTGGGATTGATGCGGTCGCGTCTCTCACGCTAGGACGCGCTTCCGGCCTGAACATTCGCCGTAGGCGCGTCGCGCTGGATCCTCCTACTTCGCGGAGGATGACGAAGACAGGGCGGAGGATGACCAATACGCCGTCATTCCCGCGAAGGCGGGAATCCAGACCTCTGACCTGAGCAGCTGCCGCAGGCGCGTCGCACTGGATCCTCCACCTTCGCGGAGGATGACGGAGAGGGCGGAGGAGCGCTCTCGTCAGCACTGATGGGATTCATCGCCGCGAAGCCGCTCAGGCGATCAGCCCCTTCGCTACCGTCCGCCCCATGCCCGACCAGCAACCCGCGGTCTACATCCTCGCCAGCCAGCGCAACGGGACGCTCTACATCGGCGTCACTTCGGACCTGATCGGCCGCGTGTGGCAGCACAAGAACCATGTCGTCGAAGGGTTCACCGAGCGGTACGAGGTGGTGCATCTCGTCCACTACGAACTATTCGGTTCGATGGAGCACGCGATCCGGCGCGAGAAGCAGCTCAAGAAGTGGAATCGCATCTGGAAGCTGCGACTCATCGAGGAGGGCAATCCGCAGTGGAGGGGATTTGTGGGAAGAGGTGTTGGGGATGGAAGAGCCTGAAGGTTGAGCCGCGATCTCCAACTTTGGTCACCCCCCGCGAAGGCGGGGGATCCAGTCGCGACGCGAAGCGTTGCCAAAATCGGAAGCACTGGATTCCCGCCTTCGCGGGAATGACGGAAACCGGCGGGAATGACGCAGCCTGCGGGAATGATGGGGACACGGGCCCGCGGCGATACCGCAGCGTTCAGCTGAGCCAACCAAACCCCATTTCCCGCTCCTCAAGCCCCAGCGGTAAAGTACACCCTCCCGAACCAACGCACTCTGCCCTAGAGCGGCACGAGTCCTGGGCTGCGGCAATGCCTGCCGGGCCCCTCCCCGAACGGCCCCACGGGTCGTACCCTGCGGGGTGACTCGCGGCCGGCGCTCCCCTTGATGAAAGCAATCAACCTCCAGCTCCGCTTCCTCGTTCCCCTGATCATCGTCCTGACCGCGGCCGCGTACCTCGCGTTGCCGGTGATGGACCGCCTGACCCTGCGCTGGTTCGCCCGCGACATGAACCTGCGCGGCAACCTGGTGGCCAACGCGTTGTCGGAATCGATCGCGGAGGCGTTGCAGGACCCCAAGGGCCGCAAGCTGCAGCAACTGTTCAACCGGGCGGTGGAAGACGAGCGGATGGTGGCGATCGGCTGGTGCTCGCCGTTCGGCGAGCTGCTGGTGCGCACGGCCAACTTCCCGCGCGACCTCAACTGCCTGGAGGCCGAGCAGCTGGGCACCGAGCCCGATCCGCAGCTGCGACTGCCCAGCGGCCCGGTGCACGTGAGCGCGCACGCGGTGCGCGCCGAATCGGGCCCCGTCGGGCAGCTGGTGCTGCTGCACGACCTGAGCTTCATCGATCGGCGCAGCCAGGACACGCGCCAGTACCTGATCATCCTGATCGCCGGCCTCGGCGTGATCATCGCGCTGGTCACCATGATCGTCGCGCAACTGAGCTGGCGCGGCTGGGTGTCCGGCACGCGCGCGCTGCTGCGCGGCGAGGGCCTGATCCGGCCCCTGGGCGGCGGGGCGCCGGAGCTGGAGCCGATCGCGGCCGAGCTGCGCACGCGCCTGCGCGACCTGGAGGACGAGTACCGCCGCAGCCACATCCCGGACATCGGCTGGGACGCGCCGCGGCTGCAGGGCCTGCTGCGCAGCCAGCTGCGCGGCGACCAGGTGATCGTGGTCTCCAACCGCGAGCCCTACATCCACGAGAAGGGGCAGGACGGCAAGCCCTTCGTGCGCCGTCCCGCCAGCGGCCTGGTCACGGCGGTCGAGCCGGTGATGCGTGCCTGCTCGGGCACCTGGATCGCGCACGGCAGCGGCACGGCCGACCGCGCGGTGGTGGACCGGCACGACCGCGTGCCGCTGCCGCCGGGCAAGAAGGAGTACCAGCTGCGCCGCATCTGGATGACCGAGGAGGAGGAGCAGGGCTACTACTACGGCTTCGCCAACGAAGGCATGTGGCCGCTGTGCCACGTGGCGCACGTGCGGCCGGTGTTCCGCGAGTCCGACTGGCACGCGTATCGTGAGATCAACCAGCGATTCGCCGACGCGGTGGTGGACGAGGCCCGCGGCGAGGATCCGATCGTGCTGGTACAGGACTACCACTTCGCGCTGCTGCCCGCGATGGTGCGCGCCAAGCTGCCGCGCGCAACCATCCTGACCTTCTGGCACATCCCCTGGCCCAACCCCGAATCGTTCGGCATCTGCCCGTGGCGGCAGGAGATCCTGGAGGGCCTGCTGGGCAGCACCATCATGGGCTTCCACACGCCCTTCCACTGCCGGAACTTCATCGATTCGGTCGACCGCTACCTGGAGGCGCGCATCGAGCACGAGCACTCCACCGTGTCCTACCGCGGCGCCAAGACCTTCGTCGAGGCCTACCCGATCTCGATCGAGTGGCCTTCCGCGGCCGAGACCACGCAGCTGCCTTCCCCTCAGGAGTGCCGGCGCCAGGTGTGCGAGGCGCTGGACATCCCCGGTGCGCACCACATCGCGGTGGGCGTGGACCGCTTCGACTACACCAAGGGCATCCTGGAGCGGCTGCACGCGGTCGAGCGCATGCTGGAGAAATACCCGCAGTGGCGCGACCGCTTCACCTTCGTGCAGGTGGCGGCGCCCACGCGCGCCCAGCTCGAGGAGTACCAGACCTTCCAGCAGCGCATCACGCAGCTGGCACATCGCATCAACGAGCGCTTCGGCACCCACGGGCACGACGTGGTGCGGCTGCTGGCGCAGCACCACGAGCACGACGAGGTCACGCGCCTGTACCGTGCCGGCGACGTCTGCCTGGTCACCAGCCTGCACGACGGCATGAACCTGGTGTGCAAGGAGTTTGTGGCGGCGCGCGACGACGAGCAGGGCGTGCTGATCCTCAGCCGCTTCGCCGGCGCCGCGCGCGACATGCCCGAGGCGCTGGTGGTCAACCCCTACCACGTCGAGGAAGTCGCCGACGCGCTGCACCGCGCGCTGCTGATGCCCGCGGCCGAGCAGCGCGAGCGCATGTCCAACCTGCGCAGCAACGTGCGCGAGTACAACGTCTACCGCTGGGCCGGCCGCATGCTCACCGACGCGGCGCGCTGGCGCCTGCGCGAGCGCATCTCCGAACGCGTGCAGCGGCACGGGGACGTGGAGGGGACCAACGGGCGGGGGGAGATGGCGGCGTAGGGGGGTCGTCATTCCCGCGAAGGCGGGGATCCAGACCTCCGCCTCACCCAAAGGCCGAGGCGCGTTGCGCTGGATCCTCCGCCTGCGCGGAGGATGACCAGAAAGGGGCGGAGGATGAAATGTCGATCCCGACCCACTTGATCCGTCGTACCAGAATGGGCACCAGCTGCCCTCTCACCGAAAGGAGCCCCCGATGCGATTCATGGTGATGGTCAAGGCCACGGCCGACAGCGAAGCGGGCGTGATGCCCTCCGAAGAGATGCTGGCCTCGATGGGCCGGTTCAACGAAGAGCTGGTCAAGGCCGGCGTGATGGTCGCGGGCGAGGGACTGCACCCCAGCGCCAAGGGCGCCCGCGTGCGCTTCTCCGGCAGCGAGCGCACCGTCATCGACGGCCCGTTCGCCGAAACGAAGGAGCTGGTCGCCGGCTTCTGGATCTGGCAGTGCAAGTCGATGCAGGAAGCGATCGACTGGGTCAAGCGCTGCCCCAACCCCATGCCGGGCCCTTCGGAGATCGAGATCCGCCCCATCTTCGAGGCCGAGGACTTCGGCGAGGCCTTCACGCCCGAGCTGCGCGAGCAGGATGAGCGGCTGCGCGAAGAGCTCGCGCGCAAGGGCCAGCCAAGTTGAACTCGCGCCCGCACATGCGACCGACGCAGCGCCGGCCATGATCTTCGCCCTCTGCGCCTCCCGGCGGACGCTGCTCGTCTTCGGCTCCGACGCCGAAGCCATCGCGCACGCCGAAGACGTGGACCTGCAGGCCGGCGGCTGGCAGTTCTTCGACGCGTCCGGCGCGCCCCTGCAGGTGGTGACCGCCGGCGACCACCCGCGCTGCTTCTTCGTCGCGCCCGACACGCTCTACCTGCGGCCGGCGGGTGGGAGCGTCCAGCTGGAGCAGTTGCTGGGGGAAGTGGATGTCGTGCAGGGGCCGCCTTCGCTGGGCGATGTGGCGGCTGTGCGGGCGTACTTGACCCGGCCCCTCCCGAAAACGCGTGTATCGTCCCAGCCGTAGAGCAAGCATCCCGGCCCCCACGCCAAGCCGGCACAAGAGGAATGACAGCTTCCAACCCCATGCGGACTTACAACCTGGTCAAGCGCGTGCTCGTCACGGGCGGCGCCGGCTTCCTGGGCAGCCACCTGTGCGACCGGCTGCTCGCGATGGGCCACGACGTGCTCTGCGTGGACAACCTGTTCACCGGGTCCAAGGCGAACATCGAGCACCTGCTGCCGCACCCGCGCTTCGAGTTCCTGCGGCACGACGTCACCTTTCCGCTGTACGTCGAGGTGGACGAGATCTACAACCTGGCCTGCCCGGCCTCGCCCGTGCACTACCAGCACGATCCCGTGCAGACCACCAAGACCAGCGTGCACGGCGCGATCAACATGCTCGGCCTCGCAAAGCGGGTGCGTGCCAAGATCCTGCAGGCCTCTACCAGCGAGGTCTACGGCGACCCCGAGGTGCACCCGCAGCCGGAGAGCTACTGGGGCCGCGTCAACCCGATCGGCCCGCGCTCCTGCTACGACGAAGGCAAGCGCTGCGCAGAGACCCTGTTCTTCGACTACCACCGGCAGCACAAGCTGCGCGTGAAGGTGGTGCGCATCTTCAACACCTACGGACCGCGCATGCACCCGAACGACGGCCGCGTGGTGTCCAACTTCATCATGCAGGCGCTGCGCGGCGAGGACGTGACGATCTACGGCGACGGCTCACAGACGCGCAGCTTCTGCTACGTCGACGATCTGGTCGAGGCCATGATCCGCGCGATGGGAACGGACGACGGTTTCACCGGCCCCGTCAACATCGGCAACCCCGGCGAGTTCTCCATGCTGGAACTGGCGCAGCAGGTGATCGGCATCACCGGCTCGCGCAGCCGCATCGTGTTCACGCCGCTGCCTGCGGACGATCCGAAGCAGCGCCGCCCCGACATCACGCTCGCCCAGCAGGCCCTCGGCGGCTGGACGCCGCAGGTCGACCTGGCGACGGGGCTGCGCAGGACGATCGACTACTTCAGGGCAGGGATGGGAGAAGGGTAGGGCGGCGGGTCGCCACCTTCTGGTCATCCTCCGCGAAGGCGGATCCAGCGCAAAGCGCGCATTGCCCTGGGTAGGGACGGAGGTCTGGATTTCCGCCTTCGCGGGAATGACAGATCGCTTGCGCTACGCTCCAGCCATGCCGCCGCTTGCGACCGCCCTTGTCGTGATCCTGGCCACCTTCGGCATTGCGATGGTGCTGGGCGCGCTCACCCGCAACACCTTCTTCTCCGTGGTCGCGCCGCTCGCCGTGCCGGTGCTGGTGATGGCGCCCGGCCTGCGCGGCCCCGCCCTGGGCCAGACGCTGCTGGTTGCGCTGCCCTACGTGATCGGCGGGGCGCTGCTGTCGATCGTGGTGTCGTTGGCGGGTGTGTACGCCGGGCGCTGGCTCCGCGGCCGCCTGGCGGCGCGCGGGAAGGGCGGCGCGTAGCAGCCGGCGCCCCCGCATCGCCTGCCCGCACGTATGATTCGGCGCTTCCCGCAAGCGCCGATCCAAGCGCGATTCGCACAGCAATCCCACGCATGGAAAGTTCCCTCCGCCGCACCTCGATGCTCGCCTTCTTCGTGTGTGCGGGAGCCATCCTGTACATCGCCCTGGCGCCGGTGCCCGACCACCCGACGCTGTCGTACGGCGACAAGCTGAACCATGCGCTCGCCTTCTTCGTCCTGGGTTCGCTGGGCTCGATCGCCTGGCCGGCCAGCGCGCGGGCACTGCTCGGCGGGCTGGTCGGCTACGGGGTCCTGATCGAGCTGCTGCAATGGCCGGTGCCCGGCCACAACGCCGACCCGCTGGACGTGCTGGCCGACCTGGTCGGCGCGCTGCTGGCCATGGTGCTGATCAAGGCCTGGCGCGCCTGGGTTCTACGCCCCCGCGAATCGACTGCGCGCTGAGGCACCCAGGCCGGCCGGGCTGGTCGCACCCACGGCGTCGAGCCGGCCCAACATCCGGGTCTTCCGGGCGTCGCGCCACGTCCGACAAGCGCGCAAGCTCTCGTCCTACAAGCCCATCGGTGATTGCGCCCCGACCATGGTTCGCATGAAACGCGACCTGCCCGAGCAAGCGGCGCCGCCCCCGCCGGACGAGTTCGACTCGTCCGACGAGTCGCCGAGCAGCCTGCTGGCCAGCCGGGCCTTCTGGCTCGGCGGCCTGGTCAGCCTGGCGATCTGGGTCGGGGTGATTTCGCTGATCTATCTCGCCTTGAGATAGGGGCGGGTCTGGATCCTCCGCCTTCGCGGAGGATGACGAAGCGCAGTGCTCCCGTCTTTCCTAGAACCACGTCGCACTGAACGACGGCGCGTCCCGCAGCCACTCGTGCGCGTGCGCGCACACCCGCTCGGCCAGGCGCTTCATCGGCTCGTGCGCGGCCATCGCCGAGACGTGCGACAGCGCCTGCGCCGACTCCAGGACTTCCTCCGGATTCCGGCCCACCATCGCCCGCTCCAGGCGCGCCCACCAGGCGAGCGACTGCATCCAGCTGCCCGCCGGCAGGCGGGAGGCGCATGCCAGGCAGGCCAGGTAGTGGCCATCGTCGCCGGCCGCGTCGCCAGCCAGGTGGGCGCCCTGGAACTCCGCGAATGCCAGGAGCAGCAGCAGCGCGGCCCTGGGCACCGACTGCACCAGGCCGGCGGTGGCGCCGATCGCCTTCAACTGCCGGGCCCGCGCCAGCAGGCTCTCCAGTTCCGAGGCATCGACGGGACGACCCTGCAGTCGCTGGTCCACGCCGCGCAGCGCCTCGGCGAAGGCCGCATCCACCAGCGGCTGGAACGACGCGTCGCGCGTGCCGGCCTGCTTGCGCGCGATCTCGCAGGCGGCGTCCAGCGCACCGCGCGCCGTGCCGTGGTCGCCGGCCCAGAGCGAGGCCACGCCGACGGCATCGAGCGCGGCTGCGTGCAGCAGCGGCAGGTGGCGCGAGCCGGACACCGCCTCGGCGGCGGCACGCAGCGCCTCCTCGTCGTGGCCCAGCGCGCTTTCCACCCGGCTCACGGCCAGCAGGGCTTCCAGCGCGCCGGCCTCGTCGCCTGACTCGCGCGACAGCTGCAGTGCGGCCTGGGCGAATCGGCGCGACCAGTCGAACTGCGACTCCAGGGCCAGCGCGCGGGCCAGCAGCAGGGAGGCGGATGCTTCACGGCGCTGGTCGTGGTGCGCTGCGGCGGTGGCCAGGGCCTTTTGCGCGCGGAGCCGGGCGTCGGACCAGTGGCCGTCGGCCCAGGCCTGGTGGGCGGCGGCGAGGTCGTCGTTGTCCGGCGCTGCAGGCGCCGAGTGGGAGTCAGCGCCATGTTCGAGCGCCGATGAAGGCGGGAGCACTGGATTCCCGCCTTCGCGGGAATGACGCAGTTCGCCTTCGCGCGAATGACGGAGTTCGCCTTCGCGCGAATGACGGAGTTCGTCCGGACTCCCGCCTTCGCGGGTCCCACCCTCACGCGAATCCCGGTCCGGATCGAAGGGCCCCTGCATGTCTTCCGTCCGGTGGGCCCGTCCGACGATTTCAGCCGCCGCGGCCCTGGCGCAGGTGCTCGCGCGCCTTGGACCGGGAGATGCCCAGCTGTTGCGCCAGCGCGGTCACAGCAGCTTCCTCGCTGTCGTCCTGGTCGCGCGGGGCGATCCGCTGCAAGGTGCGGGCGACGCCCTTCTGCAGCGGCCGCACCACCTGGAAGGGATGCAGGCCGAGCTCTGACGCGCGCGTGACCACCGCGTTGATCGACATGGACACCACGCCCAGCCCGCTGAAGCCTTCCGCCAGCGCCGCCTCGAAGCCATGGTTGATCGCACCGGCGGCGCGGTAGTGCGCATGCTCCGTCACGGCTTCGTCCTGCACCTGCTCGGTCGTGGCGAAGGACAGGGGGCTGTGGTCGATGGCGCAGCGCATCAGGTAGTTGCCCAGCAGCACCGCGACACGGGTGCCTTCCGGCGACATCGCGTGATCGGCGATGCGCGCGGGGTCGGTGCCGGGCAGGTTGTCCAGGATGCGCTGCTGGTCCTGGATCGTGAGGCCGGCCGGGAAGACGCTGGCCAGCAGCGCCAGCGAGGCGGTGGCCATCGAGAGCGCGGTGCCCCGCGGATCGGCCTGGACCAGGTCGGCCAGCCGGGCCAGGATCAGGGCCTCGGCCTGGCGTCGCTGCGAGTCGGATTGCTCCAGCATGCTGCCTCCCTTCTTCTTATCGGGGAGGAATGCTAACGAGATGAAAATTTCATTGCAACAAAAAGCATAACGAAGCACCGACGCACTCGACAGCAAGGGCCCGCATATGTTGGTCGGCACACTTACATCTGCTCGCCAAGTTTGCCGGCCAGCCATGGTGCAGCGACAACCCTGCAGGAGGATCGCCGCATGGACTTCCAACGCATCGCATCCGCCGCAGTGCTCGCAGCAACCGGGCTGCTGGGCGGTTGCGCGGTCTACTCCGATTACCCGGGCTACGCCACCTATCCCGCCGCGCCGGAGGTGTATGGCGCTGCCCCGGTCGTCGTGGCGCCGGCGCCGGTCTACGCCGCGCCGCCGCCCTGGTACGGCCCGAGCATCAGCATCGGCATCTCGGGCCGCAGCGGCCACCGGCACCGCCGTGACCACGACCACGACCGCGGCGGACGCGAGCATCGCCGCCACGGCGGCCACCGTCACTGACGTGCGAATCGCGCCCACCGGCGCCTGAACGCGGCGCCGGGCAGGGCGCGTCGATCCGCCCCTATTCGCTGCGCTCGTTGCTGGCGCGCTCCCTGGCCTGCTGCTGGTCGCTGCGCTTGGCGGCCTTGCTCTGGACGATGGCCAGGCGCGCCGCTTCGGCGCGTTGCTGCTGGACCGGCTGGCGCCGCTTGCTGTTGTCTGCGTAGCGCGTGCGTTTGCTCATGGGGTCGTTCCTTCCATGGGGAAAGCGACCCATGCTAGGCGGCGCAGCAGCGGCACGAAGCTGGGCAATCAACTGTTTCCAGCGCACGCGCGCCGTCCATGCCTATGCCCCCGGCACCTCGAGGTGGCATGGCCGCAAGTCCGGTGGCGTTTCAGCGTGCCATCAGGTAGGTGTTGGGGTTCTCGTCCGCCCGGTGGAATGCGGCGACGAAGTGACCGTCTGCGCCGCCCTTGATGTCGATCCCGGATCCGGCGCGCACGGTCGTGCCGACGGTAGGGCTGACCCAGAAGGTGAGCCGCCGATCGAACTCCTGCGGCCCACCGAGCGGATGGCCCGCCAGGTCCATGCGCTGCAGGAACAGGCTGGCCGAGATCTGGCGCGAGCCCGCGTTCTCGACCTGCCAGGCCACGCCGTAGCCGGATGCACCGAGGGACAGCACCCGCAGGTCCGAGGGCGGCAGCTCCAGCACGTTCTCCTGCACGGCGGAGACGACCTGGCCTTCGGGCGTGAACACCGCCGTGCGGACGAAGGGCCGCGTGTTCTCGCCGGTCGCGCCCCAGGCAATGGCGACATGACCGTCGTTCAGCGCTTCGGCGTCCACCGGGAAGACGGTCTGCGACGGAAAGCCCGGCAGCGCCACGGTTGCGGTGAGCGGCGACAGGTCGGCCGCGAACCGGCGCATGTGCAGTGTGTGGGTGTTGGGTTCGCCGAACGCGCGCTGGTGCCACACGGCGACCACGGTGCCGTCGGCCAATGGCGCCACGCCGACGCGCTCCTGCGGGGCGCTCGCGTCGTCGACGCGGACATCGGCGCCCAGCCGATCGCCGTCGCCCGAGAGGCGCTGCAGGTACGCCCACTGGGGTGCGGTCAGGACCTCCTCGCCGATCCAGGCCAGGACGAAGCCATCGCCTTGCGGCTCGATCACCGGTCGCGACACGCCGGCGTACAGGCTGGCGCTGGCCTGCGTCTCCCACATGGGTGACGCGTCCCGCGTGAAGCGCTTGGCCTGGACCGCCGTGACGCTGTTGAACTGGGTCGTGGGCTGGCTGGTTTCGTGGCGCCAGGCGATCACGAAGCCGCCGTCGCCGGCCGGCGCCACGGAGACTCCGCCCAGGCCGAGCGGACTGCTGCCGTCGGCGACCGCCTCCACGGCGGTGAACGTGTCGCCCACCAGCGCCCCGGCGGCATCGGTCAGCCGGCCCAGGATCGCATTGCCCTGCACCCACAGCACCACGTTGCCGCCGTCGGACAGGCGGGCCACCGCGGGCGCATCCAGGTCGCTGGCATTGCTGGCGACGATGTCCGGGCCGAACGCACTGAAGGCCTGCGGCGAGGGCGCGGGAGCAGGCGTCGATCCGGACCCCGCACCGGCGCCACCAGATGCGCTCGCCGGTGTGGCACCGGCGCCGGTGCCCGCCACCGGGGTGCTGCTGCTCCCCGCATCGCCAGAGCCGCCGCCGCCGCAGCCCGACAACACCGCTCCGAACAGCGCGCCGAGCGCGAGCCTGCGCGTGCACCGCATCTGGATCTCCCTGGAGGTTCTTGGGTTCCAGCGATTCTGGGAAGGCGGACGCGCGCCAGGTTTGAGGCGCTGTGAGAGTTGTTCGGTTTCGCGACAAACGCGACGGGGCCTATGCTGGACGACCGCAGCGCGCGACCGTCCGCAGTCCCGCCTGCGCTAGAGTTCGTGCGCCCAACCCCCCAGGAGTCGCCTTGCTCTCACGCCTGTTCGTCCTAGCGGCTCTCGCTGCGGCCGCTGCGACCGTCGCGGCCCAGCCTGCCGAGTGGTGGGGCCGAAGCACCCATGCTTTGATCATGAGCCCCGCCTAGCGCGGCCCGCGAAGCTCCACGCACCCGCACGAGAGAACCGGACTTGACCCCCCCACGCCTGGCCCTCCTGACGGCGGCCTCCATGCTCGCCTTCGCAGCCAATTCGCTGCTGTGCCGCTGGGCCCTGCGCGACACCGGCATCGACCCGGCCACCTTCGGGATCGTGCGCCTCGTCTCGGGCGCAGCGGCGCTGGCGCTGCTGGTGCGGCCCACCGGCGCAGACGGCCAGGACGGCCAGGACGGCGACTGGCGCTCGGCCTTCGCGCTGTTCGCCTACGTGGCGGCTTTCTCGTTCGCCTACGTGCAGCTGTCGGCCGCGGTCGGCGCCTTGCTGCTGTTCGGCGTGGTGCAGCTGACCATGGTGCTATGCGGTCTGGCCGCGGGCGACGGCGCCACCGCCGGCCCCATGGCCGGCCTGGCGGTGGCCCTCGCGGGCCTGTACGTGCTGGTGTCCGCGCAGGGCGCGACGGTGGAGGGCAGCCTCTGGGCCCAGGCGCTGATGGCCGCGGCCGGCGTGGCCTGGGGCATTTACAGCATCCGCGGCCGCCGATCGACCCACGCCAAGGCCGTGACGCGCGGCAACTTCCTCCGCGCGGCGGCCCTGTCCGCCACCTTGCTGCCGCTGGCCGCGATGCAGTGGCAGTGGGACCCGCGCGGCCTGGCGCTGGCCGTCGTCTCCGGCGCCCTGACCTCGGGCGCCGGCTACGTTGTCTGGTACTCGGTCACCCCGCACCTGCGGGCGATCCAGGCCTCCACCGTGCAGCTGAGCGTCCCGCTGATCACGGCCGTGGCCGGGATCCTGTTCCTGCAGGAAAGGCTGGTGGCCAGCCAGGTGCTCGGTGGGGCGCTGATCCTGGGCGGGATTGCGTTGACGTTCAGGCGGCAAGAAAAGCGGTAAGCGGCCCACCAGCACCGCGTCACGATCGGGCCGCTGGCCTGATGTTCTGGTTGACGCGGAAGAGGTTGTCCGGATCGTAGCGGGCCTTCACGGCCGCCAGGCGCGGGTAGTTGTCCCCGTAGGTGGCCTGCACACGGCCGTCGGCCTCGTCGTCCATCATGAAGTTGACGTAGGCGCCCTCCAGGTTGAACGGGTGGACGGCTTTCCAGTAGGCACGGCCCCAGTTCCTGAGCGCCTCGGCCTTGCCCGGGTCCGGGTCGATCCCCGCGATCACCATCGACCAGGTGGCGTCGCGCGCGCTCCAGGCCGTTGCATCCTTCTTGACGCGCTGGGCGGCGCCGTCTATGGGGTACAGGTGCATCAGGCAGAAGTCGCTCGGCGCATTGGCCGCCTGCGCGATGTGGGTGTCGATCGCCGAGCCGGACAGCGTCTTGACGAAGTCGCCCTTCCAGTACCACTGCAGGCCCTTCGGGAAGAACGGGTCGAACATCGCGTTGATCGCCGGGAACGGCATCTCGCCCATCCAGTTGAAGATGGGCGCCGGCAGCTTGCCGAGCAGCCCGGCCATGATCTTCTCGCCCTCGGCGGCGCTCCCGTTGTAGCTGCCGATGATGGCGCAGGCGCGCCGGCCCCAGTAGTCCTTCGGGAACGGGTCCATCGGGGGCACCGTCTTCAGGCCGACGAACACGCCCAGGTCTTCCGGCGCGGTGGGCAGGAAATCGCGGTAG
>NZ_DASPLW010000055.1:0-12341 GCF_035627355.1 Ramlibacter sp.
AGGAGCGCAGCTGGTCCACCATGGTGTTGATGGTGTTCTTCAGCTCCAGGATCTCGCCCTTGACGTCCACCGTGATCTTCTTGGACAGGTCGCCCGCCGCCACGGCGGTGGTCACGTCGGCGATGTTGCGCACCTGGGCCGTCAGGTTGCCGGCCATGGAGTTCACCGAGTCGGTCAGGTCCTTCCAGGTACCGGCCACGCCCTGCACGTCGGCCTGGCCACCCAGCTTGCCCTCGGTACCCACTTCGCGCGCCACCCGCGTCACTTCAGAAGCGAAGGAGGAGAGCTGGTCCACCATGGTGTTGATGGTGTTCTTCAGCTCCAGGATCTCGCCCTTGACGTCCACCGTGATCTTCTTGGACAGGTCGCCTGCCGCCACCGCCTTGGTCACGTCGGCGATGTTGCGCACCTGGGCCGTGAGGTTGCCGGCCATGAAGTTCACCGAGTCGGTCAGGTCCTTCCAGGTGCCGGCCACGCCCTGCACGTCGGCCTGGCCGCCCAGCTTGCCTTCGGTGCCCACCTCGCGCGCCACCCGCGTCACCTCGGCGGCGAAGTTGCCGAGCTGCTCGACCATCTTGTTGATGGTCATGGCGGTGCGCAGGAATTCGCCCTCCAGCCGCCGGCCGTCCGGCTCCAGCGCCATGGACTTCGTCAGGTCGCCCTGCGCCACGGCGCCGATCACGCGCGCCACTTCGGACGTCGGGTGCACCAGGTCGGCGATCAGCGAATTGATCGACTCGGCCGAGTCGCGCCAGAAACCGGTGGCGTTGGGCAGCTGGGCGCGCTCCTTGAGCTTGCCTTCCTTGCCGACCACGCGCGACAGGCGGGCCAGTTCCTGCGCCATGCGCACGTTCTCGTTCACCACGTCGTTGAAGGCGTCGGCGACCTTGCCGAAGACGCCGCTCCAGTCCGGCGGCAGCTGCGCGCGCGTGCTGCCCTTCTTCAGCTCCGTCAGTGCCTTCAGCAGGGCCCGCGTGTTGTCGCCCGTGACCTGCAACTCGTCCACCAGCAGGTTGATCGTGCCCAGCTGGTCCTGCCAGAAGCCGGTGAGCCGGTCGTCCTCGATGCGGCGGCTGGCCTTTCCACCCAGCCGGGAGATGGTCTCGACGGACTTGAGGCGGTGGGACGTCCTGGCCGTCTGCAGGGAGAGCTCATTGAACTCGGCGGCGATGCGGCCGTTGATGCCTTCCCAGTCACCGGGCAAGGTGACGCCGCTCTCGCCGCGACGGAATGCGCCGAGTGCCTTGAGCAGCAACTCGAGTTCGCCGTCGCGCTGCCCGGCCTTCGGTAGCTTGGCCACTACTTCCATTGATCGTCCCCATGCAGGCGCCCGCCGCCACACCCGGCGGGCAAGGGGCGCAGCGTAGTGACTCGGGACGGATGAGGCAACCTCGGCCGTGTACGGATGGCCTGCAAACCCAGTGCCGGCGCGGGTTGTAGGAGCGCACCTACAGGAAGACGATGCTGCGTACTACACGTACGGCAGAGCAGGTTGGGACGAGTGACCCAGCGGCTTTTGCGCGGCCCGCCTGCGGACGCCAGATGAAAAAAGGCCGCCTCGCGGCGGCCTTTCACGAACGAGCGCGTGCGGCTCAGTTCAGGGCGACCTTCTGGCCACCCTTGTAGGTGTACAGGGTGGTGGCCGGGTTCTTCAGTTCGCCGTTGGGCTCGAACTGGATGACGGCGGTCACGCCCTTGTAGTTGGCCTTCTTCAGCTCGGGGATGTACTTCTTCGGATCCCAGGAGTTGGCGCGCTTCATGGCGTCGACCAGCAGGTACGTCGCGTCGTAGGTGTACGGGCTGTAGACCTGGAACTGGCCGGGGTACTTGGCGTCGTACTTCTTCTTCCACGCCGTTCCGCCGGGCATCTTCTCGAGCGAAGCACCGCCGGTGGCGCAGACCACGTTCTCGAGCGTCTTGGCGCCGGCCGCCAGCTTGATGATCTCGGACGTGCAGATGCCGTCGCCGCCGAAGTACTTGACCTTGTCCAGGCCGAGCTGTTCCATCTGGCGCAGCATCGGGCCGGCCTGCGGGTCCATGCCGCCGTAGAAGATGGCGTCGGGGGCCTTGGCCTTGATGGCGGTCAGGATCGCCATGAAGTCGGTGGCCTTGTCGGTGGTGAACTGCTCGTCCACGACCTGCATGCCCTTCTTCTGCGCCGTCTTCTTGAACACCTCGGCGACGCCCTGGCCGTAGGCCGTGCGGTCGTCGATGATGGCGACCTTCTTCAGCTTGAGCGTGTCGGCCGCGTACAGGGCCAGCGCAGCGCCCAGGGCGTTGTCGTTGGCGATGATGCGGAAGGTGGTGTTGTAGTTCGGCTTGGTCAGGTTGGGGTTGGTGGCCGCGCCGGTGACGTGCGGGATGCCGCAGTCGTTGTACACCTTGGAGGCAGGGATGGTCGTGCCCGAGTTCAGGTGGCCGACCACGCCGGCGACCTTGGAGTCGCACAGCTTCTGGGCGGCGGCGGTGCCCTGCTTCGGGTCGGCGGCGTCGTCCTCGGCCTGGATCTCGAAGCGAACCTTCTTGCCGCCGATGGTGATGTTCTGGGCGTTGATTTCCTCCAGCGCCATGCGCACGCCGTTCTCGTTGTCCTTGCCGTAGTGGGCCTGGGCACCGGAGACCGGGGCGACGTGACCGATCTTGATCACTTCTTGCGCGGCCGCCAGGCCGCAGGCGGCGGCCATCGCGGCGACCACCGTCAACTTCAACTTCATCTGCATGGATTACCTCCGGAAGTGGATTGGGTTGAGATCGTTTATCAGCTCAACGGCCGGGAACATATCCGAATTTTTTTGGGCAAGCCATAAGGGGAAACGCACGGGATTTGCCTCAGCGGCGGGCGCCGGGCAAGGGTCGTGTCAATCGCCGGAGGGACGCGGCTCGCTGCCGGCACGCACCTCGTTGACCAGTTCGTCGGCGAGCGCCTCGGCGACCACGGCACCCACCACCGCCTCCACCTCCTCGCGCAGCGCGGGCGCCAGTGCCCGGCTGTGCTCCAGCACCACGCTGGCGATGGCCTCGCGCAGGCGCTTGTCCAGCGTCAAGTCGATGCGCTGCATGATGCGGTTGACCAGCTGCTCCTGCGACGGCCGGGCCGGCTGCCGGGCCGGCGCGGGCGCCGACACGACCTCGGTCAGGGTCGGCACGTAGCGCGGCGGCGTGCGGCTGGCCATCAGCGCACCTGCCCCACGTCGTACTGGTCGACCGCGTAGCCGCGATCCTTGTAGTGGCGCCACCGCCGGCGGCCGAGTTGCCGATCGCCGGGGTCGCCGGAGACGACTTCGACCAGGCGCTCGAAGCGCTCGAAGCCCTCCGGCACCGAACCGCCCAGGTTGACCAGCACCTGCTGGTGGGGCGCCGACCGCACCGAGGGCACCAGCACGATGGGCGAGCGCGCCTGCACGCGCTGGCCCTGCGCCGACCCATGGCAGTGGGGCAGGAAATCGAGCGCGCTGAAGGACCACAGGGCGATGTCCAGCTCGCGCAGCAGGTCCTCGTCGCCCGTGACCACGGCGTGGGCGCCGGTGCCATAGACCTTGCGCAGCAGCCGGCAGGCGTAGCCCAGCTTGTCGGGCGCGTTGAAGTGGAACGCGACCTCGGTCATGGCCGCCTCAGGCAGCGGCCTTGCGGCGGCGCGTGCCGCTGCCGGCCTTGGCCCCGGCGGACGACTGCTGGCCCAGCAGGTACTGCACCAGCAGGCCGACCGGACGGCCGGTCGATCCCTTGGCGGCGCCGCCCTTCCAGGCGGTGCCGGCGATGTCCAGGTGGGCCCACGGGTACCGCGCCGTGAAGCGCTGCAGGAACTTGGCGGCGGTGACCGCACCGGCCGGACGCCCGGCCACGTTGGCCATGTCGGCGAAGTTGGTCTTCAGGCCCTCGCCGTATTCCTCGTCCAGCGGCATGCGCCAGCACGGATCGCAGGCCGCTTCGCCGGCTTCGTGCAGCGCACGGGCCAGCTCGTCGTCGCTGGCGAACAGCCCGCTTCGCACGGCACCGAGGGCGATGACGCAGGCCCCGGTGAGCGTGGCGATGTCGATCACGGCGCGCGGCTTGAACCGCTCGGCATAGGTCAGGGCATCGCACAGGATCAGGCGCCCTTCCGCATCGGTGTTCAGGACCTCGATGGTCTGCCCGCTCAGGCTGGTGAGCACGTCGCCCGGCTTGAGGGCGCGGCCGTCCGGCAGGTTCTCGCAGCTGGGGATCAAGCCGACGACGTTGAGGGCCGGCCGGATGTCGCCCAGCGCACGGAAGGTGCCCAGCACGCTGGCGGCGCCGCCCATGTCGAACTTCATCTCGTCCATCTCGGGCGCCGGCTTGATCGAGATGCCGCCGCTGTCGAAGGTGATGCCTTTGCCGACCAGCACCACCGGCGGCTCGGAGGCGGCCGCGCCCTGGTACTTCAGCACGATGAAGCGCAGCGGCTCCTCGGAGCCGCGCGCCACGCCCAGGAGCGCGCCCATGCCGAGCCGGGCGACTTCCTTGGGGCCCATCACCTCGCACTGGAAGCCGTGCGCCTTGGCGAGCTTCTTCGCTTCCTCGCCGAGGCGGGTGGGCGTGGCCAGGTTGGGCGGCAGGTTGCCCAGCTCGCGCGCGAACTCGATGCCGTTGGCCGCGCCGCGCGCCGCCTCGAAGGCTGCCTTGTGGTCCGCGGCCGGGCCGGGCACCGCGATGGTCACGCGCTGCAGTTCGCGGGCCTCGGGCTTGGACTTGGTCGCCACGAAGACGTAGCTGGCCTCGGCCGCGGCCGCGACGGCGGCGCGCACGGCGCCTTCCGGTGCATCAGTTGGCAGGCAGACCACCAGCCGCTTGACGCCCTTGGTGCGCAGGGCCGACACGGCGGCCTGGACGGCGGCGTGGATGCGCTTGCCGCTGCCGTCGCCCGCCCCCGCCAGCACCAGGCGGGTGGCGGACACGCCGGCGGGGCGCCAGGCCTGCAGCAGCTTGCCGGGCTTGGTGTCGAAGTCGCCGGACTTGCGCGCATCCTGGACCAGGCGCGACACCGGATCGGCGCCGCCCCCGAAAGCATCGGTGACCAGTGCCACCAGGGCGTCGCACTTCTGTGCGACCGCATCCGCGAGCGTCAGCGCCTTGAGTTCGAAGTCCATAATCCCCTGTTTTACCCGCGAGCTGCGTAGTCGCGCCGATGTTATTCCATTCCTCCCTGCGCAAAGAGCTGGCCCGCAGCTTCGGCGCGACCCTGGTGGTGCTGGTGACCATCGTCATGACGATGACGCTGATCCGCACCCTCAGCCAGGCCAACCGCGGCAGCGTGAACCCGCAGGAAGTGATGATGGTCATGGGCTACACGGTGCTGGGGTACATGCCCCCGATCCTGACCCTGTGCCTGTTCATCGCCATCGTCGGCACGCTCTCGCGCATGTACAGCGACAGCGAGATGGTGATCTGGTTCTCCGCGGGGCGCGGGCTGTCGGCGCTGCTGCGGCCGCTGCTGCTGTTCGCGTGGCCGATCCTGGCCGTGATCGCCGGCCTGTCCCTGCTGGTCTGGCCCTGGGCCAACCAGCAGACGCAGGAGCTGAAGGAGCGGTACGGCAACCGCGGTGACCTCGAGCGGGTGATGCCCGGCCAGTTCCAGGAGTCGGCCAGCGGCACCCGGGTGTTCTTCCTGGACAAGGACACGCCGGACAACAAGTCGGGCAAGAACATCTTCATCTCCACCGTCGAGAAGGGCAAGCAGACAGTCACCACCGCCCGGACCGGCCAGGTGGTGACGGAAGGCGAGACGCAGTTCCTGCTGCTGTCCGATGGCCAGCGGCTGGAGCGCCAGCTGGATGCCAGCAAGCTCAAGATCAGCGAGTTCCAGGTGCTGGGCAACAAGGTGGGCGGCGCACAGCTCGGCCCGCAGGACAGTGCCCCCTCCAAGACGATCTCGACCTGGGCCCTGCTGGCCAACCCGACCGCCCCGCACCTGGGCGAGCTGGCCTGGCGCATCGGCTTGACGCTGGCCGCGTTCAACTTCGTGGTGATCGCGATCACGGTCTCCAGCGTGAACCCGCGCGCCGGCCGCAGCGGCAACCTGGTGTTCGCGCTGTTCGCCTTCATCGTCTACTACAACCTCCTGAACCTGGGCCAGAGCTGGATAGGCACCGGGCGTGCCGGTTTCCTGCCGTTCATGGTGCTGCTGCATGGCGGGACGTTCGCGGCCGCCTTGCTGTGGCTGGGCAAGCAGCACAACAACTGGAGCCTTGCCACCCTGAGGACGCGCCTGCGGCGACCGGCCGGGGAGGCGGCGGCATGAAGACCATCCGCCGCCTCATCTACCGCGAGGTGCTGTCGGCCGTGGTGTTCGTGGCCGCGGGCTTCCTGGCGCTGTTCTTCTTCTTCGATTTCGTCGACGAGCTGCCCAACGTGGGCAAGGCCGGGGGCTTCGCCACCTACCGGCTGACGCAGGCCCTGCTGTACATCACCCTGCTGATGCCCAACCACCTGTACGAACTGCTGCCGATCGCCGTGCTGATCGGCACCATCTTCGTGATGGCGCGGCTGGCCCAGAGCTCGGAGTACACCATCCTGCGCACCAGCGGCCTCGGGCCGGGCCGTGCGCTGCGCACGCTGATGGTGCTGGGCCTGGCCTTCGCCGCCCTGACCTTCGCGGTGGGCGACTACCTCTCGCCGGCCGCCGACAAGGCCGCGCAGCTGCTGCGGGCGCGCTACCAGGGCCGCATCAGCATCGGCCAGACCGGCGCCTGGCTGAAGGAACGGCAGGCGCAGACCACCTACAACGTCAACGTCGCGGCACTGGCGCCGGACGGATCCATGCAGGGCGTGCGCCTGTTCGAGGCGGACGACCGCGGGCGCATGGTCAGCACCACCACCGCGCCGCGGGCCGTGTTCGGCGTGGACGGCTGGGTGCTGGAGGACGCCGAGGTCACGAGTTTCCTCACCAGCGGCCCCGCGCCCCAGGTCGAACACCGCACCGTGGCCGAGTTGCAGTGGCCGACCCGGATCACGCCCGAGATGGTGTCGGTGGCGCTGCTAAAGCCGGACCGCATGAGCACGGTCGCACTGTTCGAGTACATCCAGCACCTGGAAGAGAACGGCCAGACCTCGCAGCGCTACGAGATCGAGTTCTGGCGCAAGGTGTTCTATCCCCTCAGCTGCCTGGTGATGGTGGTGATGGCGCTGCCCTTCGCCTACCTGCACTTCCGCGCCGGTGGCATCACCAGCTACGTGTTCGTAGGCGTCCTGATCGGCATCAGCTTCTTCCTGCTGAACAACGTGTTCGGCTACATCGGCAACCTGCGAAGCTGGTGGCCCTGGCTCACCGCGGCGGCGCCCGGCCTGCTCTACAGCCTGCTGTCGCTGGGCGCGTTCACCTGGTTGGTGCTGCGGCGATGACCCGCGCCATCGTCCTGCTCGGTCACGGTTCGCGCGACCCGGCCTGGCGCGAGCCGATGGATGCCGTCGCCGCCCGCGTGCGCGAGCGCGCACCCGGCCTGCCGGTCGCCTGCGCCTTCCTGGAGTGGCAGGCGCCGGACCTGGATGCGGCCATCGACGCCCTGGCGGCGCAAGGGGCCACCTCGGTGGTGGTGCTGCCCATGTTCGTGGGCGTGGGCAAGCACGTGCGGGATGACCTGCCCCGGCGCCTGGCGGCCGCGCGCGAGCGGCATCCGGCGCTGGCCATCAGGGCCCTGGCATCGGTGGGCGAGCAGGCCACCGCGCTCGATTGCATGGCCTCGATCGCGCTGGAAGCTTAGTGTCCCGCGGGCATAATATGGTCTCGCTTAAGACCTGATCTGGTATGAACCTCCACCAGTTCCGCTTCGTCCAGGAAGCGGTGCGCCGCAACCTCAACCTCACGGAAGCGGCCAAGGCGCTGCATACCTCGCAGCCGGGGGTCTCCAAAGCCATCATCGAGCTCGAGGAAGAGCTGGGCGTGGAGATCTTCGCGCGACACGGCAAGCGGCTCAAGCGCGTCACCGAGCCCGGGCTGCACGTGCTCAAGAGCATCGAGCTGATCATGCGGGAGGTCGGCAACCTCAAGCGCATCGGCGAGCAGTTCAGCGCGCAGGACAGCGGCACCCTGTCGATCGCCACCACCCACACCCAGGCCCGCTACGTGCTGCCGGCGCCGGTCGCGCGGCTGCGCGAGGCGTATCCCAAGGTGAACGTCAGCCTGCACCAGGGCTCGCCCGACCAGGTGGCCCGGATGGTGATCGACGAGGTGGTCGAGATCGGCGTGGCCACCGAGTCGCTGACGGAGTACCAGGAGCTGGTCACCCTGCCCTGCTACGAATGGCAGCACGTGCTGGTCGTGCCCAAGGACCACCCGCTGGCGCACAAGGAACGCATCACGCTGGAGGATCTGGCCGCCGAGCCGCTCATCACCTACCACCCGTCCTTCACCGGGCGCACCCGCATCGACGCCGCCTTCGCGCAACGCAAGCTGCAGCCGCGGGTGGCGCTGGAGGCGATCGACTCGGACGTGATCAAGACCTACGTCCAGCTCGGGCTGGGCATCGGCATCGTGGCCGAGATGGCAGTGACCGGGAACGGGCAGGACGGCCTGGTCGCGCGCCCGCTGGGGGCGCTGTTCGGCCAGAACGTCGCCCGCATCGCCTTCAAGCGCGGCGCCTACCTGCGCGACTTCGTCCTGCGGTTCGCCGAGCTGGTCTCGCCGGACCGCCTGAACCGCAACCTGATCGCCAAGGCCATGAGCGGCCACGCGAACGACTATGACCTCTGACGCCAACGCCGCGCGCACGCCGGCCATCCAGACCAAGCTGCCCGCCGTGGGCACCACCATCTTCACCGTGATGTCCGCGCTGGCCACCGAGACCGGCGCCGTGAACCTCGGACAAGGCTTCCCCGACTTCGACTGCGATCCGCGGCTGGTGCAGGCCGTGACTCAGGCCATGGAGAAGGGCCTGAACCAGTACCCGCCCATGGCGGGGATCCCGGCCCTGCGCGAGGCCATCTCGGGCAAGGTCGAGGCCCTCTACGGCCGCTGCTACGACCCGGGCACCGAGGTGACGGTCACGGCCGGTGCCACCCAGGCCATCATCACCGCCATCCTGGCCGTGGTGCGGCCCGGCGACGAGGTGATCGTGCTGGAACCCTGCTACGACAGCTACGTGCCCAACATCGAGCTGGCGGGCGGCACCGTGGTGCGCGTGCCGCTGGTACCCGGCACCTTCCGGCCGGACTTCGACGCGATCGCCGCAGCGCTGACGCCGCGCACCCGGGCCATCCTGGTCAACTCGCCGCACAACCCCAGTGCCACGGTATGGACCCGCGAGGAGATGCTGCGGCTGCAGGAGCTGCTGGCCCCCACCGACGTGCTGCTGATCAGCGACGAGGTCTACGAGCACATGGTGTTCGACGGCCAGGCGCACCAGAGCGCGGCGCGCTTTCCGGGCCTGGCTGCCCGGGCCTTCATCGTCTCCAGCTTCGGCAAGACCTACCACGTGACCGGCTGGAAGGTCGGCTACGTGCTGGCACCGGTTGCCCTGTCGGCCGAGTTCCGCAAGGTCCACCAGTTCAACGTCTTCACCGTCAACACGCCGGTGCAGCACGGACTGGCCGCATACATGGCGGACCCGAAGCCCTGCCTGGAGTTGCCGGCCTTCTACCAGCGCAAGCGCGACCTGTTCCGGGAAGGCCTGGCCCGCACGCGGCTGCGCATGCTCCCCAGCGAGGGCAGCTACTTCCAGTGCGTGGACATCTCCGGGGTGAGCGACCTGCGCGAGGACGAGTTCTGCCAGTGGCTGACGCGCGAGATCGGCGTGGCGGCCATCCCCTTGTCGGCCTTCTACGGCAACGGCTTCGACCAGCGCGTGGTGCGGTTCTGCTACGCGAAGAAGGACGACACCCTGAGGGATGCCCTGGGCCGCCTGGCCCGGCTCTAAGGGGTGTGTCAGCCGGCGGCTGCCGGCTTGCCCTCGATCAGCTTCACCAGCGCCCAGAGCACGCGATTGGCCGGCGTCGGGATGCCCAGCGCCTCGCCCCGGCGCACCACCAGCCCGTTGAGGAAATCGATCTCGCTGCGCTTGCCGCGCGCGAGGTCCTGGGCGGTGGACGAGAACTGGGTCGGCATGGTCTCGGCGATGCGGTGCACCGCGGCGTCGATGTCGCCCGGCACCTGCACGCCCTCGGCACGCGCGACCGCGAGGCACTCCGCCACCACGTCCCGCATGACTTCGGGAATGCCCTCGCTCCGCACGTTCTCGCCGTAGGGCCGCTGCGCGATCGCGGACACCGCGTTGTAGGCGCAGTTGAGGATCAGCTTGGCCCAGAGCGCACCGCGCACGTTGTCGGAGATCTCCGTGGGCACGCCCGCCTGCGCCAGCGCCTGCGCGACCCCGCTGCTGCGCGCCAAAGGCTCGATCACCAGTTCGCCACGTCCGTGGTGCTTCAGGTGGCCGGGTCCGGCCATCTCGGTCGCGACATAGACGACCGCCGCGGCAACGGCATGCCCGGGCAGCACGGTGCGCAGCCGGTCGGCGTTGTCGACGCCGTTCTGCAGGCAGAGCACCAGGGCACCACGATCGAGATGGGGGGCCATCTGGGCGCCGGCCGCTTCGGTGTCCATGGACTTCACGCAGAAGAGCACCAGGTCGGCGCCTGCCACCGCCGAGGCATCGCCGGTGGCGGCCAGCTGCACCCGTTCGTCGAAACTGCGCGTCTCCATCCGCAGCCCGGCACGACGGATCGCCTCCACGTGCTGCGGACGCGCCACCAGCGTCACCTCGTGTCCGGCGCGCGCCAGCATGCCGCCGTAGTAGCAGCCGACCGCGCCCGCCCCCATCACTGCCACGCGCAATGCATTTGCCATGGGCCGGATTGTAGGCAGCGCGGTCAGACCTCTTCGGCATCCGGGTGCTCGTACCCAGGCTTGTCCCGAGGCCCGGCGCAGGACAGGTGCCGATAATCCGGCGCGATGTCCCACGTGGATCTTTCGCAGGACCCCGACGCGCTGCAGCGCATCTTCGCGGGGTTGCGGCTCGCCGAGCCCGGCGAACCGGTGGTCGCCGAGCCGCTGCCGGGCGGCGTCTCCAGCGGCATCTACCGCGTGGCGCTGCGATCGGGCGACTGGTGCGTCAAGCAGGCGTTGCCGCGACTGAAGGTGGCCAAGGAATGGCGGGTCCCGGTCGAGCGCGTGTTCCACGAGATCGAGTGGCTGCGCACCGCCCATGCGCTGGTTCCCGGCCATGTGCCGAAAGTGGTCGGCGAGGACCGCGCCACCGGCAGCTTCGTGATGCCCATGCTGGGAAGCGACCACAGGAACTGGAAGACCTTGCTGCTCGCGGGCGAGATCGCGCCCGGCGTCGCCCGGCAGGCCGGCGACGTGCTGGGCCGCATCCACGCGGCCACCGCCGACCGGCCCCACGTGGCCGAACGCTTCGACACTGGCGCCCTGTTCCACGCGTTGCGTTTGGAACCCTATCTCGAGGAAGCGGCGCGCGTCCATCCGCACGTGGCCGACCGATTGCTGGAGCTGGTCGCACGCACGGCACGGACCCGCCGGGTGCTGGTCCACGGCGACGTCAGCCCGAAGAACATCCTGGTCGGTCCGCAAGGACCGGTGCTGCTGGATGCCGAGTGCGCATGGTTCGGCGACCCGGCCTTCGACCTGGCGTTCTGCCTCAACCACTTCCTGCTGAAGGCCGCGCACCGGCCGGAGGACGCAGCCCGGCTGATGCTGTGCTTCCAGGGCTTCGCGCTGGCCTATGCAGCGCACGTCGACTGGGAATTGGCGGCATCGGTGGACGCGCGCGCCGCCGCACTGCTGCCGGCCCTGGCACTGGCGCGCATCGACGGGAAGTCGCCCGTGGAGTACCTGGGCGCCACCACGCGGGAACGGGTACGGGATGGCGCGCTCGCCCTGCTCGCAGCCCCGCCTGCCATGCTCGACGGCTTGGCGCAGCAATGGACACAGGAGTTCAAGCCATGAGGATCCGTGAAGTCGTGGGCCGCCGCATCTGGGATTCGCGCGGGCGCCCCACGGTGGAAGTCGATGTCGTGGCCGAGGACGGCAGCGTTGGCCGGGGCGTGGCGCCGGCCGGCGCGTCACGCGGATCGCGGGAAGCGGTCGAGCGTCGCGATGGCGGCGCCCGCTTGGGCGGGCTGGACGTGCAGGAGGCACTGCGCGGCATCGAGCGGGAGATCGCACCCGCGCTTCGCGGACGGGATGTCACCGACCAGGCCGGCATCGACGATCTCCTGCTCCGGCTGGACGGCACCCCGGACAAGTCGCGCCTGGGCGGCAACGCCCTGGTCGCCACCTCGCTGGCCGTCCTGCACGCGGCGGCGGCCCACGCGCGCATGCCCTTGTGGCGCTACCTCGCGCAGGGGCGGCCCGTGCGCCTGCCGCTGCCGCAGAT
>NZ_DASPLW010000056.1:0-2512 GCF_035627355.1 Ramlibacter sp.
GAGCAGCGCGGTCTCCTCGCCGCAGATGTAGGCGCCGAAGCCGTGGTGCGCGTGCAGCTGGAAGCTGAAGCCGCTGCCCAGGATGTTGTCGCCCAGGTAGCCGGCGGCCCTCGCCTCCTCCAGCGCCTCCTCGAAGCGCTCGTAGACCTGGAAGATCTCGCCGTGGATGTAGTTGTAGCCGACGGAGATGCCCATCGCGTAGGCCGCGATGATCATCCCCTCGATCACGATGTGCGGGTTGTAGGCCAGGATGTCCCGGTCCTTGCAGGTGCCCGGCTCGCCCTCGTCGGAGTTGCACACCAGGTACTTCTGGCCGGGGAACTGGCGCGGCATGAAGCTCCACTTCAGGCCGGTCGGGAAGCCCGCGCCGCCGCGGCCGCGCAGGGCCGATTCCTTCACGGTGGCGATCACCTGGTCGGGCGTCAGGCCTTCCTTGAGGATCTTGCGCAGCGCCTGGTAGCCCTCGCGCGCCTCGTAGTCCTTCAGGCGCCAGTTGGTGCCGTCCAGGCCGGCGTAGATCTGGGGCGTGATGTGGCGGCCATGGAAGCAGGTCTGCACGCCGGTGGCCTGGAACTGGGCCAGCACTTGCTCGGGGGTCATGCCACGCCCTCCGCCTTGCGCAGGCCGTCGACCAGCTCGTCGAGCTTGTCGGCGCTCATGAAGCTGCACATGGTGCGGTCGTTCACCAGCATCACCGGCGAGTCGGCGCAGGCGCCGAGGCACTCGCTCTGCTGCAGCGTGAACAGGCCGTCGGGCGTGGTCTCGCCCATCTTGATGCCCAGTCGCTGCTCCAGGTGGTGCAGCGCGTTGGTGCCGTCGCGCAGCTGGCACGGCAGGTTGGTGCAGACGTTCAGCTTGTACTTGCCGACCGGCCGCTGGTTGTACATGTTGTAGAAGGTCGTGACCTCGCGCACCGCGATCGGGGGCATGCCCAGGTAGGCCGCGACTTCGTTCTCGGCTTCCTGGGTGATGTGCCCCTGCTCCTGCTGCACGATGGCCAGGCAGGCCATCACGGCGGATTGCCGCTGGTCGGCCGGGTACTTGGCCACTTCGCGCTCGAAGCGGCCCTTCATGCTGTCCGTGATCATCTGTCGATTTCTCCGAACACGATGTCCATGGTGCCGATGATCGCGACGGCGTCGGCGATCATGTGGCCCTTGCTCATCTCGTCCATCGCGGCCAGGTGCGGGAAGCCGGGGGGACGGATCTTCAGGCGATACGGCTTGTTGGCACCGTCGCTGACGATGTAGATGCCGAACTCGCCCTTGGGGTGCTCCACCGCGGCATAGGACTCGCCCTCGGGCACGCGCATGCCCTCGGAGAAGAGCTTGAAGTGGTGGATCAGCTCCTCCATGTTGGTCTTCATGCTCTCGCGGTCCGGCGGCGCCACCTTGTGGTTGTCGGTGATCACCGGCCCCGGGTTGGCGCGCAGCCAGTCCACGCACTGCTTGATGATGCGGTTGGACTCGCGCATCTCCTGCACCCGCACCAGGTAGCGGTCGTAGCAGTCGCCGGTCTTGCCGACCGGGATGTCGAAGTCCATCTTCTCGTAGACCTCGTAGGGCTGGGTCTTGCGCAGGTCCCAGGCGATGCCCGAGCCGCGCAGCATCGGGCCGGTGAAGCCGAGGTTCAAGGCGCGCTCGGGCGTGACGACGCCGATGCCCACGGTGCGCTGCTTCCAGATCCGGTTTTCCGTGAGCAGCGTCTCGTACTCATCGACGTAGCCGGGGAAACGCTGGGTGAACGAGTCGATGAAGTCCAGCAGCGTACCGGAGCGGTCCTCGTTCATGCGCTTGATCTCGCGCTCGTTGCGGACCTTGCTCGCCTTGTACTGCGGCATGCTGTCCGGCAGGTCGCGGTACACGCCGCCGGGGCGGAAGTAGGCCGCGTGCATGCGTGCGCCGGACACCGCTTCGTACATGTCGAACAGGTCTTCCCGCTCGCGGAAGCAGTAGATCAGCATGTTCATCGCGCCGCAGTCCAGCCCGTGCGCGCCGAGCCACAGCAGGTGGTTCAGCAGCCGGGTGAGCTCGGCGAACATGACGCGGATGTACTTCGCGCGCTCGGGCACCTCGATGCCCATCAGCTTCTCGATGGCCAGGCAGTAGGCGTGCTCGTTGCACATCATCGACACGTAGTCCAGCCGGTCCATGTAGGGCAGCGACTGGATGTAGGTGCGCGTCTCGGCGAGCTTCTCGGTGGCGCGGTGCAGCAGGCCGATGTGCGGGTCGGCGCGCTGGATCACCTCGCCGTCCAGCTCCAGCACCAGCCGCAGCACGCCGTGCGCGGCCGGGTGCTGCGGCCCGAAGTTGAGGGTGTAGTTCTTGATTTCAGCCATGTCAGGTGGATTCCGGGCGCGCCGAGAAGAAGAACGCAGAGGACGCGGAGGTGACGCAGAGAACGCGGAGAAGACATTTCAAGGTTTTCACCTCTGCGTTCTCTGCGTGACCTCTGCGTCCTCTGCGTTCAATCTCTTCCGACTGGCTCACTGCAGCCCCTCCCCATACTTCTC
>NZ_DASPLW010000057.1:0-4457 GCF_035627355.1 Ramlibacter sp.
AATGCCACGGCAAAGCGCTACGAGGGTCCCGGGACGATCCAGGAACTGTTCGAAGAGCAGGCGGCGCGCTCGGAAGGGCGGACGGCGCTGGTGTTCGAAGGCAGCGAGCTGAGCTACGGCGAACTGAATGCGCGGGCGAACCGGCTGGCGCACCGGCTGCGCGAGCTGGGGGTGGGGCCGGATGTGCTGGTGGGGATCTGCGCGGAACGCTCGGTGGAGATGGTGATGGGTCTGCTGGCGGTGCTCAAGGCCGGCGGCGCCTACCTGCCGCTGGACCCGGCCTACCCGGCGCAGCGCCTGGCCTACATGCTGGAGGACGCGCGGCCGAAAGTGCTGCTGACCCAAACGTCCCTGCTGCCCCTGCTGCAGGAGCTGCCGGCACAGGGCGGGGAGGCGGGATGGCGGACGCTGTGCCTGGACGCGGGGCAGGAATGGGCAGGCCATGGCGGGCACGACCCGCAGCCCGTCGCGCGGCCGGAGCACCTGGCCTATGTCATCTACACCTCCGGCTCGACGGGACGGCCCAAGGGAGTGGCGGTCGAGCAGGCGGGCATCGTCAACCGCCTGCGGTGGATGCAGGACGAGTACGGCTTGGGTGCGGGCGAGCGTGTGCTGCAGAAGACGCCGTTCAGCTTCGACGTGTCGGTGTGGGAGTTTTTCTGGCCGCTGATCACGGGGGCGACGCTGGTCGTGGCCCGGCCGGGCGGGCACCAGGACGTGGACTACCTGTCGGGGCTGATCGCCAAGGAGCGGATCACGACGCTGCACTTCGTGCCGCCGATGCTGGACGTGTTCCTGGCGACGGCCGAAGTGGGCCGCTGCGCGACGCTCAGGCGGGTGATCTGCAGCGGGCAGGCGCTGCCGCTGGAGCTGCAGGAGCGCTTCTTGGCGCAGCTGCCGGGCGTGGAGTTGCACAATCTGTACGGGCCGACGGAGGCGTCGGTGGATGTGAGCTACTGGGCGTGCCGGGCCGGCACGCCGCTGGCCAGCGTGCCGATCGGCCGGCCGATCGCCAACATCCAGCTGCACGTGCTGGACGAGCAGCTGCAGCCGGTGCCGGTGGGAGTGGCGGGGGAGCTGCACATTGCGGGGATCGGCCTGGCGCGTGGTTACCTGGGCCGGGGCGCGCTGACGGCGGAGAAGTTCATTCCGAACCCGTTCGGTGCGGCGGGCAGCCGCATGTACAAGTCGGGAGACCTGGCGCGCTACTTGCCGGACGGGTCGATCGAGTACCTGGGTCGGATGGACGAGCAGGTGAAGATCCGGGGTCTGCGCATCGAACTCGGAGAGGTGGAGGCGGTCTTGAAGGCGCAGGCGGGCGTGCGCGACGCGGTGGTGCTGGCGCGCGAGGACGTGCCCGGCGACAAGCGCCTGGTGGCGTATATTGTCGCTGATGAGACGCTGGCGATCGATGTCTTGCGTTCAGCGCTGTCGGCGCAACTGGCCGACTACATGGTGCCGTCGGCCTTCGTGCAGCTCGAGCGGCTGCCGCTGTCGCCGAACGGCAAGCTCGATCGCAAGGCGCTGCCGGCGCCGGACGGCGGCGCCTATGCCCAGCGCGTCTATGAAGCACCGGTTGGCGAAACCGAAGCACGACTGGCCGCCATCTGGCGCGAGCTGCTGCAGCTGGAGCAGGTCGGCCGCAACGACAATTTCTTCGAACTGGGCGGCCATTCGCTGCTGGCCGTCACCTTGGTGGAGCGCATGCGCCGTGCCGGGCTGGCAGCCGATGTTCGCACCTTGTTCTCCGCGCCGACCATCGCAGCCCTGGCGGCTAGCGTCAATGCCGGCGACAGCATCCGGGTACAGGTGCCGCCGAACGGCATCCCGGACGGCTGCACGGCCATCACGCCGGACATGCTGCCGCTGGCGAAGCTGGACGAGGCGGAAATTGCCCGTATCGTTGCCTCGGTGCCGGGCGGCGCCGCCAACGTGCAGGACATCTATCCGCTGGCTCCCTTGCAGGAAGGCATCCTGTTCCACCACATGATGGCGCAGCAGGGCGATATCTATCTGTTGCCGACGCTGGTGGCCTTCGACCGGCGCGAGCGTCTCGACCAGTTTCTGGCGGCGATGCAGCGCGTGGTGGACCGTCACGACATCCTGCGTACGGCCCTGGCATGGGAAGGCCTGGCCGAACCGGTGCAGGTGGTATGGCGCGAAGCGCCGCTGCAGGTGCGGCAGGTGGAACTGGATCCCGGCCAGGATGACGCCGCCCGGCAACTGCGTGAACGCTTCGATCCGCGCCACTACCGTATCGATCTGCGCAAGGCACCGCTGTTGCACTGCTTCATTGCGCACGACGCCGCCAACGAGCGCTGGCTGTTGCAGGTGCTCGCGCACCACGCGGCAATCGACCACACGGCGCTGGAAATCCTGGTGGCGGAAATCCGCGCCGTGGTGGAAGGACGCGCGGACGAATTGCCGGCAGCGCTGCCGTTCCGCAATTTCGTGGCGCAGGCAGGCCTTGGCGTGAGCCGAAGCGAGCACGAGGCGTTCTTCAAGGCGATGCTGGGCGACATCGAAGAGCCGACCGCACCGTATGGCGTGCTGAGCCTGAAGGATGACGGCGCCGGCCTCGACGAGTATCGCGAACTGCTGGCGCCGGCGCTGTCGAAGCGCTTGCGTGAACGGGCCCGCCACCTGGGCGTGAGCGCGGCCAGCGTCATGCATCTGGCGTGGGCGCAAGTGCTGGCCGGATTGGCGGGGCGCGAAGAGGTGGTCTTCGGTACGGTGCTGTTCGGCCGCCTGCAGGGCGGCGCCGGCGCGGATCGTGCGCTGGGCATGTTCATCAACACGCTTCCGGTGCGGATCAAAGTGGCCGGTCAGGGCGCCGAAGCCGGCGTTCGCGCTGTCCATGCGCTGCTGGCGCAACTGTTTAAACACGAGCATGCGCCGCTGGCCCTGGCGCAGCGTTGCAGCGCCGTGCCGGCGCAGTTGCCGCTGTTCTCGGCCTTGCTCAACTTCCGTCACAGCGTTCCCAGGCAGGACGACGACGGTTGGGAAGGCGTCACGATCCTGGCGAGTTCCGAGCGCACCAGCTATCCCTTGACCATGTCGGTGGACGACCTGGGCGGAGACTTCGCGCTGACTGTGCAGGCGGACCTCGCGATATCGGCGCGGCGCGTCCTGGCCTATATGCTGACCGTGCTGTCGCAATTGGTGGACGCGCTGGAAAACGCGCCCGCGCGCCCGCTGGACGGCATGTCGGTCTTGCCGGCGGAGGAAAAGGCGCTGGTGCTGGAGAAGTTCAATGCCACGCAAGCCGAGTATCCGGATGCCGCCGGGCTGCATGTGCTGTTCCAGGAACAGGCAGCCAGGACGCCGGGCGCGGTGGCGCTCGTGCACGGCGATATGGCGCTGACCTACGCGGACCTCAATAGCCGCGCCAACCAGCTGGCGCACTACTTGCGCGCCGCAGGCGCGGCGGAGGAGGGGCGCGTCGTGATTGCCCTGCCGCGTTCCGTGGACTTCGTGGTGGCGGTGCTGGCCGTGCTGAAGACCGGGGCGGCCTATGTGCCGCTGGATATGGGATTGCCGGCAGCCCGCCGGGACTGGATCATCGAGGACAGCGGCGCCAGCCTGCTGCTGGGAAGCGCTCCTGTCGATGCTCCGGCCGGCGTGGCCTGCATCGATATCGCGGCAGCGGCCATCGCCGCCCAGCCTAAGAGCGACTTGGCGGCCGCGGTGGACGGCAGGGCCGGCGCGTATGCGATGTACACGTCAGGCTCGACGGGTGTGCCGAAAGGTGTCGATGTGCCGCATCGCGCCGTGGCGCGCCTGGTCATCAACAATGGCTATGCGCGCTTCAACGCCGACGACCGCGTTGCCTTCGCCGCCAACCCGGCATTCGACGCCAGTACGCTGGAGTTGTGGGCGCCATTGCTGAACGGCGGAACCCTGGTGGTGATCGACCAGGAATCCCTGCTCGACCCCCAGCGCTTTGCGGCGGCGCTGCAACAACAGCGCGTTTCGGTGCTGTGGATGACGGTAGGGCTGTTCAACCAGTATGCCGAGGCATTGGCCCAGTCCATCCGCACGCTGCGCTATCTGATCGTTGGCGGCGACTCGCTCGACCCGGCGGTGATCCGGCAAGTGCTGCGCGCCAATCCGCCCCGGCACCTGCTCAACGGCTATGGCCCGACCGAGACGACGACGTTTGCGACCACCTATGAAATCACGGCGGTCGATGATGACGCAGTCGCGATCCCGATCGGCCGGCCGATCGGCAACACGCAGGTGTATATCCTCGACCGCCATGGCAACCCGGCGCCGCTGGGGGTGGCAGGGGAGATCTACATCGGCGGGGCGGGTGTCGCCCGCGGCTACCTGAACCGGCCGGAGCTGACGCGGGAACGGTTCCTGCCCGACCCGTTCAGCGGCGAACCGGAAGCGCGCATGTACAAGACCGGCGACCTGGGGCGCTGGCTGCCGGACGGGACGGTGGAGTACCTGGG
>NZ_DASPLW010000058.1:0-45516 GCF_035627355.1 Ramlibacter sp.
TCGGCGGGGTCCAGCGTCGCGTCCAGCACCGAATCCACCAGTCCGCCGGTGCCGTTCACCAGCGGCGGCGTGCCGTAGGCCTGGCTGTACATCTGGTTCAGCCCGCAGGGCTCGAATCGCGAGGGCATCAGGAAGCAGTCGGCTCCGGCCTCGATCAGGTGGGCCAGCGGTTCGTCGAAGCCCAGCGTGACGCTCATGGCCCGCGGCGCCCGGGCCGCCACTTCCACCAGTTGCTGCTGCAGGGCCGCGTCGCCGCTGCCCAGCACCACCAGTTGGCCGCCCGCCTGCAGCAGCGCTTGCAGGCCGCCCAGCACCAGGTCGATGCCCTTCTGGGCCGTGAGCCGGCTCACCAGGCCGAACAGCATGGCGTTCGGATCGGGCGACAGCCCGCACTGCGCCTGCAGCGTGGCCTTGTTGCGCGCCTTGCCCGACAGGTCCTCGGCGCTGTAGCGGTAGGGCAGCAGCGCATCGCGGGCCGGGTTCCACACGCCGGTGTCGATGCCGTTCAGGATGCCGGTGAGGCGGTCGGCGCGGCTGCGCAGCACGCCATCCAGGCCGGCGCCGAAGGCGGGCGTCCGGATCTCGCTGGCATAGCTCGGGCTCACGGTGGTGATCGCCTCGGCGAACTGCAGGCCGGCCTTGAGCATCGACAGCTGGCCCCAGAACTCGACCCCGTCGATGTCGCGCCAGTGCGCCGGAATGCCCAGCAGGTCCGCCTGCGCCATGGGGAACACGCCCTGGAAGGCGATGTTGTGGATGGTGACGACGGCAGCCGCCACCGGCACATGCGCGTTCAGCTCGCGCGCCTGCGCCAGGTACAGCGGGGCGAGGGCACAGGGCCAGTCGTTGGCGTGCACCACGTCGGCCTGCCAGCCCTCGATCGGGCTGGCGCTGGTACCGAGCATCGCGGCCACCCGGCTGAGGAAGCCGAAGCGCAGCACGTTGTCGGGATAGTCGTGGCCGCCCGAGTCGACGTAGGGCCCGCCGGCCCGCTGGTAAAGCGACGGGCAGGCCAGCAGCAGCAGCGTGACGCCGTTGTCCGCCCGCACGGGCAGCAGTTGCGCGGCCGGCCAGTGGCCGCTGGCCGGCAGGTCGATGCCGTCGCCGAGTTCGCCGCTGACCTTCATGCCACGGTAGGCCGGCAGCAGCACCCGCACGTCGTGGCCGAGCGCGGCCAGTGCCGCCGGCAATGCGCCGCTCACGTCGCCCAGGCCGCCGGTCTTGACGTAGGGCGCGCATTCGGGCGTGGCAAAGAGCACGTTCATGCGGAGTCCTTTCCGGCCCGGGCCACCAGCACGGCAAAGGGCAGGCCGGCCGCGCCGGCGAAGACTGCTTCCAGCGGCGGCAGGCCGCCGTCGCCGCTGCCCTCGACCTCGGTCCCCGTCAGCGCGTCGCGCCATCGGGTCGTGGCCGCCAGCGTAGCGGGTTCGGGCGCGCGCAGGTCGGTGCCGCGCCACAGTGCCGGCGTCCAGCGCGAGGCGTCGTTGCCGCACAGGCTGCACGCGAGCCGCGCCGCGACCACCAGCACGACCTCGCCCTGGTGCGTCCGCGCGAAGGCGACCACGTGCTCGCCGGCGGGACCGTCGGCCGTCAGCGGCACGTAGGCCCCGTCGCGGAACAGGGCCGGGCGTTGCCGGCGCAGCTGCAGCAGCCGCCAGGTGACCAGCTGCTTGATCCGGCCATCGGCCATGTCCGCCTGCAGTTCGGCCCACAGCGACGCCGACGGGATGCCGCCCGGGCACTGCGCCTGCAGCTGCGCCAGCGAGCGGGCCAGCGCGCCGAAGTCCACCGGCCGCCGGTTGTCCGGGTCCACCAGGCTGAAGTTCCATTGCTCGCAGCCCTGGTAGATGTCCGGCACGCCCGGTGCGGTGAGCTTGAGCGCGAGCTGCGCCAGGCTGTTGCGAAAGCCCCAGGGCGCGATGCGGGCGGTGAAGCGCTGCAGGTCCTCGGCGAAGGGGTGGGGCCCCGGGCGCAGCACGGCGTCCACGTAGCGCGCCAGCGCGTCCTCGTAGGGCGCGTCCGGCGCCAGCCAGCTGGTGTGCTGTTTGGCCTCGCGCACCGCCTTGCGCAGGTAGGCCTGCACGCGCTCGCGCAAGGCCTCGCGCTCCTGCGCGTGCGGCTCCCGCGCCGGCCACAGGCCGACCAGGGTCTGGAACAGCAGCCAGATGTCGTTGCGGGCGGGCGCCGGCCCAGCGTCCGTGTCGCTGGCGAAGCGTTCGGCCCAGGCGGCCCAGCGGTTGACGGCCTCGAGCCAGGTGTGCGGCTGCTCGGACAGCACGGCGATGCGCGCGCGCAGGTCCTCGCCGCGCTTGCTGTCGTGGGTGGAGGTGGCGAGCAGGCAGTGCGGCCGGTAGCGGACGCGCGCCTGGTTGGCCGCGTGGAAGGCGGCGACGGACACGCCGTAGCCGGCCGGATCGCCGCCCACCTCGTTGAGCGAGACCAGCCGCAGGTAGCGGTAGAAGGCGGTGTCCTCCACCGCCTTGGCCATCACCGGCGCGGTGAACTGCTGCCAGCGGGCCAGCAGGCGCGCGCGCTGTTCGTCCGGCACGCCGGCGGCTTCGCCTTCGCCCAGCAGCACTTCGCGCACGTGGTCCAGCACCGCGGCCTCGGAGCCGCCCAGGCGCCGCCGCGCGGCGGCGACGGCCCAGTCGAGGTGGCGCCGGTCGGCGGCGCTGGGCGGCTCGCCCACCCGCAGGTAGGTCCGGTAGACCGGGAAGCCGGCCGCGATCTCGGCCAGCGCCAGCCGCAGCCGGTTGCGCGTGAAGTCGCAGCGGCGGCGGTTCGCCCGCGTGATCCGGTAGACCGCCTCCACCAGCCAGTTCAGTTCCGAGAACAGGGCGCTGCCGATGATCAGCCGCTTGCACTGGTAGGCGATCTCGGCGAAATCCTCGCGCACGCCGGTGAAGGCCCGGTAACCCTGGTCCAGCGCCTCGATGCGGCCGGCGTCCACGAACAGGCCGTTGGCCAGCGCGGCGAAGCGGTAGCCGGTGTCGCCGTGCACCGGCCAGTGGTGCGACAGCGGCTCGTGCCCGGCCAGGATCTTCTCGATCACCAGGTAGAGCGCCCGCGGCTCGCGCCCGGCCACTTCCGCCTGCCGGGCATGGCGCGCCTGCAGCCGCTCGAAGTACTGCTGCGGGTCCGACAGCCCGTCCGGATGGTCGATGCGCAGCGCGTCCAGGTGGCCGTCCTGCAGCCATTGCAGCACCCGCGCATGGGTGGCCTCGAACACCTCGGGGCGTTCCATGCGCAGCGCCGCCAGGGTGTTGACGTCGAAGAAGCGGCGGTAGTTGACGTCGTCGCTCGCCACGTGCCAGTCGGCCAGCCGCCAGGCCTGCCGGGCGGCCAGGCGGTCGAGCAGGTCGAAGCTGGCGGCGTCGCCCGGTGTGCCGTTGAAGCGCTGCACGCAGGCGGCGATCCACTGCGCCAGCCAGTCGTTGCGGGCGACCAGCCGGGCCAGGTTGCGCTGGTAGATGGCGGCATCGCGAACGCGCGCGCGCCGCTGGTCGTCGTCCGTGCTGTCGCGCGGCGGCAGGCGCTCGAAGGAGGCGAGCAGGGACGCGACCACCGCGTGGCTGTCGCTCTCGGCCTCGTCCTGCGCCGGTGGCGGGGGCAGCACGGCGAAGATGTCCGGGTAGGTACCGGGATCGATCGGGAAGCGGTGCTCCCAGTAGCGCAGCTCGAAGGTGCCGGTGGGGGCCGCGAAGTGCAGCCGCAGCTCGCCGGCCTCCAGCACCCGGCCGTAATGGTCGTCCAGCACCGGCAGCAGCACGCGGCCGTGCATCTCCGGGGCCGCCGGCGCCCATTCGATGTCGAAGGTCTGCGCATGGGCCGAGGCCTGGCCGTGCTCCAGCACCTCCAGCCACCACGCGTTGTCGGCCGCCAGCACGCCCATGTGGTTGGGCACCAGGTCCAGCATCTGCCCCATGCCGTGCCGGCGCAGGGCGTGGCACAGGCGCTCGAAATCGGCCTCGTCGCCCACCTCCGGGTTGAGCGCGCGGTGGTCGACGATGTCGTAGCCGTGGGTGCTGCCCGGCCGCGCGCGCAGGAAGGGCGAGCTGTACAGGTGGCTGATCCCGAGCGCGTGCAGGTAGGGGACGGCCTCGGCCACGTCGGCGAAGCGGCAGCCTTCGTGGAACTGCACCCGGTAGGTGGCTTCGGGGATGCACGCGGTCTCCAGTGCCGGCAGCTCGTTCGTGCCCGTTTCGGGCTGCGGCCCGCTGCGCTCGGCCCGCATGGCGGCAGCGACGGCGGCGAAGCGCTCGTCGCTGGCCAGGTCGTCGACGGCGAGGTCGAGCTTGCGTCGCCAGTTGGGGCAGCGCTCCTCGGTGGTGCCGGGGACGTTGACCTGCAGCCGTTGGCCGGCGACGTCGTCGAGCTGGACGCCGGCCAGCCAGCAGGGCGTGCGCGCCAGCCAGCCGTGGACGGCGGCGACGAACTCCGGCGTGGTGTCCGGGATCGAGGTCGGCTGCACGCTGGCATCGGCGGGCAGCAGCCGTTCGTGTTCCAGCGCCAGCAGCAGCCGGGCGCGGTCCTGCGCGCGGTCGAGGACGGCGCGCTCGCGCATCGCGTCGTCGGCATAGAGCCCGAGCTGGGCCAGCAGCTCCAGGTCCTCGCCCAGCCAGAAGCCGCGCAGGGTCGGCAGGTCGTGCGTGCTGGCCACGGCCAGCGCCTGCCGCGGCCAGTCGGCCGGCGGGCGGAAGCCGCCCTCGGGCGTGCGCTCAAACAGCAGCGGCCGGTACGACAGCAGGCCGCGCTCGCGCATCGCCTCGCGCATCTCGGGCGCGACGTTGCCCAGGTCCTCGCCGATCACCAGGCAGCGGTGGCGGTGGCTCTCCAGTGCGAGGATGCCCAGCAGGTCCTGCAGCGGGTAGCGCACGTAGGTGCCGCCCGCGCCGCCGATCCAGAACAGGCGCATCAGGGCCATCACGTGGTCCAGCCGCAGCGCGCCGCTGTGCCGCATGTTGGCGCGCAGGACTTCGATGAAGGGCGCGTAGCAAGCGTCACGCAATTGCACCGGGCTCATGGGCGGCAGCCCCCAGTTCTGGCCCTGGGTGTTCAGCGGGTCCGGCGGCGCGCCCACCTCCATGCCCCCTGCGTACAGCGTGGGCCGTGCCCAGGTCTCCGCGCCGCCCGGATTGGCGCCGACGGCGAGGTCGCAATACAGCCCCAGGCCCATGCCGCGGGCACGCGCATGCCGCTGCACGGATTCGAGCTGCAGCTCGGCCAACCACTGCAGCCAGAAGCGGTACCGGATGGCCGACGCGTGGGTGCGGCGGAATTCGCGCACCGCCTCGCCCTGCGGATCCCGGAAGCGATCGGGCCAGGCGGGCCAGCCCCAGGCGGCCGGGTCGCCGGCCTGCAGGTGGGCCTGCAGCGCCTCGAACAGCGCGTGCTGCCCCAGGGTGTGTTCACGCTCCTGCATGAAGCGCGAGAAGGCCTGCCCGCGCGGCCCCGATGCCAGCTCGTGCTGCTCGAAGTGGCGCCACAGCAGGGCGAGCATCTCCTCCTTCGCCGCGGCCACGCCCGCGTAGTCGACCAGCTCGGTCGCCCGCAGGCGCCGCAGCCGGTCCTGGAAGGCTTCGTCGTGCAGCTTGCGCAGCGCCTCCTCGCAGCCGGAGGCCTCGGTCAGGGCCGTCACGTCCAGGTAGATCGGGTTGAGTGCGCTGCGGCTGGAGGGGCTGTACGGGCTGGCCGCTTCCGGCCGTTGCGGGAACAGCGCGTGCAGCGGCGAAAGGCCGACGAAGGACGCGCCGTGGCGCGCGGCCGTCTCCACCAGCCGGCGCAGGTCGCCGAAGTCCCCTATGCCCCAGTTGCGGCCGGAGCGCAGCGCGTAGAGCTGCACCGTGCAGCCCCACCAGCGCTCGCCCTCGAGCAGGGCGGCCGGCGCCCAGCAGCGGTGCGGGGCGACCACCAGCAGGCAACGCTCGCCGGCGAGGGTGAGGTCCCAGTAGCCGGCCGGCAGGTCGGGAGGCAGGGCGACGAGGTGCCGGCCGCCTTCGCTCGAGACCTCGCCGCTGCGCCCGGCGCCGGAGGAGGGATCCTGGGGCGAGAGCTGCCAGCGAGCGGCGAGGTGCGGGCCCGTCCACTCGATGCGGATCGGCTCGCCTTCCAGTGCCACATGCACCGGCGGCAAGCCGGCGGCCTCGGCCGGTTCCGATCCGTCCGCGCCCATGCCGGCCAGGGCCTGGGCCAGCACCTCGTCGGGCACGGATTGCTCCTCGCCCCAGAAGCTGGTGTAGCGCAGCGCGATGCCGAACTGCTCGGCCCTACGGGCGAGGTCCGCGTCGGGAGCAGGCGTCATTGGGTGATCTCGGGTCCCAACCGCCAGCACGCGGACCAGGCCGGCCAGGTGCCGGCGGGCGTGTCCGCGGGCCAGCCGTGCCGGAACACGTCCTGCGCCTCGACCGGGCCCGGCCGGGTCGCGGGCACTTGCAAGGACGCCGGGCCGAGGTTGATGTCGAGCGCCAGCACCTGCCCGTCCTCGTAGCGCCACTGCACCGACAGGCCGGTGGCCCCGACGCGCTGGGCGGTGTGCTGCCCCGTGAGCAGCTGGCCTTGCCGCGGGACGATCCACTGGCGGCGCGCCGCCAGCGCGTCGCGCACCATCGCACGCCAGCGCCGGGCGGCTGCGCTGTCCAGCTCCTCGGGCGTGGGTCGGCTGGCCTCGAAGGTGGCCTCGCTGCAGGGGTCCGGCAGCGGCACCCGGCGGCCGTCCTCGATGCGTGCGACATGGCCGAACTCGCGCCGGCGGCCTTCCTGCACGGCCTTCCTCAGCTCCCCGTCCCAGTCGGCGAAGTACAGCCAGGGCCGCGTGCTGCCCGACTCCTCGCCCAGGAACAGCAGCGGCACCGCCGGGGTCAACAGCGCCAGCAGGGTGGCCAGCGGCGCGGCCTCGGGTCCGGCCAGCGCCGCCAGCCGCTCGCCGAACGCCCGGTTGCCGGCCTGGTCGTGGTTGTGCGCGAAGTTGACCATCGTCGACAGCGGCTGCGGCGGCGCCGGCCGCGGGTTCTCGCGGGCGCCGCCCGGCTTGCGCGGGCTGTCCTCGAACAGCAGGCCGTGGGTGAGCGCGCGACCCAGCAGGTCGAGCGGCGCCTCGCCCGCAGCCGCCGCGTAGTCGCGGTAGTAGCCGCCGCTCTCGCCGGTCAGCACCACGTGCAGCGCGTGATGGAAATCGTCGTTCCACTGCCCGTCGTAGCAGCCGGCCCGGGGCCGGGCCGAGAGGCGCTGGTGGTGGTTGTCCTCGTTCTCCAGCACCAGGTGCACGTGCCGCCCGGGCGTGGCGGCGCGCACCCGGGCCGACAGCTCCTGCAGGATGTGCGGCGCGCCGTCGTCGCGGATCGCATGCACGGCGTCCAGTCGCAGCCCGTCGAAGCGGTATTCGACCAGCCAGAAGAGGGCGTTCTCGACGAAGAACTGCCGCACCGGCCGGCTGTGCGGTCCGTCGAAATTGATGGCCGCCCCCCACGGGCTGCTGCGGGTGCTGGAGAAGAAGCCGGGCGCGTAGCGGGGCAGGTAGTTGCCGTCCGGGCCGAAATGGTTGTAGACCACGTCCAGCAGCACCGACAGGCCCAGCCGGTGCGCCTGCTGGATGAAGCGCTTGAGGTCCTCCGGCGTGCCGTAGGGGGCATGCGGCGCGAACGGCAGCACGCCGTCGTAGCCCCATCCGAAGCGGCCCGGAAAGGCCGCCAGCGGCATCAGTTCGATCGCGGTGATGCCCAGCGCGGCCAGCTCCGGCAGGCGGGCCTGGGCGGCCGCGAAGGTGCCTTCGGGCGTGAAGGCACCCACGTGGAGTTCGTACAACACGGTCTCGTGCCAGGGCCGTCCCCGCCAGTCCTCGTCCCACTCGAAGGCCAGCGGGTCCACGACGGCGCTGGGCTGGTGCACGCCGTGCGGGTTGTGGCGCGAGGCCGGGTCGGGGACCAGCAGGCCGTCGTCGATGCACCAGTGGTACAGGGTTCCCGCCGTGGCCCCCGGCACGCGGCAGGCCCACCAGCCCTCGGCATCGCGGCGGGCGGGCAGCAGCCGGGGTTCGGTGCCGATGCCCTCGTACAAGGCCAATCGCGCCTGCTGCGCTGCCGGCGCCCACAGGAGGAAGTCGGCGCCGCCGGACTCGAGCAGGCTGGCGCCGAAGCGCATCGCATGCAGGCTCCTCATCGCGGCGGCCCCTCGACCAGCACGGCCATCGCATGGGGCTCCAGTTCGACGCGGGCCAGTGGCTCGACGCGCTCGGCCTCGTCCGGCGAGAAGTGGCCCTGGCCGGTGTCCACGCGCACCCGCCACTCCGCCAAACCCGCGATCTCGGGCAGCGTGAAGACCACCGCTTCGTACGAGGCGTTGAACAGCAGCAGCACGCTGGGGCTGGCGCGGCCGTCCACCGGCGAGAAGCGCCCGTCGAACAAGGCCGCGATGCAGCGCACCGCCGGGTTGGTCCATTCCTCCTCGGTCATGGGCAGGCCCCAGACGCTGTACCAGGCGAGCTCGCGTCGGTCCATCTCGTCGGGTTCGCCGCTCGGGAAGCGGTTCTCGCGCAGCACCGGCAGTTCGCGCCGCAACGCCACCAGCCCCCGCGTGAAATCGATCAGCGGATCCTGGCGGCGGGCCTCGCTCCAGTCGAACCAGCTCACCGGGTTGTCCTGGCAGTAGGCGTTGTTGTTGCCGCCCTGGGTGCGGCTCATCTCGTCGCCACCGAGCAGCAGCGGCACGCCGCGCGAACAGAACAGGGTGGCGAGGAAATTGCGCTTGCGCCGCTCGCGCAGGGCCAGAACCTCCTCGTCGTCGGTCTCGCCCTCCACGCCGGAGTTCCAGGAGCGGTTGTGGCTCTCGCCGTCGCGGTTGTCCTCGGCGTTGGCCTCGTTGTGCTTCTCGTTGTAGGCCACGAGGTCGGCCAGCGTGAAGCCGTCGTGCACGGTCACCAGGTTGATGCTGGCGTCCGGCAGGCGGTGCGAAGGCGCGTAGATGTCCGCGGAGCCCGCCAGCCGGGCTGCGAACTCCTGCACCGCGCCGTCGGTCCCGCGCCAGAAGTCGCGCACGGCATCCCGGTAGCGCCCGTTCCACTCCGACCAGCCGGCCGGGAAACCGCCGACCTGGAAGCCGTTGTCGCCGATGTCCCAGGGCTCGGCGACCAGCTTGGCCTGCCGCAGCACCGGATCCTGCGCCACGGCCGCCAGGAAGGGCGAGCGGTGGTCGAAGTCATAGGCGCCGTTGCGCGCGATCGCCGGCGCGAGGTCGAAGCGGAAGCCGTCGACGTGCATCTCCTGGTACCAGTAGCGCAGGCTGTCCATCAGCAGCCGCAGCGTGGCCGGGTGGCTGGCGTCCAGCGTGTTGCCGGTGCCGGTGACGTCGTCGTAGTAGCGACGGTCCTCGGCCAGCCGGTAGTAGGCCGGGTTGTCGATGCCCTTGAGGAACAGCGTGGGCCCGAGGTGGTTGCCCTCGCAGCTGTGGTTGTAGACCACGTCCAGGATCACCTCCAGCCCGGCGGCGTGCAGTGCCTTGACCATGCGCTTGAAGTCGTCCGGGTCGCCGCCGGCGCAGTAGCGCGGCTCGGGCGCGAAGAAGGCGACGGTGTTGTAGCCCCAGTAGTTGGCCAGCCCCAGGTCGATCAGCCGTCGCTCGTCGTTGAAGGCGTGCACCGGGAGCAGCTCGATGGCGGTCACCCCCAGGCGCTTGAAGTGGGCGATGGCCGGTTCGCTGGCCAGCCCGGCGAAGGTGCCGCGCAGGCCCGGCGGCACCTCGTCCATCAGCTGGGTGAAGCCGCGCACGTGCACCTCGTAGAACACGGTGTCGGCCATGGCGGTGCCTGGGCGCCGGTCCTCGCCCCAGTCGAAGGCGGGGTCCAGCACCACGCACTTGGCGGCGCCGGCGGCGTTGTCGACAGTGTCCATGGCGAGGTCGCGCGCCGGGCCGCCCAGGGTGTAGGCGTACTGCCAGGCGCCGCCCCGCAACGGGCGGTCCAGCGCCTTGGCATAGGGATCCAGCAGCAGCTTGTTCGGGTTGCAACGCAGCCCCTGCTGCGGCTGGTAGGGGCCGTGCACCCGCAGCCCGTAGCGGCTGCCGGCGGGCAGCCGCGGCACCAGGCCGTGCCAGATGTCGCCGGTGCGGCAGGGCAGGGCGACGTGGCGCAGCTCGCGCGTGCCGGTGCGGTCGAACAGGCAGACCTCGACCTTGTCGGCCACGCTGGAGTGGACGGCGAAATTGACGCCCTGGGCGTCCAGGGTGGCGCCGAGCGGCCAGGGCCGGCCCGGCTCGCAGCGGTCCGGCAGCTGCGCTTCGGTCGGGGTGGTGGGGGCGGCGGCGGCCGCCACCCTCATGCAACCACCTCCAGGCGGCGCTTGCCGGCGATGGCGGTGCCGCGCTGCGCGCTCGCGCGCCGCATGCCGGCGCGGAAGTAGCCGGCCGGGACCACGACGATCCCGTTCTCGCTGACGGGGAAGCGGCGCTGGTCCTGCTCCAGGTCCACGCCGATGCGCTCGCCGGGCGGCACGTCGTTGTCCTGGTCGATGATGGCGCGCCGGACCTGGGCCCCTCGCCCGATGCGCGAACCCTCCATCACGATGCAGTGCTCCAGGTGCGCGTCGCGGTCGACCAGCACCGAGCGCCGCAGCATGGCGTGGTCCAGCGTGGCGCCGTCCACGATGCTGCCGGAGCCGACGATGGAGCGGTGGATCACGCCGTTCTCGATCTGTGCCGATTCCGCCTCGTCGGGGCTGGCGTAGATCGGCCAGCGCGCATTGCTCATGCGGAAGCGTGGCGCCGCGCCCAGGGTGTCGAAGTGGGCGTCGTAGTAGGCGTCTATGGTGCCCACGTCGCGCCAGTACGCGTGCTCCTCGTAGGGTTCGATGCCGGGGATGTGGTTGGTGTCGAAGTCGTAGGCTACCAGCTTGTGGCTGCCGACCATGGCCGGCAGGATGTGCTTGCCGAAGTCGCTGGTCCCGTTCTCGTGCATGCGGCGCAGCTGGCGCAGCAGCACGTCGGTGTCGAAGATGTAGTTGCCCATGGAGGCCAGCGCGTGGGTGCGGCTGCCCGGCATGGGGTCGGTGGTGGCGGGCTTCTCGATGAAGGCCGTGATGCGGTTGGAGTCGTCGATGCCGACGATGCCGAACTGGCTGCACTGGGTCAGCGGCACCGGCACGGTGGCCACGCTGGCGTGCGCCCCGGTCTGGACGTGGAAGTCGATCATCTGCCGCACATCCATGCGGTAGACGTGGTCGGCCCCGAACACGGCCACCAGGTCGGGCTTCATGCTCTCGATCAGGTGGATGTTCTGGTACACGGCGTCGGCCGTGCCCTGGAACCACTCGGGGCCGTTGCGCATCTGCGGCGGCACGCAGGTGATGAAGTGCTGCGGCATGAAGCGCGCCATGGCCCAGGTCTGGCGGACGTGCTCGATCAGCGACTGCGACTTGTACTGCACCAGCAGGTAGGTCGACCAGATCTCCGAGTTGACCAGGTTGGACAGCACGAAGTCGACGAGCCGGTGCTTGCCGTTGAAGGGCACGGCCGGCTTGCATCGGTTGGCCGTCAGCGGGTGCAGGCGCGAGCCTTCGCCGCCGGCCATGACGAAGGCCAGCACGTTGCGGTGGGCGGTCATCGCTTGTCTCCAGGAGGGATGGCGCCCGGCGGCGGCGCGTCGCCGACGAGCACCAGGGTGGCCAGGGGTGGGAGGGTGAGGGTGGCACTGGCGGGCAGGCCCGCCAGTGGTTCGTCGGCCGCGGCGATGCGTCCGAGGTTGCCCATGCCGCTTCCGCCGTACCAGGCCGCGTCGCTGTTGAGCAGCTCGCGCCAGGGGCCGGCATGGGGTAGTCCCAGCCGCACCCCGTGGCGCGGCTCGGGTGTCAGGTTGCACAGGGCGACCACCGGCGGGTCGCCGGCGCCGCCCCGGCGCACGAAGGCCAGCACGGTCTGCGGTTCCGGCGTGTCCACCGGCAGCCAGTCGAAGCCTTCCGGATGGAAGTCGTTCACGTGCAGCGCGGGCAGGCGCCGGTAGGCCTGGTTCAGGTCGCCCACCCAGCGGGCCACGCCGGCGTGCAGCGGCCGCGCCCACAGGTGCCAGTCGAGCGTGCGCTCGTGGTGCCATTCCTGCAGCTGGCCGAACTCGCCGCCCATGAAGAGCAGCTTCTTGCCGGGGTGCGTCCACATCAGGCCGTACAGCACGCGCAGGCCGGCGAAGCGCTGCCACTCGTCGCCGGGCTGGCGCCCGAGCAGGCTGCCCTTGCCGTAGACCACCTCGTCGTGCGACAGCGGCAGCACGAAGTTCTCGTTGAAGGCGTAGATCGAGGAGAAGCGGATGTCGTCGCCGTGCCAGCGCCGGAAGAAATGCGGCCGCTGCAGGTAGCGCAGCGTGTCGTTCATCCAGCCCATGTTCCACTTCATGCCGAAGCCCAGTCCGCCGTGGTGCACCGGGCGCGACACGCCCGGCCAGGCGGTGGACTCCTCGGCAATCATGTGCACGTCCGGGAAGGCGGCATAGACGGTGCTGTTGAGGTCCTGCAGGAAGCGCACCGCCTCCAGGTTCTGGTTGCCGCCCTGCGGGTTGGGAATCCACTGGCCCGGTTCGCGCGCGAAATCCAGGTACAGCATGGACGCGACCGCGTCGACGCGCAGGCCGTCGAAGTGGTATTTCTCCAGCCAGAACAGGGCGTTGCTGATGAGGAAGTCGCGGACCTCGTAGCGGCCGTAGTTGAAGATCAGGCTGTTCCACTGCGGGTGGTAGCCCATGCGCGGATCGGCGTGCTCGTACAGCTCGGTGCCGTCGAAGCGGGCCAGCGCATGCCAGTCCGAGGGGAAGTGGGAACCGACCCAGTCCAGGATCACGCCTATGCCCTGCTGGTGCAGCGTGTCCACCATCACCATCAGGTCCTGCGGCGTGCCGTAGCGCGCGGTGGGCGCGAAGTAGCCGGTGGTCTGGTAGCCCCAGGAGCCATAGAACGGGTGCTCCGCAATGGGCATCAGCTCCACGTGGGTGAAGCCCATGGTGCGGCAGTGGGAGGCCAGGCGCACGGCGAGGTCGCGGTAGTTCAGGACCCGTCCGTCCTCCTCGCGCTGCCAGGAGCCCAGGTGCACCTCGTAGATCGAGATCGGCTGCCGGTGCGACTGGCGCTGTCCGCGCTGCGCCATCCACTCGCGGTCGCCCCACTCGTGCGACAGGTCCCAGACCTGGGAGGCCGTGCCGGGCGGGTGTTCGCAGCGGAAGGCATAGGGATCGGCCTTGTCCATCCACTCGCCGTAGGCGCCCTGGATGCGGTACTTGTAGCAGGCGCCAGGGCGGACGCCTTCGATGCGCCCGTGCCACAGGCCGCTGCCGTCCTCCAGCTTCTGCAACGGCTCCGCGTGCCAGCCGTTGAACGATCCGGCCACGCCGACGCTGCGTGCGTTCGGCGCCCAGACGGTGAAGCGCGTGCCGGTGCCGTCCGGATGGGCACCCATGACCTCGAACTGGCGGTGGTGGTGGCTGGGGCGGATGGGGCCCCGCTGGACGTCCGGAACGGGGGAGGCGACTGCGCCGGATGGGGTGGAGCGGCTCGTCATGTTCCGTAACTTGCGTGTGCAAAAAATTCTGCTGCACGCGACAAGGCAAGCATGAAGGAAGCGCGGGCGAAATGCCGTAGGTGCGCACCTACAGTCCCGCGGCGACGGGCGCCGACACCGGCAGGTGCACGCTGGCCCACACGGGCAATGGAAGAATCGCCGCGCTGCGGCGGCGGGTGGGCTTACACGCCCAGGTGCTGCGTCAGCAGGTCGGGCTGGGCGCGCAACTCATCGGAGCTGCCGCTGAACACGACGGCGCCTTTGACGAGGATGAGGTTGCGGTTGGTGAGCTGGGTGACGTGCTTCCAGTTCTTGTCCACGATCACGGTGGAGATGCCGGTCTCGCGGATCAGCCCGCAGATGCGCCAGATCTCGCGCGCGATCAGCGGCGCCAGACCTTCGGTGGCTTCGTCGAGGATGAGCACGTCGGGGTTGGTCATCAGCGCCCGGCCTATGGTCAGCATCTGCTGCTCGCCGCCCGACAGCTGCTGCCCGCCGTGCGAGAGCCGCTCGGCCAGGCGCGGGAAGGTCTCCAGCACGCGCTCGTAGGTCCAGTCGCGCTGGCCGCGGGTGCCGGGGCGCGCCGCCATCTTCAGGTTCTCGACGACGCTCAGGTTGCCGAAGATGCCGCGGCCCTCGGGCACGTAGGCCACGCCCAGCTGCGCGATCTCGTAGGGTGCGCAACCGGTCATGTCGCGGCCGGCGACCCGGACGGTGCCCTGGCGCGGTTTGACCAGGCCCATCAGGGTCTTGAGCAGCGTGCTCTTGCCCATGCCGTTGCGGCCCATCAGCCCGATGGTCTCGCCGCGCGCGACCTGGAAGTCCACGCCGCGCAGGATGTGGCTCTGGCCGTAGTAGGTGTGCAGGCCGCGGGCGTCGATGAGGAGTTCGGCCATCAGTCAAGCCTCCGCAGGGCCGCCCCATGGAGGCTTCCGCCCCCTCGGGGGGCAGCGCAGTGCACGAAGTGCCAAGCGTGGGGGCTCACAGTTCCTCCTCGCCCAGGTAGGCGGCCTGCACGCCCGCGTCGCCGCGGACCTGCTCGGGGGTGCCGCTGGCGATCACCTGGCCGTTGACCATGACGGTGAGCTGCTCGGCCAGCGCGAAGACGGCGTCCATGTCGTGCTCCACCAGCATGATGGCGTGGGCCTGCTTGAGGCGCTGCAGCAGCTCCACCATGCGCTCGGCCTCGGAGGTCCCCATGCCGGCCAGCGGCTCGTCGAGCAGCAGCACCTGCGGTGCGGTGGCCAGGGTCATGGCAATTTCCAGCTGGCGCTGCTCGCCGTGGCTGATGGTGCCGGCAACCGCGTTGCGGCGCTCCGCCAGGCCAGCCAGTTCGATGGCCCGCTCGGCCTGCTCGTTGGTGGCCTTGAAGGAGGTGGCGCGGCGCAGCCAGCGCAGCGGGTGCTGCGCGCGCGACTGCGCGGCCAGGCGCACGTTCTCCCACACGGTGAAGGGCAGGAAGATGTTGGTCTTCTGGTAGCTGCGTCCCAGCCCGGCCCGCGAGATGCGCTCGGGGCTGCGCCCCGTGACCTCGGCCTCGCGCAGGTGGATGCTGCCGGTGGTGGGCGGCAGGTCGCCCGAGAGCAGGTTGGTCAGGGTGGACTTGCCGGCGCCGTTGGGGCCGATCACCGCATGGATGGCGCCGCGCCACAGGTCGAGCGACACGTCGTGCACCGCCGCCAGCCCGCCGAAGCGCTTGGTCAGGTTCCTCGCCGAGAGCAGGACTTCAGGCATCGCCGGCTCCTGGCTTGCGGCGCAGGATGCGTTCGACCGCGCCGAGCAGGCCGCGCGGCGCGAACGCCACCACGAGCACGATGAACAGGCCCATCCACAGCTGCCAGTGCTTGCCGACCCGGAAGTCGCCGATGTCGGGCAGGTCCTTGAACAGGTGCAGCAGGTACTCGAAGGCGAAGGCGCCGATGATGGCGCCGGCGAAATTGCCCATGCCGCCCAGGATCACCATCATGATGGCGTGCGCGCTCATGTGGAAACCCATCAGCTCGGGGTTCACGAAACCGGTCTGCGCGCCCCACAGGTAGCCCGCCAGGCCGGCCAGCGCGCCGGCCAGCGTGAAGGCCGCCAGCTTGTAGCCGAAGGTGCCGTAGCCGAGCGCGCGCATGCGGTGCTCGTTCACGCGGATGCCGGCCAGCACGCGGCCGAAGGGGCTCCAGAGCAGCCGGCGCAGGAAGGCATAGACGAGCACCAGGCAAGCGAGCGTGAAGAAGTAGAAGACCTTCCTGTCCTCCAGGTCGAACAGGCCGGCGTCGGGCTTGAAGTTGATGTACATGCCGTCGGAGCCGCCCAGGCGCAGCGAGGTGCCCAGGACCTCCAGGTCCTTGTTGTCGAACACCAGGTAGAACAGCATCTGGGCGAACGCCATCGTCACCATGATGAAGTAGATGCCCCGGGTGCGAACCACGAAGAAGCCGATCACCAGCGCGAACAGGCCGGAGGCGAGCAGCGCCACCGGCAGCGTCCACCACAGGCTCACGGCGGCGCTGTCGGAGGACACCATGGACAGCATGTAGCCGCCGACCCCGAAGAAGGCGGCATGGCCCAGCGAGACCAGCCCGGTGACGCCCTGCAGCAGGTCCAGGCTCATGGCGAAGATCGCCAGGATCATCATCCGGGCCACCATGGAGGCGTAGAAGTCGCTGCCGACGAAGGGGAACGCGGCCAGCGCGATGAAGCCGAGCGCCAGCAGCACCTGCAGGCTGCGGGGAAGGACTTCGAGGTGGGATTGAGCGGCGCTCATTGCTTGAACAGGCCTTCCGGCTTCCACAGCAGCACGGCTGCCATCAGGATGTAGACCAGCATGCCGGCCACCTGGGGCAGCAGCACCTTGCCGAAGGTGTCGACGGCGCCGACCATCAGCGCGGCGATCAGCGCGCCGCGCACCGAGCCGATGCCGCCGATCACCACCACCACGAAGCACATGATCAGCACCTGCGAGCCCATGTTCGGGTACACGCTGGAGATCGGCGCGGCGATCATGCCGGCGATGGTGGCCAGGCCCACGCCGAGCGCGAACACGATGGCGTGGATGCGCTTGATGTTGATGCCCAGCGCCTCGGTCATGTCGTGGTTGAAGGCGCCGGCCCGGATCTTCATGCCCAGCCGGGTCCTGGAGATCAGGAAGTACAGCCCGAGCGCCAGCACGATGCACAGGCCGGACATGAACAGGCGGTACACCGGGTAGGACAGGTTGTCGGTCAGCGGGATCGAGGCGGCCAGCGCCGACGGGATGGGCACGCCGTGCACGTCGTCGCCCCAGAAGATGGAGCGGGCTTCCTCGAATACGTAGATCAGGCCGAAGGTGAGCAGCACCTGGTCGAGGTGGTCGCGGTGGTAGAAGTGGCGGAACAGCAGGCGCTCCAGCACCAGCCCGAACGCCACCGCCAGCACCGAGCCGAGTGCAATGGCCAGCGTCAGGCTGCCGAAGCTGGAGGACAGCCACCAGGCGAGGTAGGCGCCCAGCATGTAGAAGCTGCCGTGGGCCAGGTTGACCACGCCCATGATCCCGAAGATCAGCGTCAGGCCGGCGGCCAGCATGAACAGCAACAGCCCGTACTGGACGCTGTTGAGCAACTGGAGCAGGAAGGTGGAGAAGTCCAAGGGGGCTAAAGCTAGGGGCTGGGGGACCGGGCGCGCAGCATCGACGCACACGCGCCTTCGAGCGCGCGCATTGTCGCGCGGAAAGGATCAGCTCATGCGAGGGGCGAGAAAAAGGGCCGGGGGCAGTTTCCCTAACCCCAGGCCCTGGTTCCGAGCCCCTCGCGCGCGACGTGCGCGCAGTGCGAGCGTCAGGCGTTGGCCATCTTGCAGCCGGCGCCCGAGTCGGCCAGCGCCTTGGCGGCGATGCCGACCACCTTGTTCTCGCCCTTCTCGACGCGGCGCAGGTAGATGTCCTGGACCGGGTTGTGGGCCTTGCTCATGGTCCACTTGCCGCGCGGGCTGTCGATGGTCTGGGTCTCCAGCGCCTTGTACAGCGCCTGCTTGTTGCCGATGTCGCCCTTGACGGCTTCCATGCCCTGGGCCAGCAGCAGGCCGGTGTCGTAGCCCTGCACGGCGTACACGTCCGGCTGCAGCTTGAAGGTGGTGGCGAAGGCCTTGCGGAACTGGTGGTTGCGCGGGGTGTCCAGCGAGTCGCTGTAGTGCATCGTGGTCATGATGCCCTCGGCAGCCGGGCCGGCGGCATCGAGCACGCCTTCGGTCAGGAAGCCCGAGCCCCACAGCGGGATCTTGCCCTTCAGGCCCGCGGCGGCGTAGTCGCGGATGAACTTGGCGGCACCGCCGCCGGCGAAGAAGCAGGCCACGGCATCCGGGTTGAGCGAGGCGATCTCGGTCAGCAGCGCCTGGAACTCCACGTTCGGGAAGGGCAGGCCCAGTTCCTTGACGATGGTGCCGCCGGCCTTGGTGTAGCTCTCCTTGAAGCCCTCGAAGGCATCGTCGCCGGCCGCGTACTTCCAGGTGATCCAGACCGCCTTCTTCAGGCCCTTGTCGACCATGGGCTTGCCCAGGGCGAGCGTCGGCTGGCTGTTGGTGAAGGAGGTGCGGAACACGTTGGGCGCGCACAGGCCGCGGGTGGCGGCGTGGACGCCGGCGTTGGGGATGAGGCTGAGCACGCCGGACTCGCGCGCGACGCGATGGATGCCCATCTGCACGCCGGAGTGCACGGTGCCGATCAGCACGTCGACCTTGTCACGCTGCACCAGGCGCTGCGCGTTCTCCACGCCCTTGGACGGCTCGGACTCGTCGTCGACCTTGAACCACTCGATCTCGCGTCCGCCGAGCTTGCCGCCCTTCTCGTTGATGGCCATGCGCACGCCGTTCTCGATGTTCACGCCGAGCTGTGCGTAGGTGCCGGTGTAGGGCAGCATGAAGCCCACGCGCACGCGGTTGGACTGCGCGCGCACGATCTGCGGCAGCAGCAGGCCGACGGAAGCGGCGCCGACGACGGCGGCGCTGCGGGTGAGGACGAGGCGGCGAGTGGTCATTCGTGGGTCTCCATTTAGTTGAGGTCTAAAGCAATTTGTACCGCAGGGCGCGGCGAGGGCGCACCAAGATTTACCCCTAGGGAAAGGCCCGGCGCAGGGCGCGGACCTTGTCCTTTGTCACTGGCCCAACTGGCGCAGCTTGAACCGCTGGATCTTGCCGGTTGCCGTCTTGGGCAGCTCGGTCACGAACTCCACCCAGCGCGGGTACTTGTAGGGGGCGAGCTGGCCCTTCACGTGCTGCTGCAGCGCGGCGGCGTCCACCTGCTGCCCGGCCTTGAGCACCACGTAGGCCTTGGGCTTGACCAGCTGGTCGCTGTCGGCGACGCCGATCACCGCGGCCTCGAGCACCGCCGGGTGCGTCATCAACGAAGCCTCGACCTCGAACGGCGAGACGTAGATGCCGCCCACCTTGAGCATGTCGTCGCTGCGCCCGCCGTAGGTGTAGTAGCCGTCGGCGTCACAGGTGTACTTGTCGCCGCTGCGCGTCCACTCGCCGCAGAAGGTGGCCTTGGTCTTGCTGCGGTTGTTCCAGTACATCAGGGCCGCGCTCGGGCCGCTGATCTGCAACTCGCCGATCTCGCCGACGCCGCAGACCTGGCCGTCGTCGCCGACGATGCGCACCTCGTACCCCGGCACCGGCTTGCCGGTGGTGCCGTAGCGGACCTCGCCGGGGCGGTTGGACAGGAAGATGTGCAGCATCTCGGTGGAACCGATGCCGTCCAGGATCTCGCAGCCGTACTCGGCGTTCCAGCGCTTGCCGATCTCCGCCGGCAGCGCCTCGCCGGCGCTGGTGCACATGCGCAGGTTCAGTTCCTTGCGCGCCGGACGCGCCGGCTCCGCCAGCAGCGCGGCGTATAGCGTCGGCACGCCGTAGAAGATGGTCGGCTGGTATTTCTTCAGCACGCCGAACACATCGCCCGGCGTCGGCCGCGAGGGCAGCAGCACCGTGGTGGCGCCCACGCTCATGGGGAAGGTGAGGGCGTTGCCCAGTCCGTAGGCGAAGAACAGCTTGGCGGCCGAATAGACCACGTCGTCCTCGCGGATGCCGAGCACGGCGCGGCCATACAGCTCGGCGGTCTGGATCAGGTGGCTGTGCAGGTGGACCGTGCCCTTGGGCGTGCCGGTGGACCCGCTGGAGTAGAGCCAGAAGCAGGCGTCGTCGGCACAGGTGGCCTCGACCTTGGGTTCGGGCGAGCCGGCGGCCACCATGCCGGCGACCGTGTCGGGGCCTTCGGTGCCGGCCTGGATCACCATCTTGAGCGCCGGCGCCTTGCCGATGACGGGGTCGAAGGTGGCCGCCAGCGGCTTGGAGACGAACAGCGCGCGGGCCCGCGAATCGCGCAGCATGAACTCGAAGTCGGGCCCGGTCAGCAGGGTGTTGGCGGCGATGGGCACCACGCCGGCCAGCATGCAGCCGAGGAACACCACCGGCCATTCCGGCGTGTCCAGCATGGCCATCAGCACGCGGTCTTCGGGCCGCAGGCCACGGTCGCGAAGCGCATTGGCGAAGCGGTGCGCCTGTTCGGTGAGCTGGCCGTAGGTCAGCATGGCCCCGGTGGCCGCGTCGATGAACGCGGGCTTCGCGGCGCGCGACGCATTGCGCGCCAGCAGGTCGTACGCGGCGTTGTAGTCGCGCGGGATGTCCACCCGGGGCGGGTGGGTGCCGTGGTCGGCGTGGCTCATGTGCATGGCCTGGTCTCCTCGTTGTTCGTAGGCCCTCGCCGGTCGGGCCGGTGGGGGCTGCTACATAGCGATGGTCGCGCGATGCGTGCGCCCCGTCATTAATTCAGTTCAAGCCGCGGCCTTTTCAGGGGCCAGCGCCTGCGCCAGCCACTGGCGGCACCACGCGGTGCCTTCTTCCTCCGGCATGGTTCCCGCGCTGGCGTCATGGAGAAAGACCTCGCCGATGCGCTGGGCGCCCAGGCCCTGCAGGCGCTCGTCGAACTTCTTGCCGCCGAAGCAGAAGGTCTGCTGGTAGGTGCGGTCGCCCAGGGCGATCACGCCGTAGCGTACGTGGCCCAGGTACTTGGGGGTGCTGTCCAGCGACTCGTAGAGAGCGCGGGCGTTGTCCGGGACATCGCCCGAGCCGTAGGTTGAGCTGCAGATGAGGTATAGCGCATCTTCATCGAAGGCGGAGATGTCCAGCCCGTCCATCAGCACGACCTCGATCTCCTCGATCAGGTCCGCGCAGTCCATCTGGATCGCCTGGGCCACATAGTCGGCGGTGCTGGTCATGGTGCCGACGAGGATCTTCAGCTTCATAGGTGACTTCCTTGAATTGACATGAAGCAAACTGCTTGACAGGTCGCTGGTCGGAAGTATACTGCAATCTTGATTTAGATCAACCACAACGCGCCCATGCCCATCCTTTCCGCTTCCGACACCCAGGCCACCATGGCCGAGCTCGGTGGGCGCGTGCGTGCCTGGCGGGCCCGTCGCGGCATGACCCGCAAGCAGCTGGCCCACGACTCGGGCCTGTCCGAGCGGTTCCTGGCCGACGTGGAGACCGGCAAGGGCAACGTGTCCATCCATTCGCTGCAGGCGGTCGCCCGCGCCCTGCACATCACGGTGCTCGAGCTGTTCCAGGATGCGCCGCGCCCCGCGCTCGGCCGCCTGCACGACCTGCTGGAGCGCCTCGACGAGCACCAGCTCGACCAGGCCCATGCGCTGCTGGCCAGCACCTTCGGGCTCGACGACGAGCACGGCCGCGAGCAGCGCATCGCCCTGATCGGGCTGCGAGGCGCCGGCAAGTCCACGCTCGGGGCACAGCTCGCGGCCGAGCGGGGCGTTCCCTTCGTCGAACTCGATCGCGAGATCGAGCGCGAGGCCGGGATCGGCATGAACGAGATCCTGCTGCTGCACGGCCAGGCGGGCTTCCGCCGCTACGAGCGCCGCGCCCTGTTCCGCATCGCCGAGGAGCATCCGGACGGCGTGGTCATGACCACCGGCGGCAGCATCGTCAGCGAGCGCGAGACCTTCGACCTGCTGCAGAGCCGCTTCTACTGCGTCTGGCTCAAAGCCAGCCCGGAAGAACACATGAGCCGCGTGGTGGCGCAGGGCGACATGCGCCCCTTCGACAGCACCCGCGGCGCCACCAACGAAGCCCTGGACGACCTGCGGCGCATCCTGGCCAGCCGCGAGACGCTGTACGCGCGTGCCGATGCGGTGGTGGACACCGCCGCCCGCAGCGTCAAGCAGTCGTTCAAGGACCTGGAGCGGGCCGTACCTGCGGTGGCCGCCCGCCCCGACGCCGAATCCACCGCTCGCGGCGCCGCACCGGCCGACGCGCGACCCACGGCCCCCACCCGCATTCCCAAGGAGACCGCGCAATGAACGCCATGACCGAGCCCCTGCTGTTCAAGCAGGGCGACCGCGAACTGGTCAGCTTCGCCACCCACCCGGCGAAGTACCAGCACTGGAGCCTGTCCGTCGAGGGCGACGTCGCGCGCCTGAAGCTGGACATCAACGAGGACGGCGGCATCAAGCCGGGCTACAAGCTCAAGCTCAACAGCTACGACCTGGGCGTGGACATCGAACTGCACGATGCCCTCAACCGCATCCGCTTCGAGCATCCGGGCGTCAAGGTCGTGGTGTTCGAGTCGGGCAAGGACAAGATCTGGTGCTCGGGCGCCAACATCTACATGCTGGGCCTGTCCACCCACGCCTGGAAGGTGAACTTCTGCAAGTTCACCAACGAGACCCGCAACGGCCTGGAGGACTCCTCGCAGCACGACGGCCTGAAGTCGGTGGCGGCGGTCACCGGCGCCTGCGCTGGCGGCGGCTACGAGCTGGCGCTGGCCTGCGACCGCATCGTGATGGTGGACGATCGCTCCTCCACGGTCAGCCTGCCGGAAGTGCCGCTGCTGGGCGTGCTGCCCGGCACCGGCGGCCTGACGCGCGTGACCGACAAGCGCAAGGTGCGTCGCGACCTGGCCGACATCTTCTGCACCACCAGCGAGGGCGTCCGCGCCGACCGGGCCAAGGACTGGAAGCTGATCGACGCCCATGCCAAGCCGCAGCAGTTCCCGCAACTGGTGGCGGCCGAGGTCGAGGGGCTGCGCAAGCAGTCGACCCGCCAAGGCCCCGAGCAGGGCATCGAGCTCACGCCGCTGCCGGTGCGCATCGACGAGCAGGGCTACCACTACGAGACGCTGGACGTGCAGGTCGACCGCGCGGCGCGCATCGCGACCTTCACGGTGAACGCGCCGGCCGCCGCCGTCGAGTCCGCACCCGAGGCCATCGTGGCCGCCGGCGCCCAGTGGTGGCCGCTCCAGTTCGCCCGCGAGCTGGACGACGCCATCCTGCAGCTGCGCACCAACGAGCTGGAAGTCGGCACCTGGGTGATCAAGACCCGCGGCGACGCCCAGCGCGTGCTGCAGGCCGATGCGGTGCTGCAGCAGCACAAGGGCCACTGGCTGGTGCGCGAGACGCTGGGCCTGTTGCGCCGCACGCTGGCCCGCCTGGACGTCACCAGCCGCTCGCTGATCGCGCTGGTCGACCAGGGCTCCTGCTTCGCCGGCACCTTCTACGAGCTGGCGCTGGCCTGCGACCGCATCTACATGCTGGATCTGCCGGATGCCCCGGACGTGGCGCCCGCGCTGCACCTGTCGGCCGCCAACTTCGGCTGGTACCCGGAGGTCAACGGCCTGACCCGCCTGCAGACCCGCTTCAACGAGGACGCCGGCACCATCGAACAGCTGCAGGCGCTGCAGGGCAGTGCGCTGCGCGCCGACCAGGCGCTGGGGCTGGGCCTGGTGACGCTGACCCCCGACGACATCGACTGGGACGACGAGATCCGGCTGATGCTGGAAGAGCGCGCCTCCCTGTCGCCCGACGCCCTGACCGGCATGGAAGCCTCGCTGCGCTTCCCCGGCAAGGAAACCATGGAGACGCGCGTGTTCGGCCGGCTGTCCGCCTGGCAGAACTGGATCTTCATCCGGCCCAACGCCGTCGGCGAGGACGGCGCGCTGAAGCTGTTCGGCACCGGGCGCAAGGCGAAATTCGACTGGAAGCGCATCTGACGAAGCACTGGATCCCCGCCTTCGCGGGGACGACGAATCCCGAGAGACAAGGACAGGACACACCATGAGCACCATCGACCTGCAGGCCAAGATCCCCAACAACATCAGCCTCGGCGACAACCGCCAGCTGCAGCGCGCCCTCGAGCACTGGCAGCCCGCCTTCCTGCGCTGGTGGGACGAGATGGGCCCGAGCGACTTCAAGGCCAGCGACGTCTACCTGCGCACCGCCGTCGGCGTCGACGCGCAAGGCTGGGCCCAGTACGGCTACACCCCCATGCCCGACTACCGCTGGGGCATCTTCCTGGCCGACAAGCAGGAGGGCCGCAAGATCGGCTTCGGCGACTTCATGGGCCAGGACGCCTGGCAGGACGTGCCCGGCGAGTTCCGCTCCACGTTCCGCCGCCTGATCGTCACGCAAGGTGACACCGAGCCGGCGTCGGTGGAACAGCAGCGCCTGCTGGGCCACACCGCGCCCTCGCTCTATGACCTGCGCAACCTGTTCCAGGTGAACGTGGAGGAAGGCCGCCACCTGTGGGCCATGGTCTACCTGCTGCACGCCTACTTCGGCCGCGACGGCCGCGAGGAAGCCGAGGAACTGCTGGAGCGCCACTCGGGCGACCCGGACAAGCCGCGCATCCTGGGCACCTTCAACGAGCCGATGGACAACTGGCTGTCCTTCTTCATGTTCACCTACTTCACGGATCGCGACGGCAAGTTCCAGCTCAAGTCGCTGGCCGAGAGCGCGTTCGATCCGCTGTCGCGCACCTGCCAGTTCATGCTGACGGAGGAAGCGCATCACATGTTCGTGGGCGAGACCGGCGTCGGCCGGACCATCAAGCGCACGCTGGAGGTGATGAAGGAGCTGGACACCGACGACTGGCGGAAGGTCCGCAACGCCGGCGCCATCGACCTGCCGACCATCCAGAAGTTCATGAACTTCTGGTTCACCAGCTCGCTGGACCTGTTCGGTTCGGAGGCCTCGTCCAACGCGGCCAACTACTTCAGCAACGGCATCAAGGGCCGCCCCGACGAGGCCAAGTTCGCCGACCACGTCGAGGCCGACACCAGCATGACCATCCAGGTGCCGGACGGCAAGGGCGGCGTGAAGGACGAGACCATCTCGGTGCGCAACGGCATCAACGAGATCACCCGGCTCGAGTACGCCAAGGACTGCAACGTCGGCGTGACGCGCTGGAACATGCTGGTCAAGAAGGCCGGCGTGCCCTTCGAGTTCAAGCTTCCCTCCACGCGCTTCCGCCGCAACGTGGGCGCCTGGGCGGGCATGCACACCGACCCGCAGGGCAACCCGGTCACCGCCGCCGAATTCGAGGCGCGCAAGGCCGAGTGGATTCCGACCGAGGAGGACATCCGCTTCGTCAAGAGCCTGATGCAGCGCGTCACCGAGCCGGGCAAGATGGCTGCGTGGATCGCACCGCCGGACCGTGGCATCAATGCCCAGCCGGTGGAGTACGAGTACGTGAAGCTGTGAGCTGAAAGCTCCGCCTCGCAATAGAAAGCGCCGCTTGCCGGCGCTTTTTCATGGGCGATCGCCTCTGGGCGAGGGCGTGGTGCGATGCCGCTTCCGGAGGCCATCCTCCTCCTACCGCCTGTCGGAGCCCTCGCACCCGGATGCGTTCACGCGTCCGACCACTGCAGCGCAGCCATGCGGGCATCCTGCCGTCATGCCCTGGCGCCTGCGTCGCGCCGGGGTCTCGCTTCAAGGAGATCCACGCATGAGCAAACTTCTGGGCATCCTGCTCGCCTCCACACTGGCCGGCGGCGCCGCGTACGCGCAGACGGCTTCCTCCAATTCGACGCTCGACACCCAGTCCGGCGCAGCGGCCACGAGCAGCGGCAAGCTGTCGTCGCAGAACTCGGTGACCGGGCAGGGTGCCACCACCGAGGGCACGCTGGGAGCGAGCGGTGGCGCCATCATTCGCCCGGGCGATCCGGCGCCGGCCACCAACAGCATGGGCGCGAGCGGCAGCAGCAGCGGTTCCACCAGCGGCAGCGACGCGAGCTCCGGCTCCAGCTCCAGCGCCACCAACAGCAACACCAACAACATCTACCTGGGCGGGACCAGCGGCACCTACGACCGTGCCCATGACCGCACGCACGACCGCACCGGCGACCGGATGCACGACCGCAAGCACGATCGCAAGGACAGTACCGCGTCGCACGACTCGCGCCACCGCGGAACGTCCGCCATGGGCAACCGGGGCGACTGCCCGCCGGGGCTGGCCAAGAAGGATAACGGCTGCCTGCCGCCGGGACAGGCCAAGAAACTGGACGAGAAGTAAAGCCGGGGAGGGCGGTGCTCCGGGGGCGCCGTCCGCCGAGTTCTCAATCGACGATCTGCGCGCCCCGCTGCTCCAGCAGGGCGCGCAGCAGCGAGCGGTGGCAGCGTGCCTCGTTCTCGCAGTAGCAGCCCATGGAGAAATTGCTGGTGTGCGACAGCGTGGCCAGCAGGTCCAGCGAGCGGCTGGCATCGGGCTGCGCCATCTCGGCCTTGAACTTGCGCGTGAACTCCGCCCAGGACTTGTCGTCCTTCGCGTGCAGCGCGATCTGCATCACCGGCGGGCTGGGCGACAGGTTGGGGTACCACACGTCGTACCAGTCGTCGGCGGCGAAGCGCTCCTTGGGCACGCCCCTCGGCGGCCTGCGCACCGTGCCGATGCGCGGCCCCTCGCCGGGTTTGCGGGGTGTCCCCAGTCTCACGATCCGGATCGCCATTGCTTCCCTCCTGGCGGCAGTCGCCTCGTTAGAATGCCCAGGTTCGGAGCGTAGCGCAGCCTGGTAGCGCATCTGGTTTGGGACCAGAGGGTCGGGGGTTCGAATCCCTTCGCTCCGACCACTTCTTCTCTCACGCACTCACCTGCCCGTAGCTCAACTGGATAGAGCAGCTGCCTTCTAAGCAGCAGGTCGGGGGTTCGAGTCCCTCCGGGCAGGCCACACTCCACAGCGTCGTACCGGACACGCACCGGGACGCCTCCTCACTTCAGGAACGCACGCCGGCTGCGTTCGGCCACCAGGTCCAGGTACTCCGGGTGCTTGCGGATGTAGGCCGCCACGAAAGGACAGGCGGGAATGGCCTGCAGGCCTCGCCGGCGGACTTCGTCCAGGGCGAATGCGATCAGACGACTTCCCAGTCCCTTGCCTTCGTGGGCGGGCAGCACCTCGGTGTGCGTGAAGAGCAGCGCGCCCTTCAACTCGTTGTATTCCGAGAAGGCCGCGACCTCGCCGCCCTGGCGCAGTTCGAAACGATGGCGGGTGGGGTTGTCGGCGAGCTCGATGTCGTCCATGGCGAGGGGTCCTTGCCATGCCATGGTAGTCCCGGGGGGGCTGCGGCCGAGCCGCACGCACGAATACCCGCGCGATACAAAACGGTGGCCGGCGGAAATCGGGCGAATACCGGTGCCTTCCACACTGCTTCCCATGCCACGGGGCAATGCGGAACAAGAGAGCGAAGGCCGCCTTGCCACCTCCATGATCTGCTTCGCTCAGGAGATCGTCATGAACCGCCGTTTCGCCGCCGCCCACGCCTCCCGCAGCTCCGCCTTCGCCGCCGCCATCCTGATGTCGGCCATGGCGGGCAGCGCAATCGCCGAGAGCCCCTCCCTCGACTCCACGCCCTACGCCGGCGCCCGCACCCGCGCCGAGGTGAAGGCCGAGGTGATGGCGCACCGGAGCGAGCTGTCCGCTGCCGGGTCCGAGTACCGCCTGCAGAGCCAGGCGCAACCGTTCGCCGGGACGCGCAGCCGCGCCGAGGTGCAGGCCGAGACGCTGAGCCAGCCGGCCGCGCTGAGCTCCGCCGCCAACGAATGGACCCTGCAGGCCAACGCGCCGCAGGAGCGGATGAGCACCATCACCCGCGCGCAAGCCACCGCCGCGTACATCGCGTCGCGCGACCAGGTCCGCGCCATGAACTCGGAGGACAGCGGCTCGTCCTACTTCGCGCAGATGCCGCGGCAGACCGGCACCACGCTGTTCGCGAGCAACCAGGACCAGCGCTGAACCCGAGCGCATCGTGCCGGACCACCAGTGCCCCGCCTGCCCCCCGGCAGCGCGGGGGCTGTCTGCAACCGGCTTGTATCGGCCGTGTATTCGCCGGGCAATTCCACGCACGGCGGCACGCCGGGCCTCCTAGACTGGCAGCATGAGCAGGCACGCCGCATCGCACCCGCCGGTGTCCAGGCGCCTCGGCGCCGACCCGGTACAGGGACTGAGGCGTGTCGCGCTGGCCGTGGCGCACCCCGGCAGCTCGGACCACTTCGCCGAGCTCGTGCGCGAACTGGCCGCCAGCCTGCCCGCCGCCATGGTGCTGGTGGCCGTCTACACCGACGCCACGCGAGCCACCCTGCGCACGCTGGCTGTCCGCATCGACTGCTGCGCGGCCGAGAACTTCGACTTCCCCACTGACGCATTGCCGGCCGCCGCCACCCGCAGCCAGGGCCAGGCGTACGTCGCCCGTGGCCTGTTGCCCCGCCTGCCGGACGGCTCGGTGTTCGCAGCCAGGAAGCTGGATTCGCTGGCCGCCGTGCCGCTGTTCGACAGCGATGGCGAGCCGCTCGGCCTGCTGGCGGCATTGGACCGCCGGCCCCTGGCCGGCGGCGATGAAGGCCACGTACAGGCGATGCTCGGGATCGCGGCGGCCACGCTGGGACCGGACATCGAGCGCCGACGCACCGACGAGGCGCTGCGGGCGGTGGCGTTGGCCGTGTCGGCTTCGCCGAGCGGGATGGTGTTCGACGAGCTGGTGCGGTTGCTGGCCACGCTGCTGCAGGTCGAGGTCGCCTTCATCGCCCGCTACGACCCGGCCCAACCCGGCATGCTGCGCATGCTGGCCATGTACTTCGACGGCGAGGTCAGCCAGGGCATCAGCTACCCGGTGGCCGGCACGCCCTGCGAGACCGTGCTGGGCCAGCGCTACCGCGCCTACCCGACGGGCGTCCAGGCCCGATTCCCGAGCGACGCCGACGCCCTCACGAACTGCCTGGACAGCTACGCCGGCCATCCGCTGGCGGCGCTGGACGGCTCGCCGCTGGGCATCGTGTCGGTGGCCTCGCGCCGGCCCCTGCGGCAGGTCGAGCGGGTGCAGGCCACGCTCAAGATCCTGGCCGTGCGCGTGGCGGCGGAGGTGGAGCGGCTGAGCGCGGCCGAGGCGCAGAAGCAGGTGCTGGAAGACCTGCGCCAGCGCGAGGAGCAGTACCGGGCCGTGTTCGAAGGCTCGCTCGACGGCCTGTTCGTGTGGGACGAGCAGCTCCGCATCGCGGACGTCAATCCGGCCGGGGTCGCGCTGTACGGGGTGCGACGCGAGGACGTGATCGGCCGGACCTACCCGCGCAGCATGCCGGCGGACTACGTGCGGGCGCGGCTGGACCAGGTCCGCGGCGCGCTGGCCGGCCGCACCACCCACGTCGAAACCACCGTGCTGCGGCCCGACGGCAGCACCTTCGAGGCCGACCTGCGGGTGATGCCCTTCGTGCAGCGCGGCCGGCCGCACGCGCTGACCGTGGTGCGCGACATCACCGAGCGGCGCCGCGCCGACCGCGCGCTGCGCGACAGCGAGGAGCAGTACCGCGCGATCTTCAATGCCTCCATCGACGCCATGGTGCTGCGTGCCGCCGACTTCAGCATCGTGGACGTCAACGCCACCTACGAGGCGATGACCGGCTACACCCGGGCCGAGGTGCTGGGCCTGGACCGGGTGCTGGCCAATCCGCCGGAGGTGAGTGCCACGATCCGTGCACAGCACGAGAAGGCCCTGGGCGGCGCCATGATCCGGCTGGAGACGCAGCTGCTGCACCGTGACGGCCACCGCTACGAGCTGGAACTGCGCGGCGTGCCGATCCAGCATCGCGGCAGGCCGCACGTGCTGTACATCGGGCGCGACATCACCCAGGCCAGGCGGTCCGAGCAGGCCCTGCGCGACAGCGAGGAGCAGTACCGGGCCATCTTCAACGCATCGGCCGACGCGCTGGTCCTCCGGGATGCCGCCTACCGTGCCGTCGAGGTAAATCCCGCCTACACGGCCGCCAGCGGCTACACGCGCGAGGAGGTGATGGCGGCCGATCGCGTGCTGACGCAGGCCGATGCGGAAGTGCGCAGGCGGCACCGGATCGAGCACGACCTGGCGCTCGCGTCCGGCCGCGAGATGCGCTTCGAGGTCGTCGGCACCCGCAAGGACGGCTCCACCTGGCAGGCCGAGGTGCGCGGCACGCCGATGACCTATCGCGGCCAGCCGCACGTGCTCTACGCGGTGCGCGACATCACCGAGCGCCGGGCGGCCGAGCAGCGCCGCGCGGAGCTGGAGCGGCAGCTGCGCCAGTCGCAGAAGATGGAGGCGATCGGCCACCTCACCGGGGGGCTGGCGCACGACTTCAACAACATCCTGACCAGTGTGCTGGGCTACGTGGCCATGGCGCAGGAGCGTCCCGTGGTTGCGCAGGACTCGGTGCTCGCACGCCAGCTCGAGCAGGCGCGGCTGGCGGCCGAGCGCGCCCGTGACCACGTGGCGCAGTTGCTGGCGTTCTCGCGGCCACGCCGCGGCGAGCGGCGGCTGCTGGCGCCCGACCAGGTGGCCGAACAGGCCCTGCAACTGCTGCGGCCCAACCTGCCCACGTCCATCCGCGTGTCGTTCGAGGTGCAGGGTGGCGATCCGGCGGCCTTGCCCCCGGTGGTCGCCGACCCGGTGCAGTTCGAGCAGGTGCTGCTGAACCTGTGCCTGAATGCGCGCGACGCGATCGGCGAGCACGGCAGCTTGCGGCTGCGCATCGGGCACTCGCCTGCGACAGGGCATTGCAGCTCGTGCAGCGGCACGGTGGCCGGTGGTGGTGGCTGGGTCTGGTTCGAGGTGATCGACGACGGCCGCGGGATGGCGCCGGACGTGCTCGACCGCATGTTCGAACCCTTCTTCACGACCAAGGAGGTCGGCCGCGGCACGGGCATGGGGCTGGCCATGGTGCACGGCATCGTGCACGACCATGGCGGCCACGTGCAGGTGGAGTCCGCACCCGGTTGCGGTTCGACCTTCCGGGTGCTGTTGCCGGCGGCCCGGCAGGCCGTCCACGAGGCCACTGCAGTGCCGGCGCCCGTCGCGCTCGTGCCGGCACCGCCCCTGCAGGGTCGCGTGCTGCTTGTCGAGGACGAGCCCACGGTCGGCGGCTACATGCACGAGCTGATGAGCAGCTGGGGCCTGGAGGTGGTGCTGGAGCAGGATCCCGTGCCGGCTGCGCAACGGCTCGCCTCGCACGAAGAGGCCTTCGCCCTGCTGATGACCGACCAGACCATGCCCGGCATGACCGGGCTGGCCCTCGCGCGCCATGCCCGGCAGCACCGCCCGGGACTTCCGGTGCTGCTGTACACCGGGAACGCCGGCGCCATCAGCCCGGAGGAGCTGGCCGACTGCGGCGTGGCAGGCCTGCTGCGCAAGCCCATCGACGCGGCGGCCCTGCGGCCCTTGCTGCGCGACCTGCTCGGCGGCGTCGCGACCGGCCCGTCCGTGGAGGGTGTAAAGCCGGTGTAACGGCGCCTCCTGTCGGCTTCGTGGCCGGCGGGGTGCTGCGTCAGAATTTGCGCGCCATGGACGCACGCACCCGTCTGCTCGTGGTCGACGACGATCCGTCGATCCGCGAGATGCTGCGCGAGTACCTCCAGGGCCACGGGTTCGAGGTGGCCGAGGCGGACAGCGGCCGGCAGATGCGCGAAGTGCTGGAACGCGAGCTGCCCGACGCCGTGCTGCTGGACATCCGCATGCCCGGCGAGGACGGGCTGGTACTGGCGCGCTACCTGCGGGAACACTACGACCTGGGCCTGATCATGGTCACCGCGTCCGGCGACGTGGTGGACCGCGTCGTCGGGCTGGAGATCGGCGCCGACGACTACGTCGCCAAGCCCTTCGACATGCGCGAGCTGCTGGCGCGGCTCAAGAGCGTGCTGCGCCGGCTGAAGGGGCGGCCGGCGGCGCCCGGCGTGGCTCCCATCGCCACCCGGCCGCCGCGGCGACAGCGCTTCGGCCGCTGCGAGATCGACCTGGACTCGCACCGCATGTTCGAGGTGGGCGGCAACGAGGTGACCATCACCCCGATGGAGTACGACCTGCTCACGACCTTCCTGGCCAATCCCAACCGGGTGCTCTCGCGCGACCAGCTGCTGCTGCAGACGCGCAACCGCGAGTGGGGACCGTTCGACCGCTCCATCGACATCCGCATCGGCCGCCTGCGCCGCAAGGTGGAGCCCGAGCCGGGCGGCGAGCCGCGCTGCATCCGGACGGTGCGCAATGCCGGCTACATGTTCGTGCCGGGCGATCCCTCCGGCGAATCGGGCTCGCAATGACGGTGCGGCTTCCCTTCCACGACCGGTCCGAGGCCGGCCAGGTGCTGGCCGCCGGGCTGGCGCACTGGCGCGGCGCGCCGGGCCTGCTGGTCCTGGGCCTGCCCCGGGGCGGGGTGCCGGTCGCCGCGGAAGTGGCCCGCGCGCTGGATGCGCCGCTGGACGTCTTCGTCGTGCGCAAGCTGGGTTTCCCGGGCCAGCCGGAATTGGCCATGGGCGCCATCGCGTCCGGCGGCGTGCAGGTGCTGACGCCGCTGCCGGGCCTGTCGGCCAGTCCGGCCGAGGTGGAGCGGGCGGTCGCCACCGAGCAGGTCGAACTCGCGCGGCGCGAGCGCCAGTACCGCGGGAACCGGCCACCGATGGAATTGCGTGACCGGTCGGTGATCGTCGTCGACGATGGCCTGGCCACCGGCGCCAGCATGCAGGCTGCCGTGCGCGCCATCCGCAGCGCCGCACCGTCGCGCCTGTGCGCCGCCGTGCCGGTCGGCTCCAGCGAGGGCTGCGACGCCTTGCGCGAACTGGTCGACGAACTGGTCTGCCCGGCCATCCCCATTCCGTTCCGGGCCGTCAGCCTCTGGTATCGCGACTTCCCGCAGACCAGCGACAAGGAGGTGCGCGAGCTGCTGGCCCACGGCAGCCCTCCCGCGTGAAAGAAAGAGCCAGGGCTGGCTCATCCATGGGCCTGGCTCTGGCTATAATCGCGGGCTTTTCCGTGGGACGTTAGCTCAGTTGGTAGAGCAGCGGACTTTTAATCCGTTGGTCGCAGGTTCGAATCCTGCACGTCCTACCAGTCACGCAGGTCTGCAGCCATGAAGATGGCTGCAGACCTTTTTTTGCTTTGGCCTTCGCGATGGGTCGAAACCAGCGCTCGTGCTCCGCTGCCCAGCGCCCATCGTGTGCGCCACCACGCGTGCGAAAACTGCCACAAGGCACCGTGCAAAGGTAACAGAGCTCATCCATTCGCAGCGGCTCGCCCTGCCGTGGCGCGGCGGCATGCAGCCTCGGCGGGGTTTTCCAGCCTCGTGAAATCAACGCGACGGTGCCGTTGCAGGACGAGGCTGGGCTGTTACGCGGCGCCACAAAGCTGCTGGGGCGCATGGGTAGGATTCCCATTCACCCCAGCCGCACCATGCATCCCGCCCGCCGCGCCGCCGCCAACGAGTCCCAGGGTCCTGCCATCATGAGCCGGCAGGACGTCATCCGCGAAGTCCTGGCCATGCTGAGGGAACACGGGATGGACGTCGTGTTCGTCGGGCATTACACCGAAGGTTCGCGCCGGTTCCGCGTGGTCGAGGCCCTGCACCATGGTCGGGCCGCGGCCATCGCCACCGGGGTTGCGGCCGAGGCCGGCCGGCTGCTCGAGGCGCCCGTGCTGCGACGCGACGGCAGCGTGCACGGCATGCTCTGCTGCACCAGCGCCGACGAGGCCACGGCCGAGCGCGACCTGCGCTGGCTGCGCCACGGGGCCCGCCTGGCGGCGCGCCTGCTGGACCAGGAGCAGGTGTTGCGCGAACTGTCGGCGCAGCTGCTCAACCACTGACCCGCGTCAGCGCAGGAGCTTGGGCTCGGGCGCGGGCAACGCCAGCCGCGCCTCGCGGACCACCCGCACGCAATCCTTGATGTGTTCCTCGCCCAGGTAGCGCAGGGCGGCGTAACCCATGAGCGCGGCCACGGCCTGCCCGGCCAACGGAACGTACTTCGCCGCCTGCTTGCTGGTCATGCGGATGCCCACCGTGCGACCCAGCCGGATCACCACGTCGCGCGTGACCATGCGGCCGATCACGACCGAGCCGACAGTGGACACGGCCTTCTGCACCCGATCGCGCTGGTGGTGGGGCAGGCGGGCGAGCTGGTCCGGGGTCAGGCCGAAGGCCGAATTGATCTCGGGCAGCAGGCGCGTGAGCAGGGCGGCGTCAGTCACCCAGTCGAGGCCCGGAACGGGCACCGCGCTGGCGGCGGCGCCCATCAAGGCCCGTCGCGAAAGCAACTTGCGGCAGGCCCGCACCCGCTCCTCGAGGGCCGGGTTGCCCGCAGCGAGCTGGAGTGCGGACGGCATGGCGGCAAGGCGGGTTCAGCGCCGCTGGTACTGGGTGCCCCCGAACAGGACTTCGCGTGCGCGATCGTCGGTGATCGGCTTGCGGCGTTCGGCCAGCACCGCCACCCCCCGCTGCACCGCCGGCCGGTGCTCGATCGCATGGAACCAGAGTTCCAGGTGTGGGTAGTCCGACAGCGAGATGCCCTGGTTCTTCCAGTTGCGCAGCCAGGGCCAGGTGGCGATGTCGGCGATGGAGTACTCGTCGCCACCCAGCCAGCGGCTTTTCGCCAGCCGGCGCTCGACTACGCCGTACAGGCGCCGGGCCTCGTTGGTGTAGCGGTCGATGGCGTAGGCGATCTTCTCGGGCGCGTACTGCCGGAAGTGGTGGTTCTGGCCGAGCATCGGGCCCACGCTGCCCATCTGGAACATCAGCCACTGCAGCACTTCGTACTTGCCACGCTCGCTGCGCGGCAGGAAGCGGCCGGTCTTGCCCGCGAGATAGACCAGGATCGCGCCCGACTCGAACAGCGAGATGGGCTTGCCGTCCGGGCCGTCGGGGTCGGTGATCGCCGGGATCTTGTTGTTCGGGCTGATGGCCAGGAAGTCGGGCCGGAACTGGTCGCCCGCACCGATGTCGATCGCGGTCGCCCGCCAGGGCAGCCCGCACTCCTCGAGCATGATGTGGACCTTGTGGCCGTTGGGCGTCGGCCAGGTGAAGACTTCGATCATGGGTGCGGTGTCCTGCTGGGATTGCTTCGATAATCGGCGACTGTAGGTCAATCGCGCGCGCCATGTTCGATCGCATCCGCAAGGCATTCGCCGGCAGGCAGGCTTCCGAATCCGGGCAGCCGCAGGCCGCCGTGTCGCCGCTGGCGGAGCCGGCGGCCCAGTGGGCCACGGCGCAGGGGTTTTCCGTCGCCACGTCCTCGGGCGCCACGCCCCTGGCCTTCGAGGGCGAGCTGGCCGGCAAGGACTGGCGCGTGGAGCTGGGGCGCCCCAGCCGCAAGTACATCCAGGGCGAGGAGCTGCGCGGCCGGGCCGAACTGGACATCGACCCCGACGTGCTGGTCGTGGTGATGAACCGGTCGCTGAAGGAGTCGCTGGAGAAGCAGGCCTACGCGCTCTACACCGATTCGCTGCAGACCAGCGTGGACCCCAACCTGCCCGAGGAGATGCGCCTGCTGGCCATGCACGAGGAGGTGGGCTGGGACAGCATGCCGCGCGTGTTCTGGGCCCGCTACGCCATCGTGGGCGACGAGCGCAACCATGCCCAGGCCTGGATGGATGGGGAGTTGTCGCGCCTGCTGATGGACTGGCCCGAGCCCGCGCCGTCGGCACAGGTACCGGTCATGCTGATGCTGCTGCGCGGCAAGGCCTACCTGCGCATGCAGCAGGACGCAGGCGCGTTGCCGGTCCTGCAGCACGCCACCCGGGTGTTCGCCCGCGCCTGCGAGAACGCCCTGCGGGCGTTCTGACCCGGTCGTTCAGGCCCCGCGCGTCACCGCGGGCGTGGCGTCCTTGCCGTAGCTGCCGTACTTGCCCAGTTCCCACTTGGCGATCGCATTGCGGTGCACCTCGTCCGGGCCGTCGGCGAAGCGCAGGGTGCGCGCCCCCGCGTACGCCGCGGCGAGCGGGAAGTCGTCGCTGACGCCGCCGCCGCCGTGCGCCTGGATTGCCCAGTCGATCACCTGGCAGGCCATGCTGGGCGCCACCACCTTGATCATCGCGATCTCGGTCTTGGCGACCTTGTTGCCGGCCACGTCCATCATCCAGGCGGCCTTGAGCGTTAGCAGGCGCGCCATGTCGATCTTGCAGCGCGCTTCGGCGATGCGCTCCTGCGTCACCGTCTGCTGCGCGATCGTCTTGCCGAAGGCGGTCCGGCTGAGCGAGCGGCGGCACATCAGTTCCAGCGCGCGCTCGGCCAGGCCGACCAGGCGCATGCAGTGGTGGATGCGGCCCGGGCCCAGGCGGCCCTGGGCGATCTCGAAGCCGCGGCCCTCGCCCAGCAGGATGTTGGAAGCGGGCACGCGCACGTTCTCGAAGAACACCTCGGCGTGGCCGTGCGGCGCGTCGTCGTAGCCGAACACGCTGAGCGGCCGCACGATGCGGATGCCTGCCGTGTCGGCCGGCACCAGGATCATGCTCTGCTGCGAGTGCCTGGGCGCATCCGGGTCGGTCTTGCCCATGGTGATGAAGACCTTGCAGCGCGGGTCGTTCGCGCCGGACGTCCACCACTTGTGGCCGTTGATCACGTACTCGTCGCCCTGGCGCTCGATTCGGGTGCAGATGTTGGTGGCGTCGGAGGAGGCGACCTCCGGCTCGGTCATGGCGAAGGCCGAGCGGATCTTGCCTTCCAGCAGGGGCTTGAGCCAGCGCGCCTTGTTCTCCTCGGAGCCGTAGCGGGCGATGGTCTCCATGTTGCCGGTGTCGGGCGCGGAGCAGTTGAACACCTCGCTGGCCCAGGGCACGCGTCCCATGATCTCGGCCAGTGGCGCGTACTCCTGGTTGGTCAGGCCGGCGCCGTGGTAGCCGGAGGCCTCGGCCGTGTCCTGCGGCAGGAACAGGTTCCACAGGCCGGCCGCCTGCGCCTTGGGCTTGAGGCCCTCGATCGTCTTCAGCGGGGTCCAGCGCTTGCCGGCGGCGGTGTTGGCCTGCAGCTCGTCGTGACAGGCGCGCTCGTTGGGGTAGATGTGTTCGTCCATGAACTTCAGGAGCCGGGCCTGCAGTTCGCGTGTCTTGGGGGAGTACTCGAAGTCCATGGAGTGCCTTTCGCGGAAGGGGTGGGTGTCAGGCGCGCTGGGCGAATTGCCAGGCCAGCTCGGCCATCGGCCGGGCGCTCTTGCCGGAGGCGACGGCCTGCGCGCTCGATGCGGTGCCGGCCTCGACCCGCTTGGCGATGCCTTGCAGGATGGCGGCGATGCGGAACATGTTGTAGGCCATGTAGAAGTTCCAGTCGGCCTTGAGATCGGCCACGGTGGACAGGCCGGTGCGCTCGCAATAGCGGCGCATGTAGTCGTCCTCGGCCGGGATGCCCAGCGCCGCCAGGTCCAGCCCGCCGATGCCGCGGAACGCCCCGTGCGGGATGTGCCAGGACATGCAGTGGTAGCTGAAGTCCGCCAGCGGATGGCCGAGGGTGGACAGCTCCCAGTCGAGCACGGCGATCACGCGCGGCTCGTCCGGGTGGAACATCAGGTTGTCCAGGCGGAAGTCGCCATGGACGATGGAAACCTTGCCTTCATCGCGCGCGGCCGCGGGGATGTGCGCCGGCAGCCACTCGACCAGCCTTTCCATCTCGGGGATGGGCTGGCTCATGGGGCCTGCGCCGTCGGCCGAAGCCTTGTACTGCTTGCTCCAGCGGCCGATCTGGCGCTCGAAATAGTTGCCGGGCTTGCCGTAGCCGGCCAGTCCGCGCGCGGCGAAGTCGACCGTGTGCAGCGCCGCGATCACGCGGTTCATCTCGTCGTAGATGGCGCCGCGCTCCGCGGGCGCCATGCCGGGCAGCGCCTGGTCCCACAGCACCCGGCCCTGCATGAACTCCATGATGTAGAAGGCGCGCCCGATCACGGACTCGTCCTCGCACAGGCAGTGCATATGCGGCACCGGCACGTCGGTGCCGGCCAGCCCGGTCATGACGGCGAACTCGCGTTCGATGGCATGGGCCGAGGGCAGCAGCTTGGCCACTGGCCCCGGCTTGGCGCGCATCACGTAGCTGCGCGCCGGCGTGACCAGCTTGTAGGTGGGATTGGACTGGCCGCCCTTGAACAGCTCCACCGACAACGGCCCCTCGAAGCCGGGCAGGTTGGCCTGCAGCCAGCGGGTGAGGGCGTCGATGTCGAACGCGTGCTGCCCGGAGATGGGGCGGGTGCCGATGAAATGGTCGAATTCGCTCATCACTTATCGGTCTCGACGATCCGCATCAGGGCTTCGCGGTTGCGCACGACCAGGCCGCCCGGTTCGATGCGGATCGCTTCCTCGCGTTCCATGGCCTTGAGTTCCTGGTTGACCCGCTGGCGCGACGCGCCCAGCAACTGGGCGAGCTCTTCCTGCGCCAGGTGCAGTCCGATGCGCATCTCGCTGCCGTCCGCCAGCTGCGGCACGCCGTAGCTGCGCACCAGGTGCATCAGCTGCTTGGCCAGTCGCGCGCGCAGCGGCAGGGTGTTGAGGTCCTCCACCAGGCCGAAGAGCTGACGGATGCGGCGCGCATGCAGCCGCAGCATCGCCTCGTACAGCTCGACATGCGATGCCAGGATCTTGCGCAGGTCGGCCTTGGCGACGCACACGATGGTGGTGTCGCCATGCGCATAGGCATCGTGCGTGCGCCGGTCGCCGTCGAAGATCGCCACGTCGCCGAACCAGATGCCCGGCTCCACGTAGGTCAGCGTGATCTGCTTGCCCGAGATCGAGGTGGAGCTCACCCGCACCGCGCCCTTGGCACAGGCGATCCACTCCTCCGGCGGATCGCCGCGTGCGGCGATCAGCTCGCCGTCCCGGTAGCGTCTGACGTAGGTGCATCGGAGGATGTCGTGGCGGAGTGAAGGGGAGAGCGAGGAGAACCAGCGGCCAGCGTTGATGGCCTCGCGTTCCTCGATGGTAAGAATGGGCTCGTCCATGGTCTGTCTTGTCAGTGACTGGCAGCGCGGCCATTGTCGCGCGCGGGACCGCGAGGCCCCATGCGGGGATGCCTGCTTGCGCAGAGGCTCAGCCGTAGCGCGGCTTTTCCCGTGCGAGGAAGGCCGCGATGCCGATGCCGCCGTTGGGGTGGTGCAGGTTGCGCACGAAGTGGTCGCGCTCGGCGGCCAGCTGCTCGTGCAGGCTGGCGCCTTGCGCTTCGTTGAGCAGCTCCTTGATGCTGGCGAGCGCATTGGGCGCCTTGGCGTTGAGCCGCCCGGCCAGTTCCAGCGCTTCGGCGAGCGCGCCGCCCTGCGCAACGACCCGGTTGACGATGCCCAATGCGTGCAGCCGCTCGGCGCCTATGCGCTCGCCGCCCAGCAACAGCTCGCTGGCGAGCTGGCGCGGCAGCGCGCGGGCCAGCGACCAGCTCGCGCCGCCATCGGGCGACAGCGCGACGTTGCTGTAGGCCATCACGAACACCGCATCGGCGGCCGCCACGATGAAGTCGCAGGCCAGTGCCAGCGAGAAGCCGGCGCCCGCGGCCGGACCCTCGACCGCCGCGATCACCGGCTTGGGGAAGCTGCGGATGGTCTCGATCCAGTCGTGCAGCCCTTCGACGCTGCGCGCCTGCACCTCGGGCGGCTGTTGCCGGTTCGCCTGTAGCCGCTGCAGGTTGCCCCCGGCGCAGAAGGTGCCGCCCTCGCCGGTGATCACCACGCTGCGCACGTCGGGGTGCGTCTCGGCGACGTTCAGCGCCTCCACCCCGGCGGCATAGATCTCCGGGCCGAGCGCGTTGCGCTGCTCCGGGTTGCGGATGGTCAGCACCATGGTGGCGCCTTCGCTGGTGCTGCGCAGTTCGGCCGCCACGGATCAGGACTCCTCTTGCAGCAGCGAAAGGCCGATCGCGCCGCGCCGCCGCAGCCAGGGGCTGGGGCGGTAACGCGGATCGCCGTACACCGTCTGCATGTTGAACAGCACTTCCAGGATGTTGGCCGGCCCCCAGCGGTCGCCCATGGCGAGCGGGCCCATGGGGTAGCCCAGGCCCAGCGTGACGGCGGTCTCCAGGTCCTTGGGCGTGCAGACGCGCTGCTGGCAGATGTCGGACGCGATGTTGACGATGGTGGCCAGCACGCGCTGGGTGACGAAACCGCCGGAATCGCGGATCACGCTGACCGGCTTGCCGTCGCGTGCGAACAGGGCGTGCGCGGCGTCGCGCATGTCGGCGCGCGTGGCCGGGTTGGTGGCCAGCACGCGGCGCCGGGTGGCGGCGTCGTCCACCAGCATGTCGATGCCGACCGTGCGGGCCGGGTCCAGCCGCTCGACCACCGCGACAGTGGTCACGTCGAAGCCTAGCGGCGCGACCAGGGTCAGGGCGTTCAGCGAGGGCGACTGCCCGGTCTCGATCTTCGCGCCCAGGTCCTTGAGCAGCTGGAACAACTCCTGCCGGCGTGCCGCGCGGGTGGAGACCCAGACCGGGGGCATCTCGTCGACCTGCGGCACGGGCGGCTCGGCGGCCACCTGCGCCTTGCCGTCCACGTAGCGGTAGAAGCCCTCGCCGGACTTGCGCCCGAGCAGGCCGCCGGCCAGCCGCTGCGCGGTGATCACGCTGGGGCGGTAGCGCGGCTCGTCGTAGTACTGGCGGTAGATCGACTCCATCACCGGGTGCGAGACGTCCAGCGCGGTCAGGTCCAGCAGCTCGAACGGGCCGAGCTTGAAGCCGGCCTGGTCGCGCAGGATGCGGTCGATGGTGGCGACGTCGGCAACGCCTTCGGACGCGATGCGCAGGGCCTCGGTGCCGTAGCCGCGGCCGGCGTGGTTGACGATGAAGCCGGGTGTGTCCTGCGCCTGAACCGGCGTGTGGCCCATCTGGCGCGCGTAGGTCGCGAGCTGCTCGCACGCGGACGGCTCGGTGCGCAGCCCCGCGATCACCTCCACCACCTTCATCAGCGGAACCGGGTTGAAGAAGTGGTAGCCGGCCAGGCGCCTCGGGCGCTGCAGGCCGGCGGCGATCGCCGTCACCGACAGCGAGGACGTGTTGGTGGCCAGCACCGCCTCGGGACCCACGATGGATTCGAGGCGCGCGAACAGCTCCTTCTTCACGTCCAGCCGCTCGACCACCGCCTCGACCACCAGCTGGCAGTCGGCGAGCTCGGCGATGTCGGCCGCCGGCAGCAGGCGGCCCTTGCAGGCTTCGACTGCTGCCGCATCCATGCGGCCTTTCTCCAGCAGGCGGTCCCACTGGGCGCCGATCTCGCGCACGGCCTTGTCGACCGCGCCGGCCTGCGCGTCGAACAGGCGAACCTGGCTGCCGGCCTGTGCAGCGATCTGGGCGATGCCGCGGCCCATGGCGCCGGCGCCCACCACGGCCATCGTCGTGAAAAGGGGAGATTGCATGGGGGCGGATTATCCGCGTGCAACCCGGCTCGCCAGCATGCTCAAAGTCATGGCTGCCAGCAGCGCCGCCAACCCCGCCCAGTGCAGCAGGCCGAAGCCGCTGTGCACCATCAGCCAGCCGCCGCCCGCGGCGCCGATCGCCTGCCCTGCGTACATGGCCGAGGAGTTGAGCGCGATCGAGGCCGCCGCCAGTTCCGGCGCCATGCCGACCAGTCGCGCCTGCTGGGCCGAGTTGGAAGAGAAGCAGCCCAGGGCCCACGGCACCAGCACCAGCGCGGCGGCCACCACGCTGGTGCCCAGCGGCCAGGCCGCCAGGCTCACGGCCATCAGCCCGACCCCGAGCAGCACCGCGCGATCGGCGCCGATCCGGTCGATGTGGCGCGACATCAGCACGTTGCCGATGAAGCCGAACAGCCCGAACCACATGAACAGCAGGCTCAGCGCCGTCGGCCCGGTGCCCAGCGTCTGGCGGAAGTAGGGCGCGAAGTAGGAGAACAGCACGAACTGGCCGGCGGCGTAGAGCACCGTCACCGCGATGCACAGCATCAGCGGGCGCGAGCCCAGCGTGCGGCCCCACGCCCGGCCGGACAGCGCCGGTGGACGTACGCCGTCGGGCATGGCGCGCCACACCCAGGCGGCGCTGGCCAGGGCCAGCATGGCTACCGCGCCGAAGGCCGCGCGCCAGCCGAGCACGCCGCCGATCCAGGCGCCCATCGGCATGCCCAGCACGGAGGCCACCGACCAGCCGAGGAACACGAAGGTGATGGCCCGGCCGCGCTCGTGGGCCGGCACCAGCAGGCCCACGCAGGCGGCGGCCTGCGGCGTGAAGATGGCGGGGGAGACGAGCGTCAGCGCTCGCAGCGGCAGCAGGGCGGCAAAGCCCGGCGCCGCGGCGCAGGCCAGGTGCAGCAGCGCGTACCAGACCATCACCAGGGCCAGCAGCCGCCGGCGGTCCCAACCCGCGACCACTGCCGCCAGCAGGGGCGCGCCCAGGCACATCACCACGCCGCCCACCGTGATCAGCTGGCCGGCGGTGGCCACGGACACCTGCAGGGACTCGCTGATCTCGTTCAGCGTGCCGGCCACCACCATCACGCCGGCGCCGATCACGAAGTTGCCGAACAGCAGCGACCAGAGCACCGGCGGCAAGCCGGCGCGGCTTCGCACGTCGGGAGCGCCGATGGCGCCCGGTGCGCTCATGCGGCGGCTCCGTTCAGCGGCGCACCAGCAGGGCGTCCGGGTTGACGACGTTGGTCGGTTCGCCCCGGATGAAATTGACCACGTTGTCGAACGCCGAGCCGAACAGCAGCTCGTAGTTCTCCTGCTCCACGTAGCCGATGTGCGGCGTGCAGATGCAGTTCTCCAGCCGCAGCAGCGCATGGCCCTGCAGGATGGGTTCGCTCTCGAACACGTCCACCGCCGCCAGGCCCGGCCGGCCGCGGTTGAGGGCGGCGATCAGTGCATCGGGCTCGATCAGCTCGGCGCGGGAGGTGTTGACGAACAGCGAGGTGGGCTTCATGCGCGAGAAATCCTCCAGCCGCACGATGCCTTCGGTCTCCGGGTTCAGCCGCAGGTGCAGGCTGAGGACGTCGCTGTAGGTGAACAGCTGTTCGCGGCTCTCCGCGGCGATGTGGCCGTCGGCCTCGGCGCGCGAGCGCGAGCCCTCGCGGCCCCACACCACGACCTGCATGCCGAAGGCGCGGCCGTAGCCGGCCACCAGCTGGCCGATCTTGCCGTAGCCCCAGATGCCCAGGGTCTTGCCGCGCAGCACCGAGCCCAGGCCGAAGTTGGTCGGCATGGAGGCGGACTTCATGCCCGACTGCTGCCAGGCACCGTGCTTGAGGGTGGAGACGTACTGCGGCACGCGGCGCATCGCGGCCATGATCAGCGCCCAGGTCAGCTCGGCCGGAGCGACAGGGGAGCTGACGCCCTCGGTGACCGCCACGCCGCGTTCGGTGCAGGCCGCGATGTCGATGTGCGGGCCGGCGCGGCCGGTTTGGGAGATCAGCTTCAGCCGCGGGAGCTTCTCGAGCAGCTGGCGCGAGATGTGGGTGCGCTCGCGGATCAGCACGATCACGTCGGCATCGCGCAGGCGCACCGACAACTGGCCGATGCCCTTGACGGTGTTGGTATAGACCTTGGCGGGGTAGGCCTCGAGCTTGGCCGCGCAGTGCAGCTTGCGAACGGCATCCTGGTAATCGTCGAGGATCACGATGTTCATGCCGGGATTGTCACATCGGAACCGCTGCACGGTCTGGACCAGGCGGTTACCGATGCCGGAAGGGCGGCGCCCGCTCGCGTGGCGGCGCCAAGCCAGCGGTCAGGCCGCGGCCATGGCCTCGAGTGCGACCAGCCGGTCGAGTTCGGCGCAGACGTCGGCCATGCGGCCCGAGATCACCATGCGGCCGGCCGTGCTGGGACCCTGCGTGGCATCGACCACGCGCAGCACGCGCAGCGGCCGCTGCCTGGCCGGCGAACGGCCGTGCTGGGGCCAGGAGACGTGCGCTCGGCAGGCGCCCGTGTGCAGGCCGCCCGCGAGGGAGCGCGGGTGCGTACCGGCCGCGGAGGACGGGTGCGCAGCCGGCGCCGCGCGGCGCGTGAACCAATGGCGTGCCACGCGGAAGGCGCCGGCGAAGGTACAGATGGTGAGTCCCATGTCGATGTCCTTGAACTTCAGGTTCGAAACACAGGCGAGATTGGTCACGAGATGCCGGGAGGCGCAGGGTGATGGCGCCTTGCGCGCCATACGCCCGCCACCTGCTGCCGCCCGGCGGCCGCTCACATGAGCATGGTGTTGCGGATCAGGCCGACGGCCAGCCCCTCGATCTCGAACGGCTCGCCGGGGTTGACCACGATGGTGGGGTAGTCGGGGTTCTCGGCCTGCAGCTCGATCACCTGCTTGTTGCGGCGGAAGCGCTTGACGGTGACCTCGTCGCCGAGGCGGGCCACCACGATCTGGCCGTTCTTGGCTTCCTTGGTGGCCATGACGGCGAGCAGGTCGCCGTCCATGATGCCGGCGTCGCGCATGGACATGCCGCGCACCTTGAGCAGGTAGTCGGGGCGGCGCTGGAACAGCGTGCTCTCGACGTAGTAGGTCTGGTCGATGTGCTCCTGCGCCAGGATGGGCGAGCCGGCCGCCACCCGGCCCACCAGCGGCAGCGGGATCTGGGCCATGCCCTGCAGCGACAGCGCGAACTGCTTGACGCGCGATTCGTTGATGGAGCGCAGCGTCTCGTCGCGCAGGCGGATGCCGCGCGAGGTGCCGCTGACCAGCTCGATCACCCCCTTGCGGGCCAGGGCCTGCAGGTGCTCCTCGGCGGCATTGGGCGACTTGAAGCCCAGCTCGGCGGCGATCTCCGCGCGGGTGGGCGGCGCCCCCGTGCGGGCGACCGCGGACTGGATCAGGTCCAGAATCTGTTGCTGGCGCGCGGTGAGCTTGGGCGACTCGGTCATGCGGGGCTCCTCTTGGGGCAGGTCCTGTCTGCCCATCCAGTACCTGTATTTTTAACCAGTTTCGTGAAAGAGTGCAAGTGAGTGCAGATCGCATCGTGGTGCTGGGCACCGGCGGCACCATCGCGGGCCGTGGCCAACCGGGAACCGACCTGGGCTACGTGGCCGGCCAGATCGGGGTCGAGGACCTGCTGTCCGGCGTGCCGGAATTGGCCGGGGTGCCGGTCGCCTGCGAGCAGGTCGCGCAGATCGACAGCAAGGACATGCGCTTCGATGTCTGGCAGTCGCTGGCCGCGCGCTGCGCCCACTGGCTCGCCCAGCCCGACGTCACCGGCATCGTCGTCACCCACGGCACCGACACGCTGGAGGAAACCGCCTGGTTCCTGCAGCGCGTGCTGGCGCCGGCCAAGCCGGTGGTGATCACCTGCGCGATGCGGCCGGCAACGGCGCTCGTCCCGGACGGACCGCAGAACCTGGTCGATGCGTTCACGGCTGCCCGGCACCCCGGCGCCCGCGGCGTGCTGGCCGTCTGCGCCGGCGTGGTGCACGGCGCGGCCGAGGTTCGCAAGGTGCACACCTACCGGCTGGATGCCTTCGGTTCAGGCGATGCGGGGCCGATCGGCTACGTCGAAGCGGGCCGGGTGCGACAACTGCGCGAGTGGCCGCGCAGCGTGGCCGATCCGGCACTGTCGGACGCGGTGGCGCGGGCCCGCGAGTGGCCCTGGGTGGAGATCGTGACCAACCACGCCGGGGCCGGCGCGCGCACCGTCGACGCGCTGGTGGCGGCCGGCGTACACGGGCTCGTCGTGGCCGGCACCGGCAACGGCAGCCTCAATGCCGCCATGGAGCAGGCGCTGCTGCGCGCCATGGGGCAGGGCCTGCGAGTCGTGCGCTCGACGCGCTGCCTGGATGGCGAAGTGATCGTGCAGGCCGGTGACGCCCTCCCGGCGCACCCGCTGGCCCCGGTGAAAGCGCGGGTCGACCTGTTGCTGGAATTGCTCGCCTGAGGGTCAGCTTTCCAGCGCGGCGAGCGCGCGGGCGGTGATCTCTTCCACCGTGCCGATCCCGCTGATCGCCCGGTAGCGCGGCGCGTTGGCCGGGTCGTCCTTGGCCCAGTTGGCGTAGTAGTCGACCAGCGGCCGCGTCTGCGAGG
>NZ_DASPLW010000059.1:0-12938 GCF_035627355.1 Ramlibacter sp.
GGCGCCGGCGCCGCGCGGCAGTTCGGTCGCGTTGGCGGGGATGTCGTAGACCACCCAGTGCCACCAGCCCGAGCCGGTGGGCGCGTCGGGGTCGTACATCGTCAGCGCGAAGCTTTTCGTGCCTTCGGGTGCACCGCTCCATCGCAGCGCGGGCGAGACGTTCTGTCCGCCGGCGCCCATCGCGCTGTGCACGAAATCCTTGGGCAGGGTGTCCTGCTCGGCGAAGTCGGGGCTGCTGAGAGCCAGGGCCATGGGGGTCCTCCTGTCGGTGGGTTGAAACCGCATTATTGGCGGCATCCCCGCGGGCCGTGGGGACCCGGGCGCGAGAGCCAGCCCTCGCGACGAGGGCGGCCAGGCGCTATCGTCAGCCCGCTGCGGCGGCCTTGCTGATCTCGTTGGCGCCCTGGGCCGAGCCCGCGCCGGGAACCATGTCACCCGACCGGTCGGAAATCGCAGCGATTTGCGCCGCGACGCGCTCGGGCGTATCCGCCCCGGTGCCGAGGTGCACGCCCTGGGTCAGCGTGATGTAGGCGCGCTCGAAGGTGCCCGCGCCGGCGCACAGGATGGCGCGGGTGGGCGCTTCCTCGCTGGCCAGGTAGAGCACGGCGGGCGTCACCGCCGCGGGCTTGAGCTTGGCCAGCACCTCGGCCGGCATCAGGCCCTCGGTCATCTGCGTGTGCGCGGTCGGCGCGATGCTGTTCACGTGGATGCCGTACTTCTCGCCTTCCAGCGCCAGCGTCTGCATGAAGCCCACCAGGGCCAGCTTGGCGGCGGCGTAGTTGGTCTGGCCGAAGTTGCCGTACAGGCCGGTGGACGAGGTGGTCATGATGATGCGGCCGTACTTCTGCTCGCGCATGAGGTCCCACACCGCCTTGGTGCAGTGGACCGATCCCATCAGGTGCACGTCCAGCACCAGCCGGAAGTCGGCCAGGTCCATCTTGGCGAAGGTCTTGTCGCGCAGGATGCCGGCGTTGTTGACCAGGATGTCGACCCGGCCCCAGGCCTGCACCGCTTGCGCCACCATGGCCTGCACCGCGTCGAAGTCGGTCACCGAGGCGTTGCTGGCGATCGCCTCGCCGCCTGCCGCGCGGATCTCGGCGACGACGCGATCGGCCGCCGACAGGTCGTTCACCACCACCTTGGCGCCGCGCGCGGCCAGCGCGAGCGCATGCTCGCGGCCCAGCCCGCCGCCGGCACCGGTGACGATTGCTACGCGGCCTTCGAATCGGATGGACATGACAGGAAACCTCCGGGAATGTGTGTCGACAAGGGCAGCTGTCGCTGCAGCTCTGCCATTGTCGCCGGTCGACCCGGCCGGTTCCTGTCGAAAGGAGGACAGCTAGCGGCCGAGCTTGCCCGCCATGCGCAGCACGTCGTCGAGCGGATTGCCGTCGCCGTTGGCATCGAGCAGCCCGCCCAGCCCGCCCAGCCCGCCACCGGGCGTCGAACCGCCGCCGAGCAGGCCGCCCAGCAGGCCGCCCAGGCCGCCGCCGCTGCTCCCCGCCTGGCCCTTGGCGAGCAGGCCGGTGACCGCCATCGCCAGCAGCGGCAGCATCTTCTTCAGCAGGTCTGCGTCCAGGCCGCTCTTGCCCGCTGCGTCCTGGGCCACCGCGCGGCTGACGTCCTTGGAGCCGAAGATCTGGCCCAGCACCTGGTTGCCCGCACCGGTGCCGGTGGGCGCGGGCGAAAGCAACTGCTCCAGCAGGCCGCCGCCGCCGAGCGAGGACAGCAGGTCGGGCAGGCCACCGCCGGCGGTTGCCGGCTCCTGCGCGCGCTTCTGGAAGCCGCCCAGGATCGCCGGCGCCAGCGCGCTGGCACCGCTGGCGGCCTGTTGCGGACTGATGCCCAGGTCGCGGGCGATGGAGTCCAGCCCGCCGGTTTGAGACAGCAGATCGGTGATGTCCATGGCGGCCTCAGTCCAGCAGCTCGGCCGGCACCTTGCCGCCGTTGGCCGCCAGCTTCTGCATGACGGCCTTGTGCAGCCACATGTTCATCTTCGCGGAGTCGCCCATCAGCTCGGCCGGGCAACCGAGCTCGGTCGCCAGTTCCTTGCGTGCCTGCAGGCTGCTGTCGATGTCCAGCAGCTTCAGCAGGTCGACGATGGAGGTGCGCCAGTTCAGCTTCTGCGGATTGGCGGCGGCCTTCTGCTCCAGGATCGCAGAGACGTCCACCGTCTTCGCCGGCGCGGGAGCCGGTGCGGAAACCGGCGCCGGTGCGGCTACCGGGGCGGCGGCGGGTGCCGAGGCCGCGGGTGCCGGCGGCACCGGTGTCTTGAGCATCGCTTCCACCTTGCTCGCGCCGGCGTCGAAACCCAGCTTGTCCAGGATCTTGCTGAAGAAACCCATGTGCACTCCTTTGTCGATCGAGATTGAGAAGCCCAGGACCAGGCCGTGGGAGCGGCTTCATCCTAGGCAGGAAACCGCAGAGCCGGGGTGACCAGACGTTTCGCGGCCCTGCGCGGGCCCGCGGTCAGCCCGCGGCCGGCTCGGCGAGCTCGCCGCCGAGCGACGCCAGCAATTCCGGCAGCAGCTCCGAGAGCTCCCCGGTCGCGATGGCCGCATCGGCGTCGAAGCCGTCCTCGCCCTTGGGCGCGTCGTCGACGTCGCGGATGTCGATCTTGCGGATCGCCAGCTGTTCGGTGAGCACGAAGGACACCTTGTCGTTCCACGTGAGCGCGAGCTGCGTCGGCAGCTTGCCCTCCTGGATGTGCTGGCCGATCTCGTCCAGCTCGAGGTTATGGCGGGCATAGCGCACCACCGACTTCTCCTCGCCGGCGTTCTTCAGCTCCAGGTCGCGGTCGATCGAGAAGCCTTCGGGCGCCTGCTTGCTCGTGAGCCATTCGGCCATGGCGGTGGCGGGCGCGAGCGAGGTCGCGATCGGTGCCAGCGGCAGCACGTGGCCGAGGTCGGCCATCACGTCCACCAGCTGCCGGACCACCGGCTCCGCCGCCTTCATGCTGCCGGCGCCTATCACCAGCGATCGCGCCTGCAGGTCCAGCCACAGCACGTGCGCCGCGTGCTTGCTGAAGGCGCGCGGCAGCAGCGTGCGGACGATCTCGTCCTTGATCTCCGACTTCTCCTTGCGTCCCGGCTTGCGGCCGCGCTCGGCCTCGATCGCCCTGCAGCGCGCGTCCAGTTCCGCGCGCACGGCGCCACTGGGCACGCTCTTGCGCTCCACCGCCAGCTTCAGGATCCACTGGCCGCCGACGCTCTCCACCATCGCCCCATGTTCCTGGCCGCGCGGCGGCACCCAGCCGGCCGAAAGCTCCTGCGTGGGGCCGCAGGGCTGGAACGCGAGGCGCTGGAGTTCGGCCTCCAGCCGTTCGAACGCGGGGGGCGTCCAGTCAGGACCGATGCGATAGACGACGATGTTCTTGAAAAGCGGCATGCGGACTACGGATGAGTGGGGCCCGCATTCTCGCTGCTGCAGGCGCCCCGTCCGGGCCGCGTGCATGTGGTTGCAAACTCGGCAGCCGTGCTAGCCGCGACCGCCCAGCGCCACCAGCTGCAGGTACTCCGTGCGCGTCTGCGGCAGCACCGATGCGAGGGCCTGTTCGTACGAGGTGCGGTGGCGCGAGAGCATGCGGGCCGAGGCGATCCACCTGGATCGGCAGAACCAGTGGCAGGTGTGCTGCAACAGCAACAGTTCGGCCGAGATCGCGTAGGCGCGGTCGCGTGCCGACGCACCGGGCTGGCCCTCGACCGCCCGGCAGATGCCGCGCGCATGCACGCGCAGCGCCTCGCGCATGTCGAAGGAAGCCGGCAGGCGCGACGCGAACGGCAGCCAGAACGGCAGCTTGCTCACGCGCGTGGCCGCGGCGTCGGCCGCCCCGAAGTCGTTCGCCAGTTGCAGGGCCTGCCGGCACAGCGCCTGCTCCTGGCCTTGCAGCAGCTGCCAGATCTGCTCGCGCCGACCGGGCTCGTCCTCGCCGAGCGCGCGCTGGTAGCCCTGCATCACGGCTTCGATGTGCTTCTCGATGCTGAAGCGGGAGAGATAGCGGGCCAGCAGGGCGATGCGCTGCTGCTGGACCCGGGACTTGATCATCCAGCCGGCGGCCAGCGCCAGCAGGAGGTTGAGAAAGAGATCCACCCTCCGATGCTACCGGGCCGGCGGGGGGGCCTCGATCACTCCTGCGCTGTGGCGCGCAGCTGGCGCCGCCGCGTGGACAGCCAGCCGGCTCCCAGCACGCCCGCGATGCCTGCGGCATACACCGACCAGCGCAGCGCCGTGTGCAGGGCGGACGGCGGGTCGAACACCGCGTCGAGCAGCGGCTCGCCGACGATCATCTTGGCGGCGGTGAAGGCCAGCACGGCGGCGCCGGCCTGGATGATGATGGGGAAGCGGTCGACCAGCTTGAGCACGACCGAGCTGCCGAACACCACGATGGGGATGCTGACCAGCAGGCCGATGATCACCAGGTCGAACGAGCCGTGCGCGGCCCCTGCCACGCCCAGCACGTTGTCCACGCCCATCAGCGCATCGGCCACGATGATGGTCTTCATCGCGCCCCAGAAGGTCGTGGCGGCGGGGCCGTGCTCGCCCTCGTCCTCGCCTTGCGCCAGCAGCTGGTAGGCGATCCACAGCAGGCCCAGGCCGCCGACCAGCATCAGGCCCGGGATCTTGAGCAGCCAGACCACGCCGATGGTCATCACCGAGCGCACCGCGATGGCCCCGGCGGTGCCCCACACGATGGCGCGGCGGCGCAGGTGGGAGGGGAGGTTGCGCGCAGCGAGCGCGATGACGATGGCGTTGTCGCCGGCCAGCACCAGGTCGATCAGGATGATCGCCAGTAGGGCCGAGAACCAGGCGGTCGAGAACAGTTCCATGTGAGCTCCAGGTCGTGTCGTGGGATGGACCCGGCACCGGGGAACGAGCACGCACGCCGGCGCGGCAGGACTCGATCGGGCCCGGTGCGGGGGCCGCGGTCGAAGGTCTTGCTCGGCTTGCTGGTGGAAGTCGGGCCCGGCGAACCGGGGGCCTTGCGGCCCCGTATTGACGACACGCCGATCGGCGGCTGCGGGAGGCAGCGCGCCGGGGAGCTACTCCCCTTCGTCAGGGGACGGATTAGAGCACAGGACCTCGCTCCCGTGCCTATCCAGGGAAAGCACCCGCCGCCACGGCAGCCGCGGATCGGCCACGTAGTCCGCGACCACCCAGGTGCGGGACGGGTGGTCGGCCATGTCGGCGAGGAACTCGCGGACGACCCGGGCCGAGGGGCCGTCCAGCGCAGCGAAGGGATGGTCCAGGCAGGTGACCGTGGCGCCGCTTGCCAGCAGCCCGACCAGGGCCACCTTGCGCCGGCTGCCGGTGGACAGCATGAACAGCCGCTTGTCCAGGTGGGGATCCAGGCCCAGCGCGTCGGCCAGGTCCTGCTGCAGTGAGGCGTTCCAGCCCCGGCAGCGCTGCCGCAGCGCGTCCCAGGCCTGGTGCGGCGTCTGCTGGTCCTGTGCCGGCAGGGACAGGTCGAGCCAGAGCGCATCGGCGCGCGGCGCCGATCCGGGCGGCGCCGGAAGGTCGCCGGCCAGGTGTCGCAGAAGGCGGGTCTTCCCGGTGCCTTCGTCGCCGGTCACGGCGAGCAGGCCGGGCGGAAGCGGGAGCAGCCCCATCATCGATGCGCCGGGTCTCACACCACCGAGGGCGAACTCGCGCCGTCGACGTTCAGGATCGCGCCCGAGACGTACGAGGCCCGAGCCGAACTGAGGAAGACGACCACGTCGGCGACTTCCTCCGGCGTCGCGATGCGCCCGAGCGGCATCTTCGAGGCCGAGCGCCGCAGCGCTTCCTCGACGCTGATGCCGTCCTGCCGCGCCTGGGCCGCCAGCCCTTCGTTCATCCGGTCCGTGGCCGTCAGCGTGGGATTGACGGCGTTGACCCGGATCCCGCTGGGCGCGTAGGCCGCCGCCAGGCCGGCCGTGGCCAGCATGAGGGCCGCGTTCGCCGCGCCGCCCGCCAGGTGGATGGGCGTGGGGAACTTCCCGCCCATGCCGACCACGTTGACGATGGCCCCTTGCCGGCGCGCCGCCATGCGCTTGACCACGACGTCGACCACGTTCATGTAGGCGTGGAACTTCGCCTCCATCGCGGCATGCCAGGCCGCGGCATCGAGCTCGGCGAAGGGTCGGCGGGCCGCGGCGCCAGCGCAGTTGACAAGGATGTCCAGCGGCCCGTGCCGGCGCTCGGCCTCGTCGGCCAGCCGCTGCACGGCCGCCGGATCACCGACGTCGGCGGGGACGGCCACCAGGCGCTCGCCCGCGACCAGCTGCGTGGCAGCGGCCTCGCACGAGGCCGCCGTCCGCCCGCAGACGGTCACGCGAGCCCCTTCGGCCAGGTACAGCCGCGCGCAGGCCAGCCCGATGCCGCGCGTGCCGCCCGTGACCAGCACATGCTTGTCGACGAGTCCCAGGTCCATGTCCGCTCCTGCCTGTGTGTGGGTGGGTCGATGGCCGTGCATTGTCGGCGCGAAGCTGACGCCACGCCCGCTTCCGGGGAACTTATGGCCGGGCCAACCGGTCGCCCCTGTCTTGAAAGGAGACCTCGGCACCATGAAACTGCATCGCCTGGCGACATCGATCCGCACCTTCACGCTCCTGGCCGCACTGGCCGTCGCCTCGGTGGGAACCGCCACTCCCCGGGAACTGGTGAGCGTCGACGGGGACAACGTGAACATGCGCGCGGGCCCCTCCAAGCGGTCGGAAGTGCTGTGGCGGCTCGGCTCGGGCTACCCGCTCAAGGTGCTGCAGCGCAAGGGCAGCTGGCTGCGGGTGGTCGATTTCGAGAACGACAAGGGCTGGGTGGCGCGCAGCCTGACCAGCAGCACGCCGCACACCATCGTCAAGTCCTCGCGCGCGAACCTGCGCTCCGGCCCGGGCACGCGCTATCGCGTGCTCGGCCAGGCCCGCTATGGCGACGTGTTCCAGGTGCTGGAGAAGCGCAAGTCCTGGGTGCGGGTGCAGGGCGAGGACGACCGCAAGGCATGGATCGCCCGCAAGCTGCTGTGGGGCGGGTGATGCCTCGCCGCCACCCGGCGGTCGCGCCCTGAGGCCCTACTTCAGCAGCCTGCCGCCGGCCCCGATCACCGTCACCTCGACGAACTGGGAGCCGACCCGCGCCTGCGGCCCGTAGCTCACCATCAGGCCGCCCAGGTCGAAGTTGCTGATGCTCTCCAGCGCCTTGATCACCTTGGCCCGGGTCGGGTTGGGGCCGGCGCGGCGCAGGCCCTCGACCAGCACCTTGGCGCCCAGGAACTGCTCGAACGAGGTGTAGTTGACGTGCTCCCCGGGCGCGTACTTCTTCAGCAGCTGCTGGTACTCGCGGATCGCGGGCAGCTTGGGCGTGTAGGGGTAGGGCACGACCTGGCTGATGCCCAGCCCGTGCGCATGCTTCACGCCGGCCAGCTTGACGATCTCGGCCGGGTCCACCACCGAGATGTTGAACAGCTGCGCGCCGCCGCCGGCCTCGCGGTACTGCTTGACGAAGGCCGCGGCGGGCTTGTTGATGGCGACCATGATGATGGCCTGCGGGTCGGCGGCCTTGATCGCCTTGACGGCATCGGACACCTTGTCGGTGTTGCGCTCGTAGCCGGCCTTGGCCACCAGTTCCAGCTTGCGCCGGGCAACGGCGGCTTCCACCCCGGCCAGCCCCGCCTGGCCGAAGCCGTCGTCCTGGTACATCACCGCGATGCGGTTCATGCCCAGCGTGGTGAGCTGCGCCACCATGTGCTCGGCCTCGTCGGCGTAGCCGGCGCGCACGTGGAAGATCCAGGGGTTGAAGGGGCTGCGCAGCGGCTCGCCGCCGGTGTAGGGCGCCACCAGCGCCGCGCCGCCCTGTTCCAGCACCCTGTCGGCCAGCAGCTGCGAGATGTTGGAGGTGCCGGCGAAGCCGTACAGCGCCACCACCTCGGGCTTGTCCAGCATCTCCTTCGTCAGGCGCACCGTCTCGGGCACCTTGTAGCCGTCGTCGGCCACCAGCACCTTGATGGCCTGGCCGTGCACGCCGCCGTTGGCATTGACGTGCCGGAAGTAGATGTCCCCGCCGACCACCATCTGCTTGCCGGTGCTGCCCAGCACGCCGGAGAGCGGCGCGACCTGGCCGATGACGATGTCGGCCTGCGCGGCGAGCGCGGCCAGCGCGGTGCAGGCCACGGCGAGCAGGCGGGCGGCGCGGAAGGGACGGGTCATGCGATTCACCGGAAGCTGGGTAGGCGTCCCAGTCTGGGGACCGCCGGCCCGGCTGTCATGGGTGAATGCTTTTAGGTAGTTCTACGTGCCTGCGCGATGCGACAGGACTGCGACATGTTTCCGCTGCGGCGATCCGGTTTGCGCGCAAGCGGTTGCGGCAGGCGGCCGCGGAGCCGCCTGCTGTTCCTGCTGCCGGCCGCTAGGCCAGTTCCCGGTAGAAGTTCGGCAGCGCGAACAGTGCGCCGTGCACCTGCGCGTTGTAGTACTGCAGGTCGCCGACGCCGCGCTGGTGCAGGCGCGCAGCGACCTCGGGAGGCGACACCAGCGTCGGGTCCAGGTCGTCCGAGGCGACCGCCAGCCCCCAGTACGCACCGTACAACGGGATGTGCACGCCGTAGGGCGACACCTTGCGGAAGGCCGCCTTCAGCGTGGCCAGCAGCCGGCGCACCTGCGCGCGCTCGTAGAAGGGTGCGCCCAGGTGCAGCACCACCGCACCGCCGGGTGCCAGCACGCGCCGCACGGCCTGCATGAAGTCGCTCGTGTACATGGGCCCGGCCGGCGTCTCGGGGTCGGTCAGGTCCAGCAGCACCAGGTCGAACAGTTCGTCGGTCCTGCGCACGAAGGCGTCGCCGTCCTCGCACAGCACCTGCACGCGTTCGTCGTCCAGCGAGCCGCGGTGGATGGCCGGGAGCTCGCGCCGGGCGACCTCGACCACGGCGGGGTCCAGGTCCACCAGCGTGACGTGCTGCACCGACGGATGCTTGAGCACTTCCTCGGCCGCGCCCCCGTCGCCGCCGCCCAGGATCAGCACGCGCTCAGGGGACGGATGCGCCACGGCGGCCGGATGCACCAGGGCCTCGTGGTAGAAGAATTCGTCAGCCTCCGAGGTCATGAAGCGCCCGTCCAGCCGCAGCGTGCGCCCGAGCTGCCGGGACTCCAGCAGCTCCAGCTGCTGGTACGCCGTGCGGGTGGACAGCAGTCGCCGGTCGAAGCGGAAGCCGAACACGCTCTGTTCGTTCAGCGGCTCCAGCACCAGCTCGGTCTCGCTGCTGCCGGTGACCTCGCCGCCGCGCTGCAGTTGCTGGCGCTGCGCGCGCCCGGGCTGGAAGGTCTGCTGCAGGCCGCCGATCAGGTCGCGTGCCTTGCCCGAGTTGTCGTCGGTGAAGTTGCAGACATAGACGTCCAGCGTCACGGCCCTGCGCTCCGGCCAGGTGTGGACCGCCAGGTGCGATTCGGCCAGCAGCAGCGTGCCGGTGACGCCGCCGGGCTGCCCCTGGTAGTCGGGGAAGGTGTGCCAGCGCTGGGCGACCTCCGTCAATCCGGCAGCGACCGTGAGCGAGCTGCACAGCTGCGCGAGCCGATCGGCATCGGTCATCAGCGCGGCGTCGCAGGCGCAGTCGTAGAGATCGGCGGTGAGGTGCAGGCCTTCCATCGTCAGCGTCCTTCGGGTCGGTTGCCCCACAGCGGTGACGCCGCGTGGCAGGTGGAAAAACGTCGGGGGTCCTGGGCCGTGCACGAGCCGACCTGGCGCATTGCAATCATCGAAGCACTCCTGTCAACCGCGGCCGGTTACCCGGACCGAATCGATACCGCACCTGGTGCAGGCCCGACGGTCAATGGTGTGCGTGTGACGTGGTCAATGCAACCGCCGGGCCGGGGAAAGTGCGGCCAGGCAGTGAAGTGGTTTATGGGTCGTGCAAAACGCGCGCGCGGGCAGCAACGCTTCCATGCGACGCATGGAAGCGCTGGCAGCGGTCTTGGACAGCGCAGCGCGGGTGGACATGAGCCCAAGTATAGGCGGTGGGCAATAAGCTCATGAACTGGCAGGCTCCGCGCCGCCATCGCCGGGCTTGGCGGCCCATAATCGGCCGGCGTGCCGCTGAGCTGCGCGCGCCCTGCAGTACCCATGAGCTCCTCGCTGCCCCGTCCCCGCCGCAGGCTCGCCTGGTGAGCCTCGCACGCACCAGCATCCGCATCCTGCAAGCGATCGAAGGCGCTCCATGAAATTCCTCCACACCGCCGACTGGCACCTGGGCCGCTGGTTCCACGGCGCCTCGCTGCTGGACGACCAGCACCACGTGCTGCAGCAGCTGGTGGAGCTGGCCGCCGAGGAGCAGGTGGACGCCGTGGTGGTCGCCGGCGACATCTACGACCGCGCGGTGCCGCCGGCCGAGGCCGTCGCGCTGCTGGGCGACACGCTGGAGCAGCTCATCGTGAAGCACGGCATCGCCGTGATCCTGATCGCCGGCAACCACGACAGCGCCGAGCGCATCGGCTTCTCCGGGCGCATCCTGGAGCGCCAGCGCCTGTTCGTGCGCGGCGGGCTGGATCACTTCGCACCGGTGGTGCTCGGCGGAAACGGGCAGGAAGTCGCCTTCCACCCGCTGCCCTACGTGGAGCCGGCCTTCGCCCGCGGGCTGGCCGGCGGCGAGGCGGTCAGCGACCACGCCAGCGCCATGGCGCACGTGCTCGGGCGGGTACGCGCCTCGTTCGAGCCGGGCCGGCGCAACGTGCTGGTGGGCCACGCCTTCGTGGCCGGCGGCAGCGAATCGGAGTCCGAGCGCCCGCTCAGCGTCGGCGGTTCCGGCGCGGTGCCGGCCGACACCTTCGCCGGCTTCGACTACGTCGCGCTCGGCCACCTGCACCGGCCGCAGCAGGCCGACGCGGCCGGCCGCGTGCGCTACAGCGGCAGCCTGCTCAAGTACTCGTTCCAGGAAGCCGGGCACGACAAGAGCGTGTCGGTGGTGCGCGTCGGCACCGACGGCCGCTGCGAAGTCGCCGAGCATCGCCTGTCCGCGCGCCGCGACGTGCGGGTGATCCGCGGCACGCTGCAACAGCTGCTGGACGGGCGCGATGCCAACGGCCCGCGCGAGGACTACCTCAGCGCCCACCTGGCCGATCCCGGCCCGGTGTTCGATCCCATGGGCCGGCTGCGCGAGGCCTATCCCAACCTGATGGAGATCCGTTTCGCGCGCCACGAGGCGGCCGCGGGGAACGGTACGGCGCCGGCGGCGCGCGACCACCGCCGGCTGGATCCGGCCGAGCTGTTCAAGGGCTTCTGGCGCGACATGCAGGGCGAGGAGCTGGCCGATGCGCAGCTGCAGGCCTTCCAGTCTTGCGCGCAGCCGGTGATCCGTGCCCAGCAGGACGGGGAGGGCGCATGAAGCCGCTGCGCCTTGAAATGGACGCCTTCGGCCCGTTCGCGGGCACGCAGCTGGTCGACTTCGCCCAGCTGGGCGGCAAGACCTTCTTCCTGATCCACGGGCCCACCGGTTCGGGCAAGACCAGCATCCTGGACGCGATGTGCTTCGCGCTGTTCGGCGACAGCTCCGGCGGCGAGCGCGATGGCGCGCAGATGCGCAGCCACCATGCGGCGCCCGACCGGCTCACCCGGGTGCGCTTCGACTTCCAGCTCGGCGAGCAGCGCTACCGCGTGCTGCGCGTGCCGGAACAGATGCGGCCGGCGCGCCGCGGCGGCGGCCAGGTGCGACAGGCCGCGCAGGCGGAGCTGCACCGGCTGCAGGGCGAAGGCGATGCGATGCAGGAGGAGGTGCTGGCCAGCGGCTGGACGCGGGTCACCGAACAGGTGGTGCAACTCCTCGGCTTCGAGAGCCGCCAGTTCCGCCAGGTGATCGTGCTGCCGCAGGGGCGCTTCTTCGAATTCCTCAAGAGCAGCTCGGTCGAGCGCGAGAAGATCCTGCAGGTACTGTTCGGCACCGAGCTGTACAAGCGCATCGAGGAAGCGCTCAAGCGCGCGGCCTCGGAACTGGACTCGCAGCTGGAGGCCTGCCGCACCCGGCGCGCCACGCTGCTGGCGCAGGCCGGCGCTGCCGACCCGCAGGAACTGCAGGACCGGCAAGCTGCGCAAACCGCCGCTCTGGCGGCCTTGCAGCAGCAGGAGCAGGCCGCGCTGCAGGCGGCCCGAGCGGCGGAGGCGCAGCTCACCGCCGGCCGGCAGGCGGCGCAGCACTTCGCCGAACTCGACACGGCGCAGGCGGAAGCGGCGGCGCTGGACGGCCAGGCGCCGCAATGGACCGAGCGCCGTGCCCAGCTGGCCGCGGCGCGGCAGGCCGCAGGCCTGCGCCCCTGGCACCAGGCGTTGCAAGAGGCGCAGCAATCCCTGGTGCAGACGCAATCCGTTGCGGGCCAGCGGCAGGCGCAACTCGCGGCGGCGCGCGTGCAGGACGAGCAGGCCCGCAGCGAGCAGCAACGCCAGGCCGCGCACGCCGGCGAGATCGAGCGCCTGGGCGAACGCATCGCGCAACTCGAAGCAGCGAAGGATCGCGTGACGGCGCTGGCCCAGGCGCGTACCGGCTACAGCGGCGCCGCCACGCAGCAGCGGCAAGCGGCGCAGGCCGCGCAAGCTGCCGCCGACGCTGCGACGCGGGCCGCCGATTCACTGGCGCAGCTGCAGGCCGCGATCGAGGCGCAGCGTCCGCTGGCCGCCTCGCTGGCGGCGGCGCAGATGGCGCTCGACCAGGCCCGGCAACGCGAGCGGCAGGCCACGCAACTCCAGCAGGTGCTGCGGCACTGCGAGCAGGCCGCAGCGCGGGTCCACGAGCAGGGCACGCGTGTGGAGGCGGCCCAGGCCCAGGTCCAGGCGACGCGGCAGGCGCGCGAGACCACGTGGCACCGCTGGCTGGCCGGGCAGTCGGCCCGGCTGGCGCGCGAGCTGGCCGAGGGCGAGGCCTGCCCGGTGTGCGGCTCGCACGAGCACCCCGCGCCCGCCCATGCGCAAGGGCCCGCCGTCGCCGACGAGGA
>NZ_DASPLW010000060.1:0-9688 GCF_035627355.1 Ramlibacter sp.
AGCCCGGGATGACAGTTGCTGGTCACGGATGACAGCAGCTGGTCATCCCCGCACGTCATTTGTAGTTGCGGATCTTCTCGATGTTGGCCTTGCCGAACTGCTTCTCGAAGTCGGCGTTCACCGTGGCCAGGGCCTTGACGAACTTCGCCTTGTCGACGTTCTCGACCACGTTCATGCCCTTGGCGCGCAGGTCGGCGACGCCCTTGGCGTCATCCTCGTCCACGCGGGCGCGGTTGGCCTTGGTGGCCTCCTTGGCCGCGTCCAGGAAGTGTTTCTGGTCCTCGGGCGACAGCTTGTCGAACATCGCCTTGTTCATCACCCAGATGCAGGGCGAGTACACGTGGCCGGTCAGCGACAGGTGCTTTTGCACCTGGTCGAACTTGGCGGCGATGATCACAGACAGCGGGTTCTCCTGGCCGTCCACGGTGCCCTGCTGCAGCGCGGTGAACACCTCGGGAAAGGCCATGGGCGTAGTGACGATGCCGAAGCCCTTGTACGCGGCGATGTGCACCGGGTTCTCCATGGTGCGCATCTTCAGGCCCTTCAGGTCGTCGGGCGACTTCACCTCGCGCTTGCTGTTGGTCATGTGCCGGAAGCCGTTCTCGGCCCAGGCCAGCGCCTTGAAGCCCTTGGAGTCGAACTTCGTCAGCATCTCGGCGCCGATCGGGCCGTCGAGCACCGCGCGCGCATGCGCCTTGTCGCGGAACAGGAACGGCACGTCCAGGATCTTGGTTTCCGGCACGAAGTTGGGCACCGGGCCGGTGGAGGAGAAGGCCAGCTCCTGCGTGCCGAGCTGCACCGCCTCGATCGACTCGCGCTCGCCGCCCAGGGCGCCGTTGTAGAAGGTCTGGACCTTGTAGCGGCCGTTGGTGCGCTTCTCGACCTCCTTGGCGAAGGTGTCGATCGCGATGCCCTGGTGGGAATTCTGCGAGGTCGAGATGCTGATCTTCATGGTGGTCTGCGCGAACGCGGACCCGCCCATCACCAGCCCCGCGGCCAGCGCCAGGAACAGTTTGCTCAGTTTCACGAGAGGTCTCCTTGGGTCATTTGCCGGTAGAAAGCCGCGAGGATGCCCGGGGCGCCGGGCCGGCACAACAGGAGTTCCACGTAGAACGAGAGGTTGTCAGACGGGCGAAAGGTAAGCCGCCCGCCCCAGGACGGGGAAGCGGCGCGGGACTGCGCCGCGACCGTCACATGTTGGTGTAGTTCGGCCCGCCGCCGCCCTCCGGCGTGACCCAGACGATGTTCTGCGTCGGGTCCTTGATGTCGCAGGTCTTGCAGTGAACGCAGTTCTGGGCGTTGATCTGCAGCCGCTCGGCGCCGGTGGCCTCGTCCTTGACGAACTCGTAGACACCGGCGGGGCAGTAGCGCTGCTCCGGCCCGGCGTACTGGCGCAGGTTCACGTCCACCGGCACCGAGGCGTCCTTGAGCGTCAGGTGGGCCGGCTGGTTCTCCTCGTGGTTGGTGTTGGAGATGAACACCGAGGAGAGCCGGTCGAAGGTGAGCTTGCCGTCGGCCTTGGGATAGGCGATCGGCTTGCATTGGGCCGCGGGCTTCAGGCAGGCGTGGTCCGGCTTGTCGCGGTGCAGGGTCCAGGGGATGTGGCCGCGCAGCAGGAACTGCTCGACGCCGGTCATCAGGGTGGCGACGGTGCGGCCCTTCTTGAACCACTGCTTGAAGTTGCGCGACTGGTTCAGCTCGGCGTACAGCCAGGAGCGCTCGAAGGCTTCCGGGTAGGCGCCCAGTTCGTCGTGCTGGCGGCCCTGGCCGAGGGCGACGAAGGCGGCCTCGGCCGCCAGCATGCCGGTCTTGATCGCGGCATGGCTGCCCTTGATGCGCGAGGAGTTCAGGAAGCCCGCGTCGTCGCCCACCAGCGCGCCGCCCGGGAACACCGTCTTCGGCAGCGACAGCAGCCCGCCCACCGTCAGCGCGCGGGCGCCGTAGCCCAGCCGCTTGGCGCCGCCGGGGCCCTCGAAGTACCAGCGGATGTTGGGGTGGGTCTTGAAGCGCTGGAACTCCTCGTAGGGCGACAGGTAGGGGTTCTGGTAGTCCAGGCCGACCACGAAGCCGATCGAGACCAGGTTGTCCTCCATGTGGTACATGAAGGAGCCGCCGTAGGTCATCTGGTCCAGCGGCCAGCCGGCGCTGTGCAGCGCCAGGCCCGGCGTGTGGCGGGACGGGTCGATCTCCCACACTTCCTTGATGCCGATGCTGTAGCTCTGCGGGTCGCAGCCTTCGTCCAGCTTGAACTGGCTGATCAGCTGCCTGCCCAGGTGGCCGCGGCAGCCTTCGGCGAACACCGTGTACTTGGCATGCAGCTCCATCCCGAGCTGGAAGTTCCCGGTCGGCTCGCCGTCCTTGCCGATGCCCATGTTGGCCGTGGCCACGCCCTTGACGGAGCCGTCCTCGTTGAACAGCACCTCGGCGGCCGGGAAGCCGGGGAAGATCTCCACGCCCAGCGCCTCGGCCTGCTGCGCCAGCCAGCGCACCACGTTGGCCAGGCTGACGATGTAGTTGCCATGGTTGGCGAAGTTCTTCGGCAGCAGGAAGTTGGGCGTGCGGCGCGCGCCGGTCTCGTTGAGGAACAGGAAGATGTCCTCGGTGACCGGCTGCGTCAGCGGGGCGCCCAGTTCCTTCCAGTCGGGGATCAGCTCGCTCAGCGCGCGCGGGTCGACGATGGCGCCCGACAGGATGTGCGCGCCCGGCTCGGAGCCCTTCTCGAGCACCACCACCGAGACCTCGCGGCCGTGCTCCGCCGCCAGTTGCTTGAGCCGGATGGCCGTGGCCAGGCCGGCAGGGCCGGCGCCGACGACGACGACGTCGTACTCCATCGCTTCGCGCGGGCCGTACTGGGCGAGGATTTCTTCCTGGGTCATGTCTGTGCTCGATAATCGTCGGGCGCCTCGCGCGTGCCGGGCGCGCGCGGGCGAACAGCGGATTCTATTCGGCGCCCCCGCGCGTTCTTCCGCGCGCTGCCACCCACCGCCCCTTGCGCTTCCGAGCAGGAGACTCCAGTGAGCTACAGCATCGATCTTTCCGGCCGTGTCGCCTTCGTGACCGGCGCATCCGGCGGCCTCGGGGGGCAGTTCGCGCGCACGCTGGCCGGCGCCGGCGCCGCCGTGGTGCTGGCCGCGCGCCGCGTGGAGAAGCTCAAGGACCTGCGCGCCCAGATCGAGGGCGCGGGCGGCGACGCCCACGTCGTGCCGCTGGACGTCACCGACCTGGACAGCATCCGTGCGGCGGTCGCCCATGCCGAAACCGAGGTCGGCTCGATCGACATCCTGGTCAACAACTCCGGCGTGAGCACCACCCAGCGCCTGCAGGAGGTGACGGAGGAGGACTACGACTGGATCTTCGACACCAACGTCAAGGGCGCCTTCTTCGTCGCGCAGGAAGTCGGCAAGCGGATGCTGGCGAGGGCCAAGGGCGCGGCGCCGGGCACCTTCACCGGCGGGCGCATCATCAACATCGCCTCCATGGCCGGGCTGCGGCCGCTGGCGCAGATCGGCGTGTATGCCATGAGCAAGGCGGCGATCGTGCAGATGACCAAGGCGATGGCGCTGGAGTGGGGCCGCTTCGAGATCAACGTCAACGCGATCTGCCCCGGCTACATCGACACCGAGATCAACCATCACCACTGGGCCACCGAGCAGGGCCAGAAGCTGGTGAACATGCTGCCGCGCAAGCGCGTGGGCAGCCCCGAGGACCTGGACGCGCTGCTGGTGCTGCTGGCCAGCAGCGAGAGCCACTTCATCAACGGGGCCGTGATCGCGGCCGACGACGGCTTCGGCATTTGATCCCCGGGCGCACGCTGTCCGGCGTGCTCGCCGGCCTGGGCGCGGGCGCCCTGTGGGGGCTGGTGTTCGTCGCCCCGCGCATGGTGCAGGGCTACTCCTCGGTGGACCTCGCCGCCGGCCGCTTCGTGGCCTACGGCGCGGTGTCGGCGCTGCTGGTGCTGTGGGCGATGCGCGCGCGGCCGCTGCCCACGGGATCGTAGGCGCTCGCCGCCGTCGGCCTGAGCGTCCTCGGCTTCACCGGCTACTACCTGCTGCTGGTGCTGGCGATCCGCGACGCCGGCACCGAGGTGCCCACGCTGGTGATCGGCACCATCCCGATCTGGGTCATGCTGCTGGGCAAGCCGGGCCACCTGCGCTGGTCGGCCCTGCTGCCCGGCCTCGCGCTGACCGCGGCCGGGCTGCTGCTCATGATGGGCGCGGCCCGTGGGCTGGCCGGCACGGACCATGCGCCGCATTTCTGGCGCGGCGTGCTCTTCGCCGCGGTGTCGCTGGTGTCCTGGACGGCCTTCGCCATCCTCAATGCGCGCTGGCTCAAGCGGCATGCGCAGGTGCAGGTGACCGAATGGGCCAACTGGCTGGGCGTGGCGACCGGGCTGGGCGCGCTGCTGCTGTGGGCGCTGGCGGGCTCGCCGCTGCCGCAGCTGCTGGCGCAGCCCGATCGCAGGATGTTCCTCTCGCTGGCGCTGGGCACCGGCTTCGGGTCGGCATGGCTGGCCACCATCCTGTGGAACGTGGCGAGCCGGCGCCTGTCGGCCAGCCTGTGCGGACAGCTGATCTTCAGCGAGACGCTGTTCGCGCTGTTCTATTCTTTCGCGTGGGACGGGCAGTGGCCGAGCGCGTCCCAGCTTGCGGCCTGCGTGCTGTTCACGCTGGGCATCCTGGCCTCGATCAAGGCGCACCAATGAAACTCGAACTGCCCCAGGACAAGAAGCTCGTCCACGAAATGACCCTGCCCATGCGCTGGGGCGACATGGACGCGATGGGCCACGTCAACAACACGCTCTATTTCCGCTACCTCGAGGTGCTGCGCATCGACTGGTTCCGCACCATCGACTGCGTGCCCGACCCGCGCGGCGCGGGCCCGCTGATCGTCAATGCCTTCTGCAACTTCCACAAGCAGCTGGAGTACCCGGGCGACATCTACCTGGCCATGTACGTCAGCAGCCCCGGCCGCAGCTCGTTCGAGACCTGGGCCACCATGGAGCGCACCGACGACCGCGGCGTGATTTATGCATCGGGCGGGGCGACCACGGTTTGGGTGGACTTCCCGAAGCAGAAGTCGGCACCGCTGCCGGATTGGTTCAGGAAGCACCTGGAATAAGCCCCTCCGTCAAGCGAAAGGGGCGGCCTACTCCACCGCCGGCGGCAGCGCCATCCCGCGTTTCCGCATCTCGGCGCGCACGCGGTCCGGGTAGTCGGAAATGATCCCGTCCACGCCCAGGTCCAGCACGCGGGCGATGTCGGCGCCGGCGTTCACGGTCCAGGGCACCACCTCCAGGCCCATGGACTGCGCGTGCCGCACCGCATCGGCCGTCAGCGCCTGGAAGTTGGGCGACCACACGTGCCCGCCGGCGGCCTTGACCATGGCCGGCACGCTGCCGTGCTCGGCCAGCGTGAAGCCGGCGGTCGTCACCGGTGAATCCAGGTTGGTGAAGCGCGGTAACTGGGCGCTCAGGTACACGGTGCGGATGCGCGGCGCCACCTTGCGCAGGACCTGCAGCGTGCGCCAGTCGAAGCTCTGCACCATCACCCGGTCCTCCATGCCGGCCTCGCGGATCACCTTCAGCAGCGCCTGCACGAAGGGCTCCGGTTCCAGCGTGTTCTGCGGGTTGCGCAGGTCGATCTTGGTCTCGATGTCGAACTGCACGTGCGCCGCGCCCAGCCGCTTGGCCAGCTCGAACACCGAGGCCAGCGTCGGGATGCGCGATCCGTCGACCGGCTGCTGCTCGCCGAAGGTGCGCGCATAGGCGCTGCCCGGGCGCAGGCGACCGACGTCGAAGGCCTGCAGCTGCGCATGGGTGAGCTGGCGGATCACCAGCGGCTCGGTGATCCACTGCCCGTCCGGCCCGCGCACCAGGTCGGGGTTCAGCACCGGATCGTGCGACAGCACCACCACCCCGTCGGCGGTGACGGCCGCGTCCATCTCGAGCGTGCTCACGCCGATGCGCAGCGCGCGCTCGAAGCCGGCCAGCGTGTTCTCCGGCAGCAGGCCGCGGGCGCCGCGGTGGCCCTGCAGGTCGAAGGCGAAGGCGGCCGTCCCGGCGACCAGCAGCGCGGCCGTGAGCAGCCAGCGCAGCGCCGCATGCGCCGCGGCGCGGCCAGGCAGGGTGGAAGAGAAGAGGGCGGCAAGGGGTCGCATCGGTCGGCGGTGGCGGAAAGGGCAGGCATCATAGGCTGGCGTCGCTTACGCGACGGGCTCCGTGCTTCCCCGGTGCCGATCGGGCAGCGTGCTCGCTAGGCTGCGGTCCATGCCCGATCCCGCGCAACCCTCCCGTCCCCACCATCGCTTCTGGCCCGCGCGCCTGCCGCACGCGCTGACGCCGCCCCAGACCTCGCTGTGGGACAACCTCGCGATCAGCGCGCGCCGCTACCCGGCCAAGCCGGCGCTCGCCTTCTTCGACCGCGTCTTCAGCTACCCCGAGCTCGTGCGCATGGCCGAGCGGCTGGCGGCGCGGCTGCACGCGCTGGGGGTGCGCAAGGGCGACCGGGTGCTGCTGGACATGCAGAACTGCCCGCAACTGGTGGTCGCGCACTTCGCCATCCTGCGCGCCAACGCGGTGGTGGTGCCGGTCAACCCGATGAACCGGGCCGAGGAGCTCAAGCACTACATCGTGGACCCGGATGCCAAGGTGGCCATCGCCACCGGCGATGTCGCCGGCGAGATCGCGCGGGCCAGCGACCAGCTGGCGCCGGAGCAGCGACTGTCGCACCTGGTGGTCACGCAGTACACCGACGCCTTCGATGCCGAGGCCACCGGCGCCTGTGCGCCGCCCGCGGCCTGGCGCGACTGGCTGCTGGCGCGCCCGCCGCTGCCGGCGCTGGCCGGCGGCAACGTGATCGACTGGGACGAGGCGCTGGCCAACGACCTGCCGCTGCCGCCGTTCGAGGTGGGCCCGCAGGACCTCGCGGTGCTGCCCTACACCAGCGGCACCACCGGCCTGCCCAAGGGCTGCATGCATCCGCACCGCAGCCTGATGCACAACGCGGTGGCCAGCGCGGCCTGGGGCAACGCCACCGCCGAGACCGTGAGCCTGCTGGTGGTGCCCATGTTCCACATCACCGGCATGGTCAGCGTGATGCACTCGGCGATCTACATCGGCGGCACGCTGGTGGTCATGCCGCGCTGGGACCGCGACCTTGCCGGCCGATTGATCTCCAGCTGGAAGGTGACGACCTGGACCAACATCCCCACCATGGTCATCGACCTGATGGGCAGCCCGGACTTCGGGCACTTCGACCTGTCCAGCCTGGCGCACATCGGCGGCGGCGGCGCGGCGATGCCGCAGGCGGTGGCGCAGCGGCTGCTGGAGCAGTTCGGCCTGCGCTACGTCGAGGGCTACGGCCTGACCGAGACCGCCGCGCCCTCGCACAGCAACCCGCCGGATGCGCCCAAGCAGCAGTGCCTGGGCATTCCCTTCATGAGCTGCGACGCGCGGGTGGTCGACCCGGAAACGCTGCGCGAAGTGCCGGTCGGTGAGCAGGGCGAGATCGCGATCCGCGGCCCCATGGTGTTCGACGGCTACTGGAAGCGGCCCGAGGCCACCGAGGCTGCCTTCTTCGAGCTGGACGGACAGCGCTTCTTCCGCTCCGGCGACCTCGGCCGCATGGACGAGGACGGCTACTTCTTCATCACCGACCGCTTGAAGCGCATGATCAACGCCAGCGGCTTCAAGGTCTGGCCGGCCGAGGTGGAGGCGCTGATGTTCCGCCACCCCGCCATCCAGGAGGCCTGCGTGATCGCGGCCCGCGACGAATACCGCGGCGAGACGGTCAAGGCCGTGGTGGTGCTGCGCGCCGCGCACAAGGGTCAGGTCAGCGAGCAGCAGATCATCGACTGGTGCCGCGAGAACATGGCGGTCTACAAGGCGCCGCGCATCGTGCAGTTCGCCGACGCCCTGCCCAAGAGTGGCAGCGGCAAGGTCATGTGGCGCACGCTGCAGGAGGCCGAGCCGCGCGGTTGAGCGCTTCGACACGCCAACGAGGAGGGGAAACCATGGCGAACGTACCGCCGCCGAGCACCGGCTGGCAGGAGCAGGTCGACCCGGCCGAGGCCCAGCGCTTCGCCGGCTACGCCGAAGTGTTCACGCGCATCCAGGCCCAGCGCTCGCAGCGCTGGGGCGTCGGGCGAGGACTGCACCGGAAGCAGCTGGTGGCGGCGCAAGGCACGCTCCAGGTGCTGGACGGCCTTCCCGACTTCGCCCGGCACGGCCTGTTCGCGCGCCCCGGCACCTACGCGGCGCAGGTGCGGCTGTCCAACGGCGGCCTGGACCGGGCCTCGGACAAGACCCCCGACATCCGCGGCTTTGCCATCCGCATCGAGGGGGTGCAGGGCGCTTCGGCGCTGGGCGGCGCGGCCAGCAGCCAGCACTTCACGCTGATCAACCAGGAAGCCTTCGCCTTTGCCCGCAGCGAGGAGTTCGTGGCCTTCGTCGAAGCGGTCGCCCGCGGCAACGCGGCGCTGTTCGCACACATCGTGCGGCGCTACGGCTGGCTGGGCGTGCCGCGGCAGCTGGCTGCCCTGGCCCGCACGATGGGCCGGCCGTTCACCGGGTTCGCCACGGAGCAGCTGTACAGCGCCCTCCCGATGGCCAACGGCCCCTACGCCGTGCGCGTGCGGCTGGTGCCGGATGCCGCCAATGGCGAACCGGATCGCTCAGCGCGCCAGGACTGGGGCGCCGACTTCCGGCGCCGCCTGCAGCGGGGCCCGCTGGGCTGGGACCTGCAGCTGCAGTACTTCGCCAGCGAAACGCTGACGCCGATCGAGGACGCCTCGGTGCCCTGGCCCACGCCCTACAGCACGGTGGCGCGCCTGGTGCTGCCGCAACAGGACCTCTCGTCCGCCGAGGCACAGGCGCTGGCGCAGCAGCTGGAAGCCGGTCGCATCGACCCGTGGCAGGGCCTGGCCGAGCACCGGCCGCTGGGCGAGGTGCAGCGGGCGCGCCGGGCGGTGTACCTGGCCAGCCAGCAGGCGCGCGGCGCGGCCTGAAATCGGACATCGGCCCGGCGGGGACGTCGGCGGAATGGCATGCCCCTTGCCCATTAACGGGCAGGTCCATGCCCAGGAGTCCCCATGTCCCCGCAACCCACCCCGGCCCACGAGCGCTTTGCCAAGGGCGTCGCACCGGAGCGCAACGAGCAGGCGCCGCTCGGTCCGCAGCCCAGCTACGACGAGGTGCTGGACACCGCGGTCGAGTACACCTTCCCGGCCAGCGACCCGGTGTCGGTGGACAGCGCCTGCAACGCCATCGCCGACCGCGACGGGCAGGCCGCAGACCCGCAGCGTCGGTGACGACGCCGGTGCGCACCCGCACCTGCTGCCAGGGTCCACATGCTGCGGCAGGAACGCGACTACGCGCGCCTGCAGAAGACTTGGGACGCACCGCGCCCGGCGGGGGCGCGGGCGAAGGCTCCTTGAGTGGCTACTTGACGGCTGCCCCTTGCGTCGCGTCCTGCGTGTCCTGCTGGCGCGACGACTCCGGCGCCCCGCTGCTGTAGGTGGGCCGCTCGCGATCCTGGTGCGGCGCGGGCCGGCCGGGCAGCGGCGGAAGGGCCTTGGCCTTCTCCAGGTCGATGCCCGCGACCTCGGCCACGCGGCGGCCGTAGTCCTCGTCGCAGTGCCACAGGTGCCAGACCATGCGCAGCGCGATCACCTCGGGGCACTCCTTGAGGTC
>NZ_DASPLW010000061.1:0-106807 GCF_035627355.1 Ramlibacter sp.
GACTTACCCTGCCTTTCGGCCGAAGCCGGAAAACACCTTGGCGATCCGCTGCAGCGCGCCGACCGGCGCTGCCGGTTCGGCCGGCGGTGGCCCGGACAGTTCTTTCTGCAGCGCGAACAGGCTGGGCGGCCGCTTGAGCGGATCGAGCTCAAGGCAGGCGCGCACCATATTGACCAGGCTTGCCGGGTAGGTTTCGGCCAGTTCGGCGTAGCGCTGCCCCATCTGGTCGTCGGCCTGGCGCTGGTCGGCCGGCTGCGGCGGTTTGCCCGTCATGCAGGCGTACATCGACGCGCCGATGCTGTAGATGTCCGACCACGGCCCGAGCGCCCCGGTCTTGGAATACAGTTCCGGCGGTGCGAAGCCCGGCGTGTACATCGGCCGGATGAAGTTGCCTTCCTTGCTGAGCACTTCGCGCGCGGCGCCGAAGTCCAGCAGCACGGCCTTGTTGTCGTTCGTGATGAAGACGTTGGCCGGCTTGATGTCCAGGTGCAGCATCTTGTGCTGGTGCACGATGCGCAGCCCGCGCAGGATCTCGTCGAACAGCGAGCGGATGGTGGACTCGCGGAACACCTTCTGCTTCTTCAGTTCGCGCGCGGTGATGATGAAGTCCTGCAGGGTCGCGCCCTCCAGGTAGTTCATCACCATGTAGACGGTCTCGTTCTCGCGGAAGAAGTTGAGCACGCTGACCACCGAGGCGTGCGAGATCTGCGCCAGCGAGCGGCCTTCCTCGAAGAAGCTCTTGAGGCCCAGGCGGTACAGGGAGAGCTTTTCGGGCTGCACCTGCGGCAGCAGCTCGCCGGGTGCGCGGGTGGCGAGCGATGCGGGGAGGTATTCCTTGATGGCGACCTGCTGGCCTTCGCTGTCGACGGCGAGGTAGACCACCCCGAAACCGCCGGCCGACAGCTTGCGCACCACGCGGTAACCCCCGATGACGGTGTCCGGGGGAAGCGGCGCCGGCTTGACCTTTGACATAATTTCCAGTCTAGGGCCAGCAGTTCAGCCCCGTTATCCTCGCTATCCCGCAACAGCCCCCAAGAGTCGATGGCAGTCTACAGCATGACCGGATATGCCAGCGGGCAGCAAAGCCTGTCCACCGGCGTAGCCGCGTCCGGCCAGGATGCCAGGGCCTCGGTGCAGGGACGCCTCGGGCTGGAGATCCGGTCCGTCAACAGCCGCTTCCTCGATCTCTCGCTGCGCCTGTCCGAGGACCTGCGCCAGCACGAGCCCGCCCTGCGCGAACTGCTGCAAGGCCGCCTCAAGCGGGGCAAGGTCGAACTGCGCGCCGGGCTGGAATCGACCCAGGCCGACGCGGTACGCGAACCCACGGCGCGCCTGCTGCAGCGGCTCAGCGCCCTGCAGGACAGCGTCCGCTCCTGGCTGCCGGAGGCGCCGGCCCTGAGCGTGGCCGACGTGCTGCGCCTGGGCGCCTCCGAGGAAGCGCCGCACGCCGACCTCGGCCCCGCGCTGCAGGCCCTGGCCCGCCAGGCGATCGACGACCTGGTCGCCGCGCGCGAGCGCGAAGGCACGCGCCTGGCCACCATGCTGCTCGGGCACCTGCAGCAGCTGCGCGCGCTGGCGGAGCAGGCCCGGCCCCTGGTCCCGCAGCTGGTCGAACAGCAGCGCGCCCGTTTCCTGGAGCGCTGGAACGAGGCAATGGGCCTGGCCGACGGCACGGCCACCCCCGAAGCGGCACAGGACCGGGCGCTGACCGAGGCGACCGCGTTCGCGATCCGCATCGACGTGGCCGAGGAACTGACCCGGCTCGCGGCCCACCTCGACGAGATCGAGCGCCTGATCACCAAGGGCGGCGAGATCGGCAAGCGCCTGGACTTCCTGATCCAGGAACTGCACCGCGAAGCCAATACGCTGGGCTCCAAGTCGGCGGCCCTGGAGCTGACGCGCATCTCGGTGGACATGAAGGTCCTGATCGAACAGATGCGCGAGCAGGTCCAGAACATCGAATAGGCACCTCCCGATGGACTACCCCGGCAACCTGTTCGTCGTCGCCGCACCCAGCGGGGCCGGCAAGTCCAGCCTGGTCAAGGCCTTGCTGGAACTGGACTCCCAGGTCCAGCCCTCGGTCTCGCACACCACCCGGCCCCCGCGCGGCCAGGAGAAGCACGGGCGCGAGTACTACTTCGTCTCCGAGCAGGAGTTCGATGCCATGGTGCTGGCCGACACCTTCGTGGAGTGGGCGTTCGTCCACGGCCGGCGCTACGGCACCTCCAAGAAGGCCATCGAGGAGCGCATCGCCCAGGGCGCCGACGTGATCCTGGAGATCGACTACCAGGGCGCCCTGCAGATCAAGCGCATCTTCGCCAACGCGGTGCTGGTGTTCGTGCTGCCTCCGAGCTGGGAGGAGTTGCGCTCGCGCCTGGAGCGGCGCGGCGAGGATTCGGCCGAGGTCATCGAGCTGCGCCTGCGCAATGCGGCCGACGAGATGGCCAAGGCCCCGGAATTCGACTTCGTTATAATCAACGAGCTTTTCGAACGAGCGCTGTTCGACCTCAAAGCCATCGTTCACGCCCAGCGGCTGAAGTATTCCGCCCAGCGCCGGGCCCGGGCCGAGACCTTCAAGGCCCTCAACATCCCCTGACACCGCGAGAGACCATGGCCCGCATCACCGTCGAAGATTGCCTGGAGAAGATCCCCAACCGCTTCCAGCTGGTGCTGGCGGCCACCTACCGGGCCCGCATGCTCAGCCAGGGCCACGCCCCCCGGATCGAGAGCAAGAACAAGCCGGGCGTCACCGCCCTGCGCGAGATCGCCGACGGCAAGGTCGGCCTGGAGATGCTCAAGAAAGTGCCCGGCTGAGCGCAGAGAAGCCAGGCATCCCCGCGCACGCGGGCATCCAGTTCGCCGGGGCCCCGACTTCCCGGGAACGCCGCCGCAAAAAGCACCGCCTCGGCGGTGCTTTTTTTCGTTCCGGGCGCAGTGGGGGCGAGCACCGGCTAACATCGATGGCATGAGTGCCGTGCTCCCCTCCGCGGGCAAGGGCCAGCGCGCGCGGGCGGCGCTGCCGAGCCCGGCGGCCGCGAACGCCGCGGCCGCCAGCTTCGCGGCGCTCACGGACCGCCTCGGCTACCTGGAGCCGGCCGACATCGAGCTGGTGCGGCAGGCCTACCGCTTCGCCGACGAGGCCCACCTGGGCCAGATCCGCGCCAGCGGCGAGCCCTACATCACCCACCCCATCGCCGTGGCGGTCCAGTGCGCCGAGTGGAAGCTCGATGCCCAGGCCCTGATGGCCGCGCTGCTGCACGACGCGATCGAGGACTGCGGCGTCACCAAGGTGCAGCTGGTCGAACGCTTCGGGGTCGCGGTGGCCGAGCTGGTGGACGGGCTGACCAAGCTGGACAAGCTGCAGTTCAACACCCGCGAGGAAAGCCAGGCCGAGTCCTTCCGCAAGATGCTGCTGGCCATGGCGCGCGACGTGCGCGTCATCCTGATCAAGCTGGCCGACCGCACCCACAACATGCGCACTCTGGACGACGTGCCGCGCGACAAGTGGGGCCGCATCTCGCGCGAGACGCTGGACATCTACGCGCCCATCGCCCATCGCCTGGGCCTGAACCTCACCTACCGCGAGCTGCAGGAACTGGCCTTCCGCTACCTGATGCCGTGGCGGCACAAGGTGCTGGTCAAGGCGGTGGCCAAGGCCCGCAGCCGCCGCCGCGACCTGATCCAGAAGGTGCAGCGCGAGGTGGAGTCGGCGTTCGAGCAGGCCGGCATGAAGGTGAGCATCGCCGGCCGCGAGAAGACGATCTACTCGATCTACCGCAAGATGGACGAGAAGCACCTGTCGTTCGCGCAGGTGACGGACATCTACGGCTTCCGCGTGATCGTGCCCACAGTGACCGACTGCTACACCGCACTGGGCATCCTTCACCAGATGTACAAGCCCGTGCCGGGGCGCTTCAAGGACCACCTGGCGATCCCCAAGGTCAACGGCTACCAGTCCCTGCACACCACGCTGGTCGGCCCCTCGGGCGTGAACGTGGAGTTCCAGATGCGCACCGAGGCCATGCACGTGGTGGCCGAGTCCGGCGTGGCCGCGCACTGGCTGTACAAGGCCAGCCACCCGGACGGCGACGCCTCCGACCGGCTGGGCACCAAGTGGCTGCAGTCGCTGCTGGACATCCAGCACGAGACGCGCGACGCCGCAGAATTCTGGGACCACGTCAAGATCGACCTGTTCCCGGACGCGGTCTACGTGTTCACGCCCCGCAGCCAGATCCTGGCCATGCCGCGCGGCGCCACGGTGGTGGACTTCGCCTACGCCATCCACAGCGACGTGGGCGACCACACGGTGGCGGCCAAGATCAATGGGGTGCAGGTGCCGCTGCGCACCGAGCTGAACAACGGCGACGTGGTGGAGGTGGTGACCGCGCCGGTGTCCACGCCCAACCCGGCCTGGCTGGGATTCGTGCGCACGGGCCGCGCCCGCTCCAAGATCCGCCACCACCTCAAGACGCTGGCGCAGGCCGAATCGCAGGAACTGGGCGAGAAACTGCTCACCCAGGCCCTGCGCGCCGAAGGCATCGAGCGGCTGCCGGCCGACGACGAGGCCCACCGGGCGATCTGGGACAAGCTGCTGCGCTTCACCGGCAGCAAGAGCCGGGCCGAACTGCTGACCGATCTGGGCCTGGGCAAGCGCATCGCCGGCATCGTGGCCAAGCGCCTGATGACGCTGATGGCGGAGCTGGGCGAGAAGCCCGACGCGCTGCTGATCACGCGCGAGCGCTACACGGCGCACGAGAACGTCTCGCAGGGCAGCGTGGTCCTCGATGGCAGCGAGAACGCCTCGGTGCAGTTCGCGGCCTGCTGCCGGCCGGTGCCCGGCGACGCGATCGTCGGCTACCTGGGCCGGGGCGAAGGCCTGGTGGTGCACCTGGAGGACTGCGCGGTGGCGCGGCGACTGCAGCACAAGGACGCGGAGCGCTTCATCGGCGTGGACTGGTCCGAGGAGCCGGTGCGCCCGTTCGAGACCGCGATCCTGGTCACGGTGGCCAACAGCAAGGGCGTGCTGGCCCGCGTGGCCTCGGCGCTGGCCAGCGTGGAGGCCGACATCACCCACGTGGACATGGACGACCAGCGCGACCAGGACGCCACCGACCTGCGCTTCCTGGTGGCGGTGCGCGACCGCGCCCACCTCGATGCGGTGATGCGCACGCTCAAGCGCACGCCCTCGGTGATGCGCGCGCAGCGCATGCGCGCCGGCCTGTCAGGCGCCTGAGGCCTCGGCCGGCGCCGGATAGCGCACTTCCAGCACCTCGATCTCCTGCGGCCCCGCCGGGGTGACCAGCTTCACCACGTCGCCTTCGTTCGCCTTGAGCAGCGCGCGGGCGATCGGCGAGATCCAGCTCACCTGCCCGCTGGCGCTGTCGGCCTCGTCGATGCCCAGGATGGTGATGGTGCGCTCGGTCCCCGAGGGTTCCGCATAGGTGACGGTGGCGCCGAAGAAGACCTGGGTGCGGCCATGGTGCAGCGACGGGTCGGTCACCTCCGCGATCTCCAGCCGCTTGGTCAGGAATCGGATCCGGCGGTCGATCTCGCGCAGGCGCTTCTTGCCGTACAGGTAGTCGCCGTTCTCAGAGCGGTCGCCGTTGCTCGCGGCCCAGTGCACGACCTCCACCACCTGCGGCCGCTCTTCGTCGATCAGGTGCAGCAGTTCCGACCTCAGGCGCGCATAGCCCTGTGGCGTGATGTAGTTGCGGCCGCCGGGCGGCAGCGGGGGCAGCGCGTCGCCGTCCTCGTCCTCGACGCTGTCGGCTTCGCGCGTGAACGCCTTGCTCATGGCCGGAAGGATAGCCCGGCACCGTGGCGCGGCGAAGCACTGCCAAACGCAACGCAGGCTCTCTCCTACAGGGTGCGCGGGCTTCGCCTGACGGGGGAAAACGGCCCCGCTGCCAACAATCGGTCCCGATGAAGCAGGCCCCAGCGACACCCCGCCCCCGCCACGGAGTACCGTTCCCATGAGCCTAGCCACGCAGGCGCCCACCGCCGCAGCCGCCGCCGCCAACACGGCTGCCGCCCAGCCGGCGCCGGCCCGGCGACCGCGCACCAGCGCCGAATCGGCCCGCTATGGCGTGCTGCGCCGGCTCGCCCCCGCGCTCAAGCACGACATGGTGGTCAACCTGCAGGCCGTGGCCATGATGGCCGAGGTCCTCAATGCCCGGCTGGAAAAGGGCATGCCCCCGCCGGCCGAACTCGAGCGCAGCGTGTCCAAGGTCAACCGGCTGGCGCGCGATGCGGTGATGACCTGCCTGAAGGTCGCCGCCTGGATCGCGCCATCGGAGGACGAGAGCGTGCGCCTGCGCGAGGGGGTCGACGAATGCGTGGCCCTGCTGCGCAGCGGCTTCAATTTCCGCGGCTGCATCCTCTCCAACCTGGTTCCGGAGACCGAATTCGAGGCCTCGCGGGTGGTCCTGCGGCACCTGGTCGCCGCCTCGCTGCTGTCGCTGGCGGATGCGGCCGGTGGCCCCTCCGAACTGAGCGTCACCGCCGACATTTCGCCGGGCTTCGCGGTGATCACCGTCCGCTGCGCGCCCCGCCCGCAGGAGGAAGCGTCGCTGCTGGACGCCATCGCGTCCGAGCCCAACTACCGCACGCTGGAGTGGGCGGACGTCCAGGCGCTGGCGTTGGCCGAGGGGGTGGAGCTGTTCCGCACCCAGGACCAGATCGTCATGCGGGTGCCCCGCATGGTGGCGACCACGCCGCTGCAGATCGCGCCGCTCTGATCCACCAGGCAGGAAGACCGGAGCGCACGCACGGCGGAGCTCTGCCGTTGCCGTTGCCGATTCCGATGATCAAGCCGGCGTGGCTTCGGCCGAGGCCAGGCGGTCCATGAACGCCTCCAGCTCGGCAATGGGCAGCGGCCGGGAGAACAGGTAGCCCTGGTACGAGAGGCAGCCCTGCCGCGCCAGGAAGTCGCGCTGCTCGGGCGTTTCCACGCCCTCGGCGATCACGTCCAGGTTCAGGCTGTGCGCCAGTCCGATCACCGTGCGGGCGATGGCGGCGTCGTTGGCGTCGGTCAGGATGTCCTTGACGAATTCGCGGTCGATCTTGAGCTGGTCCAGAGGCAGGCGCTTGAGGTAGGACAGCGAGGAATAGCCGATCCCGAAGTCGTCCAGCGACAGCGCGACGCCCATCTCCTTGAGGCTGCCCATCTTGGCGATGGTCACGTCGATGCCGTCGGCCAGCAGGCTTTCGGTGAGTTCGAGCTTGAGCTTGTGCGGCTGGATGCCGGACTGCTCGATGGCCTGCATCACCTCGTCGACGAACTCCGGGTGGCGGAACTGGCGCACGCTCACGTTCACGGCGATGCTCAGGTGCGCCCGGTCCGACCGCTGCTCCCAGGCCGCGATCTGCGCGCAGGCCTGGTCCAGCACCCAGCGCCCGATCGGGATGATGAGCGCGGTCTCCTCCGCCGCCGGGATGAACTGGTCGGGCGGGACCACCCCGCGCTGCGGGTGGTGCCAGCGCAAGAGCGCCTCCACGCCGATCATGCGGCCCTCCACGTCCACCTGCGGCTGGTAGTCGATGCGGAACTGGTTCTCGCGCCAGGCCTGCCGCATGTCGGCGGCCAGCGCCGCATGGGCGCTGACCACTGCCTGCATCTCCGGATCGAAGAAGCAAACCGTGTTGCGGCCCGAGCTCTTGGCCTGGTACATCGCCAGGTCGGCCTGCTTGAGCAGCTCGCTGACGGTGCGGTCGCTGCGGCTGAACAGCGTCACGCCGATGCTGCAGGTGCTGTGGTGCAGGTAGCCCGGCAGCACATAGGGCTCGCCCAGCGCCGCCAGGATGCGGTCGGCTACCGCGTGCGCACCCTTGGCCGGGTCCAACGGCTTGTCGCCGCGGTTCTCCAGCAGGATCACGAACTCGTCGCCGCCCAGCCGGGCCACCGTGTCGCCCTTGGCCACGCAGGAGCGCAGCCGCTCCGCCACCAGCTGCAGCAGCAGGTCGCCCTTCTGGTGGCCCAGCGTGTCGTTGAGCACCTTGAAGTTGTCCAGGTCGATGAACATGAGCGCGCCTTCGCGCGGCCGGGCCGGATCGTTCAGCGCGGCATGGAGCCGGTCCATCAGCAGCTGGCGGTTGGGCAGCTTGGTGAGCGGGTCGTAGAAGGCCAGGTGCTGGATCTTCTCCTCCGCCAGCTTGCGCTCGGTGACGTCGCGGCCGACGGCCACCCAGTGGGTGAGCTTGCGTTCGCGGTCCCAGACCGGCGAGACGTCCAGGTCCACCCAGAACGGCTCGCCGTTCTTCTTGTAGTTGACCAGGTCGACGCGCGCCGGTCGCCACTCCTCCATGGCGGCGCGGATGCGGTCGAGCGAGGCGCGCTGCGTGTTGGGGCCCTGCAGCAGCCGCGGCGAGCGCCCGATCACCTCGTCGCGCGTGTAGCCGGTGCGCCGCTCGAACGCATCGTTGACGAACACGATGCGCGGCCCGGGTTCGCTGAACGGGCCGGCCTCGGTGATGATGACCACGTCGTTGAGCCGCGCGATGCTGCCTTCCAGCAGCCGGAGCTGCTCCTGCGCCTTGCGGCGGCTGGTGACGTCGCGCAGGTGCAGCGCCATCCCGCCGCCGAACGGGAACCCACGCACCTCGAACCAGTGCGACAGGCGCGCATCGAGCTCCTCGAACTCGAGCTTCACCCCGCGCGAGCAGGCGCTGCGGAACTGCTCCTCCAGCCGCAGCCGGACCGTCTTCTGGAACGAGTTCCAGAAGCGGCGGCCCAGCAGCTGCTGGGTGGGCGCACCCAGCAGCCGCTCGGCATGTTCGTTCAGGAAGCTGTACTGGCCATCGGCGTCGACCGTCACGAAGGCTTCGCCGCTGCCCAGGGCTGCGCCCATGCGCAGCAGCGTCCCCGGGCGCAGGCCGCGCGGCGCGATCTCCTGCACCGCTCCCTGGGCGGCCACGATGTGGCCGTCCTCGTCACGCACCGCTTCGCCCAGCGATCGCACCCAGGCGCGACGGCCGTCGGGCAGCACGATCTGCGCTTCCTCGTCGAAAGGCGCGCCCTCCTCCGCGCAGGCCCTCAGCAGCTGTTCCATGCGCGGACGGTAGTCCGGCGCGTAGTGGCGGCAGGCATCGTCGGCGGGGGGTGCATAGCCGTCCGGCTGGCCGTGGATCGCGGCCAGCTGCTGCGACCAGGACAGCTGGCCGCCGGTGGCCGGCTGGAGCCGCCACACGCCTATGCATGCGGCTCGCTCCAGCATGTGCACCGCGCTGGCCTGCGGCGCCGATTCGGTCAGGCGCATGGATCGGAGTCGCAACGAGGCATTGCAGGAACCGGAGGAACCTGCCATGTTAACGGCTGTCCGGCACCTGCCGGTAGGCCCAGTCCTACCCCAGCTCGCGCCCGCGGCGCAGTCGCGCCAGCGGCGGCGCGCATAGAGTGGGTAACTTCTGATACGCCCTCTTACGGACTGACGCACGCCGTGGAAATCAGGACCTTCGTCGTCGAGGACAACGCCACCAGCCGCGACAACCTCGTGGTGGCGCTGGAAGAGCTCACCTGCGTGCGGGTGGTGGGCAGCGCGGGCGTCGAGGACGATGCGCACGACTGGCTCGCCGACGAGGGCCATGCCTGGGACCTGGCCATCGTGGACCTCTTCCTGAAGGCCGGCAGCGGCTTGCGACTGGTCACGCGCCTGTCGGGCCGGCAACCGCTGCGCAAGGTGGTGGTCTTCAGCAACTACGTGAACGCCGCCGTGCGCAAGCGTTGTGCCCAGGTCGGCGTGGACGCCGTCTTCGACAAGTCCACCGAGATCGACGCCCTGGTGGACTACTGTGCGCGGCAATGTGCGCGGGCGGAGGCTCTCCAGCCGTCGCACCCCTAGCGGCTCAGACCCGGAGCTCACGGGGGGCCAGGATGCGGGCGAGTTCGACGGCCGGCACCGGCGGGCTGTACAGGTAGCCCTGGGCCTGGTCGCAACGCAGCGCGAGCAGTTCGCGCGCCTGCGCTTCGGTCTCCACCCCCTCGGCCACCACCTTCAGGCTGAGATGGCGCGCCAGGCTGACGCAGGTGCCCACCAGCCCCCGGTACGCGGCATCGGTGGCGATCTTGCCGACGAAGGAGCGATCGATCTTCACCTCGTCGACGGGCAGGGTCACCAGGTACGCGAGCGACGAATAGCCGGTGCCGAAGTCGTCGATCGCAACCGGCAGCCCCAGCGCACGCACCTGGCTGAGCACCTCGACGGCGCGCTCCATGTTGCCGATCAGCACGCTTTCCGTCACCTCGATGCCCAGCGCCGAGGCATCGCCACCGAGCTGCTCGAGCGCGCCGCGCAGGTGCTGCACGAAGCCCGTGTCGCGCAGCTGGGCGGCAGCGACGTTGACGGCAATGCGCGGGGCCTGCAGGCCGGCGTCGCGCCACCGCTTCCAGTCGGTCGCGGCACGCTCGAGGATGTACCGGCCGACGTCGCGGATCAGCCCGGTCGCCTCCAGCGCCGGCACGAACTCCGAAGGCGGCACCAGTCCGCGCTGGGGATGGATCCAGCGAACCAGCGCCTCCACCCCGACGATCCGGCCGGTGGCCAGGTCGATCTTGGGCTGGTAGTGGTTGACGAACTCGTCGTGGGCCAGGGCCGAGCGCAGCTGCGGCTCCAGCCGGTAGTGCGTGCTGGCGGCGGTGTCGACGAAGCGGTCGAAGAAGGCCGCCGGCTCGTCGCGCTCGATGGCCAGCTGCAGCGCGTTGTCGGCAGCGTTGACGACGTCGTCGAGCGTGGCGCCGTCGCGCGGGTAGGCCGCAAAGCCCAGGTGCACGGGGCACACCAGGGTCAGTTCGTTCACCGTGCAGGGTGCCTGCAGCCGCTCGGCCACGCCGGGTGCCAGCAGCCGCGTGAAGGCATCGGGCTCCATGTCGGGGAAGAACAGCAGGAACAGGCCGCGTTTGATCCGGCCCAGGAAGGCGCCCTCGTCGGCCAGCTCCCGCAGCCGGATGGCCATCTCCTGCACCAGCGCATCGGCCAACCGGAACCCATGGGCGGCGCTGATCTGGCTGAGCGCCTTGAGCCGCACTAAGCAGACCACGCCCTGCCGCGGCCGGGCCGATTCGAACTGGGCCTCGAAGTGCAGCCAATTGGGCAAGCCGGTCAACCGATCGGTTTGCGTGGCCACGCGCAACTGCCGGCGCAGCACCAGTTGCGAGCACACGGCCCGGCCCAGCCGCTCCAACGCCTGCCGCTGCGGCGCCGCCAGCCGGCGTGGCACCTCGTCCATCACGCACAGCGTGCCGATGGCGCTGCCTTCGCGGGTGCGCAGCGGCACCCCGGCATAGAACCGCACCGGCCGCGATCCGGGCCCATGCAGGAAGGGATCGAACCAGGGGGCGGCCGCCGCGTCCGGCACTTCGAGGAGAGTCTCCGTTGCGAGCACCGCACGGGAACAGAAGCCGGCACTGCGCTCGACCTCGGCCACCGGGATCCCGAGCCGGGACTTGTACCGCTGGCGCGACGCGTCGACCAGGGACAGGGCTGCCATCGGCGTGCCGCACACCTCGGCCGCCAGTTGCACCAGGCCGTCCATGTCCTCGTCGGGTCCGGCGTCCAGGATGCCGAGCTCGCGCAGCTCGACCAGCCGCTGCGGCTCGTCGGCCGGCAGCAATGGAGTGGCGCACAGCATCGCCATTTGCTCGGGCGACAGGGCCCGCCCCGGTTCGGTCCCGGCCGGGTACGCCGAGCGCACGCGTCGCACCACCTGCTCGGCGCGCGACAGCAACTCCATCACGGCTGCTCTCCCGCTGCTTGCCCACCGTGGGGTCGTCGAAGGGGCGCCACGGCCCTGCCGGGAGGCGCGACCCGCTTACAAGACGTAAGGAATGTTTGCATGGGCAGCGCCACTGTAGGGACGGCGCCCGTTATTGCTGTGTCAGCCGCGTGGCGCTGATGACGTAGGACTCAGGCTACTCGACAGGAATGAAAAGCGCTGCAGGCCGACTGGCGCGTGGGAGGCGCGGCTGCCCCGCTGCAGGCTCAAGCCACCAGGAGTCCTCAGGAGAGCGGGATGAATCGCCCACCCCATTCGGGACAATCCGACCATGCGCCGGCGGGTCGATGCGACTGCAATCCCCGCCATGAAGTACCCGCCTGCGCTCGTGGCGGCCGTCATCGCAGCGGTCGTTCTCCTGTTGCTGGAAAGCGGCGGCTCGCCGTGCCGCTCCTCGTCCGCCCTGCGCCTGGACGGCGCCTGTGGCGCAGCGGCCTTCTACATGAGCTCGCGGTGAGCACCTTGCCCCGCCTGCCGTAATCAGCAGGCACTGGATCCTGGGGCCGGCGGCCTGCTCCTGCAACACGAAGGGCGCTGCGGCTGCCTATTGCGTGTAGCCGCGCAGGCGGTTGTACGCGCTGACTTGCTCGGCCGAGAGCAGCCGTTGCTGGGCGAGGTGTGTCCGCAGGTGCGAGGCGCGGATGCTCCCCTGGATCTGCGCGATCTCGGCGGTCAGGCGCTCCACGTCGGTGTCGTTCGCCCGCTTTTCGCGAAAAGCGGCATCGAGCTGGCGCTCGGTCTCCACCAGACGGACGCCCAAGGCGCGGGCCTCGGCCTTGTGCCGCTGCATCAACTCACGGCTAGCTGCAAGCTGCGCGGGCGACAGGCCGATCGAGTCGGCGAGTTCCAGTGTATGCATGGGGCCGGGGTAGCCGTTGAGTTCGGCAGCTCGGGCCAGTCCCATGCCCTGGCCCTCCAGCCAGCCGCGCTGCTCCTGCTCGGACATGGCCTTGATTTCGCGTTTCTCCTGGCCGACGTAGGGAGACGCCGCCGTCGCGTGTTCGGCTGGCTTCCCGTGACCCGTGCCGTGATGCTGGGCGGCAGCGGGAAGGCTGGCTGCGAGGACGGCGGCAAAGGTGACGGCGTTGATCCGGTTCATGTAGCGACCTTGCGGTGGGAAGCGAGGCGCCATTCTGATCGCCGACAGGGCGATCTTCCATCCCGCCAGCACCCGGTGAGGTCCGGCGCATCGGGGGCGGGGCGGGAGTGGCAGGCGCCAAAAAGCACAACGGGCCAGCCCCTTGTGAGAGCTGACCCGTCGATTTGATTGGCGCGGCTGGCAGGATTCGAACCCACGACCCCTTGGTTCGTAGCCAAGTACTCTATCCAACTGAGCTACAGCCGCGAAGCCGGCGAGTATAGCAGGTAGCGGACCTGCTCCATTTTCGGCTTGGTAGGGCGTGCTGGGCTCGAACCAGCGACCAAGGGATTATGAGTCCCCTGCTCTGACCAACTGAGCTAACGCCCCGACCGTGGGGAGATTGTAGGTAGCCCGCCGGACCGGCCGTGCGGATCAGCCCCGCTCCATGCCCTTGTTGTGGCTCAGCGCGTTGCTGACCAGCCGGGCGGTGATGTCCACGATCTGGATCATGCGGTCGTAGGGCATGCGGGTGGGGCCGATCACGCCCAGGGTGCCGACCACCTGGCCGTCCACCTCGTAGGGCGCGCTGACGACCGACAGCTCCTCGATGGGCACGACCTTGCTCTCGCCGCCGATGTAGATGCGCACGCCCTCGGCCTGGCTGGAGATCTCCAGCAGGCGCATCAGCTGGGTCTTCTGCTCGAACAGCTCGAAGGCCTTGCGCAGGTTCGACATGTCGCTGGAGAAGTCCGACACCTCCAGCAGGTTGCGCTCGCCGGAGATCACCACTTCGTCCTGGGCCTGCTCGAAGGCGTCGGAGCTGGCGTCCACGGCCGTGCGCATCAGCTTCACGATCTCGCCGCGCAGCTGCTCGACCTCGTTCTTCAGGCGCTCGCGCACCTGCTCGATCGTCAGCCCCGCGTAGTGCGCATTGAGGAAGTTGGCGGCCTCCACCAGCTGCTGCTGCGTGTAGTCCGTGTCGGTGAACACCACGCGGTTCTGCACGTCGCCGTCGGGCGAGACGATGATCACCAGGTAGCGGCGCTCGGACAGGCGCAGGAACTCGATGTGGCGGAACACCGACGCGCGCCGCGGTGCGACCACCACGCCCACGAAGTGCGACAGGTTGGACAGCAGCTGCGCGGCGTTGGCGATCACCCGTTGCGGCTGGTCGGCCGGCAGGCTGGGCGCGGCGAACTGCTCGCGCTGCACCGTCATCATGGTGTCCACGAAGAGGCGATAGCCCCTGGCGGTGGGCACGCGACCGGCGGAGGTATGGGGGCTGGCGATCAGGCCCAGTTGCTCCAGGTCCGACATCACGTTGCGGATGGTCGCCGGCGACAGCTCCAGCCCCGAGGCGCGCGAGAGGGTGCGGGATCCCACCGGCTGCCCCTCGGCGATGTAGCGCTCGACCAGCGCTTTCAGCAACAACTTGGCACGGTCATCGAGCATGGTGCAAGGCCTCGCGGCCATTCTAAGGAATCCGGAGGGGCAAGCCCGTGCGCAGGCGCTTTCTCGGGGCCTGCCCCGATGGTTTAATCTGCGCCGATGAAGCCCATGTTCCACCGCGTCGCCCTGATCGGCAAATACCACGCCGCGGCGGGCGGGGCGGCGGCGGCGGGCAACCGCGCCGCGCTGGAGGACATCGCCAACTACCTCGCGGACGAGGGCTGCGACGTGGCGGTCGAACACGACACCGCCACCGCCTGCGGACTGGCCGGCTACACGGTGCTGGACGTGCCCGCCATCGGCACCCAGTGCGACCTGGGCCTGGTGGTCGGCGGTGACGGCACCATGCTGGGCATAGGCCGGCAACTGGCCCGCCACGGCGTGCCGCTGATCGGCATCAACCAGGGCCGGCTGGGGTTCATCACCGACATCCGGCTCGACAGTTACCGGGCCGTTCTGGGCCCCATGCTGCGCGGCGAATTCGAGGAAGACCGCCGCAGCCTGATGCTGGCCCAGGTGATCCGCGACGGCCATTGCGTGTTCAAGGCGCAGGCGATGAACGACGTGGTGGTCAACCGCGGCGCCACCTCCGGCATGGTGGAACTGCGCATCGAGGTCGACGGCCACTTCGTCGCCAGCCAGCGCGCCGACGGCCTGATCATTGCCACGCCGACCGGCTCCACCGCCTATGCCCTGTCCGCAGGCGGTCCCATGCTGCACCCCGGGAACCCGGCGTTCGCGCTGGTCCCGATCGCGCCGCACACGCTGTCCAACCGGCCGATCGTCATTCCCGATTCGGTGGAGATCGCCATCGAGCTGGTCGCCGGCCGCGACGCCAGCGCCAACTTCGACATGCAGTCGCTGGCCTCGCTGCTGCACGGCGACCGGGTGATGGTCCGGCGGTCGCAGCACCAGGTGCGCTTCCTGCACCCGCGCGGCTGGAGCTACTACGACACGCTTCGCAAGAAGTTGCACTGGAACGAGGGCGGATCGTGAGCCTGCGGCGCATCGCACTGCGCGATTTCGTGATCGTGCGCGAGCTCGAACTGGAGCTGGGCACGGGGTTCACCGTGCTGACCGGCGAAACCGGCGCCGGCAAGTCCATCCTGGTCGACGCCCTGCAGCTGGCGCTGGGCGCCCGGGCCGATGCCGGCGTGGTCCGCGAGGGCGCGTCGCGCGCGGAGGTCACGGCCGAATTCGACCTTGCGCCCGGGCTGCGGGCCTGGCTGGACGAGGCCGGGTTCGAACCGGGCGACAGCCTGCTGCTGCGCCGCACCGTGGACGCCCAGGGCAAGAGCCGGGCCTGGATCAACGGCAGCCCGGCCACCGCCACCCAGTTGCGCGAAGCCGGCGAGCAGCTGGTGGACATCCATGGCCAGCATGCCTGGCAAAGCCTCACGCGTCCCGATGCCGTGCGCGGATTGCTGGACGCCTATGCCGGGGTGTCGGATGCGCCGGTGCTGCAGTCCTGGCAGCAGTGGCGCGCGGCCCAGAAGGCGCTCGCGCAGGCGCGCGAGGCGCAGGACACGCTGCACCGCGAACGCGAGCGGCTGACGTGGCAGATCGGCGAAGTCGACAAGCTCGCGCCGGGCGCGGACGAGTGGGAGGAGCTGAACGCCGACCACACCCGGCTGTCGCACGCGCAGGCCCTGCTCGATGCCGCGAGCGGCGCGCTGCAGGCCCTGGACGGCGAAGGCGACGGCGCGACCAGCCGGCTGTCGCAGGCGCTCTCGCTGCTGCAGGCGCAGCAGCACCTCGAGCCCCAGTTCGAGCCGCTGGCCGAAGTCCTGTCCTCCGCACTGGCCCAGGCCGAGGACGCCGCGCATTCGCTGCACGCCTGGCAGCGCCGGACCGACCTGGACCCGGAGCGGCTGGCGCAGCTGGACGAGCGAATGTCGCTGTGGCTGTCGCTCGCGCGCCGCTACAAGCGCGGGCCGGCGGAGCTGCCCGCCTTGCTCGGAGGCTGGAAGTCCGAGCTGGCGCGGCTGGACCAGGCGGCCGACCTGGCGGCACTGGAAGCCACCGAGCGGGAACACGCCCGCAGCTACCAGGCCGCGGCGACGGCACTGTCCAAGGCCCGCTTTAAGGCGGCACCCAAGCTCGCCCAGGCGATCACCCAGGCCATGCAGGGCCTGGGCATGCAGGGCGGCCGTTTCCAGGTCGCCGTGCAGCCCTTGGCGCAGCCTTCCGCATCCGGCCTGGACGAGGTGGGTTTCCTCGTCGCGGGCCACCCCGGCGCCACGCCGCGGCCGGTCGGCAAGGTCGCTTCGGGCGGCGAGCTCTCGCGCATCGCGCTGGCGATCGCCGTCACCACCAGCCGGCTGGGCACGGCCGGGACGCTGATCTTCGACGAGGTGGATGCCGGCGTGGGCGGCGCCGTGGCCGAGACCGTGGGCCGGCTCATGAAGCAGCTCGGACGCGACCGGCAGGTGCTGGCGGTGACGCACCTGCCGCAGGTCGCGGCCTGCGCCGACCACCACCTGGTCGTCGCCAAGCGCAGCGACGAGGCTGGCACCACCAGCGACGTCGCCGCGGTGCAAGGCGAGCAGCGGGTCGCGGAGGTCGCGCGCATGCTGGGCGGCGAGCGGCTCTCGGGCACCACCCTGGCGCACGCCAAGGAAATGCTGGGCAGCCAGCCATGAGCCTGGAGCTGGTCCTCATCACGGGCATGTCCGGGTCGGGCAAGACGGTGGCCCTGCGCGCGCTGGAGGACGCCGGCTACTACTGCGTGGACAACCTGCCGCCCGAGCTGCTCCAGTCCTTCGTGGCCCTCGAGCAGGCCAAAAAGCACCAGCAGCGCGTGGGCATTGCCATCGACGTGCGCAGCGCCACCTCGCTGCCGCTGGTGCCGCAGCAGCTGGACGAGCTGCGCCGCGGCGGCGTGAACGTCCGCTCCCTGTTCCTGGACTCCACCACCGACACGCTGGTGCGGCGCTTTTCCGAGACGCGCCGCCGGCACCCGCTGTCCAGCCAGGTCGCGTCCGAGCCGGCCGACCCGCTGGTGCGCCGGCGCGCGCTGGTCGAGGCCATCGAGGTGGAGCGCGAACTGCTGGGCGACCTGCGCGAGCAGTCCCACGTGATCGACAGCAGCACGATCCGGCCGGCCCACCTGCAGGCGCAGGTCAAGGCCCTGCTGGCGGCGCCGCCCAGCCAGCTCACGCTGGTGTTCCAGTCGTTCGCGTTCAAGCGCGGCATCCCGGTGGACGCCGACTACGTGTTCGACGTGCGCATGCTGCCCAACCCGCACTACGAGCCGGAGCTGCGCGACCTCACCGGCCTGGATGCGCCGGTGGCCGAGTTCCTGCAGCAGCAGCCGGAGCTGGAGCGCATGTACGCGTCCATCTCGGGGTTCCTCGAGCAGTGGCTGGAGCCGCTGGCGCAGGACCACCGCAGCTACGTCACGGTCGCCATCGGCTGCACCGGTGGGCAGCACCGCTCGGTGTACCTGGTCGAGCGACTGGCGGCGGCGTTCGGCCAGCACTGGACCACGCTGAAGCGGCACCGCGAACTGGAGCGGCCCTGAGGCCGGCGATGCGCCGCCGCTAGGCCTGCGAGAGCAGGCTGCGCACCGGCGCGGGCAGGCCCAGCGAGGGCCATTCCTCTCCCGCGAACCATTCGCCCGTGCGGCCGCCCAGGGCTGCCAGGGGCAACTCCACGGCCACCGGATGCAGGTGCAGGTCGCGGTGGGTCAGCACGTGCAGGAACGGTGGCCGGTCGGCCAGACGGCGACGGGCCGCCAACGGCACCGCGCACGCGAGTTCCTCGCGCGAATCGAAGACGGGCAGGCAGTACAGGCCGCCCCACACGCCGGCCGGGGGCCGCTTTTCCAGCCAGACCGAACCGTCGCGCGCGCGGGCCTGCAGCAGCCAGAGCGATTGCGAACTGCGCCGCGTGCGCCGGCTCCTGACCGGGTAGCGCTCGGGAGCCTGCTCGCGCGCAGCGGCGCACACGTCTTGTAGCGGGCAGGCCGGGCACGACGGCCGCCGGGCCAGGCAGACCGTGGCCCCCAGGTCCATCAAGCCCTGGGTGTAGGCCGGCATGTCCGCGGGCTTGGCGGGCAGCAGTCCTTCGGCGCGCTGCCACAGTTCCCGCACGGCGCCGGCCTGCGAGAGATCGTCGCCGAAGGCCAGTACCCGGGCCAGCACTCGCTTGACGTTGCCGTCGAGGATGGCGGCGCGCTCACCCCAGCAGAAGGCGGCGATCGCCGCCGCGGTCGAGCGGCCTATGCCGGGCAGTTCCTCCAGGGCCGCCGCGCTCTGCGGGAAGCGGCCGCCGTGCGCGTTCACGACCAGCTGGGCACAGCGGTGCATGTTGCGCGCGCGGCTGTAATAGCCCAGGCCGCTCCAGAGCGCCAGCACCTCGTCGGCGTCGGCAGCAGCCAGGTCGGCCACCTGCGGAAATCGCTGCAGGAAGCGCTCGTAGTACGGGAGCACCGTGCTGACCTGGGTCTGCTGCAGCATGACCTCGGACAGCCAGACGCGATAGGGATCGCGCGTGCCCTGCCAGGGCAGGGACTGCCGGCCATGCCGCCGCTGCCAGCGCACGACCAGGCCGGAGATGCCGCCGTGCGGCTCGGTCATGCCTGTTGCAGTTGCGGGGGTTCGGCCGGGGCCTTCGCCGGCGCGACTTCCAGATGCCGAGTCAACTCGAGCAGCTTGGCGTCGATCGCATCGAGGGCTTGGTCCTGCGCCTCGATCTCGGCGATGCGATCGTCCAGCCCGGAGGCAGCCTGCTGGATGCGCTCGATCGCCTCCAGCCGGCGGCTGAAGTTGCGGCGCCGCTCACGCAGCTGCGCGTCGAGCTGGGCCGCGGCGGCCTTGTTCCACAGTTCGACTTCGCCCAGTGCCGCTTCGTAGACCGCCCGCAAGCGGGTGGCCAGCGCACGCACCAGCCGGTCGGCGAACTCGGGCTGGGCCAGTCGCAGCGCGTGGCCCACGCCCAGGTAGTGCTGGTGCCCGCGCTCGACCAGGTCCAGGTCGCGCTGGTAGCGGGCCAGGTCGGGCTCCTTGGGCGGCTGCAGCGAGAACCCGTATTCGGCATTGAGCTGCCGGAAGGTGCCGGTCAGCATCGACTGGATCTCGTCGCTGATGCCCTGGGCCTTGCGCAGGCCCTCGCGCAGCCGGTCGAAGGTCTGCGCATAGGCGCGCTTGACGCCCAGCTTGATGCCCTTCTGGCGCAGCCCGTCGGTGAGTTGCGCCATCTGCTCCTTCATCGCCGCAGTGCCCAGCAGGTCGAACACGTCGCGCAGCAGCTTCAGGTGCACCGACCGCACGGCATGGATGCGGGCGCCGCTGACGTCGAAATCGCGCTGCTCCTGCTCGATGCGCGAGCGCATGTGGCGGATCACCGAGGCGTTCTTGCCGCGCAGGCCCTTGAGCTCCAGCACCTGCTCGGCCAGGTCGCGGCGGCGGATGTTCAGCGCCCGGCCGGCTTCGGCGCGCAGTTCGCCGATGCTGGCAGCGACGGCGGCACGCAGGATCGCTTGGCGCTGGCCCATCATGCCCTCGCCGAGCGCGTGCTCCAGCACCGGCAGGCCGCTGGTGGCCAGCAGGCTCGCGTCGTCCTCGACCTTGGCGACCAGCGCCTTCTGCGCGGAAACGGGGATGACCTGCTCGGCCGGCAGGCCGAGGATCTCGGCCGAGGTGGCGCGCTGCCGGTGGATCTGGGCCTGCACCTGCTGCGGGGTGCTCAGAGAATCCCAGAGCGTGTCGATCTTGTTCAGCACGACCAGCCGGGCGTGCATGTCCTCGCCCTCGGGCAGCAGGTGTTCGCGCCAGATCGCCAGGTCGGACTTGGTGACGCCGGTGTCGGCCGCCAGGATGAACACCACCGCGTGCGCCTGCGGAATGAGGTTCACCGTGAGTTCCGGTTCGGCGCCGATGGCGTTGAGTCCCGGGGTGTCGAGGATCACCAGCCCCTGCCGCAGCAGCGGGTGGGCGATGTTGATCAGCGCATGGCGCCAGCGCGGCACCTCGACCCGGCCGTCCGGGCTCTCCATCGGGTTGTCGTCGGGCGTGTCGTCGTGCCAGAAGCCGAGCGCGCGGGCTTCGTCCTTGCTGACGTGCCGCACCTCGGCGACCTTCTCGAAGGCCTGCGCGAGTTGCGCCGGGTCGTTCACGTCCAGGTCGACGCGGGTCCACTTCTCGGGGGCTCCGCGCCACTCCATCAGGGGCTGCGGCTGCAGCCGCGTCTCTATGGGCAGCAGGCGCAGGCAGGGCGGCACCTCGCTGTCGTAGCCCAGCTCGGTCGGGCACATGGTCGTGCGGCCCGCGCTGGCCGGCATGATGCGGCGCTTGTAGCCGGCGAAGAAGATGGCGTTGATCAGCTCGGACTTGCCGCGCGAGAACTCGGCGACGAAGGCCACCATGACCTTGTCGGACCGCATCTGCGTCTCGAGCCGGCGCAGGCGTTCCTCGACGGCGGCGTCCAGCAGGTCATGGTCCCGCAGCCACTCGGCCAGCAGCTTCAGCCGCAGCGCGAAGTCACGCCGCCATGCGGCGTGCTGGTCGAATTGTTCGTTGAAGGAAGCGCCCACTGATACCCCTTCGATTGAATATAGCACCCGGGCTCAGCCGTAACTGTGTCACTTCTGGCATTCGGGGCAGTGGAACGTGGCGCGCTGGCCCTGCCGGATGCCCCGGACCGGCGTTCCGCACACCCGGCAGGGCAGGCCGGCGCGGCCATAGACCATGGCTTCCAGCTGGAAGTAGCCGGATTCGCCGTTCGCGTTGGAGAAGTCGCGCAGCGTGCTGCCGCCCTGTCGCACGGCCCGGGCCAGCACGTCGCGGATGGCACCGTGCAGCTTCAGGGCGCGCGGCCGGCTGATGCGAGCAGCACTCAGCGTGGGCCGTATGCCGGCCAGGAACAGCGCTTCGGAGGCGTAGATGTTGCCCACGCCCACCACGACGTCGCCCGCCAGCAGCACCTGCTTGATCGGGGCCTTGCGCCGGCGCAGCGCCGCGTGGAACGCCACCGGGTCGAACGCGTCGCCGAGCGGCTCCACGCCCAGCCCACCCAGCAGCTTGATCGCCTCGGGCGACTCCTCCCGCAACGCATGCACCACCGCACCGAAGCGGCGCGGGTCGTTCAGGCGCAGCACCCCGCGGTCGGTGAAGAGGTCGAAGTGGTCGTGCACGCCGGCCGCCGGTTGCTCGGCTGCGAACCGCAGGCTGCCCGACATGCCCAGATGCAGCAGCAGCAACCCTTCATCGAGGTCCATCAGCAGGTACTTGCCGCGGCGACGCACCGCGCGGACCGTGCGGCCCACCAACGCAGCCGGATCGCAGCCCAGCGGCCAGCGCAGGGGCTTGCCCAGCCGCACCTGTTCGATGCGGGCACCCGCGATGCGGTCGGCGAAACTCAGCCGCGTGACCTCGACTTCCGGTAATTCAGGCATGGCATCGCACCCGCAGGGGCTTGGATTATTATGGTCCGGATGAACCGCAGCTCTCGCGTGGCATGGGGCGCGCTCATCCTGCTTGCGCTGTCCCAGGCGGGCTGCGCACAGCCCGGTCCCCCGGTGCCGACCGCTCCGGCCTCCACCCCGGCCGAATCCCAAACGGAACCCGTCACCAGCGCGCTGGACGCAGACCTGTTCTACCAGTTGCTGCTCAGCGAGCTGAACGCGCGCGGCGACGAGTCCGCGGCCGCGTTCTCGCTCATGCTGGATGCCGCGCGCAAGACCGACGACCCCGAGCTCTACCAGCGCGCGGTGGAGATCGCGTTCCAGAGCCGCGCCGGCGATGCCGCGCTGCAGGCCGCGCGCGCCTGGAAGCAGGCCCATCCGACCTCGCGGGACGCCAATCGCTATGTGCTGCAGATCCTGCTGGCGCTCAACCGCGTCCCCGAGGCCATGGAGCCCTTGCGCACGGAGCTGGCGCTGGCGGATGCGCGAGACCGGGTGGCCGTGCTCAGCGCGATCCCCCGGCTGTTCGCCCGGGTCAGCGACAAGCAGCAGGCCGCGACGCTGGTGGAACAGGCCCTGCAGGAGCAGCTGGCCGATCCGGCGACGGCGGCGGCCGCCTGGACCACCGTCGGTCGCCTGCGACTGGCCGCCTCCGACACCCAGGGCGCGCTGGCCGCAGCCGGGCGCGGGCAGGCCGCCGACCCGCAATCGGAGAGCCCGGTCCTGCTCGCCCTGGAGCTCATGGACCCCGGCATGCCGCAGGCGGAGGCCATCGTGCGCCGGTACCTGGAGGGCCGCGCGCTGCCGGAACTGCGAATGGGCTATGCGCGTGCCCTGATCGAGGCGCAGCGCTACACCGAGGCGGCGCAGCAGGTGCAGGCGGTCACCCGCGAGAAGCCCGAGCTGGCGCAGGGCTGGCTGGCGCTCGGCACGCTGCAGGTACAGGAGAAACACCACGAGGAGGCGCAGGCTTCGCTGACGCGCTACCTCGAACTCGCCAAGAGCCAGCCCGCCGGCGCCGAGCGCAGCCGTGGAATGGCACAGGCCTACCTGCTGCTGGCGCAGGTCGCCGAGGAGCGGCGCGACTTCGCGGCCGCCAACGCCTGGCTGGACCGCATCGACGACTCGCAGGACCTGCTGGCCGCCCAGAGCCGGCGGGCTTCCATCCTCGCCCGGCAGGGCCGGCTGGACGAAGCCCGCAAGCTGATCCAGGCCCTGCCCGAACGCACGCCGGTCCAGGCACGGGCCAAGCTGACCGCCGAAGTGCAGTTGCTGCGCGAGCAGAAGCGCTACAAGGCTGCCTACGACCTGCTCGACAAGGCGGTGGCCAAGGATCCGAAGGACCCCGACCTGCTGTACGACCAGGCCATGCTGGCCGAGAAGATGAACCGGCTGCCGGACATGGAGCGCCTGCTGCGCCAGGTGATCGCGGCCAGGCCCGACTATCACCATGCGTACAACGCACTGGGCTATTCGCTGGCCGATCGCGGCGTGCGACTGCCCGAGGCCCGGCAACTGATCCAGAAGGCACTCGAACTCGCGCCCGGCGATCCCTTCATCACCGACAGCCTCGGCTGGGTCGAGTTCCGGATGGGCAATCGCAGCGAGGCTCTGCGATTGCTCGAAGGCGCCTACAAGAGCCGGCCCGACGCCGAGATCGCGGCCCACCTCGGCGAGGTGCTGTGGAGCCTGGGCCAGCGCGACCGGGCCCAGGGCATCTGGCGCGAAGGCCTGCTGCTCAATCGCGAGAACGAGACACTGCAGCAGACGCTCAAGCGGCTGGGCGTCCAGCCGTGAGTTGCGCACGCGTCGGATCCCGCGCCATCCCCGCGCCGAGCTGGCTGGCGCGCCCTGTGCTCGCCCCCGTCCTGATGGCCTTGGCACTCTTGGCCGGCTGCGCGCAGGTGCCGCGCGCCCCCGACGCTGCTTATGCAGGAAGCGAGACCCGAACCGGCAGGCTGGCCCTCGCCGTGCAGGACCAGCCCGGCCAGTCGTTCTCCGCCGCCTTCGAACTGCGCGGCGGCCCGCAGGCCGGCGAACTGACCCTGCTCAATCCACTTGGCGGCACCATCGCCGTGCTGCGCTGGGAGCCGGGCCACGCCGTGCTGCAGCGGCCCGGGCAGGCGCCGCAACCCTGGCCCTCGATGGAGGCCATGCTGGAACAGGTGACCGGGGCCGCCCTGCCGGTCGCGGCGCTGTTCGACTGGCTGGACGGCACCGCCACCCCGGTGCCCGGCTGGGAACCCGACCTCTCGCTGCTGGCCGAGGGGCGCCTGCGTGCCCGCCGGCTCGAGCCGCCGCCGCAGGCCGACCTGCGCATCGTCCTCGACCACTGAGCCATGCGCGCCCTGTACGACGTGCCGGCACCGGCCAAGCTCAACCTCTTCCTGCACGTGGTCGGCCGCCGCGACGACGGCTACCACCTGCTGCAGTCGGTCTTCATGCTGCTGGACTGGCACGACTCGCTTCACTTCGAGCGGCGCAGCGGCACCGCCCTCAGCCGCGAGGACATCGGCATGCCTGTGCCCGACGATGACCTGGTGCTGCGGGCCGCACGGGCGCTGCAATCGGCGACCGGTTGCCGCGAAGGCGCCCACATCACGCTGGACAAGCGGCTGCCCTCGCAGGCGGGCATGGGCGGCGGCTCCTCGGATGCGGCCTCGTGCCTGCTCGCCCTGAATCGCCTGTGGAACACCGGCCTGGGCCGCGCCGAGCTGGCACGCATCGGCCTCGCCCTGGGGGCCGACGTGCCCTTCTTCGTGCACGGGCGCAACGCCTGGGTCGAGGGCATCGGCGAACGGATCGCGCCGGTGGACGTGCCGGCGGGCCGTTTTCTCGTCGTCAAGCCGGCGGCCGGACTGGACACGGCGGCGATCTTTCGCGCACCCGATCTGGTCCGCAACAGCGACGCTGCTATAATTTCAGGCTTTGCTGCAAACCCGCTGCAGTTCGGTCGAAACGACCTGCAGCCCGTGGCCCAGCGGCTGTGCCCCGAGGTGGGCCGGGTGCTGGAATGGCTGGCCTCGCAGGGGCTGGCCGGGCGGATGACAGGCTCGGGCAGCGCGGTTTTCGCGCCGCTGCCGCCGGGCCACCAGGTCCCGCCGGCGCCGCCGGGCTGGCTGGTGCGGGAATGCGGCAACATGGACGTCCATCCGCTGGCACGGTGGGCTTCCAGCGACGAGTCATCGGTTGGCCGCTGATTGCAGCGACCGACCCGTGTAGGGGAGTCGCCAAGTTGGTCAAGGCACCGGATTTTGATTCCGGCATGCGAGGGTTCGAGTCCTTCCTCCCCTGCCAAACCCATTCGGGGCTGCAGCATTTTTTTGGGCACCGGACCCTGTGGCCCGGGCCGATCGACGAGAAACCCGGTGTCTGACGCCCCTCAACCCGTTCCGCCCATGCAGGCCCTTCCGCATCCCGATTTCATGGTGTTCACCGGCAATGCCAATCCCGGCCTTGCTGCAGAGATCGCCGAGCACCTGGGCATCTCGCTGGGCGCAGCCAGCGTCGGCCGCTTCTCGGACGGCGAGGTCACGGTCGAGATCAACACCAACGTGCGGGCCCGCGACGTCTTCGTGGTGCAGTCCACCTGCGCGCCGACCAACGAGAACCTGATGGAGCTGCTGATCATGGTCGACGCGCTCAAGCGCGCCTCGGCCGAGCGGATCAGCGCTGTCATCCCCTACTTCGGCTACGCCCGCCAGGACCGCCGCCCGCGCTCCTCGCGCGTGCCGATCTCGGCCAAGGTGGTGGCCAACCTGCTGCAGACCGTGGGCGTCTCGCGCGTCCTGACCATGGACCTGCACGCCGACCAGATCCAGGGCTTCTTCGACATCCCGGTCGACAACATCTACGCCTCGCCGGTGCTGCTGCACGACCTGCGCACCAAGAACTACGAGAACCTGATCGTGGTGTCGCCCGACGTCGGCGGCGTGGTCCGCGCCCGCGCGCTGGCCAAGCAGCTGGGCACCGACCTGGCCATCATCGACAAGCGCCGCCCGCGCGCCAACGTCAGCGAGGTGATGCACGTCATCGGCGAGATCGACGGCCGCAACTGCGTGATCATGGACGACATGATCGACACGGCCGGCACGCTGGTGAAGGCGGCCGAGGTGCTCAAGGAGCGCGGCGCCAGGCAGGTGTATGCCTACTGCACGCACCCGATCTTCTCGGGCCCCGCGATCGAGCGCATCGAGAAGGGCACCGCCCTGGACGAGGTCGTGGTCACCAACACCATCCCGCTGACCGACGGGGCACGCGGCTGCCGCAAGATCCGGCAACTGAGCGTCGCATCGCTGATCGCCGAGACGATCCAGCGCATCGCCAAGGGCGATTCGGTCATGAGCCTGTTCTCGGAACAGGAAAACCTGTTCTGAGGCCTTGACCGCGCTGCATGTTGTTCCGCGCGGTCTGTAAGCGGCCTTCCTTCCGGGAAGGCCTTTCTTGAAACGGGCAGCACACTGGTCGCGGTGGCTGCCGAAATGGAGTCAGTCATGAAATTCGTCGCTTTCGAGCGCGCCAAGCAGGGAACGGGTGCGAGCCGCCGTCTGCGCAACACCGGCCGCACGCCGGCCATCGTCTACGGCGGCGAGGGCCAGCCCCAGCTCATCGAGCTGGACCACAACGCCCTCTGGCACGCCCTCAAGAAGGAAGCCTTCCACTCCACCATCCTGGAGATGGAGCTGAACGGCAAGACCAGCAAGGTGCTGCTGCGCGACGTGCAGATGCACCCGTTCAAGCAGCTGGTGCAGCACGCCGACTTCCAGCGCGTGGACGCCAAGACCCGCCTGCACATGAAGGTGCCGGTGCACTACGTCAAGGCCGAGGAATCCCAGGCCGTCAAGCTGGAGCACTGCGTGGTCAACACCGTGATCTCCGAGCTGGAGATCGCCTGCTTCCCGGGCGACCTGCCCGAGTTCATCGAGGTCGACCTGTCCGGCCTGAAGAAGGGCATGTCGCTGCACCTGGCCGACATCACGCTGCCCAAGGGCGTGACCGCCGTCACCCACGGCAAGAAGAACCCGGTGCTGGTGTCGGTGGTGACCACCGTCGCCGAGGAAGCTGCGCCCGAGGGCGAAGCGGCGGCCGCTGCTGCTGCCCCGGCGCCGGAAGCCAAGCCGGCCGCCAAGGCTGCCAAGAAGTAAACCCCTTCACCTGAAGGGAACAGGCCCGCTTCGGCGGGCTTTTTCATGGGCGCTCGCCGCGGCGTTTGCCCTTAGGATCGAACGATGATCAAGCTGTTCGTCGGCCTCGGCAATCCCGGCGCGGAGTACGAAGCGACCCGGCACAACGCCGGCTTCTGGTGGGTCGATGCGCTCGCGCGCGAGTTGAAGCTGCAGCTCTCGCCCGACAAGGGCTACCACGGCCTGGTCGCGCGCGGCAGCGTCGGCGGCCAGACGATCTGGCTGCTCGAGCCGCAGACCTACATGAATCTCTCGGGCAAGTCGGTCGCGGCGCTGGCGCGCTTCTTCAAGATCGCCCCGCAGGAGATCCTGGTGGTGCACGACGAGCTGGACCTGCCGCCCGGCCAAGCCCGGCTCAAGCTCGGCGGCAGCCATGCCGGCCACAACGGCCTGCGCGACATCCATGCGCAGCTGGGCACGGGCGACTACTGGCGGCTGCGGCTGGGCATCGGCCATCCCGGCGTGAAATCCGAAGTGGTCGACTGGGTGCTGCGCAAGCCGGCGCCCGAGCAGCGCGAAGCCATCCTCGAATGCATCGCCCGCACGCTCAAGGCCGCGCCCTTGCTGCTGGCGGGCGAGATGGACAAGGCCACGCAGGTCGTGCACACCAGCAAGCCACCGCGGCCCAAGCCGCCGCGTCCGCCCGAAGCAGGCTGAAGACCTGCGGGCACCAGCGAGGGAGGAGACCATGAGAGCGACGATTGCAGCGTTGTCGCTGGCGGCCCTGGCGGCCGCCGCGCCCGCACAGACCATCTACCGCTGCGGCGACAGCTACGGCCCGCAGCCCTGCGCGGGCGGCAAGGCCATCGAGGCCGAGCCGGCGCCCACCGCGGCCGAGCGAAACCGCTCCGCCGCCGCCACGCAGCGCGACGCGAAGCTGGCCGACAGCCTCGAGAAGGACCGGCTGCAACGCGAGGCCCAGCCCGCGCAGCTGTACATCCCGCCGCCGCAATTCGAAGCCCAGCCTGGTCCGTACAAGGGCCCGGAGAAGGCCGCCACGCGCAAGCTCGACGTCTTCACGGCCAGCGCGCCGGCCAGCAACAAGCCGGGCAAGCCGACCAAGGCGAAGAAGGGCAAGGGGAAGGCGGGGAAGAAAGGCACCGCCGATTCCGGCAAGCCGGCCAAGAAGCCGGGCAGCGGCCCAGCCGCCGGCACGCTCGCGGTCAAGCGCTAGGAGCGGCCGGCGACGCCGGCTCCGTGTCGTCGCCAGAAGGCAGGGGCGCCTGCCTGGTGACCTGCACCTGCGCCTGTCCCTGCAGGCGACGGTACTTCTGCCACAGGGTCTCGCGATCTTCCACGTGCGCCGGGTCCACCGGGATGCAGGCCACCGGGCACACCTGCACGCACTGCGGCTGGTCGAAGTGGCCGACGCACTCCGTGCAGCGATCCGGGTCGATCTGGTAGATCTCCGGCCCGAGCGATATCGCCTCGTTCGGGCACTCCGGCTCGCACACATCGCAGTTGATGCACTCGTCGGTGATCATCAAGGCCATGCCGAAGTCCTGCCAGTAAGAAAGATTTCACCCGGAGCGATCTGGCATTATCCGCGCCTTCATGAGCGTGTTCCTGTTCAAGCGCCTGATCACCCTGGTCGCAACCCTGCTAGGCGCTTCGGTGGTGGTCTTTCTGGTGCTGGAGATCCTGCCCGGCAATGCGGCCCAGATCCTGATGGGGCCCGATGCGTCGCCCGAAGCGGTGCAGGCGCTGGCGCAGAAGCTGGGCATAGACCGCCCGGCGGTGGAGCGCTACTTCGACTGGGTCGGCGGCATGCTCACCGGCGACCTGGGCACCAGCTACGCGTACAGCACGCCGGTATCGGAACTGGTGCTGGAACGCCTGAGCCTGACGGTGCCGCTGGCGGTGATGGCCATGGTGCTCACCTCGCTGATCGCGCTGGCGGCCGGGGTCTATGCCGCCGCCCGCCACAACAAGCTGGGCGACGTCGGCGTGATGGGCCTGTCGCAGATCGGCATCGCCATCCCGAACTTCTGGTTCGCCATCCTGCTGATCCTGCTGTTCTCGGTGCACCTCAAGTGGTTCTCGGCCGGCGGCTTCCCCGGCTGGGAGGAGGGCCTGCTGCCGGGATTGCGCGCACTGCTGCTGCCGGCCATCTCGCTGGCGGTGGTGCAGTCGGCGATCCTGGCGCGCTTCACCCGCTCGGCGGTACTGGACGTGCTGCGCGAGGACTTCGTGCGCACGGCCCGCGCCAAGGGCGTGAGCGAGCGCGGCGCGCTGTGGGGCCACGTGCTGCGCAACGCCATGATCCCGGTGGTCACCATCATGGGCCTGCAGTTCGCCGAGCTGCTGGCCGGCACCATCGTGGTGGAAAGCGTGTTCTACCTGCCCGGCCTGGGGCGGCTGATCTTCCAGTCGATCTCCAACCGCGACCTGATCGTGGTGCGCAACTGCGTGATGCTGCTGGCCGCCATGGTGGTGATCGTCAACTTCGTGGTCGACGTGCTGTACGCCGCCATCGACCCCCGCGTCAAGGCTTCCGACATATGAGCGCGGTTCCCGTTCCGGTCGCGACGCCGGCCCTCGCCCCGGGCTTCTGGCGCCGAGCCCTGCGCCACCGCAGCTTCGTCATCGGCGCGGTGCTCAGCCTGCTGCTGGTGCTGGCGGCCGCGCTCTCGCTGGTGTGGACGCCGCATTCGCCCTACGACGTGGACATGTCGGCCAAGCTGCTGCCGCCCGGTCCGAGCTACTGGCTGGGCACCGACCCGTACGGGCGTGACCTGCTGTCGCTGCTGCTGGTGGGCGCGCGCGCCTCCATCGTGGTGGGCGTCATCGCCGTGGGTATCGGGCTGGTGATCGGCACGGCCCTGGGCCTGCTGGCCTCGGCCAAGCGCGGCTGGGTCGAGGAAATCATCATGCGGCTGGCCGACTTCGGCTTCGCCTTCCCGGCCATCCTGTCGGCCATCATGCTGACCGCGGTGTTCGGCCCCGGCATGGTCAACGCGATCATCGCCATCGGCATCTACAACATCCCGACCTTCGCGCGCATCACGCGCGCCTCGGCCAACGCCACCTGGGCGCGCGAGTTCGTGCTGGCGGCGCGCGCCTGCGGCAAGGGGGCGTTCAGCATCACGATGGAGCACGTGCTGCCCAACATCCTCTCGGTGCTCATCGTGCAGGCCACCATCCGCTTCGCGATCGCCATCCTGGCCGAGGCGGCGCTGTCCTACCTGGGCCTGGGCACGCAGCCGCCGCAACCGTCCTGGGGCCGCATGCTGAGCGAAGCCCAGACCCTGATGTTCCAGTCGCCGCTGCTGGCCGTGTTCCCCGGCGTGGCCATCGCCCTCGCGGTGCTGGGCCTCAACCTGCTGGGCGACGGGCTGCGCGACCTGTTCGACCCGCGCCTCGCGCGCAAGCGCTGACCGCCATGGCCCTGCTCGAAGTCAAGGACCTCTCCGTGGTGCTGCAGACCCAGCGTGGGCCGGCGCGTGCGGTGCGCGACGTGAGCTTCACCCTGGAGCGCGGCCAGACCCTCGGCCTGGTGGGCGAATCCGGCTGCGGCAAGTCGATCACCGCGATGTCGCTGATGGGCCTGCTGCCGGAGCACTCCCGGGTGACCGGCAGCATCCGCTTCGAAGGCCGCGAACTGGTCGGACTGCCCGAGCGGCAGCTGTGCGACCTGCGCGGCGACCGCATCGGCATGATCTTCCAGGAACCGATGACGGCGCTGAATCCGGTGCACAGCATCGGCCGGCAGGTGGCCGAGCCGCTGCGCCTGCACCGCGGCATGTCGGCGTCCGCCGCACGCAAGGAAGCGATCGCCCTGCTCGACCGGGTCGGCATCCCCGACGCCGCCCGCCGCATCGACGCCTATCCGCACCAGTTCTCCGGCGGCCAGCGCCAGCGCATCACGATCGCGATGGCGCTGGCCTGCGGGCCCGACCTGCTGATCGCCGACGAGCCCACCACGGCGCTGGACGTGACCATCCAGCAGCAGATCCTGGACCTGATCCGCGAACTGGTGGCCGAGCGCGGCATGGCCATGATCCTGATCTCGCATGACCTGGGCGTGGTGGCGCAGAACGTCTCGCGCATGCTGGTCATGTACGGCGGCTCGGTGGTGGAGAGCGGGGCCACTGCCGACGTGTTCGCCAACCCCTCGCACCCCTACACGCTGGGCCTGTTCGGCGCCCGTCCGCGGCTGGGTGGGGCGCGCGGCGCGCGGCTCGTCACCATTCCCGGGACGGTGCCCGAACTGGCGGACCTGCCGGGCGGCTGCCCGTTCGCGGGCCGCTGCGCCTGGACGCGACCCGAGTGCCACGTCACGGTGCCACCGCCCCACGAAGTGGGTCCGGGCCAGCACGCCCGCTGCATCCGGCTGGACGCCGTCGCGGCGGACAAGGCCGCGGCCGCCGACCAGGAGGCCGTCGCATGAGCGCGCTGCTGCAGGTCGAGAATCTGGTGCGCCACTACACGATGCCACGCGAGAAGCTGCTGGGCCCGCCGCCGGTGGTGCACGCGCTCAACGGCGTGAGCTTCACGATCGAAGCGGGCCGCAGCCTGGGCATCGTGGGCGAGTCGGGTTCGGGCAAGTCCACGCTCGCGCGGCTGGTGATGGCGCTGGATCGCCCCACTTCGGGGCGCGTGCTGCTGGACGGGCGCGACCTGCACGCACTGCCGGACGAAGACCTGCGCCGGGCCCGGCGCGACTTCCAGATGGTGTTCCAGGATCCCTACGGCTCGCTCGATCCGCGCCAGACGGTGGAACGCATCGTCGCCGAGCCGCTCAGCGCTCAAGGCGGCACCACTGCGGCCGAACGGCGCGAGCGCGCGGCCGAGGTGCTGGCTTCCGTCGGCCTGCGCCCCAACGACCTGGGCAAGTACCCGCACGAGTTCTCCGGCGGCCAGCGCCAGCGCATCGCCATCGCACGAGCACTCATCACGCGCCCCAAGCTGATCGTGGCCGACGAGCCGGTGAGTGCGCTCGATGTGTCGGTGCAGGCGCAGGTGCTCAACCTCATGCAGGACCTGCAGCAGCAGTTCGGCGTGACCTACATGCTCATCAGCCATGACCTGGCCGTGGTCAACCACCTGTGCGACGACGTGGCCGTGCTCTGGCAGGGGCGCATCGTCGAACAGGGCCCGCCCGAGAAGCTGTTCCATGCGGCCGAGCATCCGTACACGCAGGCGCTGCTCGACGCCGTGCCCAAGGCAGAGCCGCCGCGCGTGACGGTGGCCGCGTCATCCTGAGCAAACCCCTCTTGCCTTGCCGCGCGGCTATCGGGGATGATGCATTGCACTCTGCAGTGGGCCCAGCGCCCGAACCGATACATCACCTTCCCTGGAGAACAAGCATGCTGAATCGACGGACCGTCCTTTCCTCCGCCGCCCTGGCGACCCTGCCGCTGGCGCTGCCCGAACTCGCGCTGGCCCAGGGCCGGAAGGATTCCATCGTGCTGGCGATGGCGCTGGAGCCGAGCCCCGGCCTGGACCCGACCGGCGGCGCTGCCTCCTCGATCGCGGAAGTCACGCTGTACAACATCTACGAGACGCTCACCAAGATCAACCCCGACGGCAGCGTCACGCCGCTGCTGGCCGAGAGCTGGGAGATCTCGCCCGACCTGACCACCTACACCTTCAAGCTGCGCAAGGGCGTCAAGTTCCACAACGGCGAACCGTTCAACGCGCAGGCGGTGAAGTTCTCGTTCGACCGCGCCGGCGGCGAGAAGAGCACCAACAAGGACAAGCGCACCTTCGCCAACCTCACCACCCGCGTGGTGGACGATCACACGGTGGTGATCCTGACCAAGGAGATCGACCCCGACTTCCCCTTCCTCATGGGGCAGGCCACCTCCATCATCGTGGAGCCCAAGAGCGCCGACACCAACGCCACCAAGCCGACCGGCACCGGCCCGTACCGGCTGGAGAACTGGGTCAAGGGCTCCTCGGTCAAGCTGTCCAAGTGGGACGAGTACCGCAACGCCGCCAGCATCAAGCTGCGCCGCGCCACGTTCCGCTTCATCGCCGACCCGGCTGCGCAGGTGGCGGCCCTGCTGGCCGGCGACGTGGATGCATTCCCGCGCGTGACGCCGCGCAGCGTCGGGCAGTTCAAGGGCAACCCGCGCTTCCAGGTCGTTGTCTCCGGCTCGCGCGCCAAGACCATCCTGGCCATTAACAACAAGAAGAAGCCGTTCGACGACGTGCGCGTGCGCCGCGCCGTGAACATGGCCATCGACAACAAGGCCGTGATCCAGGGCGCCGGCGACGGCTACGGCGTGCCGATCGGCAGCTACTACCCGCCCAGCGCGCCCGGCTACGTCGACCTGACCAGCGTCAACGCCTACAACCCGGACCGCGCCCGCGCGCTGCTCAAGGAAGCCGGCGTGACCGGCCCGATCGACATCACCATCACGCTGCCGCCGCCGCCCTACGCGCGCCAGGGCGGCGAGGTGATCGCCTCGCAGCTGTCCAAGGTCGGCATCAATGCGAAGCTGCAGAACGTCGAGTGGGCGCAATGGCTGTCCAACGTCTATGGCGGCGCCCACAACTACGACATGACGATCATTTCGCACGTCGAGCCGTTCGACCTGAACAACTTCGCCAAGCCGAACTACTACTGGAACTACGAGTCGGCCAAGTACAACGAGCTGTACAACAAGTACAAGACCACCGGCAACGCCAAGGAGCGCCTGAAGCTGCTGGGCGACATCCAGCGCCTGATCGCCGAGGACGCGCCCATGGCCTTCCTGTACCAGCCGCAGTGGGTCACCGTGGCCAGCAAGGACGTCAAGGGCCTGTGGAAGGACATGCCGATCTTCTGCAACGACCTGTCCTCCATGTCCAAGGCGTGACGGGGCACGCGCATGTCGAAGCAGTCACAAGGCCATGCGCTGCATGAACTCCCCGCCACCGAACTCGTAGAAGGCTACCGCCGGCGCGATTTCTCCCCGGTGGAGGTCACCCGTTCCGTGCTCGGCCACATCGAGCGCTGGGAGCGGCACCTGCACGCGCTGTTCCTGCTGCGGCCCGACAAGGCGCTGGAGCAGGCGCGCGCCAGCGAATCGCGCTGGCGCCGCGGCGAGCCCCTGGGCCCGATCGACGGGGTGCCGCTCACGCTGAAGGACAACATCGCCACCGAGGGCGACCCGACGCCGCTGGGCACCGCGGCCGTCGAACTCGTGCCGGCCGCCGCCGACGCGCCGCCGGCCGCGCGCGTGCGCGAAAGCGGCGGCGTGCTGCTGGCCAAGACCACCATGCCCGACTACGGCATGCTGTCCTCCGGCCTGTCCAGCTACCACGCGCTGGCACGCAATCCCTGGGATCGCAGCAAGACGCCGGGCGGCTCCAGCGCCGGCGCCGGCGCCGCGGCGGCAGCCGGCTACGGGCCGCTGCACGTGGGCACCGACATCGGCGGCTCGCTGCGCCTGCCCGCCGGCTGGTGCGGCATCTTCACGCTCAAGCCCAGCCTGGGCCGCATCCCGATCGACCCGCCCTACACCGGCCGGGCCGCAGGGCCGATGACGCGTACGGTGGCCGACGCCGCCCTGTTCATGCAGGTGCTGTCCGGGCCCGACGCGCGCGACAGCATGAGCCTGCCCTGGCAGGACATCGCCTGGCGCGACGTGGAAGCGGGCGCGCAGCGGCTCAAGGGCCTGCGCATCGGCCTGCTGCTGGAAGCCGGCTGCGGGCTGGCGGTGCTGCCGGAGGTGCGCGCCGCGGTCGAGAACGCCGCCCGCATCTTCGAGCGCGCCGGCGCCATCGTGCAGCCCATGCAGCCGTTCATGACCCAGGGCATGCTGGACGGCATGGACCACTTCTGGCGCATGCGTTCCTACCTGGACATGAAGGCGCTGCCGCCGGCACGCAAGGCCAGGGTGCTGCCCTACATCCAGCAATGGGGCGACAGCGTGGCCGGCATGGATGGCGAGGCGGTGTTCAAGGCCGCAAGCCAGTTCCACGCGACCCGCGTGGCCACGGTGAGCGCCTGCAGTGCCTTCGACTACGTGATCTCGCCGACCTCGCCGGTGCCGGCCTTCCCGGCCGAACTGCCCTCGCCCACCAACGACCCGCTGAGGCCGCTGGAGCACATCGGCTTCACGGTGCCGTTCAACATGTCGGAGCAGCCGGCCGCATCGATCAACTGCGGCTACACCGCCACCGGGCTTCCCATCGGCCTGCAGATCGCCGGCCGGCGTTTCGACGACCTGGGCGTGCTGCAGGTCTCGTGGGCCTTCGAGATGATCCGCGAGCCGCAGCGGCCCTGGCCCCAGCCGCCCTCCGAGGCGCTGGACCATGTCGACTGACGCGCTCGGCAACCCGGTCACCCTCGAACCCGGCAGCACCGCGCTGGCGGCCCTGGACGACTTCGTCGAGGGCTTCATCGCCAGCGAGGCGCGCGCGGTCAACGTGCTGTCGGCCGCGGAGGACCCCTCGCCCATCGTGCAGGCCAGCATCGCGGCGGTGCACATGTTCGCCGAGTCTGCGGCCGCACCTGCCAACGCGCAGCCCTTCATCGCCACCGCGCTGGCTGGTGCCGGGCGCGTGACGTCCCGCGAGCAGCGCTTCATCCACGCGGTCGCCGCCTGGGTCGACGGCGACGTGCCGCGCGCCATCCGCCTGCACGAGGAGCAGGCGCGCGAGCACCCGCGCGACCTCGCCTCGCTCAAGCTGGGTCAGTACCACCTGTTCAACCGGGGCCAATCCGCGGCCATGCTGCGGCTGGCCCTGGCCGCGCTGCCGGCCGCCGGCGACGTGCCCTACCTGCACGGCATGCTGGCCTTCGGCTGGGAACAGTGCCATGGGCTGGAGCAGGCCGAGGCGCACGCCCGGCGCGCCATCGCCCTGTGCCGCAAGGAGCCCTGGGCCCACCACGCGCTGGCGCACGTGATGCTCACCCAGGGCCGCATCTCGGAAGGCCACGCCTTCCTGCAGGACGTGAGCGACACCTGGCTGGGCCTGAATTCCTTCATGGTCACGCACAACTGGTGGCACCAGGCCCTGTTCGCGCTGGAACTGGATCGCCCCGACGAGGTGCTGGCGCTGTACGACCGGCAGGTCTGGGGCGTGGCCAAGGACTACAGCCAGGACCAGGTCAACGCGGTGTCGCTGCTGGCGAGGCTGGAACTGGCCGGCATGGCCGTGGGCGACCGCTGGCAGGACGTCGCCGATTGGCTGGCACCCCGCACGGCCGACCACGTGCTCCCCTTCCTGGACCTGCAATATCTCCTGGGGCTGGCCCGGGCTGGACGGCCCGAAGCAGACACGCTACTGCGCAACATCGAAGCCCATGCCCGCACGGCGCCGCCGTCCGAGCGCGAGACCTGGCGGGACGTGGCAGTGCCGGCCGCGCGCGGCCTGCTGGCCTGGGCGCGGGGCGAGCACGCCGTCGCCGCGCGCGAGCTCGGCCAGGCGCTGCCACGGATGCTGGAGATCGGCGGCAGCCATGCCCAGCGCGACCTGTTCTCGCAGGTCCACCTCGACGCCCTGGTACGCAGCGGCCGACTGGAAGGCGCCCAGAACCTGCTGCTGCCGGTGCTGCGCCAGCAACCCGAATCGCGCCGCCTGCGCCGGCAGGCGGACCAGCTCCTTGCCGCCCTCGGCCTCGGTGACGTGGCCGACCACTTCCGATGACCCTCGTCCTGCTGCCGGGCCTGGCCGGCAACGATTCCATGTGGCGCGACCAGCTCGCCGACTTGGCCGACTTCCGCCCCCACGTGACCGACGTCCACATGCGCCACGCAACCGTGGCCGAGATGGCGGCCGGGTTGCTGTCCCGCTTTCCCGGCGAGCTCGTGCTGTGCGGCGCCTCCATGGGCGGCATGGTGGCGATGGAAGCGGCGCGGCAGGCGCCCGGCCGCATCCGCGGGCTGGCGCTGCTGGGCACCACTGCCCGGCCCGAGGACGACGCCATGCGCGGGGTGCGCGAAAACGCCATCCGCCTGTTCGAGCAGGGTCGCATGCGCGAGGTGATCGAGCCCAACGTGGGCATGGCCTTCCATCCCGACCGCGCCAAGGACGCCGACCTGACCGGTCGCTACCTCGAGTTCGTGCTGCAAGCCGGGGCCGGACAGCTGGTCCGGCAGAACCGCGCCGTGATCGGCCGGCCCGATGCCCGCACCCACCTGCCGTCGTTGCGCTGTCCGGTGCTGGTGATGTGCGGCGAGGACGACCAGCTCACCCCGCCCGCGCTGTCGCGCGAGATCGCCGCCCTGGTCCCCGGGGCGCAACTGGTGATGCTGCCCCGTTGCGGCCACATGCTGACCATGGAGCAGCCGGAGGCGGTCAACCGCGAGCTGCGGCGCTGGCTGCGCGCCGTGCTGGCCTGAATCAGGGCGTGCCCGAGGCCCTGACCTTCTCGATCAGCCGCTGCTGCACCGAAGGCGAGACGAACTTGTCCACCTCGCCGCCCAGCACCGCGATCTCGCGCACGAAGGTGCTGCTGATGAACTGGTACTTGTCGCTGGGCGTGAGGAACACGGTTTCCACGTCCGGCATCAGGCTGCGGTTCATGCCGGCCAGCTGGAACTCGTAGTCGAAGTCGGTCACGGCGCGCAGGCCGCGCACCATCGCCTTGCCGCCGCGGGCCACGACGAAGTCGCGCAGCAGGCCGGAAAAGCTCTCCACCTCCACCTGCGGGTACTCCCGGACCGCCTCCTTCGCCATCTCGATGCGCTCGGAGAGGGAGAACATGGCCTTCTTGTGGTGGCCGGCGGCGACCGCCACGATCACCGTCTCGAACAACTGGGTCGCGCGCCGGACCACGTCCTCGTGACCCAGGGTCATGGGGTCGAAGGTGCCGGGGTAGACGGCGATCACAGGATGGATGTTGGCCATGGGCGATCCGGTTGACAGGGAAATCGCTGGGATTATGCGGCCCGTCCGGGAGCCCGCCCGAACAGGTGGGCATGGACCGCCCCGGCCTTGAGGTGCCGGCGCAGTTCCAGGCCGGCCTGCGCGGCATCGGAATCGGTCCAGGCCCGGGGCGCTTCCAGGTACACCAGGCCGCCGGACGCGAGCGCCGACAGCGCGGCCGCCAAGGCCGGTTCGAAGAGCTGGCTGTCGAAGGGCGGGTCCAGCAGCACCAGGTCCAGGTTCGAGCCGGCCATGCCGGCCAGCACCGCCAGCGCGTCGCCGCGGCGAATCTCGACCGTGTGGGCCGCCAGCCGCTCCTTCAGCTTGCGAAGGGTGGCCACCAGTTCGGGATCCTGCTCCACCAGCAGCACCTGGGCGGCGCCTCGCGAAGCCGCTTCCAGCCCGAGCGCGCCAGTACCGGCGAAGGCATCCAGGCAGCGCCAGCCGGACAGGTCCTGCCCCAGCCAGTTGAACAGGGTCTCGCGCACCCGATCGGGTGTGGGGCGCAGGCCGGGCCGGTCGGCCACCGGCAGCCGGGTCCGCTTCCATTGGCCGCCGACGATGCGCACCTCGTGCGGGGGGGCAGCGCGAGCGGCAGAAGGGCGGGGACGGGCTCGGGCCATGGCACGAGCTTAAGCGACGCGCCCAAAAGAAACGGCGCGGTACCCCGGGGTACCGCGCCGCACACCTCTCTGTTCTCCGGCCTCTTGTTCTGTTGTGGAGGCCTGGAAATGCCCTTTGTGACAGCGGACGGCGCATTGTTCGGCAACCGCCGTCCAGGGGTGGCGCCGTCCCTGTCAGAGTTGACAGGGGGTCTGGCCTGGGGCTAACCCGACCCCGGCGCGGCGTCAGGGCGTGGCGCCCACGGTGACCGTGACCATGCGCGCCGGATCCAGCTTGCGCTGCATGGCCGCCCGCACGTCCGCCGCCGTGATGCGGGCCACCTTGGCCGTCCAGGTGTCCAGGTAGTCCAGCGGCAGCCCGTGCCAGGCGATCGCCGCCACGTTGTCCAGCAGCTTGCGGTTGCTGTCGATGCGCAGCGGAAAGCCGCCGATCAGGTAATCCTTGGCCGCCTTCAACTCGGCCTGCGTCGGGCCCTCGGCCACGTACCGGGCCAGCACCTCGCGGGCGACCACGATGGCCTGCGCGGCCTGGTCGGGCCGGGTCTGCAGGCCGATGGTGAATGCGCCCGCGTGCAGCCCCGGCGAGAAGTAGCTGTAGGCACCATAGGACAGCCCGCGCTTCTCGCGCACCTCGGTGGACAGCCGCGACACCAACCCGCCGCCGCCGAGGATGTAGTTGCCGACCAGCAGGGCCAGGTGGTCGGGGTCCGAGCGCTTGTAGCCCGGCTCGCCGATCAACACGTGGGCCTGGGCCGATTCGAAGGGAATGGCCACGGTCCGCGCCGCCGCCAGCGGCTGCACCTCGGGGACCGGCGGCAGCGCCGGACAGGAGCCCTGGGGCTGCGGCAGGCGGGCCAGCATGCGGGCGACGATGGCATCGGCCTGCGCCCGGTCCACGTCGCCGACCACGCTGACCCGGGCGCGGCAGGGCATCACGTGGACGCGAAAGAAGCGCTGCATGTCCTCGATGGAAATCGCGGCCAGAGAGGCCTCGGTCACCTCGGCTCCGTAGGGATGGCTGCCATAGACCGCGTGGTCGTACGCCTTGCCGGCGACGGTGCCGGGTCGGGTGTTCGCCTCCCGGATCGAGGCCGACATGCGTTGCCGGTCGCGCTCCCAAACCGCCAGCGGGAAGGCCGGCTCGCCGAACTGGCGGGCGGCGAGCTCGATGGCGCGATCCAGCAGGGCCGGGTCGGTGAGCGAGCGCAGGCTGAAGCTCATCCGGTCGCTGCCGGCGTCGCCCCCGAAGCCGGCGCCCAGGTCGGCCCAGGCCTCGCTGAGCTGGTTCTCGTCCAGCGGGGGCTGGTCGCCATGGGCGAGCACGCCCTTGCCGGTCATGACGGCGGTCACGCTGGCCAGGCCGGTCTTGTCCGGCGGGTCGCGCCGGCCACCGGCATCGAAGTCGATCTGGATGTCGACCATGGGAATGCTGCGGCTTTCCACCAGGTAGACCTGGGCGCCGCTGGGCTGTTGCCAGTGCTGGATCGGGATGGCTGCCCGGGCGCCGACCCAGGCGCCGAGCAGGAGCAGCCAGGCGGCCAGCCGGTGCAGGGATTTCCACGCGAAGGGGTGCATGGCCAGGGGCTCCTTCAATGCCGCAAGCCCGCGGGCGGCGGCCGCCGCGCCTGGGACGGGTCGCGCGGCAGCGGCCGCAGGATGCCGACGGTGAGCTGGTCGTCGCCGAAGTACTTCGCGGCGACCGCCTGCACCTGCGCGGGGGTGACCGCCTTTAGCCGGTCCATCAGTCGCTCGCTGGCGTCCAGCGGCAGGCCCAAAGCCCAGAAGCTGCCCAGCTCGCGCGCCTGGGAGAAGACCGAATCCCGCTTGTAGACCTCGGCGGCGATCCAGCGCGTCTTGACGCGCTGCAGTTCGTCCTCGCTCACGCCCTCGCGCGCGACGCGTTCGACTTCGGCCCGCAGCCCCGCCGCGACCTGCTCCGGCGTCTTGCCCGGCGCCGGCACGCCATCCAGCGTGAACAGCTGCGGCCCGCGGCCCCACAGCCCGTTGCCCGCACCGACGCTGTCGGCCACCCGGTCGGGGCCCTGCGTCAGGGCCCGCTCCAGACGTGCGCCGCGATAGCCGTCGAGCACGGCGGCGAGCACGGTGAGCGCCACCGCATCGTCGCCTGCGGGGTCGGGCTCGAAACTGCGCAGTTGCGGCACCTTGAACGAGAGCACCACGTACGACTGCTCCGCCGGCGCCTTGTGCTCGACGCGGCGGGTGCCGGTCTGCGGCGGCTCGCCCTGCGGCTTGCGCGGCGGCACGGCGGCTGCCGGGATGCGGCCGTAGTGCTTCTGCGCCAGCCGCAGGACCTGCTGGGGATCGACGTCGCCCGCGACCACCACGGCCGCGTTGGCCGGCACGTACCAGCGCCGGTAGAAGGCGCGAGCGTCCTCGGGCGTCATCGCCTCCAGGTCGCTGGCCCAGCCGGAAACCGGCCGCCGGTAGGGCGAGACCAGGAAGGTCACCGCGTCCAGCACTTCGTGCAGCATGGCCCGCGGCGAATCGACGATCCGCAGCCGGCGCTCCTCCTTGACCACCTCCAGCTCGCGCTTGAACTCCTCGTCCGGCCAGCGGTTGTGGGCGAAACGGTCGGCTTCGAGGCGCATCACCTCCTCCAGCCGGTCGGCCGGGATCTGCTGGTGGTAGCCGGTGTAGTCGCGCCCGGTGAAGGCATTCTCGCGTCCACCGATGGCGGCGATGCGGCGCGAGAACTCGCCCGGCCCCAGCGTCTCGGTGCCCTTGAAGAGCATGTGCTCCAGCACGTGGGCCACGCCGCTGGTGCCGTCGGTTTCGTCCATGGCGCCCACCCGCACCCACAGCATGTGGACGGCGGTGGGCGACCGGTGGTCGGGCTTGACGATGAGCGTCATGCCGTTGTCGAGGGTGAACCGGACCGGCTCGGCGGCTGCCGCGGAGGCGGTGCGGGCCGGAACCGGCGGCGGGGCCTGTGCAGGAGCTGCGCCGGCCGCCAGGAGCAGCGCGGCGCAGCAGGCCGCCGCCGCGCATCGCAGGAGGTGTTTCATAGAATCCACTGATTCTAGAAACGCCTTCGATGTTCAGTTTCTTTCGCAGAAAGCCGGCGCCCACGCCGGCGCCTGCAGCCTCCCCGCCCCCCGTTCCCCCTGCTGCCGAGCCCCTGGCGGAAGCGCCGGCCGCTCCGCTCGCCGCACCACCGGTCCCGCCGGCACCCACTGCCGCGCCCGAAGCGCCGCCCCCTGCTCCCGCGCCGTCCGGCGGACTAATCGGCAGCGCGCTGGTGCAGGCCATGGACATCCCGGCGCCGGCCCCGGTGGCGCCGGAGCGCCAGGGCTGGATGCAGCGGCTCAGCGCCGGGCTGCGCAAGACCGGCTCCGGCATCACCCAGGTCTTCACCGGCGGCCAGATCGACGACCAGCTCTACGAGGACCTGGAGTCGGCGCTGCTGATGGCCGACACGGGCGTGAAGGCGACCCAGCACCTGCTGCAGGAGGTCAAACGCAAGGTGGCGTCCACCGGGGCGACCCGGCCGGTGCAGGTCAGGAACATCCTGAACGAGGCGCTCGCCCAGATGCTCAAGCCGCTGGAGAAGACGCTGGTGATCGGCGCCCAGCAGCCCACGGTGATCATGGTGGCCGGTGTCAACGGCGCCGGCAAGACGACCTCGATCGGCAAGCTGACCCGGCACCTGGCGGACGAAGGCGCCTCGGTGCTGCTGGCCGCCGCCGACACCTTCCGCGCCGCGGCGCGCGAGCAGCTGGCGATCTGGGCCGACCGCAACACGGTGGAGATCGTCAGCCAGGAGGGCGGCGACCCGGCGGCCGTGAGCTTCGATGCCGTCAATGCCGGCCGTGCGCGCGGCAAGGACGTGGTGATCGTCGACACCGCCGGCCGCCTGCCGACGCAGCTGCACCTGATGGAGGAGCTGCGCAAGATCCGGCGGGTGGTGCAGAAGGCCCAGCCGGACGCGCCGCACGAGGTCCTGCTGGTGATCGACGGCAACACCGGCCAGAACGCGCTGGCCCAGGTCAAGGCCTTCGACCAGGCGCTGGGCCTGACCGGATTGATCGTCACCAAGCTCGATGGCACGGCCAAGGGCGGCGTGCTGGCCGCGATCGCCCAGGAAAAGCCCGTACCGGTGTATTTCATCGGCGTCGGCGAGAAACTGCAGGACCTGGAAACCTTCAACGCCCGCGAATTCGCGCAGGCGCTGCTGGGCTGAGGACACACCATGACCGTTGCCGGCGAACCCCGCCTCACCTCCTTGTCCCATGGCGGCGGCTGCGGCTGCAAGATCGCGCCGGGCGTGCTGTCGGAGATCCTGCAGGGCTCGGCCGCGCGGATGCCCATTCCGCCGCAGCTGCTGGTCGGCATCGAGACCGCGGACGACGCCGCCGTCTACCAGCTCAATGACGAGCAGGCGCTGGTCGCGACCACCGACTTCTTCATGCCGATCGTCGACGATCCGTACGACTTCGGCCGGATCGCGGCCACCAACGCCATCTCCGACGTCTACGCCATGGGCGGGCGGCCGATCCTGTCACTGGCCATCGTCGGCATGCCGGTGAACGTGCTGTCGACCGCCACCATCGGCCGCATCCTGCAGGGCGGGGAATCGGTCTGCCGGGCCGCCGGCATCCCGGTGGCCGGCGGCCACACCATCGACTGCGTCGAGCCGATCTACGGCCTGGTCGCCCTGGGCCTGGTCCATCCGGCGCAGGTGCGGCGCAACGCGGGCGCCCGCGCCGGCGACGCGCTGGTGCTGGGCAAGCCGCTGGGCGTCGGCGTGCTGTCGGCGGCGCTGAAGAAGCAGGCACTGGATGCGGCCGGCTACGAGCGCATGATCGCCACCACCACCCGCCTGAACACGCCGGGGGCGGACCTGGCGGCACTGGAGGGCGTGCATGCGCTCACCGACGTTACGGGTTTCGGGCTCGCCGGGCATGCGCTGGAACTGGCCCGCGGCGCCGGGCTGACGGTGGCCCTCGACTGGAACCAGGTGCCCTTCCTGGAGGGCGTGGCGCAGCTGGCGGCCGACGGTTTCATCACCGGCGCGTCGGGCCGCAACTGGGCCGGGTACGGCGCCGACGTGAGCCTGCCCGGCGGCTTTACCGACACCCAGCGGGCGCTGCTCACCGACCCGCAGACCAGCGGCGGCCTTCTCGTGTCCTGCTCGCGCGACGCGCTGCCGCGCGTGCTGTCCGTCTTCCGCGAGCACGGGTTCGGCGACGCGGCGGTGGTCGGCGAGGTGCTCGAAGGTCCGACGCGGCTGGTGGTCCGCTAGGGCGGGGAACCGACTTCCTGCCGCACCCAGTCGGCGTAGGCCGGGCTGGCCTGCATGACCTGCCACAGCAGTTGCGGCAATTCGTAGGGGTGGTGCTCGGCGAAGAACGCCTGCAGCGCCGGGAGCCGCGCGGGCAGTGTCTTGACCGTGAGCCGGACCTCGGATTCGCTGCAGGCCTGTCCTTGCCAGCGATAGTGCGACTGCAACCCCTCCTCCACCTGCACGCAGGCGGCCAGCCGTTGCTCGAGCAGGGCCTGCGCCAACCGGTTGGCCTCGTCCAGGCGGGCGACCGTGGTGGTCAGGCTCAGGATGCCGGCATCTGCAAGTTCGTCCATGGAGTTCGGGCTCATGATTGCTCCGGGTTGCTCAGGGCGGGCCGGGATGTTACAATGTTAGTACACACTCTCGCTGTGCTACACGCCGTTTCGCGCATTTTCCTGGCAACGCGAAACCCGGTCGCCGCCGGCCGGGTCCATCGGGGACATCGGCGCGGGCTATCGCCGGGATTGAACTTGAGCGTTAGCACTCTATCCAAGCGAGTGCTAATATGAAAGCCAACATGAAAGGAGCAACCGGCATGACAGCCTCGACGATGGGAACCCCCGGCGGTGCGCTGGCCCTCGCCAACCCGTGGGCGGTCGTACCTTCGCTCGGCAACCTGGACGCCTACATCTCGGCGGTGAACCGCCTCCCCATGCTGAGCGCGGAGGAGGAGCAGGAGTACGCCCGCAAGTTCAAGGAGCAGAACGACCTCGAAGCCGCAGGGAAGCTGGTGCTGTCGCACCTGCGTCTGGTGGTATCGGTTTCGCGCAAGTACCTGGGCTACGGCCTGCCGCACGGTGACCTGATCCAGGAAGGCAACATCGGCCTGATGAAGGCCGTCAAGCGCTACGACCCCGACCAGGGCGTGCGCTTGGTCAGCTATGCGCTGCACTGGATCCGGGCCGAGATCCACGAGTACATCCTGAAGAACTGGCGCATGGTCAAGGTGGCCACCACCAAGGCCCAGCGCAAGCTGTTCTTCAACCTTCGGTCCATGAAGCAGGGCTTCAAGGACGACGAGGACGCCCAGACGCACCGCGAGACGCTGACCGACGCCCAGATCGACCTGATGGCGCGCGAGCTGAACGTCAAGCGCGAGGAAGTGATCGAGATGGAGACCCGGATGGCGGGCGGCGACGTGCTGCTGGACCCGGCTCCCACCGACGACGGCGAAGAGAGCTTCGGCCCCATCAGCTACCTGTCGGACGCCAGCCAGGAGCCCACCGCGGTGCTGGAATCGCAGCAGCGCGACGTCATGGCCACGGACGGCATCGCAGCGGCGCTGGACGAACTGGACCCGCGCAGCCGCCGTATCGTCGAGGAGCGCTGGCTCAAGGTGAACGACGATGGCTCGGGCGGCATGACGCTGCACGAGCTGGCTTCGGAGTACGGCGTATCGGCCGAGCGCATCCGGCAGATCGAGGTAGCGGCCATGAAGAAGATGCGCAAGGCGCTGGCGGCCTACGCTTGACCGGCCGCCATCCCGAAAGCCCGGCGCCGCCGGGCTTTTTTGTTGCCCGGCGCGCTCGTTCGGAGCCTTCCGTCGACCCCTTGTCGGATGCGTGACCGCATTTTTGTAACAAAACTGTGACAATTTCAGCGTGAGGGTTCCGCTGTTCATCCGCTGTTGCCTGGCTTGCCTCGGGTTCCTGGCGGCGGCGGCATCGCTTGGGGCAGCAGGGCTGCCGGGCGCGCCCGGCGTCATCGTCCTGAAGCCGGACCAGGAAGCAGTGGCGCTGGACGCCAGGGCGCTCGTCTGGGTCGAACCCGGCCGCAGCCTGAAGGTCGAGGACGTGGAGGCCCAGGCCGCCCGGCTTCCCTGGTCCGTGCAGCGAAACGGCGAGCAGCACGACCTGGATGGCCGGACGCTATGGATCCGCTTCGAGGCCGAAGTGCACGACGCCAACTCGTGGTACTTCGTGGTCGGCTCGTCCGGCATCGACCGGGTGGAGTTCTTCCACCGCAATGCGGCTGGCGCCTGGGTGCGCCAGGAAGCCGGCGACCATCGGCCGGTGTCGCAATGGCCCGTCCCCGGCCATTCACCCACCTTCGAGCTGGTGCACCCGAGCACCCAGCCGATCACCTACTGGGGGCGGATCGAGCACGACCGCGTCGACTTCGCCGCCGGCCTGTCGCTGTACAGCCAGGCCCATCTGCTGGGCAAGCGCGAGCGCGAGCATTTCCTGCTGGGGGCGTACTTCGGCGTCGCGGTGCTGCTGGCCCTGGTGTCCCTGGCCAACGCCGTCGTCTTCCGCGACCGCAATTTCGCGACGTATGCGCTGTACCTGATCCTGTTCACGCTGGGCCAGGCGGCCTACATCGGGGTGGGCGCGCAATACCTCTGGGATGACTGGACCACCTGGAACGCGCTGTCGACCTTCCTGCTGCCGGGCCTGTCGGCGGTGGCGGCCCTGTGGTTCGTGCAGGTGGTCACCGAGCCGGCCCGCTTTTCCCGCCTGCTGGACCGGATGGTGTGGACGCTGATGCTGGCCACGCTGCTGGCGGTTCTGGTGGACGTGTGGTTGCCGAGCCGGACGCTGTTCGGTGTCCGGTTGCTGCTCACCAGTGCGGCGGTCGCGCTGATCGCGGTCCTGATCGGCCTGGTATGGATCAAGGGCAACGACCCCGGCATCCGCCTGATCGCACTGGGATTCGTGCCGGTGCTGCTGATGTCGCTGTTTCCGCTGGCCCGCGGCCTGGGACTGATCCCCAACGGCGTCCTGACCCGCTATGGGCTGGCGATCGGCGCGGCGCTGGAGATGCCGATCCTGTTCCACGCCCTGAGCCTGCGCTCGCGGCGCCGGCGCGAGGCCCAGTTGCGCGCCTCCGCGCTGCCGCACACGGATGCCCTCACCGGCCTCGCGGATCGGGCCACGCTGCTCCAGCGGATGGAGGCGGCTGCGGCGCGCGGCCGCAGCCAGAAGCACTCGTTCGCCCTGTTGCTGGTCAAGCTGGCCAACCACGACGCGATCGCCAGCGAGTTCGGGCGCGAGACGCTGGACCGGGCACTGGTGGTTGCCGCCTCGCACCTTCGCCGGGCGGCGACCGACATCGACCTCGCCGCCCGCGTCGGCGAGCACGAGTTCGCGCTGCTGCTGGAGGGTCCGACGGGAACCGAGGCCGCCACCGGGCGCGCCCAGCAGATCGTCGCCAGCGGCCTGCGCCCCGCGCCCGCGCTGCCGGGCAGCCTGACCCTGCGGCTGCAGGTGGTGATGGCCCTGCTGCCGGACACGCAGCCGAACGCGGTGGCCGCCCTGGAATGGGCCCTCGAGGGGCTGGCGGCGGTGCGGCCCGATTCGCGCAAGCAGATCCGGCCGCTCAACTTCTAGCCGGCAGGCGCGCTGCGGCGGATGGTGCGCAGGGCGCGCCGGGTGATGTAGGCGGTCTCGGGCGTGCGCGAGCGCCGCTGCCACTGCACGCAGACTTCCTGCACCCACTCGGGCCGGGTGCGGCTGGCGTCGTTCAGCCAGTTCGCCACCGAATTGCGCACGTACAGGCTGGGATCGGACAGCAGGGGCTCCAGCAGGGGCAGCGCACGCCAGGGTTCGCTCTTGAGCGCAGGCACGGGCGCGCACCAGACGCCGTGCGGGCGGGTGGCTTCGCAGGCGAAGCGGCGGATGTTCGGATCGGCGTCGGCGGCCCATGGCTGCAGCAGGCGCAGCGCGACGTCGGTGCGCGGTCGCCAGGTCGTACAGCGCGAGGAACTCGTTGAGGTTGACGGTGGGAATCATCCCGTCGTTGAGCGCCTGCAGCACCTCGGGCGGGATCAGCGCGATGCGCGCAGCGCCACGGCGTTGCAGCAGGTGCGCGACCACCGCCGGGTGCCTAGGACTGCAGCAGCTGCTTCAGGTCGCCGGCCAGCGCCTGCGGGCCGGTGCCGTAGCGCGTGTACAGGCGCAGCCGGCCCTCGGGGTCGTAGACGAAGCTGGCCGCCGAGTGGTCCATGGTGTAGCTGCCGGGGGTCTTGCCGTCGACCTTCTTGTAATAGACCTTATAGTCCTTGGCGGTGGCTTCGACCTGCTCGGGCGTGCCGCGCAGCGCCACGAAGTCGGGGCCGAAGTTGGCCATGTAGGCCTTGAGCACTTCGGGCGTGTCGCGCTCCGGGTCCACCGTGATGAAGATGCCTTGCACCTTCTCGCCATCGGCCCCGAGCAGCTGCTTGGCCTGCGCGATCTCGCTCAGGGTGGTGGGGCACACGTCCGGGCACTGGGTGTAGCCGAAGAACACCACGACGGCCTTGCCGCGGAAGTCCTGCAGCGTGCGCATCTTGCCGTCGGCGTCCGGCAGCTGGAAGCCCTTGGCGTAGTCCATGCCCGTGACGTCGATGGCGGAGAACTGGGGCTTCTTCTCGCCGCAGGCGGCGAGCGCGCCGGGGAGCGCGGCAGCGGCGAGCAGTTGCAGGATGTGGCGGCGGTCCATGGGCACCTCAGAGCAGATAGTGGTCCAGCAGCAGCGCGGCGAAGAGAACGCTCAGGTGGACCAGGGAGAAACGGAAGGTCTTGCGCGCCAGCGCATCGGAGTAGTCGCGCCACAGGCGGAAGCCGTACCAAGTGAAGCCGGCGCTCAGCACCAGCGCGGCGGCCAGGTACAGCCAGGAGCTCATGCCGATGGCGAACGGCAGCAGGCAGGCGGCGGCCAGCACCAGCGTGTACAGCAGGATCTGCAGCCGCGTGAATTCGCTGCCGTGGGTCACCGGCAGCATGGGCAGTCCCGACTTGCGGTAGTCCTCCACCCGGTACAGCGCCAGCGCCCAGAAGTGCGGCGGGGTCCACAGGAAGATGATCAGGAACAGCACCAGCGCCTCGGGCCCGACGTCGCCGCGCATCGCGGCCCAGCCCAGCACCGGCGGCATGGCGCCGGAAGCGCCGCCGATGACGATGTTCTGCGGGGTCAGGGGCTTGAGCACCACGGTATAGATCACCGCATAGCCGACGAAGGTCCCGAACGTCAGCCACATGGTCAGCGGATTGACGGTCCAGTACAGCAGCAGCGATCCGGCGGCGCACAGCAGCGCCGAGAACAGCAGGGTCTGGGTGTCGGACAGCTCGCCCTTGGCGGTCGGCCGCCAGGCGGTGCGCCGCATCTTGGCGTCTATGCCCTTCTCGATCAGGCAGTTGAAGGCGGCGGCGGCGCCGGCCACCAGCCAGATGCCCAAGGCGGCGAACGCGGCCAGTTGCAGGTCGGCGAGCCGGGGCAAACCGGGCACCGCCAGCACCATGCCGATGACGGCGCAGAACACGATCAGCTGCACCACGCGCGGCTTGGTCAGCGCGTAGAACTGGGCCACGCGGCTCATGTCCGGGCCCTTTCACGCGCCGGCAGGACGCCGGGACGAGCACTTGCGGCCGCGGTGCCGGCCACGCGGGACTCGCACAGCGCCCAGGTCAGCACCATCACCAGCAGGGCCGCGCCGGCGGTGTGGGCCAGCGCCGCCAGCAGCGGCCAGCCCAGCACCACGTTGGACAAGCCGCTGAGCAATTGCCACAGCGCCAGGCCACCGAGCGCCCACGCCTGGCGTGGCAGCGCGGGGCGCAGCCGGAACGCCAGCACCAGCAGCAGCGCGAGCACGAGGTATGCGGCCAGCCGGTGGGCGTAGTGGATTGCGGTCAGGGCGGCAAAGCTCACGTGCTCGCCGGCGGCCGTCAGGCCCAGCGGCCGCCACAGCTCGAAGCCCTGGGCGAAGTCCATGGCCGGCCACCAGCTGCCCTGGCAGGCCGGGAACTGCTGGCAGGCCAGCACGGCATAGTTGGTGCTGACCCAGCCTCCGAGCGCTGCCTGCAGCCAGACGGCCGCGGCGGTGGCCAGCAGCAACGCATAGCTCCCAGCGCCCAGCGCCACCCGGCCGCCGGCCCGCTCCGCCTGCCGGTAGCCCACCGTCTGCCGCACCAGCAGCGCCAGCAGCACCAGCCCGCCCAGCAGGTGCAGGGTGACGATGGCGGGGAACAGCTTCATGGTCACCGTCAGCGCGCCGAAGGCGCCCTGGATGCAGACCCACACCAGCGTGGCCGTCGGCCACCAGGGCCCGACCGGCAGGTGCTCGCGCCGGCGCAGCAACCAGGTCGCGACCGCCAGCGTCAGGATCAGCACGCCGACCCCCGTCGCCAGGTAGCGGTGGACCATCTCGATCCAGGCCTTGGTGTGCGTCACCGGGCCGGTCGGCATCTCCGCCTGGGCCGCGCTGATCTCCGCGTGGGCGCCCACCGGGCTGGCGTTGGCGTAGCAGCCCGGCCAGTCGGGGCAACCCAGGCCGGAGTCGGTCAGCCGTGTGAAGGCACCGAACACGACCAGGTCCAGCGTGAGGAAGAGCGTCAGCCCGGTCAGCAGCGCCAGCCGGTGCACCGGCGACGCCTGGCGGTTGCGCAGCCAGAGCCAGCCGAGCGGGCCGGCCGCCAGCAACGCGCCCATGGCCATCATGTGCAGCGCGGGAGAAAGATCGACCAGTTCGTTCATGGGTTGCGCCCCGCCTGGTCCCAGCCGGCCGAGGCCCGCATCAGGCGTTCCAGGTCGGCCTTGGCTTTGGAGGCGCCCTCCCGGTCCAGGCCCGCCGGGAAACGCATCATCCAGTTGCCCATCGGATCGACCAGGTACAGGTGGTCCTCCAGTGCCTGGCCCTGCGCCGGCTGCAGCCAGCGCGCCAGCGCATCGCCCGGCACGCGCAGCACCGTGGCGGCCGCCAGCGCAGGCTGCAGTTCCGCGCGCACCGGCGCGGCGTCGTCCACCAGCCAGACCCAGTCCAGGCGGTCCTTGTCCTTGCCCAGCGCTTCGCGCATCTGGCGCTGCAGGTAGAGGTGGTTCTCGCAGGGGCCCGTGCAGGTGCCGCCGGCCACGCTGATCAGCAGCCACTGGCCCTTCAACGAAGGTAGCGAGACCGGCTGGCCGTCCAGGCTTGTCGCCGTGAGCGCCGGCAGGGGGCGCTGCGGTTCGATCAGCTCGCCGAAGTTGCGACGGCCCTCGGGCCGCACCACGTAGTAGGTGAAATAGGACGCGATGACCGGTGCCGCGCAGATCAGCAGCACGAAGAGCATCTTGAGTCGGCCGCGCGCCGTGCGCTGGGCGTCCTCCAGCTCGCGCGGGCCCGGCAGCGCATGCACCGTCAGGTCGAGCGGCTGGTCAAGGGCCCCGGGCTTGGCGGCGGGGTTGGATGAACTGGAGCCAGGCATAGAGGAAGGCGATCAGGCCGCACAGGGCCCACCACTGGAAGGCGTAACCGTAGTTGGTCTCGGGGCCGCGGCCGGCGGTTTCGGGCCACTCCCGCAGCAGGCCCTGGGAGGCCGGCCCGGTCTGCTGCACCGACACGTCGGGCAGCAGCTTCAAGCCGGTTTCGGCCGCGAACGGCGGCAGGTCGAGATTTTGCCGGATGGGCCCGCTGCCGGCCGAGCCGAACTGGTAAAGCTTGGCGGGGGGCGGGGCAATGCGGCCCTGCAGTTCCACCATCCCGGCCGGCGTCTCCACCGGCGGCAGCTGTTCGCGACGCTGGAAATCGCGCGGCGCCCAGCCACGCTGTACCACCACGGCGGCATCGCTGCCGGCCAGCCGCAGCGGCGTGAGCACGTAGAAGCCGACCCGCCCGTCCATCTGCCGGTTGTCCAGGAACACCGTGTGCTCGGGCACCCACTGGCCCCGCAGGCGCACCGGACGGTGCAGCAGCGCACCCCGGTCGCCGGCCAGCAGCTCCGCCAGGCCCAGCGGCGGCAGGCCCTCGCGCGAGCGGATCGCGTGCTCCAGCGCTTCCTTCTGGTGGGCGCGGTCCAGTTGCCACAACCCCAGCGCGAAGGTGATTCCCATCCCCAGCAGCGCGGCCAGGGCCATGCCCCAGGAGCGGATGCGCCTCACGGTGCGACGCCGATAATCGGCTGCATGAAATACCTCGTGCTGCTGGCCTTCGTGGCCATCATCGGCAGCCTCGGTTCAGCCCTCGTCTTCATGATGCGCGACGGCCAGGACGGCCGGCCCAAGACCAGCCGCATGGTGCGGACGCTGGCCTGGCGGGTCGGTTTGTCCATCCTGCTGTTCATCTGCATCCTGGTCGCCTGGAAGCTGGGGTACATCCAGCCTACCGGAATCCCGGCCGGGGCCTGAACGATCCCGTCAAAAAGCACAAGGCGCCCGATCGGGCGCCTTGCTGCTGCGGGCGGGTGCCGCCTTACATCCAGTAGACCAGCACGTACAGGCCCAGCCAGACCACGTCCACGAAGTGCCAGTACCAGGCCGCGCCCTCGAAACCGAAGTGGCGCTCGGGGCTGAAGTGGCCCTTCATCAGGCGCAGCGTGATGAAGAACAGCATCAGCATGCCCACCAGCACGTGGAAGCCGTGGAAGCCGGTCAGCATGAAGAAGGTGGAGCCGTAGGCGCCCGACGTGAGCTTGAGGTTCAGGTCGGTGTAGGCGTGGAAGTATTCGTAGCCCTGCACGCACAGGAACGTGAAGCCCAGCAGCACCGTCAGCCACATGAAGGCGATGGTGGCGCCGCGCTTGCCCTCGCGCAGCAGGTGGTGGGCGATGGTCAGCGTCACGCCGGAGGACAGCAGCAGCGCCGTGTTGATCGTGGGCAGCCACAGCGGGCCCATGGTCTGGAACGGCTCGATGGTGCCGGCCGGCGAAGCCGTGGCGCCGGGCACGGCGCTGGGCCAGGCCGCCTTGAATTCGGGCCACAGGATCGAGTTGTCCAGGCCGCCGAGCGCCGGCACCGAGTGCGCGCGCATCCACCACAGGGCGGTGAAGAAGGCGCCGAAGAACATCACCTCGGAGAAGATGAACCAGCTCATGCTCCAGCGGAACGAGTGGTCCACCTTGCGGCTGTACTGGCCGGATTCGCTCTCGTGGATGGCATCGCGGAACCACTGGAACAGCACGCCGAACAGCCACAGCAGGCCGAACAGGAACATCCATCGGCCCCAGCCCACGCCATTGATCCACTGGGACGCGCCGAAGACGACGAAGAACAGGCCGAACGCGGCGAAGAACGGGTGCCGCGAGGGATGCGGCACGAAGTAATAGGGCTGGCTGCCGCTGGTGGTTGAGCTCATGTTTTCTCGACTCCTGCTATCGATTCTCTTGACGTTTTCCTAGACCACCCAGTGGACCAGCCCGATCAGGCCGCCCACGATCACCGCGATGCCGACCAGGCCGACCGCCACGACGTGCAGCGGGTTCGCGCGCCGGGCATCCTCCTCCCAGCCGCTGCGCTTGCGCACGCCCAGAAAGGACCAGGCAACTGTGCGTGCCGTTCTCAGGAAGCTCATGAGCGCTCTCCCGCGGGCGCCGGCTGTACCGAGGACACCGTGGCCGGCGCCGCCGGCGTGGAGGACCCCACTTCGAAGAAGGTGTACGACAGGGTGATCGTCGTCACGTCCTTGGACAGCTTGGGGTCGATCACGAAGGCCACCGGCCACTCCTTCTTCTCGCCCGGCTCCAGCGTGTACTGGTTGAAACAGAAGCATTCCAGCTTGTTGAAGTGGGCCGAGGCCTGCCGCGGCGCATAGCTGGGGATGGCCTGGGCCGACATGCGGCGGTCCTGCACGTTCTGGAATTCGTACACCACGGTGGCCAGTTCGCCCGGATGCACCTTGACGCTGCTGACGGCCGGCTTGAACTGCCAGGGGCCGCGCGCATTGGCGTCGAATTCCACCGTGATGGTGCGGCTGCGGTCGACCTGGGTGTTGGCCGCCGCGGTGGAGCCGCCCGGCACCTGCTTCTCGCTCAGCGCCAGGATGTTGATGCCGGTGAGTTCGCAGATGTGCTTGTAGATCGGGATCAGGCCGTAGCCGAACACGAACATGCCGGCGGCCACCACCGCCAGCTTGCCCACCATCCTGCGGTTTTCGCCGCGTGTCGACATGGCATCAGCCTCCCAGTAGCACCATCTTGGCCAGGAAGCCAAGGAAGAAGGCGAGTGCCACCGACGCCAGGATCAGGCCCAGGCGGCGGTTGGCCTTCTTGCGCTCTTCGTCGTTCACGGCCGCGTGCATGCTCAGTGCGACACCGCGCCGGGCGCGGCGTTGGGGTTGATATGGCCGGGCATTGCATCCAGGACGCGGGTCGCGCTGGCGTCCAGGCGGGGAGGCGTCTCGAAGGTGTGGAACGGCGCCGGCGAGGGCACTTCCCACTCCAGGCCTTCGGCGCCCTTGCCGTCGGGGTCGTTCCAGGGGCGCTGCGGCGCCGCGGCACCCTGGCCGCGCATCACCGGCAGGACGACGAACAGGAAGAAGTACACCTGCGCCAGGCCGAAGGCGAAGCCGCCGATCGAGGCCCACATGTTGAAGTCGGCGAACTGCATGGGGTAGTCGGCGTAGCGGCGCGGCATGCCGGCCAGCCCCAGGAAGTGCATCGGGAAGAAGGTGACGTTGAAGGAGATCAGCGACCACCAGAAGTGGATCTTGCCGCGCGTTTCGTTGTACATGTGGCCGGTCCACTTGGGCGACCAGTAGTAGAAGCCGGCGAACAGCGCGAACAGCGAGCCGGCCACCAGCACGTAGTGGAAGTGCGCGACCACGTAGTAGGTGTCCTGCAGCAGCAGGTCGATCGGCGCCATGGCCAGGATCAGGCCGGTGAAGCCGCCGATGGTGAACACGAAGATGAAGCCGACGGCGAACAGCATCGGCGTCTCGAAGGTCATCGAGCCCTGCCACATGGTGGCGGTCCAGTTGAAGACCTTCACCGCCGTCGGCACCGAGATCAGCATCGTGGCGTACATGAAGAACAGCTGCCCGGTCACCGGCATGCCGGTGGTGAACATGTGGTGCGCCCAGACGATGAACGACAGGATCGCGATGGCGGCGACGGCGTACACCATGGACGCGTAGCCGAACAGGCGCTTGCGCGAGAAGGCCGGCACGACGTGGCTGATGATGCCGAACGCCGGCAGGATCATGATGTAGACCTCGGGGTGGCCGAAGAACCAGAAGATGTGCTGGTACATCACCGGGTCGCCGCCGCCCGCGGGGTTGAAGAAGGTGGTGCCGAAATGGCGATCGGTGATCGTCATCGTGATGGCGCCGGCCAGCACCGGCATCACGGCCACCAGCAGGTAGGCGGTGATCAGCCAGGTCCAGCAGAACATCGGCATCTTCATCAGCGTCATGCCGGGGGCGCGCATGTTGAGGATGGTCACGATGATGTTGATCGAGCCCATGATCGAGCTGGCGCCCATGATGTGGATCGCGAAGATCGCAGCGTCCATGGACGAGCCCATCTGCAGCGTCAGCGGGGCATACAGCGTCCAGCCTGCGGCCGGCGCGCCGCCGGGCATGAAGAACGACGCCGACAGGATGATGCCGGCGGGCACCAGCAGCCAGAAGCTGAAGTTGTTCATCCGCGCGAACGCCATGTCGCTGGCGCCGATCTGCAGCGGGATCATCCAGTTACCGAAGCCCACGAAGGCCGGCATGATGGCGCCGAACACCATGATCAGGCCGTGCATGGTGGTCAGCTGGTTGAACAGCTCGGGGTTCAGCAGCTGCAGCCCGGGCTCGAACAGCTCGGCGCGGATGCCCATGGCCAGCACCCCGCCCACCATCAGCATGGTGAACGAGAACAGCAGGTACAGGGTGCCGATGTCCTTGTGGTTGGTCGCGTAGACCCAGCGGCGCCAGCCGGTCGGGGCGTGGTGCGCCGCGTCGTGGTGTTCGTGCGCGTGGCCGGGGGTGGGAAGAACTGCGCTCATGGCGTTACCTCGGGTCTTGTCTTATTTGCGCGCGGCCAGCACTTCGGACGGCTGGACGATCTGGCCGGTCTTGTTGGACCAGTGGTTCTTGGTGAAGCTGATCACCGCGGCGAGGTCGGTGTCCGACAGCTGCTTCCAGGGCGGCATGGCACCGCGGCCGTTGAGAACCACGTCGATTTCCTTGGCCTTGTCGGCGTCCACCACGATGGGCGAACCGTCCAGCGCCTTGATCGGCCCGCCGCCCTTGCCGTTTTCCTGGTGGCAGGCCGCGCAGTTGGCGGCATAGACCTTGGCCCCGCGGGCGGTGATGTCCTCCAGCGTCCAGACCTTGGCCGGGTCGTCCTGCTTGGCCGCCATCTTCTTCTGCTGGTCGGCCACCCAGGCGGTGTATTCCTGCGCGCTCACCACCTTCACGTGGATCGGCATGTAGGCGTGCTCCTTGCCGCACAGCTCGTAGCACTGGCCGTAGAAGTCGCCGGTCTTCTCGCTGCGGAACCAGGTGTCGCGCACGAAGCCGGGAATGGCGTCCTGCTTGACGCCGAAGGCCGGCACGCCCCAGGCGTGGATCACGTCGTTGGCGGTGGTGATGATGCGGACCTTCTTGTCGACCGGCACCACCAGCGGGTTGTCGACCTTGAGCAGGTAGTCGTTGGGCACGTCGCTGCCGGCGGCCCCGGCGTTGGACAGGGCGCGGTGCGAGCTGTCCAGCGTGGACAGGAAGGACAGGCCCGAACCCTCGCCATTGAGGTAGTCGTAGCCCCACTTCCACTGGTAGCCGGTGGCCTTGATCGTCAGGTCGGCGTTGCCGGTGTCCTTGGAGGCGACCAGCACCTTGGTCGCCGGCAGTGCCATCAGGATCACGATGAGGAAGGGGATCAGGGTCCAGACCACTTCCACCGTGGCGGATTCGTGGAAGTTGGCGGCCTTGTGGCCGACCGACTTGCGGTGCTTCCAGATCGAATAGAACATCACCCCGAACACCAGGATGAAGATCACCGTGCAGGTGATCAGCATGAACCAGTGCAGCCACGAGATTTCGGCGGCGATGCGCGTGGCGGCCTCGTGCAGGTTCAACTGGCGCACGCCGGGCCCACCGGGCAGGTCGTTGACCGCGTGCGCCGCGCCGGCTGCCAGCGCAGCCGCGAGGCCGGCGAACTTGATCGAAAGGCTGTTCATCGTTTCTGGTTCCGTCTACTCAATCAAACAATCCCCGCCCTCAGCGCGCCCTGCGCCCGCAGGGCACTCCTGATTTCCTGCGCCAGCAGCGGCCGCAGCTCCGGCCGCAGGTAGCGACCCACCTGCACCGAACGCCCGCGGCCCGAGACCTCGATCAGCGAGCGCTCGCCCGAGCGCGGCTCCACCCTCACCCAGTCGGGGTCGAATTCGGTTCGTTGCAACTGGCCCGCGCTCTCCAGCTCCACCACCAGCCGGCGTCCCTGCAGGCTGATGCGCTCACCGTCGGCGGCATGCCGGGCGTAGGCCATGAAGGCCAGGCCGATGGCGGCCAGTTCCAGGCCGGCGAAGGGCATCACGAGCGTCGCGCCGCGCAGCCAGAAGTACCCGGCGATCGCGAGCGAGGCGGCGCACAGGGTGGCATAGAACCATCCCAGCTGGGTCGGTGAGACCGAGCAATTGCGCCGCAGGAACCAGACGATGGCCTGGCCCTGGACTGTCGCGAAACGAAAAACCGGCATCGACGGACGGCACTGACACAAATCAACAGGGCATTGTAGCCCCGTTGATGTGCATCAATTCCGTGCGTGTGCTACGGATTTGTCCTTCGGATGGTGAAGGGCTTGCCGGCCGGCCGCGCGTTCGGCTCGGGCCGCAGCGCATGGCCGTAGACGATCTCGAACGTGAGCGCGATGCGGCCTTCCTTGTCGCGCATCCGCTCGCCGATCGCGTCCTCCAGCGCGACGCGCCAGCGCCGGCCGCGAAGCGCGGAAGAGCGCGCCGGATGCAGGTTGGCCCCGAGCTCGCGCAGCTCCGTCAGCATCCGCTGCGGCGTCTCCCAGGTGAGCGTGATGCGCTCCATGTCCATCACCGGCTCGGCGAAGCCCGCCGCCACCAGCATGTCGCCCCAGTCGTGCATGTCGGTGAACTGCGGACCCGGCGGCGGCCAGCCGAGCGCGCCGTAGAGCGCCCGCAATTCGCGCAGCGTGTCCGGCCCGAAGGCGGAGAACATCAGGAAGCCGCCGGGCGCCAGCGCCCGCAGCCAGCGGGCGATCAGGGCGGCCGGCCGCGGCTCGAAGTGCAAGGCCATGTTGGCCCACAGCATCTGCACCGAGGCGTCGGCCAACTCGTCCGCCAGCTCGCGGCGCGGGCCGCCCCAGCGCTGCCACCAGGCGCGCCCAAGTGCCTGCTGCGCAGCCTCGCGCCGCGCCGCCACCGGTTCGACAGCCACGGACGCAGCCTGCGGATAGCGCTGCTCGAGCAGGGCCTGGGCGGCCAGCCCGCCGCGCACCGGCTCCCAGTGGGCCCAGCGCTGCGGCGCGAGCCGGATCCATTCGAGCCGCTGCGCCATGCGCCGCGCGATCTCCTCGTGCAGCCAGGGCGAACGCGGCGGCGCCGCGCGGGCCCAGCGGGCAGCAGCGATCGGGTCGATCGTGGGAGGGGAGTCGGCGCCGGGCACGGGAGGCGAAAGTATATTGACCGGCATGTTCATGGAGCTGCTGCAGGGCCTCTCGGCGTCTGCCCCGGCGCGCTGCGAGGTCTGCCGCGCGTGGCCGGCGCAGCCGCTGTGCGAAACCTGCCGCGCGCAGTTCGCCGCGCCGCGGCCGCGCTGCCGTCGCTGTGCACTCGCCCTGCCCGAGGGTGTCGAGCTGTGTGGCCGCTGCGCCGGCAACCCGCCGCCGCTCGACGCCTGCCACGCGGCGGTCAGCTACGGCTATCCCTGGGCCGGGCTGGTCGCCCGCTACAAGTTCTCGGGGCAGCCGGGATGGGCGGACGGCTTTGCCGCCCTGCTGGCCGCGCGCGAGCCGGTCCGGGACTGCCTCGCCGGCGCGGACCACGTGGTTCCGATGCCGCTGTCGCCGGCGCGCCTGGCCGCGCGTGGCTTCAACCAGGCGCACGAACTGGCCCGCCGTCTGGCTCCGAGCCGGGTAGCGCCCACGCTGGCCCTGCGCCTGCGCGACACACCGGCGCAGGCCAGGCTGGACCGCGAGGCCCGGCAGGCCAACATGCGGCAGGCCTTTGCGCTGGAACCGGCCCGCGCGCACGAGGCGAGGGGCCGGCGCATCGTGCTGGTGGACGACGTCATGACCAGCGGCGCCTCGCTGTTCGCTCTCGCCCGCGTGTTCCGGGAAGCCGGGGCTTCGCACGTGGCCGCCGTGGTGCTGGCACGCACCGAAGGGTAAGCACGTCGTGTTCCATATCGTTCTCGTCCATCCCGAGATCCCGCCCAACACCGGCAACGTCATCCGGCTGGCGGCCAACACCGGCTGCACGCTGCACCTGGTGGAGCCGCTGGGCTTTTCCATGGACGACCGCCTGCTGCGGCGCGCCGGGCTCGACTACCACGAATACGCGGAGCTGAGGCGGCATGCGGACTGGGATGCGCTGCTGGCGGCGGAGCGGCCGGACCCGCAGCGCATGTTCGCGCTCACCACCCGCGGCACGCGCCGCGTCCACGATGTCGGCTTCCGGCCGGGCGACTGGCTGGTGTTCGGCTCGGAGACCAGCGGCCTGCCGCCGGCGCTGCGGGAGCGGTTTCCACCGGGCCAGCAATTGCGCCTGCCGATGCGGCCCGACCAGCGCAGCCTGAACCTGTCGAATGCCGTCGCCGTGACCGTGTTCGAGGCCTGGCGCCAGAACGGTTTTGCCTGAGCGCAGCCTGCACACACTTTGCAGCAGACGGTTGCCGGCGGCCGGGCTTGAAGCAGCCGGCCGCTGCAGCCAAGTAAAGATTCGACCTGGCCCGTTCGGTCGGCCTGTCGAGACACTCCCTTGCGGCCCGCGCCCCGTGCGCGGGCTTTTTTCTGGCCCTCGCCTCAGGCGTAGCGGCGGGCGATCGACTCGGCGATGCAGGCCGGCTTGTCGGCGCCCTCGAGTTCCACCGTCACCTTCCAGGTCATCTGCATGCCCCGGCCTTCGATCGGCTCGCAGGCCAGCAGGAACAGGTGCCCGCGAACGCGGCCCCCGACCGGCACCGGCGTGGTGAAGCGGACCTTGTTGAGTCCGTAGTTCACGCCCATGCGCGTGCCTTCGATGCGCAGCGCCGTTTCGAACATCCTGGGCAGCAGCGAGAGGGTCAGGTAGCCGTGGGCGATCGGCCCGCCGAAGGGGCCGGCCTTGGCCTTTTCCACGTCGACGTGGATCCACTGGTGGTCGCCGGTCGCCTCGGCGAACAGGTTGACCTGCTCCTGGGTGATGGTGAGCCAGTCGCTGACGGCGACTTCCTGGCCGACCAGGCCGGCCAGTTCTTCGAGGGAGGCAATGATTCTCATGGGACGCGGTTTCGGCAGGGACACGAAGCAGCGGCCCTGTGAGGGGCCGCGCGACCAGCGCCAACTCTAACCGGCCAGCCCGGCCATGGCCGTCCTGCACGGGACGCGCGGCGCGGGCTGCGCACCCGCGCCGGCGCTCACCGTCAGGCCGCGCCGCCCAGCACCTCGCCGAACAGCACCCACTGCTTGCCGTCGAAGCGGGCCAGCTGGGCCTGCTCCACCGGCGCATGGTCGGTCGGGCTGGTATTCATCGAGATGCCCGGCAGCAGCAGCCCGGGCTTGAAATTCTTGATGGACTCGGCTTGCCGGCGGATGTTGTCGCGCGAGAAATCGGTGCCGCACTGCTTGAGCACCTGCACCATCAGTTCCGCGGCGAGCACGGCGTAGATGTTGCTGGCATCGGCGACGTTGCCCTCGCGGTAGTACTTGCCCATGAAGCCGCGCCACTTGAGCATGGCCGCGTCGTCCTTCCACTGCGGGTCGTTGGCGTCCTTGTAGTAGTTCACCGTGACCAGGCCCACCGACTTGTCCAGGCCGGCCGGCGTCAGCACCGAACCGACCGACGCGCCCACGTTGTTCAGGATGTGCAGCGGCTTCCAGCCCGAGTCGGCCACCTTGCGCACCGCCTGCGCGGCGAACTTCGGGGTCGTGATATTGATGAAGGTGTCGGCCCCCGAGGCCTTGAGCGTGAGGATCTGCGAGTCGACCGTGGGGTCCGTCACCTCGTAGGTCTGCTCGGCCACGATCATCTTGGCCTTGTCGCCCTTGAGCACGTTCTTGACGCCGGCCAGCACGTCCTTCCCGTAGTCGTCGTTCTGGTACAGGATCGCGATCTTCGCGCCGGGCTTGTTCTTCAGCAGGTACTGCGCGTAGATCTCGCCTTCGGTCTGGTAGCTCAGGTTCATGCCGAAGGTCCAGGGGAAGTTCTTCGGGTCGTTCCACTTGGTCGCGCCGGTCGCCACGAACAGGTGCGGCACCTTCTTCGCGTTCACGTACTTGTGGATCGCCGAGTTGCTGGGCGTGCCCAGCGTCTGGAACAGCGCCAGCACCTCCTCCTGCTCGACCAGCTTGCGCACCTGTTCCACGGCCTTGGGCGGGCTGTAGCCATCGTCGACCGAGACCAGGTTGATCATCCGGCCGCCGATGCCGCCGTTCTCGTTGATCATCTTGAAGTAGGCCTGCTGGCACTTGCCGATGGTGCCGTAGGCCGACGCGGGGCCGCTGTAGGGCATGGTCTGCCCCAGCTTGATCTCCTTGGCCTGCGCCAGGGCGCGCAGCGGCAGCAGCGAGGCGCCGACGGCGGCGCCGGCACCCAGCACGATGGAACGGCGGGGAATCCGAGTGGTGGTCATGGTGCTTCCTTTCGAGTCACACAGTCACGCTTGCACACAAGCGGCCGCGAGGGTCGCTACCGGTTTGCCAGCCGGTGCCGCACGAGCCGTACCAGCCCGGCGACGCCCGAAGGCATGAGGTACATGAATCCGATCAGGAACACGCCGTAGATCGCCCACGGCGCCGCCTTGGAGATCTGGTCGGCGATGTTGGGGACGAACTGGATGAACAGCGCGCCGTACAGCGCGCCCGAGATCGACGCCAGCCCGCCCACCACCAGGCCCACCAGCAGCGACAGCGACAGGAAGATCGAGAAGGAGTCGGGCGAGGCGAACTGCACGGCGATGGCCGACAACGCGCCGGCCACTCCCGTGTACAGGGACGAGACGCCGAAGGTCAGCGACTTGTACAGCGCGGTGTTCACGCCCATGGCCTGGGCCGCGATCGGCTGGTCGCGGATCGCCACCAGCGCGCGCCCCACCCGGCCGCGCAGCAGGTTCCAGCCGGCCCAGAACAGCAGCACGGTCCAGGCCAGCGTGAAGAAGTACAGCCACTGGTCCTGCGACAGCGGGATCCACGAGGGCGGATCCGGCTTGATGATCACCACGCCCATGGAGCCACCGGTCCAGTGTTCGAGCGCCTTGTGCTTGAGGATCTGCGGCATCGCCACGCCGAGCGCGAAGGTCGCCAGCGCCAGGTACAGGCCTTCCAGCCGCAGCGCGGGCAGGCCGAACAGGAAGCCGGCCACCAGGCACACCAGCCCGGCCACGGGGATCGCCGCCCAGTAGCTCAGGCCCGCGTGCTCCATCAGGATCGCCGCCGTGTACGCGCCGATCGCGAAGAAGGCGCCATGCCCCAGCGAGATCTGGCCGTTGTAGCCGGTCAGCATGTTCAGCCCGAGCAGCGCGATCGCGTAGGCCAGCGCCAGCGTGAGCTGGAACACCTGGTAGTTGCCCAGCACGAAGGGCAGCGCGCAGGCGAGGATGCCCAGCAGCGCCAGGCCGACCACCTTTCGGCGCGCGGCCGGCAGCGCCGGGCGACCCGGCAGCGCCGCCCCGCGGCCCGGCATGGCCGAAACGGAGGGAGGTGTATCCATGCTGCTCATACGCGCGCCACGTGCACCTTGCCCAGCAGCCCGGATGGCCGCACCACCAGCACCGCCACGATGATCACCAGGGCCACCGTCAGCTTCAGTTCGGTGCCGAGGTAGACGCCGACCACGTTCTCCAGCACGCCGACCAGGAAGCCGCCGAGTACCGCGCCGCCGGGGCTGTCGATGCCGCCGAGCAGGGCGCCGGCGAAGGCGTACAGCAGGATGCCGCCCATCATGTTGGGCTCCAGGAACACGATGGGAGCGACCATGATCCCGGCCACGGCACCGATGGCCGAGGCCAGCCCCCAACCCAGCGCCAGCATCCAGCCCACGCGCACGCCCACCAGCCGGCTCGACACCGGGTTCTGCGCCGCCGCCCGCATGGCCAGCCCCAGGGGCGTGTAGCGGAAGAAGGCGAACACCAGCGCCAGCACGCCCAGCGTCACGGCCATGGATCCCATCTCGTGCGAGGACAGCAGCCGGTTGTCCAGGAAGCTGCCGGAGGGGAACGGGCTGGGGAAGGGCTTGATGGTGTAGGTGTAGATCCAGCCGGCCAGGCTGTTGAAGATCACCAGCAACCCGATGAAGACGATCACCACCGACAGCACGGGCGCGTTCTCCACCGGCTGGATGATCACGCGCTCGATCAGGATGCCGCCCACGAAGGCGATCGCCACCGTGAGGAAGAAGGCCACCCAGTAGGGCAGGCCGGCCTGCATCAGCGACCAGGCCAGGTAGGTGGCGAACATCGCCATCTCGCCCTGGGCGAAGTTCACCAGGTGGGTGGCCTGGTAGATCATCACCAGCGCCAGCGCCACGCTGGCGTAGATGCCGCCGGTGGCCAGCCCGGCAAAGATCTGGTGCAGCAGCAGTTCCACGGGTCGCCGGTCCTTTCAGTAGCCCAGGTAGGAGCGCCGCACCACTTCGTCGTTGCGGATGGATTCGGCGCTGCCGGAGATCACCACCCGGCCGGTCTCCAGCAGCCAGGCGTGGTCGGCCAGCTTGAGCGCCAGCGACGCGTTCTGCTCCACCAGCAGCATGCTGGTGCCTTCGGCCCGGTTGATCTCGCCGAGGATCTCGAACAGCTCCTGCACCACCAGCGGCGCCAGCCCGAACGAGGGCTCGTCGAGCAGCAGCAGGCGCGGCCGCAGCATCAGGGCCCGCGAGACCGCCAGCATCTGCTGCTCGCCGCCGGACAGCGTGCCGGCCTGCTGCCGCAGGCGCTCGCGCAGGCGCGGGAAGTAGCGGTAGATGCGCTCGAAGTCGGCCTGCACCTGCTCGCGGTCGCGCCGCGTGTAGGCGCCCAGCCGCAGGTTCTCCTCCACCGTCAGCTCCATGAAGGTGCCGCGGCCGTCCGGCACGTGGGCCACGCCCATGCGCACGATGGACTCGGTCGGCTTGCCGTCGATGCGCTCGCCGCCCAGCAGGATCTCGCCCTGGGTGCGGACCATGCCGCAGACCGCGCGCAGGGTGGTGGTCTTGCCGGCGCCGTTGGCGCCCAGGATGGTGGAGATGCCGCCCTGCCGCACCTCGAAGGCGATGCCGTGCAGCACGCGCGTGGGGCCGTACTGCGCGTGCAGGTCGCGCACCTGGAGCAAGGGTGCGGTCATGCCGCCGCCTCCACGCCCAGGTAGGCGCGCACCACGTCGGGATCGGCCTGCACTTCGGCGGGGGCGCCGTCGGCGATCTTGCGGCCGAAGTCCAGCGCGATCACCTGGTCGGACACGCGCATGACCAGGTTCATGTGGTGCTCGACCAGCAGGATGGTCAGCGAGAGCTCCGACTGGATGCGCCGCAACAGCTGGCGCAGCTCGTCGACTTCCTCGTGATTGAGGCCGGCGGCCGGCTCGTCCAGCAGCAGCAGCTTGGGGCTGCTGAGCAGGGCACGAGCGAACTCGACCCGCTTCTGGGTGCCGAAGGTCAGGTCGGAAACGGGGCGCTGCGCCACCGGCCCCAGTTCCAGCAACTCGATCATGCGGTCGGCCTGCTGGCCCAGCGATCGTTCCTCGCGGCCGACGGCCGGCAGCCGCAGCGCGTTGGACAGGAAACCGGTGGCCGTGCGGCAGTGTCCGCCCACCATGACGTTGTCGCGCACGCTCATGGTGCGGAACAGCGCCAGGTTCTGGAACGTGCGGCCTATGCCCAGCGCGGCGATGCGGTGCGGCGGATGCGCCTGCAACGGCCGCCCTTCGAACAGGATGCTGCCCTCGCTGAAACCGTACAGGCGCGACAGGCAGTTGAAGAGGGTGGTCTTGCCGGCGCCGTTGGGCCCGATCAGCCCGGCGATGGTGCCGGCGCGGACCGAGAACGACACTCCATCCAGCGCGGTGATCCCGCCGAAGCGGACCGTCACGCCGCGTACGTCGAGCAGTGGCTGGTCAGCGGCAAGGAGCATCGTACGGATGGGCTAGCACTTTGGTTGAAGTCCGTTTATGGAACCGCAGCGCCCCTGCAAACAACCGTGTTAACCCGGCGCACCCATGTCGCTTCGGCGTCAGCAAGCCAGGCTCATCGGCGTGCAGGCCCGGCGACCGCTTGCATTCGTACAAATCCATTCGGCGCGAAGCGTTGCGCGCCCGAGGGGAAACCCTCGGTCCAGGGCCGACTTCGTGGCGGCCCTCAGCGCGCGAACCGTTCGCGCAGCTTGAGCTTCCAGAACTTTCCGGTGGAGGTGCGCGGGACCGCCTCCAGCCATTCGTAGCGGTCCGGCAACTGCCACTTGGCGAAGCCCGACTTCAGCAGGTGTGCCTGCAGGTCCTCGACCGTGACGGCGTGGTTGGGCTTCTTCACGGCACAGGCCAGCGGCCGCTCGCCCCACTTCTCGTCGGGCACCGCGATCACCGCCGCTTCGGCGATGCCGGGGTGGGCCATGATGGCGTTCTCCAGGTCCACGGAGCTGATCCACTCGCCGCCGGACTTGATCAGGTCCTTGGTGCGATCGGTGATGCGGACGAAGCCGAGCGGGTCGACCGAGGCCACGTCGCCGGTGCGCAGCCAGCCGTCGCCGGTGAACTTGTCCGCCTCTACTGGTACCTCGTGGTAGCAGCCCGTGATGAAGGGGCCGCGCACCTGGATCTCGCCCACGCTCTTGCCGTCCCAGGGCTGGTCGCCGCCGTCGTCGCCCTGCACGCGCAGGTCCACCAGCGGCACCGGCACCCCCGCCATGGCGGCCCGGCGGTAGCGCTCGTCGAGGTCGGCCCCGCGCAGTTCGGCGCGCGGATAGGAGATGGTGCACACGGGCGAGGTCTCGGTCATGCCCCAGCCCTGCAGGATCCAGATGCCGTGCTTGTCGAAGGCGCGGATCAGCGCCTCCGGCACCGCGGCGCCGCCGACCAGCGAGCGCATGCCCCTGGGCAGCTGCCAGCGCCCGTGGTTGGGCGAGTCCTTGGCCAGCGAGGCCTCGTAGGCCTGGATCAGCGCCATCCAGATGGTCGGCACGCCCAGGGCCAGTGTGGGCGGCTCCTGCTGCATCAGGTCCAGCAGGTCGTCCGGGTGCAGGTGCGGCCCGGGGAAGACCATCTTCACGCCCATCATCACGGCGCCATAGGGCATGCCCCAGCTGTTGGCGTGGAACATGGGCGTCACGGGCAGCACGACGTCGGTGCCGCGCAGCCCCCAGAAATCGCCCAGGCTGGCCACCAGCGTGTGCAGCACGGTGGAGCGGTGCGAATAGGCCACGCCCTTGGGCCGCCCGGTGGTGCCGGACGTGTAGCACATGGCCACCGCGTCGTTCTCGTCGTGCGGCACGTAGTCGAAGCCGTCCGGGTCGGCATCGGCCAGCAGCGCCTCGTAGTCCTCGAAGCCCTCCGCCACCGGCTGGCCGGAAAACGGGACCACGATCACGCGCTCGAAGCGGTGCAACGCCGCGAACTGCCGGTACAGCGGAAGCAGCACGTCGTCGACCAGCAGGAAGCGGTCCTGGGCGTGGCCGGCGATCCAGCCGATCTCGTCGGGCGAGAGCCGCAGGTTCAGGGTGTGCATGACGCCACCCGCGGCCGGTATACCGAAATAGGCCTCCAGGTGGGCATGGTGGTTCCAGCAGAGGGTGGCCACCCGCTGCCCCTTCCTCAGGCCCAGCTTCTGCAGGGCACTCGCCAGCGACCGGGTGCGCCGGTAGAACTCGCCATAGCTGTGGCGGCGCAGCGACTTGTCGGGCAGGCGCGAAACGATCTCGTTGCCGGCGAACAGCCGACCCGCGCGCTCCAGCAGGTGGTTCAGCGACAGCGGCACTTCCATCATCGTGGTCTTCATGGCGTCTCTCCTGCGAGGAAGGGCCACTGTAGGCGGCGCGTGCCGGGCCAGCCATACGGGTGGGCCCGAATCCGGATGCATCCGGTTACACCGGCCACAGCGTGCCGCGGCCGCTCACTAGGATGGCGCGCATGCCGATCCGCTGCAGCGTGCTGCTGGCCTCCGCCGCCCTGGCGCTTGCCGCCCAGGCGCAGACCATGCCTGCGCCGGAGGACCCGCCGGCGCCTCGTGCCGTGCCCAGCCGCCCCAGCGTGCCCAGCACCCCCATGACCGCCGGAGCGCCCCTGCCGGCTCAAGCCGCGCCCGTCGCCGGCGTGGACCGGCCACGCACGCAGCTGCTGGGCGGCGGCTCGTTCGGCTCGGCCGAACTCGAGGGCGCGCTCAATACCGGGACACCGCCGGCCTGGAACCGCAAGTCCGGTCCGCTCAAGGTCTGCCCGCCCGGGCTGGAGAACCGCGACAACGTGTGCGTCGCGCCGGCAGGCCGCATCCTGTCGAACTGAGCTTAGCGGGCTTCGCCGGCCCCGGCAGTCATGCGCCGGCGAATGTTGCTGACTGCCCACGCAGGTAAGCATTCGATTCGGATGAGCTGGCCCGTCAACGCGATGGGAAACTCGACCGTTGCGACAGGCAGCCATAGTCGAGCTGCCGTCGCAGTACCGGATCCAGCCCACCCCAGCAGTCCCCGTCGCCGCCGGCCTCGCGCCGGCCCTTGCGGCGGTCCACCCCCGATGTCCCCCTCCCTGACCCTCGATCGACCGGACGCCCGGCCGCCCGTCCTGCACGAAACCCGCGCCATGGTCCGGCGCGCCCTGCCCTGGCTGCACGGGTTCGGCCGGCCGATCGCCAAGGTCCTCGGGCTGGCCCTGCTGCTGGCGGCCATCAGCGCGGCGGCGCCGCTGGCCGTGATGGGCCTGGTCGACCGACTGGGTCAGGTGGCCGCGGAACCCGCTTCGGTCGGACCGGGAACCGGCCGCGCCATCCTGTTCGCGCTGGCGCTGGTCGCCGCGGCCGAACTGGCGCCGGTCTGGCTGTCCCGCCTGCTCGAGACCCGCAGCTGGCGGGTCCGGCTGGACCTGGACTTCGCCCTGCGGCAGCGGGTCACCGCGCGGCTGCACCAGCTGCCCCTGTCCTGGCACCAGCAGCAGACGGTGGGCGCAACCGTCAGCCGGGTCAACACCTCCATCAACGGCTTCGTCAGCGCCGTCGCGGAGCTGGGCTTCAAGGCGCTGCCGGCCGCCTTCTACCTGCTGCTGGCGCTGGGCGCGCTGCTGCAACTGGACTGGCGGCTGGCGCTGGCGGTGTGCGCCTTCTCCCCGCTGCCGGCGCTGATCGGCATGCGCGCCGCACCGGAACAGGCGCAGCGCGACCGCACGCTGCTGGACCACTGGTCCGCCACCTTCGGCCGCTGGACCGAGGTGCTGGGCGGCATGCGCACCGTCAAGGGCTTTGCCATGGAGCACGCCGAGGAGCGTCGCTTCCTGCAGGCCGTGGCCCAGGGCAATGCACGGGTCAAGCGAGGCGCTCGGCGCGACGCCCGCACCGCGTCGCTGCAGGGCCTGTCGACCGCCGCGGCGCGCCTGTGCGTGGCGACCATAGGCGCGTGGCTGGTGCTGCGCGGCCACGGGACGGTGGGCACGCTGGTGGCGGCGCTGCAGTACGTGGGCGGCCTGTTCGCGCCCATCCAGGGGTTGACCAACGTGTATGCGACGTCGCGCCGCGCGCGCGTGTCGCTGGACAGCATAGGCGCCATCCTCGATGCGGCCGATCCGGTGGCCGACGCGCCCGGTGCGCGCGAGCTGGTGGTCACCCGCGGCGAGGTCGCGTTCGAGCGCGTCGGCTTCCACTACGGCGACGGCCGGCCGGTGCTGCGCGACGTGTCGCTGACGGTGGCGCCCGGCGAGACCGTAGCCTTGGTCGGCCCGAGCGGCTGCGGCAAGACCACGCTCATGTCGCTGCTGGAGCGGCTGCACGCGCCGACCGCTGGCCGCATCCGCATCGATGGCATGGACCTCGCCGGGTGCACCGGCCAGTCGCTGCGCAGCCAGGTCGGCACCGTGATGCAGGACGTGCACCTGTTCCACGACACCATCCTGGCCAACATCGCCTATGGCAGCGCCGAGGCCACGCGCGAGCAGGTCGAGGCGGCCGCCCGCGCGGCCAACGCCCACGAGTTCATCGAACGGCTGCCGGCCGGCTACGACACCGTGGTGGGCGAGCGCGGCGCCGGCCTGTCGGGCGGCCAGAAGCAGCGCATCGCCATCGCCCGCGCGCTGCTGAAGAACCCGCCCATCCTGGTGCTGGACGAGGCCACCAGCGCGCTGGACAACGAGAGCGAGGCGCTGGTGCAGGCCGCGCTCAAGCGCCTGACGCGCGGGCGCACCACGCTGGTGGTCGCGCACCGCCTCTCCACCGTGGTGGACGCCGACCGCATCGTGGTGCTGCGCGGCGGCCAGGTGGATGCCATCGGCACCCACGCGCAGCTGATGACCCAGGACGGCTACTACGCCCGCCTGTTCCAGTCGGCGTCCCGCGGCGGCAGCCAGCCCAAGGTCAAGGCAGCCACTCGGGTTCGGCACCCGGCGCGCGCGACACGGCGGCCCGCTCGCTGAGCACCGGCGTGCCCGGCAGCGGGTGCATGAAGGCCGGGTGCAGCTCGGGAATGCCGTCGGGATAGAAGCGTTCGGGCCCCAGCGGCGGCAGGGTCCTCGCCACCGGCGGCGGTGCCGCCACGGCGGCACGGGCCGACCGGGCGGTGAGCGGCGCCTTCTTCGTCAACGCCTTCTTCGTGGGCACCTTCGCGGCCGCAGCCGCCTTCCCGGGCCGTTGCTTGCGCGCCAGCGAGGGCTTGCGGGCCGCATCCGCCCGGCGCGAAACCCGGGACTTCTTCTTCACGACCCCTCGCTGGGTCGAGGCCTTCGGCTTGGCCTTGCCCGCCTGTTCGGCAACCGGCGAGGGCTGGGCCGCCTGCGCGTGCGCAGGCCCGGCGGCCAGCGCGGCGCAGGCGATCGCCACCGCCAGCAGGCCGGCCGCCCTCGTCAACTGAAGCTTGCTTGCAGACATCGTCGCTGCCTCCCCGCGCGCTGCTCTCGATTCACCGGTCCGGCGGAGCCGGTTCGAAGCCCTGCTCGGTGCGCCGCGCGCGCGGCAGTGGCTCCATGGGCGGCAGGCTGCTCACCTCGGGCGGTCCGCCCATGGTGGCCGTGACCGGCGCGGTCACCGCCGACTCGGCCACCCTCGCGGGGGTGGGCCCGGGCAACACGCGGCGGATGATGGACACCGACCTCGGAGCCGCCAGCGAACCGTCGAATCCGCCGCCGGGGCCACCCGAAGAGCCACCGACGCCCGCGCCCACGCCGACGCCGCCGACCCCGCCCACGCCGCCGGGTCCGCCGGGCCCCCCGCCACCGCCGCCTCCTCCACCGCCGCCGCCCCCTCCGCCGCCGACGCCGCCTTGGGCGACAGCGCCCGGGTGCCACGCGAGCCCGCCCGCGGCCGTCGCGATGGCGACGAGCAGCGTGGCCAGCATCCTGCCTGCGCGTGCGTTCATGGTCTGCCTCCCAGTTCGGCCGTCATGTTCATCCTTTGCAACGGCCGGGCTGGTCGGACTTCGTCCTACACGCCTGTCGGCGGGCCCTTGCGCTGGCTTGCGGGCCGACGCAACCGTGGCAGCGCCCAACCCCACGGGCCTGGAACCGCGACCTACCATCGCCCATGGCCGTCGCCTCCGCCCGTCCCGCGCCGCTCGGCTTTGCCGACGGACAGCTCGAGACGCTCAAGTGGATCGGCATGGCGAGCATGTTCTGCGACCACATCGGCCGCCACCTGCTGGGCCTGCCGCACGAGAGCTGGGCCTTCATCCTGGGCCGGCTGGCGTTCCCGCTGTTCGCGCTGGTGCTGGCGCTGAACCTCGCACGCGAGGGTGACCGGCGGGCGCGCTGCGCCCGCGCGACGACGCGGCTGCTCGCGTGGGGCGCGGTCTCCGTGCTGCCCTCGATCTGGGCGCGCGGCGACCCGGCCATGCTCAACGTGCTGTTCACGCTGGGGCTGGGCGCCGCGCTGTGCTGGATGCTGGAAAGCCCGGCGCACCCGGCCTGGCGCGCGCTGGCCTGCGTCGCCATCGCGGGCGCCAGCTGGTTCGTGGAATTCGGCACCGGCGGCGTGTTCCTGGTCGCGGCCGGCTACCTGTATGCGATCCAGCGCGGCGCCGGACTGGCGACGGTGGTCGCGCTGCTGGTGCTGGCGACCGCCTGGCTGAACGCGATCTTCGGCGGCTGGCCGGCCTTCTTCGGCACGCTGGCCAGCCTGGCGGTGGCCGGGCTCGTGCGGCTGCTGCCGCTGCACATGCCGCGCTGGCAGCTGCTGTTCTACCTTGTCTATCCGACGCACCTGGCCCTGATCGGCGCGCTGAAGGCGGCGTAGGGTCTGTCCCATCCCGCGACCCTTGGCGCTTGGCTTATATTGATCTTCGGCAATATTTGAGCCGAGGAGAGTCCGTCCATGCCCGCCTTCATCCGCCGCCTGCTCGTCCTTTCGACCCTGTTGTCGTTCGGCGCCTTCGCCTGGGCCCAGGACAAGGTGGTCTACCACTTCGACGACACCCAGGCCCAGGCCACCAAGGGGCTGCGCAACATCCGCAACCACCTGGACGTGGCGCCGGACACCAGGATCGTCGTGATCACCCATGCCGACGGCATCGACATGATGATGGAAGAGGCGCGCGACAAGAAGAACCCGAACATCGACTACGCATCGCTGATCAACGCCTTGACCGCACGCGGCGTGCGATTCGAGGTCTGCGAGATCACCATGCGCAACCGCGGCATCGGCAAGGACAAGTTCATCCTGGACGCCGAGTTCACGCCCTCCGGCGTCGTGCGGCTGGGCCAGCTGCAGACGCGCGAAGGCTACGCCTACATCAAGCCCTGAGCGCCATGCCCACGGTCCGCGCCCGCAAGTCCCCGGCCGTCGAGTCGGACGAGGTGTTCGAGATGGCGGCGGAGGTCTTCCGCGTCATGTCGGCGCCCATGCGCCTGAAGATCATCAGCAGCCTGTGCAACGGCGAGAAGAACGTCAGCGAGCTGCTGGCGGAGATCGACACCACGCAGCCCAACATGTCGCAGCACCTCAACACGCTGTACCAGGCCGGGGTGCTGGGCAAGCGGCGCGAGGGCGTGCAGATCTACTACCGCATCGTCAACGACCGGGTGGTCACGCTGTGCCGCGCGGTCTGCACCCAGATCGCGATCGAAGCCGACGTCGCACGCTGAAAGGAAGTCCCATGTCGTTCCGTCGGGCGCGGCGCCTGTTGCTGGCCGCCGCGCTGGGCACCGCCCTGCAGTCCCTTGCCCAGCCGCCGTCCCTGCCGCCGATGGCGCCGCAGCAGGTGTCGCCCTCCGCCTGGTACGTGCAGGGCCAGTCGGCGCTGGGCTCGCCGGCCAACGGCAACTTCATCTCCAACGCCGGCTTCGTGGTCACGCCCGCTGGCGTGGTCGTCATCGACGCGCTGGGTTCGCCGGCGCTGGCCGAGCGCCTGCTGGCCGAGATCCGCAGGATCACGCCGCAGCCGGTCACCCACATCATCCTGACCCACTACCACGCCGACCACATCTACGGCCTGCAGGCCTTCAAGGCCGCCGGCGCCCGGGTGCTGGCGCACCAGCGGGGGCGCGAGTACCTGCAGTCCGACACCGCGCGGCTGCGCCTGCAGGCCTCGCGCACCGAGCTGGCGCCGTGGATCGACGAGAAGACACAGATGGTGGCGGCCGACGAGTGGCTGGACGGCCCGCGCGAGCTGGTGGTCGGTGGCGTGCGCCTGCGCATCCTGCCGGTCGGCCCGTCGCACACGGCCGAGGACGTGGTGGTCCACCTGCCGCAGGAGCAGGTGCTGTTCGCCGGCGACATCGTGTTCCGCGGCCGCATTCCCTTCGTGGGCCAGGCCGACAGCCGGCGCTGGATCGCGGCGCTGGACGAGGCACTCAAGCTCGAGGCGCAGGTGCTGGTGCCCGGCCACGGCCCGCACTCGAGCCAGCCGCGCCAGGACATGGAACTCACGCGCGACTACCTGCTGCACCTGCGCAAGGTGATGGGCGAAGCCGCACGCAACCTCGAACCCTGGGAAGACGCCTACAAGGCGGCCGACTGGAGCCGCTTCGAGAAGCTGCCGCTGTTCCAGGCCGCCAACCGCATGAACGCCTACAACACCTACCTGCTGATGGAGCAGGAGTAGGGATGAGCCTGCGCCGTCGCGAGCTGCTGGGCCTGCCGCTGCTGGCGGCCGGCGGGCTCGCGCGCACCGCCACCTTGCCGGCACCCCGCTCGCTGGCCGAGGAGCTCGACCGGGCCTTGGAGGCGCGCCGGCCGCTGCTGGTCATGGCCAGCCTGGACGGCTGCCCGTTCTGCAAGACCGTGCGCGACCATTTCCTGGCGCCGTTGCGCACCGACACCGGCCAGCCCATCGTCCAGCTCGACATGGGCAGCGCGCAGGCCGTGGCCGACTTCGACGGCCGCTCCCGCACGCATTCGCAACTGCTGCGCGAGTGGGGGGTCGGCGTGGCGCCTTCGGTGCTGTTCTTCGGGCGCGGCGGCCGCGAGGTGGCCGAGCGGCTGGTGGGTGCATCCATCCCCGACTTCTACGGCGCCTACCTCGACCAACGCCTGGCCACGGCGCTCAAGCGCATCGCCGGCTGACGCCTCAACTTCGCGCGTGGGTCGGAAGTACGCGCAGGGACCCGGAAGTACTCAGCCGCGCGGCCCGAAGCAGCCCGCGCTAGGCGTAAACCCCGAGGCCCGCCCTGACGAACATCAATATATTTGTCAATCTGCATATATCGATAACACGACGATGAACACCGGCCGCGTGCGCAAGGCGCCCGAGAACTTCCTGGATGTCCCCGGCATCCACCGTGTCGCCGCGGAGGCGCGCCAGGGCCGGCGCGACTTCCTGCGAGGCGCCTTCGCAGCCGCGGCGGCGGGCACCGCCACGATGGCCGCCGGCGCGACAGCCGCGGCCCGGGGCGACGCCAACATCCTCGAGCTGCCCGCGCACAGCACCGGCCTGGGCCGGCCGGTGGTCACCGACGGCTACGGCAAGCCCTCGCAGTACGAAGCCAACGTGCAGCGGCGCCAGAGCCCGGGCCTGACGCAGACCCGCCAGGCCTCGGTGTCCTTCGCCCCGCTGCAGTCGCTGTTCGGCATCGTCACCCCCAGCGGCCTGCACTTCGAGCGCCACCACCAGGGCTGGTGGGACATCGACCCGTCCAAGCACCGCTTCATGGTCAACGGCCTGGTGAAGTCGCCCAAGGTGTTCACCATGGACGAGCTGATGCGCCTGCCCTCGGTGTCGCGCTTCCACTTCATCGAGTGCGGCGCCAACACCGGCATGGAATGGGGCAACGTCGCCGTGCCGACCTGCCAGTACACGCACGGCATGCTGTCGTGCAGCGAGTTCACCGGCGTGCCGCTGATCACGCTGCTGGAGATGGCCGGGGCCGACCTGAAGAAGGGCCAGTTCGTGCTGGCCGAGGGCGGCGACGGGTCGTCCATGACGCGCACCATCCCCATGAGCCTGGTGCGCTCGGGCGAGGTGCTGGTGGCCTACGGCCAGAACGGCGAGATGCTGCGCCCGGAGAACGGCTATCCGCTGCGACTGGTGGTGCCCGGCGTGCAGGGCGTGAGCTGGGTCAAGTACCTGCGGCGCGTCGAGGTGGGCGACCAGCCCTACGGCACCAAGGACGAGACGGTGCACTACGTGGACCTGATGCCCGACGGGCAGCACCGTCAGTACACCAGCATCCAGGAGTGCAAGAGCGTGGTCACCACGCCCTCGGGCGGCCAGGTGCTGCTGGACAAGGGCTTCTACAGCATCACCGGGCTGGCCTGGTCCGGGCGCGGCAAGGTCAAGCAGGTGGACGTCTCGGTCGATGGCGGCCGCAACTGGCGCGTCGCGCGGCTGCAGGAACCGGTGATGAGCAAGTGCCTCACGCGCTTCTCGCTCGACTGGGTGTGGGACGGCAAGCCCGCCATCATCCAGAGCCGCGCCCGCGACGAGACCGGCTACGTGCAGCCGAGCTACCGGCAATTGCGGGCGGTGCGCGGCACGCGCTCGATCTACCACAACAACGCGATCCAGTCCTGGCTGGTCGAGGAAAGCGGGGAGGTGAAAAATGTCCAGCTGGGCTGATCACCTGCAGCGCCCCTGGGCGTTCACCGCCGCGGCGATCCTGCTGTCGCTGGCGGCCGCCAGCGCCCTCGCCGGCACGGCCCGCTTCACCGGCATCGGCCGCGACGCCACGCCGGCGGAGGTCAAGGCCTGGGACATCGACGTGCGCCCCGACTTCCAGGGCCTGCCGGCCGGCTCCGGCAGCGTGGACAAGGGCCAGCAGGTCTGGGAGGACAAGTGCGCGTCCTGCCACGGCGTGTTCGGCGAATCCAACTCGGTGTTCAACCCGCTGGTGGGTGGCACGAGCAAGAGCGACGTCGAGTCGGGCCGCGTCGCCAACCTGCAGCGCAACGACTATCCCGGCCGCACCACGATGATGAAGGTGGCCACCGTCTCCACGCTGTGGGACTACATCAACCGCGCCATGCCCTGGGACCGGCCCAAGTCGCTGTCGGTGGAGGAGGTCTACGCGGTCACCGCCTACCTGCTCAACCTGGCCGACGTGGTGCCGGCCGACTTCACGCTGTCGGACCGCAACATCCGCGAGGTGCAGGCCCGCATGCCCAACCGCAAGGGCATGACCACGGCGCACGCCATGTGGCCGGGCCGCGAACTCGCCGGCACGGCCAAGCCCGACGTGGCCGGCAGCACCTGCATGAAGGACTGCCCGGTGGAGGCCAAGGTGACCTCGCTGCTGCCGGTGCACGCCCGCAACAACCACGGCAACCTGGCCGACCAGAACCGGCTGGTGGGCGCACAGCGCGGTGCGCAGACGGCGGATGCCCGCGCGGCCCAGCCGGCCGCCGCATCCGCGGACAAGGGCGCCAACGGCGCGGTCGGCGCCCTGCTGCAGAAGAACAACTGCACGGCCTGCCATGCCGCCGGCCAGCGCATCGTCGGCCCGAGTTGGGCCGAGGTGGCGGACCGGCACGCCGGCAAGGCGGATTACCTGGCCGGGAAGATCCGTTCCGGCGGCAGCGGCGCATGGGGCTCGATTCCCATGCCGCCGCAGTCGCTGGACGAAACGTCGGCGCGCCAGATCGCCGACTGGCTGGCGTCCGGGGCCAAGCCCTGAGCACGCGGGCAGGGGATATCCCCATGCCCAACTTGACTTTTGTACATTAGCCTGCGCTGATTGATCCGGAGAACCCCGATGAAGACCACCCGTCGACAGACCCTCCAGCAAAGTGCCGCCGTGGCGGCCCTGCTGGCCACCGCCGGCCTGCTGCCGCGCACCGCGCTGGCCTGGACGCCCGCCGCCTTCGAAGCCAAGACAGTGGCCGACGCACTCAAGGCCATGGGCGCCGGCGCCCCGGTCGAGAGCAAGGACGTGACGCTGACGGCGCCCGACATCGCCGAGAACGGCGCCGTCGTGCCCATGGGCGTGGCCACCACGCTGGCCAACGTCAAGCTGCTGGCCGTGCTGGTCGAGAAGAACCCCAGCCCGCTGGTCGCCCGCTTCGACGTCAACGAGTCGGTGGAGCCCAACTTCCTCACCCGCGCCAAGATGGGCCAGTCCTCCGACGTCTATGCGGTGGCGATCACCAACGACGGCAAGGCCCTCTTCAGCAAGAAGGAAGTCAAGGTCACCCTCGGCGGCTGCGGCGGCTGACTGCGCAACGAACAAGGAGCAGAGAACATGGCAGACCCGATGCGCATCCGCGCCCAGGCCAAAGGCAATGACGCCGTCGTCCGCGTGCTCATGAGCCACGAGATGGAGACCGGCCAGCGCAAGGACTCGTCCGGCAAGGTCATCCCCGCCTGGCACATCACCGACGTCACCGCGACCCACAACGGCAAGCCCGTGCTCAAGGCCGAATGGGGCCCGGCCGTGGCCAAGAACCCGTTCATGCAGTTCACGGTCAAGGGCGCCAAGGCCGGCGACAAGATCGCGGTGAGCTGGAAGGACAACAGGGGCGACACCCGGACCGACGAGGCCACGGTCAGCTGAATGGCCGCGGGATCGTCCTTCGCCCCGGTGTGAGGGCTAACCGAGAGGAGACACACAAATGATGAAGAGGACCCTCGCAGCCCTCGCCGTCGCCGGCCTCGCGTCCGGCATGGCGGCGGCGCAATCGAAGTCGACCACCGAGTCGATCGAGGAATACCGGGCCATGCTGGCCGACGGCAACCCGGCCGAACTGTTCGAGGCCAAGGGCGAGGCCCTGTGGAAGCAGAAGCGCGGGCCCAAGAACGCGTCGCTGGAACAGTGCGACCTGGGCAAGGGCCCCGGCGTGGTCAAGGGCGCGTTCGTCGAGTTGCCGCGCTACTTCGCCGACGTGAACAAGGTGCAGGACCTGGAGTCGCGCCTGGTCACCTGCATGGAGAAGCTGCAGGGCTTCGACGGCGCCGAGATCGCCAAGACCCCGTTCGGGCGCGGCGAGCAGGCCAATGTCACGGCGCTGGCCACCTGGATCGCCGCCGAGTCCAAGGGCATGGCCTTCAACCTGCCGCAGTCGCACCCGCAGGAGAAGGTGGCCTACGAGGTGGGCAAGCGCATGTTCTTCATGCGCGGCGGCACGCACGACTTCGCCTGCGCCTCCTGCCACGGCGAGGACGGCAAGCGCATCCGCCTGCAGGACCTGCCCAACCTGACCAGGAACCCGGGCGACGGCGTCGGCTTCGCGGCCTGGCCGGCCTACCGGGTGTCCAACGGCCAGATGTGGAGCATGCAGCTGCGCCTGAACGACTGCTACCGCCAGCAGCGCTTCCCCTACCCGCACTTCGGCAGCGACGCGCTCACCGCGCTGTCCACCTACCTGGGCGTCAATGCCAAGGGCGCCAAGTCCGCGGCACCGGCCATCAAGCGCTGAAGAAGGAGGAACGCGATGAAGACGATCAGCAAGACGTTCGCAGCGCTGGGGACCGTGGCCGCCGCCGTGGCGGTGGTGGGCTGCGCCAGCATGGCCGGCGGCGGCACGCCCAGCTCCGCCGAGCTGGACCGCATGGCGCAGGAGGCGGTCAAGGCCGGCTTCCGCGACCAGGGCATCGCCAAGGTCAGCCGGGTCACCGAGATCGACGAGACGCTGCGCCTGTGCAACGCCGCCGACGTCGCCGGCAAGCCGCTGGAGCCGGCCGTGGCCAAGCGCATCGAGGCCGAGAACCTCAAGACCATCAAGTGGCCCAGCGACGGCAAGTTCCTGGGCGACTGGAAGGAAGGCGAGAAGATCGCCCAGAGCGGGCGCGGCCAGACCTGGCGCGACAAGGCGGACGCGGCCAATGGCGGCAACTGCTACAACTGCCACCAGATCAGCAAGCAGGAGATCTCCTTCGGCACCATAGGCCCGAGCCTGTACAACTACGGCAAGCTGCGCGGCGTGAGCGATCCGGGCAGCGCCGCCGCCAAGCCGATCGTGGAATACACCTGGGGCAAGATCTGGAACGCCAAGGCCTACAACGCCTGCTCCAACATGCCGCGGGCCGGCCACATGGGCAACCTGAACGAGCAGCAGATCCGGCACATCATGGCGCTGCTGCTGGACCCGAAGTCGCCGGTGAACCAATGACCCGGCGCGGCTGACGGCACTCGCATCGAAGGGGGCGGAGGCGTGCTCGCTCTCCGCCCCCTTTTTCATGCGCGTGCGCCGGTCGCCACGCTCCACATCGATCCAAATTGAAGCCATGCATCTGAGCAAACGCGAATTCCTGCAGGTGCTGGCGGCAGCCGGCGTCGCCGGGATGGGACTGGGCCGCTGGGCCGAGGCCGACGCCGCCACCGCCGCCGACAAGCTGTACGACCTGCCGAAGTTCGGCAACGTCTCCTTCCTGCACATCACCGACTGCCACGCGCAACTGCAGCCGATCTGGTTCCGCGAGCCCAGCGTGAACCTCGGCATCGCCGACATGAAGGGCCGCCTGCCGCACCTGGTTGGCGAGCACCTGCTGAAGGCGGCGAAGGTGCCGGCCGGCTCGGCCGAAGCCTATGCCTTCAGCTGCGTCGACTTCGAGCAGGCCGCTCGCCGCTGGGGCCAGGTCGGCGGCTTCGCCCACCTGGCCACCCTGGTCAAGCGCATGAAGGCCAGCCGGCCGGGCGCGCTGCTGCTGGACGGCGGCGACACCTGGCAGGGTTCGGGCACCGCGCTGTGGACCAACGGCCAAGACATGGTCGACGCCTGCAAGCTGCTGGGCGTGGACGTGATGACCGGCCACTGGGAGTTCACGCTGGGCATGCAGCGGGTGCAGGAGATCATCGAGAAGGACTTCGCCGGCCGGGTCGACTTCGTCGCCCAGAACGTCAAGACCGCCGACTTCGGCGACCCGGTGTTCAAGCCCTACGTGATCCGCACCATCAACGGCGTGCCCTGCGCCATCATCGGCCAGGCCTTTCCCTACACGCCGATCGCCAACCCGCGCCACTTCGTCGCCGACTGGACCTTCGGCATCCAGGACGACAACCTGCAGAAGATGGTCGACGAGGCGCGCGGCAAGGGCGCGCAGGTGGTGGTCGTGCTCAGCCACAACGGCATGGACGTGGACCTGAAGATGGCCACCCGGGTGCGCGGCGTCGACGCCATCTTCGGCGGCCACACGCACGACGGTGTGCCGGTGGCCACGGTGGTGTCCAACGCGGGCGGCAAGACGCTGGTCACCAATGCCGGCTCCAACGGCAAGTTCCTGGGCGTGATGGACTTCGACGTGCGCGGCGGCAAGGTGCAGGACTTCCGCTACAAGCTGCTGCCCGTGCTGTCCAACGCGCTGCCGGCCGATGCGGCCATGCAGGCGCTGGTCACCAAGGTGCGCGCGCCCTACGAGGCCAAGCTGGCCGAGAAGCTGGCCGTGACCGAAGGCACGCTGTACCGGCGCGGCAACTTCAACGGCACCGGCGACCAGCTGCTGCTGGACGCGCTGATGGAGGTGCAGGGCGCCGAGATCGCGTTCTCGCCCGGCTTCCGCTGGGGCACCTCGCTGCTGGCCGGCGAGACGATCACGCGCGAGTGGCTGATGGACATGACGGCCACCACCTACTCGCACGCCACGGTCAACACCATGAGCGGCGAGATGCTCAAGACCGTGCTGGAAGACGTCTGCGACAACCTGTTCAACCCCGACCCCTACTACCAGCAGGGCGGCGACATGGTGCGCGTGGGCGGGCTGCAGTACACCTGCAACCCGCTGGCGGCCATGGGCCAGCGCATCACCGACATGCGCCTCGGCGGCAAGCCGATCGAGGCGGGCAAGCAGTACAAGGTCGCGGGCTGGGCGCCGGTGGCCGAAGGGGCCGACAAGGCCCCCGGCGTGCGCCCGGTGTGGGACGTGGTCGAGGACTGGCTGCGCGCCAACAAGGGCGTGGTCAAGCCGCGCAAGGCCAACGTGCCGACCATCGCCGGCGTGCTGCCCAACCCGGGCTACGTCGACGCGGGCTGAGCGTCGCACCCCGCTACAGCGGCCCCTGCAATCGCTACCATGGTGAGCATGACCTCCCCGCTCGTGCCACCCCCCAACCTGCCGTTCTTCGCCGACCTCCGCGTGCAGGTCGGCGCACCCATCGAGGTGGGCCGCACCCCGCGCGGGCTGCGCCGCATGATCCCGATCATCGGCGGCGACGCCCGCGGCGAGGGCTGGAGCGCGCGGGTGCTGCCGGGCGGCGCCGACTACCAGCTGGTGGTGAGCGACACCCTGGCCGAACTGCAGGCGCACTACGTGCTGGAGACCGACGCCGGCGACCGCATCTACGTGCACAACCACGCGATCCGGCAGGCGCCAGCCGAGGTCACGGCGAAGCTGGTGCGCGGCGAACCGGTCGATCCGGCGCAGGTCTATTTCCGCTGCTGGCCGACGCTGGAGACCTCGTCCGCCGCGCTGGCCTGGGTCAACGAGCGCCTGTTCGTGGGCAGCGGCGTGCGCCGGCCGCAGCAGGTGGAGATGACCTTCTTCGTGTTGGCCTGAACGGGCGCTTCAGCGCGGCTGCGGCTCGACGCTGCGCGCCTTCACGACCTCGATCAGTTCCAGCACGTCCTCGCCGCGGTCGACCCGCACCAGCAGACCCATGCACAGCAGCGCCAGGAAGCGCTGCGCGTGGGCCTCGCCGACCTCGGCCATCCCGTTGCACAGGGCGGTGTAGGCCCGGTCCAGTTCCTCGTCGGTCATGCCTGCACCCCCCTCGCGGCCAGTTCGCGCCGCACCGCGGCCAGGTCCTCGTCCGGCCAGCGGCCGAACACGTAGCCGTCCGGCCGCACCACCACCATCCGACCGCCCACCCCGTAGCGCTCGCGCGCCTGGCCGAGCGGATCGCCGCCGGCCGGGATGCGCACCCGGGTGAAGCCCTCGCGCTCGTCCACCCGCGCCGGACCATCGCCGTCGTCGAACACCACGGCCACGAAGCCGCGCCCGAAGCATTCGGTCAGGTGCCAGTCGCCCTGCCCCCCGCGCAGCAGCGCCTCCGGCGCCGGCTGGCCGGGGGCCGCCATGGCGGAGCGCCACTCACCGGTTTGCGGCCCGTTCAGCGGCGATCCCGTGTACGCGATGGGCGCCGACTGGCGCGGGTTGATCAGCGAGCGCACGCGCGGCTCATCGAGCGCCAGCCGCAAGGTGGCATCGCGCATCAGCGCGAATGCGAAGTTCGGCGGCGCCATGAACTCCGTGCTCTTGGCGCCGTAGGCCAGGTTCTCGTGGGTCGCATGGACGCGCTCCACCGAGTAGCTGTCCAGCAGCGCCGGATCGGCACGGCCCTGCAGCACCGCCGCCAGCTTCCAGGCCAGGTTGCCGGCGTCGTCCAGCCCTGAGTTGAGCCCGCGCACCCCGAAGATGGGCACCAGGTGTCCGGCATCGCCGGCGAACAGCACGCGCCCGTGTCGGTAGCTGGACAGGGTCAGGCACTTGGCGTTGTACATGGACGACCAGAGCATGCGCCAGGGCTCGGGCTCGCCGATCATGTCCAGGTGGCTCTGGATGCGCGGCAGGATGCTGGCCGGCTCCAGGGCCGCGGCGCCATCCTCGTCGTCGCGCAGCTGGTAGTCGATGCGCCAGACGTCGTCGGGCTGGCGGTGCATCAGCAGCGTGGAGCCGGGATTGGAAGGCGGGTCGAACCAGGCCAGCCGCTCCACCGGACGCTGCGTCTCCTGCACGATGTCGACGATGACGTAGCGGCCCTCGTACTGCATGCCTTCCAGCGCCAGCCCGAGCTGCTCGCGCACCGTGCTGCGGCCGCCGTCGCAGGCCACCAGGTACTGCGCCTGCACGCTCGCGCTGCCCTGCGGCCCCCCGATCTCCACCTGCACGCCGCCGGCATCCTGCCGCACGCCGACGACGCGGTGCGACCAGGCGACCTGCGCCGGCTGGCCGGCCAGCGCCTCGTGCAGGAACTGCTCCACGTAGTACTGCTGGATGTTGACCATGGGTGCGAAGCGCTGGGCCGGCTCGTGCGGCATCTCGAAGTGCAGCACCTCACGATCGCGCCAGAAGCTGCGCCCGCCGGTCCAGGGCAGCGCCTTGGCCTGCATCGCCGGGCCGGCGCCGGCCCAGGCCAGGATCTCCAGCGAGCGGCGCGAGATGCAGATGGCGCGGCTGCCGCTGCAGTACCCCTCGTCGGCCTCGACCACCAGCGACGCGATGCCGCGTCGCGCGAGCAGCGCGGCGCAGGCCAGCCCAACCGGGCCGCCGCCGGCGATCAGCACGGGAACCTGGGCAGGAAGGGCGGAAGTCATCGGCTGCGAGTATGCATGGCTCGCAACAACCCGGTCACTTCGGTGGACGCGGGGGGCGCCCCAGCGGCACGGCGGGATCCAGCCGGCGCTTGTAGTGCGCATAGCCCTGGTCGGGATCGGCCACGCCGGCCGGCCCGACGGCATCGGGCAGCTCCGACTGGATCGCCACGTGGCTGATGGCCTCGCCCGCGCGGCGGCGGGCACGCAGCGACTCGGCGAACCGGAGGGCTTCGCCCAGCGCCGCCGGCCCGAAGACGGCGTGGCGAGGCTGCGCAGCGTCGCCCGCGGCCTCCAGCCAGAAGACGACGATCACCTCAAGCCGCGGCCATCTGCTCGCAGGCTTCGGCGCAGCGACGGCAGGCCTCTGCGCACTGCTGGCAGTGGTCCATGTCGTGGCGCGCGCACTCCTCGGCGCAGGCGCGGCAGGCCTGCGCGCAGACACGGCACAGCGCCGGCGCGAATTCGCTGGCGCCGGCCATCAGCGCGACGGACACCTCGCACAGCTGGGCGCAGTCCATGTCCAGCGCGATGCAGCGGACCATGGCTTTCACGTCCGGCTCCTGCAGGCAGGAGGCGGCACAGTGCTGGCAGGCGACGGCACAGGCGTTGCAGGCCGCGATGCAGTCGAGATAGCGGGTCAGGGCATCGGACATGGCGGTGTTCTCTCCAAACCATCCAGCCTAGGCGCGCACGGCGGGATTGGTGTGGGGCCGAACGTGACAGCTGTTGCCGGTGTGCGTGTAGGGGCTGGGAGAAATCGGCCGCGGGCACCTTGGGCGACGCCTCCGCCCGAGAATGCGATGTGCCCTGTCCTGCCTGCCCCTGGGATTCGTCCGCAGCGCGCCATGGCCCCTGCTGAACCCCGCTTCGCGGCCGATGCCATGCTGGCGCGGCTGGCGCGCTGGCTGCGCGTCATCGGCTGGGACACCACGTTGGATCCCGCCTTGCCCGATCCCGAGCTGGTCCGACTCGCCGACGAGCAGGCCCGGCTGCTGCTCACCCGCGACCGGCACCTCCTGCGCGAGCTTCGCCCGCGCCGCGCCCTGCGCATCGAGCACGACGATCCGTTGCTGCAGCTCAGTCAGGTCGTGTCCGTGCTCGACCTGAATGCTCCGCCGGAGCTGTTCACCCGCTGCACCGTCTGCAACACGCCCCTGTCGCCGCCGCTGCCGGAAGCGCTGCGGATCGCCCTGCTCCCGCCCGACGTCCGCACGCTGCCCGGCGCGGCCCGGCAGTGCCCCGGGTGTGGCCGGCTGTACTGGCTGGGCTCGCACGCCCGCCGCATGCGCGAAGCCATAGAGCGCACGCTGCCGGGCTGGCTGGGCAGCGGCACCCGATGAGACGCCCTTCCGGTCCATCCGCGCTGTAAACAGGCCTCGGCAGCCTTTGCATCTCGACACGCATGTAAACGGCTGAGCCACCGCAAGATGCCGCGTCCGAACTGTCGAGCAGGAGGACGGCATGAACACAAGAACACGCGCCACCGTGGGCGGACTGGCCTGGCTGGCGATCGTTGCCGCCGGGCTGGTCGCTTGCGGCGGCGGGGGCGGTGCAGGCGGTGCCACGAACCCCAGCACCGGCACCGGCACCGGCAGCGTGCCGACCGGCAGCACCATCGCCACGGCACCCGGCAGCACCACGCTGCTGGGCAGCTGTGCGATGTTCCCGCCGGAGGCGGTCTTCAACACCCGCATCGACGACCCGGGGCGCTTCCCGGCCCATCCAGACAGCGCGCGCTGGATCGCCGCCATCGGCGGCGCCACGCCCTTCCGCGCCGACTGGTGGCTGGGCGAGGACCCGAACCAGCGCGATGCCTACTACGGGATGCCGGTCAACGTCGTCGAGGGCAGCGCGGCGGACACCGACTGGGCCGTCGTTCAGTACGACTTCAGCCCCTCGGGCGCGAGCAGCGAGGCGGGCTGGCCGCACGAGAGCGACTGCGCCGTTGCGGACGGCAGCGGCGGCCACACGCTGGCGCGCGGCTGCAGCAGCGTGCCGGCGGGCGAGCGCCGCTTTCCCTTCCCCATCAGCGGGCTGAAGAACGAAGGGGGCAATTGCAACGACCCCAACACCTGCGGCGACCACCACGTGCTGGTGGTCGAGCAGGGCGCCTGCCGGCTGTGGGAGGCCTTCGCCACCTACAAGCTGTCAGACCGCTGGTACACGCTGGCGAGCGCCGGCTGGGACCTGAAGTCGCTGGAGCTGCGGCCGGACGGCTGGACCGCGGCCGATGCCGCCGGCCTGCCGATCACGCCCTTCCTGGCCAAGGCGGCCGAGGCCGACAGCGGCGAGATCCGTCACGCGCTGCGCGTGACCTTCCGCGATGCCGTGCTGTCGCGCGGCTACACCTGGCCGGCCCGACACGGCGCCGGCGGCGACACGCCGGGCGGCATCCCGTTCGGCTCGGTGCTGCGCCTGAAGGCCGACTTCGCCATCCCCGAGCACTGGACGCCGCAGGCCAAGGCGATCGCCACCGCTGCCAAGCGCTACGGCCTGTACGTGGCCGACATCGGCATGGACTTCTACGTGCAGGGCGAGCCCAACGCGGCCTGGAGCGAGCAGATGTTCCGCGACCTGCGCGGCATCCCGCTGTCGGCGATGGAGTTCGTGGACCTGGGCGCCATCACCGGCGACCCGCGCTTCTCGCGCGATTCGATGGCCGCCAGCTGGTGAGGGCTCAGTCGCCCACCAGGACCGGCAGTTCGTCCATGCGGGTGAACACGTGGACGGCGCCGGCAGCACGCAGCGCGGCCGGCACGTCGTGGCCCGCCTCCGGCGGGCTGTAGCCGAACACGGTCGCGCCCGCAGCCGTGCCGGCGGTGACGCCGACGACGGTGTCCTCGACCACGGCGCATCGCTGCGGATCGGCGTCGAGCGCGGCGGCCGCGGCCAGGTACACGTCGGGCGCCGGTTTGGAGCGCGGCTGTTCGTGGCCGCTAAAGATCCGGCCCTCGAAATAGGGCATCAGGCCGCACTTGGCCAGTTGCAACTCCACCTTGTGGCGGTCGGCCCCGCTGGCGCAGGCCACGCGGCCGCCGAAGCGCCGGTGGATGTCGGCCACCGCGGGCACGGCGCCGGCTATCGGGCCCAGTCGCCGTTCGAGCTGCTCGTTGCGGCGCCGGCGGAACGCGGCCAGCCAGTCCTCGGTGAGCGGCCGGCCGGTGCGCGATTCGATCAGCCGGCGCTCGTCCTTCACCGCCTTGCCCAGGAACAGCCGCATGCAGTCGGCGGCCGAGAGCTCCCAGCCCAGTTCGGCCAGCATGTCGCGCAGCACGCCGTTGGTGATGGGCTCGCTGTCCACCAGCACGCCATCGCAGTCGAACAGGACGGCGTCGAATCGGCGCCCGCGCGTCACGCCAGCGCCCGCTGGATGATGATCTTCTGCACGTCGGAAGTGCCCTCGTAGATCTGGCACACCCGCACGTCGCGCCAGATGCGCTCCACCGGGAAGTCGCTCACGTAGCCGTAGCCGCCCAGGGTCTGGATGGCGGCGCTGCAGACCCGCTCGGCCATCTCGCTGGCGAACAGCTTGGCCATCGCCGCTTCCTTTAGGCAGGGGCGGCCGGCGTCGCGCAGGCTGGCGGCATGCCAGATCAGCTGGCGCGCCGCTTCGAGCTGCGTCGCGCAATCGGCCAGCCGGAAGCCCACGGCCTGGTGGTCGAAGATGGGGCTGCCGAAGCTCTCGCGCTCCTTGGCGTAGGCCACCGCCACCTCGAAGGCGCTGCGCGCCATGCCCAGGCTCTGGGCGGCGATGCCGATGCGCCCGCCCTCCAGCGAGGACAGGGCGATCTTGTAGCCCTCGCCCTCCTCGCCGATCCGGTTGGCGGCCGGGATGCGGCAGTTGTCGAAACGGATCTGCGCGGTGTCGCTGGAATGCTGGCCGACCTTGTCCTCCAGCCGCGCCACGACGTAGCCGGGGGTGTCGGTGGGCACCAGGAAGGCGCTCATGCCTCGCTTGCCGGCGCCCTTGTCGGTGACAGCGATCACCACCGCCAGCTGGCCGTTCTGGCCGCTGGTGATGAACTGCTTGACGCCGTCGATCACGTAGGCGTCGCCGTCGCGGCGCGCCGTCGTGCGCAGCGCCGAGGCGTCGCTGCCCACGTGGGGCTCGGTCAGGCAGAAGGCGCCCAGCAACTCGCCCTGCGCCAGCGGCGCCAGCCAGCGCTGCTTCTGGGCCTCGCTGCCGTAGCGCATCAGGATCGCATTGACGGGGCAGTTGGTCACGCTGATGGCGGTGCTGGTGCCGCCGTCGCCGGCGGCGATCTCCTCCAGCACCAGCGCGAGGCTCACGTAGTCGAGGCCGGCGCCGCCGTATTCCTCCGGAACGCAGATGCCGTAGGCGCCCAGCGCGGCCAGGCCCTTGTGCACCTCGCGCGGGAAGGTGTGCTCCTTGTCCCAGCGCGCGGCATTCGGCCACAGCTGTTCCTGCGCGAACGCGCGCACGGCGTCGCGGATCATTTCCTGGTCGGGGGTCAGCAGCATGTCGTGAGGATGGAAGCGTGGGACCGGCGGTCACCAGCCATCGAACGGCGTACCGTCGTGGTCGAGGAAGGCGCCGCTCTGCGAGGTCTTCAGCGCGGCGATGGTGCGCCGCATGGAGGCGACGCTTTCGTCGGGGCTGAGCGGCGCGTCGGGCCCGCCCATGGCGGTGCGCACCCAGCCCGGGCTCATGGCCACCAGCGTGGCCCGGGGATAGTCGTAGCTGGCGGCACGCACCGCCATGTTGAGCGCGGCCTTGCTGGCGCGGTACACCCAGCCGAAGCTGGAATGGGTGCCGGCGATGTGGCCCATCTCGCTGGTGATGAAGACGAAGCGGCCGCGCGCCGGCTCGACCAGCGGGGCCACCTGCGGGATCGCCTGCATGGCGCCCAGCACGTTGGTGCGCATCACGAGGTCGAAGTCGGGCTGCGCCGGCGGCTCGGTGGCGCCGGCCGTGCTGTAGACACCGGCCACGTACAGCGCGACGTCGATGCGCTCGCCATCCAGCTGCCAGGCCAGGCCGCTGATGCTGGCCGGCGCGGCCACATCCAGCTGGAGTGGCCGGGCCCCAAGGGCGGCGAGCGCCTGCAGCCCCTCGTCCGTGCGCGCCGTCGCGATCACGCGCTCGCCCGCGGCCCGGTACTGGCGCACGAACTCCAGCCCGATGCCGCGCGACGCGCCGAGGACGAGGACGGTGCTCATGGCACCCTGGGCGTCAGACCAGTTCCAGCGCGACCGCCGTGCCCTCGCCGCCGCCGATGCACAGCGTGGCGACGCCGCGCTTGCCGCCGCGGGCCTGCAGGGCGTGGATCAGCGTCACCATGATGCGGGCGCCGGAAGCGCCGATCGGGTGGCCCAGCGCGCAGGCGCCACCGTTCACGTTGACGATGTCGTGCGACACCTTCAGCTCGTGCATCAGCGCCATGGGCACCACGGCGAAGGCCTCGTTCACTTCCCACAGGTCCACGTCGGACACCTTCCAGCCGGTCTTGGCGAACAGCTTCTGGGTGGCGCCCACCGGGGCGGTGGTGAACCACTCGGGTTCCTGCGAGTGCATGGCGTGGCCGACGATGCGCGCGATCGGCTTGCAGCCCAGCCGCTTGGCCGTGCCCTCGGTCATCATCACCAGGGCGGCGGCGCCGTCGTTGATGCTGGAGGAGGAGGCAGCCGTGATGGTGCCGTCCTTCTTGAACGCGGGCTTGAGCGTGGGGATCTTGTCCAGCTTGACCTTGCCCGGGCCCTCGTCGACCGAGATCACCGATTCGCCGGCGCGCGTCTTGACCGTCACCGGGGTGATCTCCTTGGCGAAGGCGCCGGACTCGGTGGCCTTCTTGGCGCGCGTGACGGATTCGACCGCGAACGCGTCCTGCGCCTCGCGGCTGAACTTGTACTTGGCGGCGCAGTCCTCGCCGAAGGTGCCCATGGCACGGCCGGGCTCGTAGGCGTCTTCCAGGCCGTCGAGCATCATGTGGTCGTAGACCTTGTCGTGGCCCATGCGGTAGCCGCCGCGGCCCTTGAGCAGCAGGTAGGGCGCGTTGGTCATGCTCTCCATGCCGCCGGCGACCATCACCTCGTGGGTGCCGGCCAGCAGCATGTCGTGCGCGAACATCGCGGCCTTCATGCCCGAGCCGCACATCTTGGACAGCGTGACGGCGCCGGCGCTCTTGGGCAGGCCGCCCTTGAACGCCGCCTGGCGCGCCGGCGCCTGGCCCTGGCCGGCCATCAGGCAGTTGCCGAACAGCACCTCGCCGACGGCGTCGGACGAGATGCCGGCGCGCTCGACGGCGGCACGGATGGCGGCGCCGCCCAGGTCGTGGGCGGCCAGCGTGGCGAAGTCGCCCTGGAAGGCCCCCATGGGGGTGCGGGCGGCACTGACGATGACGATGGATTCAGCCATGTTTCACTCCTTCTCGAAAATCAGCTGGCGGTGGAAATGGCGCTGCGCTCCTCGGAGGCAATGCGCCGCATGTAGGTCTGGAATTCGGGGTCCTCGCCGCCCAGCAGCTGCGGCAGGGCGTTGTGGAAATCCTCGCGCCGGCACCACTCGCGCATGAAGTCGTCCCAGCTGTTCCAGCGGCGGCGCTCGACCTCGCCCATGCGCGGTTTCCAGGCGACGAGGTAGGCCCGCTCGAAGAGCGAGATCAGCATATCGAAGATCACCAGCATGCGCTCGCGCTGCTCCGGCGTGGGGTTATCCAGCGGCTCGTTGCTGCGCAGCCGCAGGTCGGGGTGCTGCAGCACCACCTCCAGGAAGTCGTGGTAGGCGTCGGCGAGCAGCTGGTACTGCTCCTCTTCCTCGTTGTCGCGCTCCTTGCGCTGCTCCCAGGCGAACACCAGGATGGCGAACGGCAGGCCGAGCGCGGTCACCACGTAGCTCGCCAGTTCCCAGGCTTCGCGCGCGCTCATCGGTCCCCCTCGGCGCTCATGCAACCGTCGCCTCCGCCACCTGGGCGAAGCGCTTGTCCTGGTCGTAGGGGAAGACGTCCTCCACGTGCCCGGCGCGGATGCGCTGCTGGTGGGCCTGCCAGAACCGGGCGTCGAGCAGGTCGCCGTGGTGCTTGAGGAACACCTCCCGCACGGCCGGGTTGCCCAGCAGGAAAGGCCCGAAGGTCTCGGGGAACACGTCCTTGGGCCCGACCGGGTACCAGATCTCGCCGGACAGTTCCTCTTCCTCGGTGCGCGCCGCCGGCACCTCGCGGAACTGGCAGTCGGTGATGTATTCGATCTCGTCGTAGTCGTAGAACACGACCTTGCCGTTGCGGGTGACGCCGAAGTTCTTCCACAGCATGTCGCCGGGGAAGATGTTGGCGGCCACCAGGTCCTTGATCGCGTTGCCGTACTCGATGACCGCGCGCTCCACCAGCTCGTGGGCGCCGGCGTCGATCGCCTCCTGCAGGTAGATGTTCAGGGGGATCATGCGCCGCTCGATGTAGAGGTGCTTGATCACCACCTCCTCATGGCCGTCGCGGTCGCGGTCGCCGATCTCCAGCTGGCTGGGGGCGAAGCGGCGGATCTCGTCCAGCAGATCCTCCTCGAAGCGGTCGCGGTCGAAGGCCACCTCGCTGTACTCCCAGGTGTCGGCCATGCGGCCCACGCGGTCGTGCTGCTTGACCAGCAGGTACTTGCGCTTGATCTGCTCGCGCGTGGTGTCCTTCTGCGGCGGGTAGTAGTCCTTGATCAGCTTGAAGACGTAGGGGAAGGACGGCAGGTCGAACACCAGCATCACCATGCCCTTGATGCCGGGCGAGATGCGGAACTTGTCGCTCGAATGCTTCAGGTGGAACAGGAAGTCCCGGTAGAACAGGTTCTTGCCCTGCTTGGCCAGGCCCAGTGCGTTGTACAGCTCGGAGCGCGGCTTGCGCGGCATCAGCGAGCGCAGGAACTGCACGTAGGCCGCCGGGATCTCCATGTCCACCATGAAGTAGGCCCGGGCGAACGAGAACAGCATCAGCAGTTCGTCCTCGCCGAACAGGCAGGCGTCGATGACCAGCTTGCCGTCGGAATCAGGCTCCCCCACGCCGCCCTTGGCGGCTGCCCCCTGAGGGGGCTCGCCCGCCTCGGGGCGGCCCAGCGGCGGGCGGTGCAGGATCGGCAGCGCGAACGGCACCTCGTTGAAGCCGTTGATCAGCTTGCCCACCACGTAGGCGCCCTTGTTGCGGAAGAACAGGGACGACAGCACCTGGATCTGGAAGTTGGCCCTGAGCTTGACGTGGGCCAGGCGCGAGCCCATCGCCTCCAGCACCTGCCGGGCGTCGCGGTCCAGGTCCTCGAACGGGCGGCGCAGCTGGAAGTTGGTGATGATGCGCACGATGTTCTCGTGCAGCGTCTCTCGCGTCGGGTAGTAGGCGCGGTAGGTGGGCGTGGCCGCCGGCTCGTCGTTCTCGATGTACTCGGTCGAGACGGCCGGTCGCACGAAGATGAAGTCGTTCTGGAAGTAGGTCCGGTGCAGGATCTTGGTGGTGACCGAGTTGAAGAAGGTCTCGGCGCACTCGGGCTGGTGGTGGTCGATCAGCAGGCCGATGTAGTGCAGCTTGGCCTGGTGCCAGACTTCCATCGGCTGCTCGCCGGCCTTGAATTCCTTCTCCAGCCGCGCCACCGCTTCCTTGACCCGCAGGTCATAGAACTCGATGCGCTCGCGCTGGGCGCGCTGCTGGCCGTGCCAGTCGGCCGTCTCGAAGCGGTGCTTGGCGCGCTGCGACTCCAGCCGGAACAGCCGGTAGTGGCGGTTGAAGCCATCGAGCATCGCCTTGGCGATGTCGTAGGCGAGCGTGGAGTCCAGGCGCTGGGGGAACATGGGACCCTGTGCGCGCGGTGTCCGGGTCAGCGCCGCGCGTCGACCACGGCGCGGACCGCGGACCGGTACTGCGGTTCCAGCTCGTCGGGACCGCCCACGTCCATGTGCAGGTCCTGCAGCAGGCCGTCGTTGATCCCGTAGGCCCAACCGTGCACGGTGACCGGCTGCCCCTTGGCCCAGGCGTCGATCAGCACCGTGCTGACGCAGACGTTGACCACCTGCTCGATCACGTTGAGCTCCACCAGCGTGTCGTTGCGGCGCTCCGGCGCGATGTTGTCCAGGATGCCGCGGTGCCGGTCGCGCACGTTCTGGATGTGGCGGATCCAGTTGTCCGCCAGGCCGATGCGCTGGTCGTTGAGGGCCGCCTGCACGCCGCCGCAGCCGTAGTGCCCCACCACCATGATGTGGCGCACCTTGAGCATCTCCACCGCGAACTGGATGGCCGACAGCGCGTTCAGGTCCGAGTGCACCACCACGTTGGCCACGTTGCGATGCACGAACACCTCACCCGGCTCCAGCCCGGTGATCTGGTTGGCCGGCACCCGGCTGTCGCTGCAGCCGATCCACATGTACTGCGGCCGTTGCTGCTGCTGCAGCCCGGTGAAGAAGCCGGGGCGCTCGCGCTCCATCCGGGCCGCCCAGGCGCGGTTGTGGGCGAAGAGTTCCTGGATGTCGGGCATGGCCTATTGTCCTTCCGGTCATTCCCGTGGCGACGGGAACGACATGGGTTGCGTATTCGTACCTAAGGGTTGGCCTCGGGGGCCAACCGGGGCTACATGGTCTCGGCGAACAGCTCGCGCCCGATCAGCATGCGGCGGATCTCGCTGGTGCCGGCGCCGATCTCATAGAGCTTGGCGTCGCGCCACAGGCGTCCCAGCGGGTACTCGTTGATGTAGCCGTTGCCGCCGAAGATCTGGATGCCCTCGCCGGCCATCCAGGTGGCCTTCTCGGCGCACCACAGGATGACCGAGGCGCAGTCCTTGCGCACTTGGCGCACGTGCTCGGCGCCCAGCTGGTCCAGGTTCTTGCCGACCGTGTAGCAGAAGGCGCGCGCCGCCTGCAGCACGGTGTACATGTCGGCGACCTTGCCCTGGATCAGCTGGAACTCGCCGATGCTCTGGCCGAACTGCTTGCGGTCGTGGATGTAGGGCACCACGTTGTCCAGCACCGACTGCATGATGCCGATCGGGCCGGCGGCTAGCACTGCGCGCTCGTAGTCCAGGCCGGACATGAGCACCTTGGCGCCGCCGTTGACGGCACCCAGCACGTTCTCGGCCGGCACCTCCACGTCCTGGAACACCAGTTCGCCGGTGTGGCTGCCGCGCATGCCCAGCTTGTCCAGCTTCTGCGCGATCGAGAAGCCCTTCATGGTCTTCTCGATCAGGAAGGCGGTGACGCCGCGCGCACCCAGCTCGGGCTCGGTCTTGGCATAGACCACCAGCGTGTCGGCGTCAGGGCCGTTGGTGATCCAGAACTTGCTGCCGTTCAGGACGTAGTAGCCGCCCTTGTCCTCGGCCTTGAGCTTCATGGAGATCACGTCGCTGCCGGCGCCCGGCTCGCTCATGGCTAGCGCGCCGACGTGCTCGCCGGAAATCAGCTTGGGCAGGTACTTCTGCTTCTGCGCCTCGCTGCCGTTGCGCTTGATCTGGTTGACGCACAGGTTGCTGTGCGCACCGTAGGACAGGCCCACCGAGGCGGAGGCGCGCGAGATCTCCTCCATCGCCACCATGTGCGCCAGGTAGCCCATGTTGGCGCCGCCGTATTCCTCCGGCACGGTGATGCCCAGCACGCCGAGTTCGCCCAGCTTGCGCCACAGGTCCATGGGGAACTGGTCGCTGCGGTCGATCTCCGCGGCGCGCGGGGCGATCTCGGCTTCGGCAAAGGCGCGCACCGCCTCGCGCAGCGCATCGATGTCTTCGCCCAACTGGAAGTTCAGGCCCGGCAGGTTCATGGGTGCTCCTTGTGCGGCTCTAGTGTTTGATGTCTTCGCGGCCACCGACGGCCATCATGGTCGCGCTCATGGTCGCCACCAGCTTCTCGCGCCCTTCGTCGAGCGCGAACGCCCGGCCTTCGACCACGCTGATGGTGCGGCCCGGCTTGACCACCGTGCCGACCATGCGGAAGCGCTGTCCGCGCGCCGGGGCCACGAAATTGACCTTGTATTCGATGCTGAGCACGCCCACGTCGGCCGGCATCAGGGTCGAGGCCGCATAGCCGCAGGCCGAGTCGAGCGCGGCGCCGACGATGCCGCCGTGCACGAAACCATGCTGCTGGGTGACGTGCGCGGACCAGGGCAGCTGGATCTCGACCTCGCCCGGCTCGGCGCGGACCATGCTGGCGCCAATGGTCTGCATCGCCGCCTGGCGGGCGAAGCTGCCCCGCACGCGGGATTCGAACTCGGGATCCAGGGGCTGGAAGTCGGTGGCGGCCATGGCGGGCGTTGACGTTTACGTAAACGTCAATTATGCCTGCCGGGCCCGGGGCGTTTCCTTCTCGATCCGGCCCAGCAGCGCGCGCGCCTCGCGCTCGTGTTCCTTGACCTCGTCCAGGTTGGCCTGCAGGTCGGCCAGCTGCTCCTCCAGCTGACGGCGGTGCTGGGCCAGGATGGCCAGGAACTTGCGCAGCTGCGGCCCGGTGTCGCGCGGGCTGTCGTACATGTCGATCAGCTCGCGCGCCTCCGACAGCGACAGCCCCAGCCGCTTGGCCCGCAGCGTCAGCTTCAGCCGGGTGCGGTCGCGCGCGCTGTAGACCCGGTTGCGCCCGCCCGGCCCCGAGCGCTCCGGCTGCAGCAGCCCCATGTCCTCGTAGAAGCGCATGGCCCGGGTGGTGAGGTCGAACTCGCGGGCGAGGTCGCTGATGGTGTAGGTGGTGGCCATTCGTGGGCTGTACGGCGGGAGACAGGGGCCCTCGTCGGGGATCCCTAGAATGGCCGATTACATCTGACGTTTACGTCAACGTCAATTCAGACCACTGCAGGACCCCTCCCCCATGAACCCCCAGGAAGCACAGCTGAACTACCCCATGGGCGATGCCCTGCCGCCGCCCGGCCGGACACTGGACATCGCGCCCGGCGTGCGGTGGATCCGCATGGCCCTGCCGTTCGCGCTGGACCACATCAACCTCTGGCTGCTGCGCGACGAACTGGACGGGCGGCCGGGCTGGACGGTGGTTGACTGCTGCATCACGCGCGACGAAGCCAAGGCGCAGTGGGAGGAGGTGTTCACCAGCTCGCTGGACGGCCTGCCGGTGCTGCGCGTCATGGTCACCCACATGCACCCGGACCACATCGGGCTGGCGCACTGGCTGTGCCAGCGCTGGACCACGGCCGAGCACACCTGCCGGCTGTGGATCAGCGCGACCGACTTCAACGCCGCACGGGTGGCTTCGCAGAGCACCACCGGCTTCGGCGGCGCCGCCGCGGCCGACTTCTTCGCCTCGCACGGCCTCAGCGATCCGGAGTCGATCGACAAGATCCGCGCCCGCGCCAGCTACTACCCGAGCATGGTGCCGGACGTGCCGCGCAGCTTCCGCCGGCTGCAGGACGGCGACACGGTCCGCATCGGCGGGCGCGACTGGCAGTGCATCGCCGGCCACGGCCATGCGCCCGAGCACATCTCGCTGTTCAGTCCCGAGCTGAAGGTCCTGATCAGCGGCGACATGGTGCTGCCGCGCATCTCCACCAACATCAGCGTCTACGACGTGGAGCCGGAGTCGAACCCGCTGCAGCTGTTCCTGGCGTCCATCGACCGGTTGCGCCGCCTGCCGGAAGTCACCCTGGTGCTGCCCTCGCACGGCAAGCCGTTCACCGGCCTGCACCGCCGCATCGAGCAGCTGCACGAGCACCACCGCGAGCGGCTGGCCGACGTGCTGCAGGCCTGCGCCGAGCGGCCGCGCACGGCCGCGGAGATGTTGCCGGTGCTGTTCAAACGCAAGCTGGACCTGCACCAGACGACCTTCGCCATGGGCGAGGCGGTGGCGCACCTGCATGCGCTCTGGTACGAGGGCCTGCTGCGGCGGGAGCGTGGGGGCGACGGCGTGTGGCGGTTTGCCAAGACCTGAAGGCAACAGGCGCCAGCGACGTCCACGTCACCAGGCCGGCAGCGCTTCGTCCTTGAGCTGGCCGCGCAGCTGCGCGTAGTCGGGCACCACGGTGGCCACCGTGTCCCAGAAGCGGGGGCTGTGGTCCATCACCCGCAGGTGCGACAGCTCGTGGGCGACCACGTAGTCGATCACCGGCAGGCGGAAATGGACCAGCCGCCAGTTCAGCCGGATGGTGCCGTCCGAGTGGGCCGTTCCCCAGCGCGTGCCGGCATTGCTCAGCGCCAGCTTGCGCCATTGCACCGACAGCAGCGGTGCGAAGTGGTCCAGCCGCTCGGTGAACAGGCGGCGGGCCTGCCGCATCAGCCAAGCCTGCACCACGTCGCGGATCTTCTCGGGCGCGGCATCCTGCGGCAGGCCCACGTGCAGCGTCAGGCGCGGCACGCCGGGCAACGCCTGGGCATCGGTGTTCAGCACGGCGCCGGTTCCGCGGCGCGGGTCCAACACCACGATCACCGGCTCACCGAGGAAGGGGAAGCTGGCGCCGTCCTTCCATTCGATGCGGGCCGCCGCCATCCGGTCGTGGCGCTGGCGGGCAGCCTCCAGCTTGGCCAGGATCCAGCCGGACTTCTCCTGCACGGCGGCATCGACCTCGCGCAGCGGAACCCAGGTCGGGGCGCTGACCGTGAGGCCCTCGGCGCCGACCAGGAAGCCGATGCTGCGGCGCCGCCGGCGCCGGAACTCGTAGGCCACGAAGGTGCCGGCCAGGGTTGCCTGCCGGTTGGCGCGGGGATGGTGGAAGGTGGCCGGCGCGAGCACCGCATCCAGCGGTTCGGCCGGGACCGCGGCGGGGACGGGCTGCGGCGCGGGTGCCGGCGCCGATACCGGTGCAGCGGCCGGAGGCGGCGCGGCCTCGAACAGGTCGAGCGTGAGCTGCAGGAACTTCAGCACGGCGGCAGTATAGGGAGCGCGGCGCGGCCTGCGCCGCTTACCGGTAGGCGTCCGGATCGATCCGGCGCATCTCGCCTTCGATCCAGGCCTCGACCTCGCGCATCAGTTCTTCCGGGTCGCGGCCCTCGCTGGGAATCGGGCGCCCGATCACCACGTCGACCAGCCCGGGGCGCTTGATGAAGGCCTTGCGCGGCCAGACCTTGGCCGAGCTCACCGCCACCGGGATCACCGGCGCGCCGGTAGCCACCGCCAGCCGCGTGCCGCCGGTCTTGTAGGTGCCCTTCTGGCCGCGCGGGATGCGCGTGCCCTCGGGGAACATGATGATCCAGACGCCCTGCGCCAGCAGGCGCTTGCCCTGGGCCACCACCCGGTTGAACGCCTCGGCGCGCTTGCGGCGGTCGATGTGGATCATGTCCATGCGCCCGATCGCCCAGCCGAAGAAGGGGATGTGGATCAGCTCCCGCTTGAACACGTAGGCCAGCGGGTGGGGCATCAGGGTCGGCATGAGGAAGGTCTCCAGCGTCGACTGGTGCTTGACCAGCAGGATCGCCGGGCTGGTCTTGCCGTCCGGCAGGTGCTCCATGCCCGACACCCTCACCTCGATGCCGCACAGCAGGCGCGCCGCGCCGATCTGCCAGCGCAGCCAGCGCACCGCCTTCCAGTACATCTCCTCGCCGCTGGCCCACAGGGAGGCAGCCACCATCCAGATGGCCCAGGGCACCACCGTCACCAGCATCCACAGCGCGTGCAGCGCCGATCGCAGGAACGCCACCATCTCAGGCCTGGGGACGCGGCGCTGGCCGCCCCACCAGGTGTTCGGCGAAGGCCGCCAGGTCCTCGTGCACCCGCGTCCCCGGCGGGAAGGTCTCGGGCAGCGCGCAGCCGCGGAACTCGGCGCCCTTGCCGGTCAGCACCAGGTGCGGCTCGCAACCGGCCGCCGCCGCCGCCTGCATGTCGCGCAGGCCGTCGCCGACCACGGGTACGCCCTTGAGCTCCACGCCGAAGCGCTCGCCGATCTGCTCGAACAGGCCGGCCAGCGGCTTGCGGCAGCTGCAGCCGTCCTCCGGCGTGTGCGGGCAGTAGAAGATGGCATCGACGCGCCCGCCGTGCGCCGCCAGCAGCTTGTGCATCTTGGCGTGCATGGCGTTGAGCGCGGCCACGTCGAACAGGCCGCGGCCCAGGCCCGACTGGTTGGACGCGATCGCCACGTGCCAGCCGGCGTGGTTCATGCGGGCGATCGCCTCCAGCGCGCCGGGCAGCGGCTCCCACTCCTGCGGCGACTTGATGTAGTCGTCGCTGTCGGCGTTGATGGTGCCGTCGCGATCGAGGATGACGAGCTTCATGCGGGATGCGGGCTCAGGCGGCCAGCCGCGACAGGTCGGCCACCCGGTTCATGGCCTGGTGCAGCGTCGCCAGCAGGCCCAGCCGGTTTAGCCGCAGGTCGGTCTCCTCGGCGTTGACCATGACGCCGTCGAAGAAGGCATCGACCGGCGCACGCAGCGCCGCCAGGGTCTGCAGCGAGCCGGTGTAGTCGCCGGACTCGAACTGCGCCTGCGCGGCTGGCGTGGTCTCGCGCATGGCGGCATACAGGGCCTTCTCGGCGGCCTCGCGCAGCAGGCCCTCGCTCGCGTGGGGGTCGACCGGGCCGTCGGCCTTCTTCAGGATGTTGCCGATCCGCTTGTTGGCGGCGGCCAGCGCCGGCGCCTCGGGCAGGGCGGCGAAGGCGCGCACCGCCGCCAGGCGCCGGCCGATGTCGCCCAGTCGCTGCGGCTGCAGCGCCAGCACCGCGTCGACTTCCTGCGCCGTGTAGCCGTGCTCGCGCAGCAGCCCGGCGAGGCGGTCGTAGATGAAGCCGGCCAGCTGCGCGCCGGTGCCGGCGGGCGCCTGCGGGAACAGCGCCAGCGATTCGGCGATCAGCTGGTCCAGCTGCAGCGGCAGGTCGCGCTCGAGCAGCATGCGCACGATGCCCAGCGCGTGGCGGCGCAGGGCGAAGGGATCCTTGTCGCCGCTGGGCAGCTGGCCGATGGAGAACAGGCCGGCCAGGGTCTCGAGCTTGTCGGCCAGCGCCACCGCGATGCCGACGTCGCCGCGCGGCAGGCTGTCGCCGGCGAAGCGGGGCCTGTAGTGGTCCTCGATCGCGTCGGCGATGTCGGCCGGCTCGCCATCGGCGAGCGCGTAGTAGCGGCCCATGATCCCCTGCAGCTCGGGGAACTCGCCCACCATGTCGGTCAGCAGGTCCGCCTTGGCCAGGCGCGCGGCCTTGTCGGCATGCACGGCCAGCTCGTCGCTGCCCATCTGCGCGCCTATCACCTTGGCGAGGGCACGGACACGCTCGACACGCTCGCCCTGGGTGCCCAGCTTGTTGTGGTAGACCACCTTGGCCAGGCCGTCGACGCGCGACGCCAGCGGCTTCTTGCGGTCCTGGTCGAAGAAGAAGCGGGCGTCGGCCAGGCGCGGGCGCACCACGCGCTCGTTGCCGCCGATCACAGCCGCAGGGTCGTCGGGGCGGATGTTGCTGACCACCAGGAAGCGGTTGGTGAGCTTGCCCTTCGCATCCAGCAGCGGGAAGTACTTCTGGTTGGCCTTCATCGTGAGGATGAGGCACTCCTGCGGCACCTGCAGGAACTCGGGCTCGAACTCGCAGGCCAGCACGTTCGGGCGCTCGACCAGCGCCGTCACCTCGTCGAGCAGGGCGTCGTCCTCGACGGCACGCGCGCCCTCGCCCACGCCGGCTGCTGCTGCAGCGAGCTGGCGCGCGATCTCGGCGCGGCGCTCCTCGAAGCTGGCGATCACCGCGCCCTGCTCCTGCAGCACGCGGGCGTAGCTGTCTGCATCGGGCACCGTCACCGCGCCGGCGGACTCGAAGCGGTGGCCCTGCGTCAGGCGGCCGGCCTGCAGGCCCAGCGCCTCGATAGGCACCACCTCGCTGCCGTGCAGCGCCACCAGCGCATGCGCCGGCCGCACGAACTTCACGTCGGTCCAGCCGTCGGCCAGCTGGTAGGTCATGACCTTGGGAATGGGCAGCCGCGCGATGGCTTCCGCCAGCGCCTTCTGCAGGCCTTCCGCCAGCACGGCACCACGCGCCGTGCTGTCATGGAACAGCGCTTCGGCCTTGCCGTCGACCGCGCGCCGCAGTCCCGGCACCGCGGAGGCATCGGCGCCCAGCGCCTGCAGCTTCTTCAGCAGCGCCGGCGTCGGCTGGCCCTGCGCGTCCAGGCCGACGCTCACCGGCATCAGCTTCTGCGACACCGCCTTGTCGGCCGCGCGCTCCGCCACCCGGGTGACGTGGGCGGCCAGGCGGCGCGGCGAGGCGAAGTGCGTGAGCACCGAATCGTCGCCGGCCAGTCCCTGCGCCTTCAGTTGCTCCAGCAGCGTGGTGCCGAAGGCCTCGCCCAGCTTCTTCAGCGCCTTGGGCGGCAGTTCCTCGACCAGCAGTTCGACCAGCAGGTTGGCAGCGGCCATCACGCAGCCTCCACCAGCTTGTCGGCCACCATCTTCGCGGTGGCGGCCTCGGCCCAGTCCTTGGGTGCCATCGGGAACCCGAGCCGCTGGCGGCTGAGCAGGTAGCTGTGGGCCACGCTGCGCGCCAGGTTGCGGATGCGGCCGATGTAGGCGGCGCGTTCGGTGACGCTGATCGCGCCGCGCGCATCCAGCAGGTTGAACGAGTGGGCGGCCTTGAGCACCTGCTCGTAGGCGGGCAGCGCGAGCTGCTGTTCCATCAGGTGCCGGGCCTGCTTCTCGTGCGCGCCGAAGGCGGCGAACAGGAAGTCCGCGTCGCTGTGCTCGAAGTTGTAGGCCGACTGCTCGCGCTCGTTCTGCAGGTAGACGTCGCCGTAGGTGAGGCCCTCGGTCCACGTGAGGTCGTAGACGTTGTCAACGCCCTGCAGGTACATGGCGAGGCGCTCCAGCCCGTAGGTGATCTCGCCGGTGGCCGGCTTGCAGTCGATGCCGCCGACCTGCTGGAAGTAGGTGAACTGCGTCACCTCCATGCCATTGAGCCAGACCTCCCAGCCCAGGCCCCAGGCGCCGAGCGTGGGGTTCTCCCAGTCGTCCTCGACGAAGCGGATGTCGTTCTTCTTCAGGTCGAAGCCCAGCGCCACCAGCGAGCCCAGATACAGCTCGAGGATGTCGGCCGGCGCCGGCTTGAGCACCACCTGGTACTGGTAGTAGTGCTGCAGGCGGTTGGGGTTCTCGCCGTAGCGGCCGTCCTTGGGCCGGCGGCTGGGCTGCACGTAGGCCGCTTTCCAGGGCTCCGGGCCGATCGCGCGCAGGAAGGTGGCGGTGTGGGAGGTGCCGGCGCCCACCTCCATGTCGTAGGGCTGCAGCAGCGCGCAACCCTGGGCATCCCAGTACGCCTGCAGCTTGAGGATGATTTGCTGGAAGGTGAGCATTGGCCCGATTTTAAGTGGCCGCCCTCCTTCGAAGCCGCGCCAGCGCTCCCAAAACAGGAGCGGCGCCCAGCAGCCACAGGGGCCACAGCCCCAGCCGGGAAACCCACCACGCGTAAGGGGTCACGCCTTCGCGGCCCTGGACCGGCCCGGTGAGCACGCCGCGCGTGAAGCGCTCGAGCGCATGGGTGACCCGGCCGCGATGGTCGATGATGGCGGTGGCACCGGTGTTGGTGGCCCGGATCACGGGCCGGGCGAATTCGATCGCGCGCATGCGGCTGATGTGCAGGTGCTGGTCGATGGCCACCGTGTTGCCGAACCAGCCGATGTTGCTCACGTTGACGAAGATGGTGGGCGCGCGCGAAGGGTCCTGGAAACGCGCGGCCAGTTCCTCGCCGAACAGGTCCTCGTAGCAGACATTGGGCGCCAGCCGCTGCCCTTCCCACTCGAACGAGGGCTGGCCGACGGACCCGCGGTTGAAGTCGCCCAGGGGGATCTCCATCAGGTCGGTGAACCAGCGGAACAGCGGCGGAATGAACTCGCCGAAAGGCACGAGGTGGTGCTTGTCGTACCGGTAGGCCTGCGCATCCGGCTTGAGGCCCACCACCGAATTGGTGTAGCCCTGCTCGAAGCTGCCCAAGGGCACGCCGACGAGGGCGGCCTGACCGCTGCCGGCGCCGAAGCGGCCTGCCAGCGCCTGCCAGTAGCCCTCCGGCAACTGCTGCGGCAGCAGGGGAATGGCGGTTTCCGGCGCCACCGTGAGGCTGGCGCGGCTCTCCTGCAACTGCTGCCCGTACCACTGCAGCGCGAGCGGCACGCCGCTGCCCGGCTCGAACTTCTCGTCCTGCGGGATGTTCCCCTGCAGCAGCGTCACGGACAGGGGTGCACCGGCGGCCTCGCCGTGGCTGGTCTCCACCTGCGCGCAAGCGGCCAGCACCAGGGTCGCGCCGGCCAGGCCGGCCCAGTACAGGCGCGAGCGGCGCAAGGCGTGCAACCGGGACAGCACGAACGCGATCGCCGCCGCGACGAAGCCGATGCCGTGGACACCCAGCCAGGGAGCGAGGAAGGCGAGCGGGCCCTCCACATGCGCATAGCCGCCGGCACCCCAGGGAAAGCCGGTGAACCACTCGACGCGCAGCAGTTCCGCTAGCAGCCAGAGCGCAGCGAACGTGCCGGCCCCCAACCAGACGCCGGCCGGCGAGAGCCAGCGCAGCAGCGCGGCGGCCAGGGCGTAGTACGTCCCCAGGAAAGCGGCCAGTGCCAGCACCGCCGCGCCGGCCAGCGGCGCCGCCAGGCCGCCGTAGGTGTGCATGGAGATGAACAGCCACCAGAAGGTGCCGACCAGCCAGGCAGTGGCGAACAGCCAGCCGCGGAAGAAGGCCTGGCGCACCGACGCGGTGGCGAGCACGGTGGCGGCCAGCACGGCGAGCGAAGCCAGCTGCAGCCACCACAGGGGCTGGCCCGATCCCGGCCAGGCCATGGAAAAAGCCTGCGCCAGCCCGGCGACCAGCGCCAGCGCGCCCCCGGCGACGGGCGCGGCCGGGCGCGTCACCCGCCGCGGTCGTCCGGAGCGACCGGCGAGACCTTGAACCAGCGCACGGCGCCGCCCTTGGTATGCAGCACGACGAAGTCGAGGCCGCCGATGCGGTGGCTTTCGCCGCGGCGCGGCACGTGCCCCATCTCGTGCGCGATCAAGCCGCCGATGGTCTCGAAGCGGCCTTCCTCCTCGGCGTCGCTGGGCGTCAGCGTGACGCCGAAGGCCTCGTTGACCCGCTCGATGTCGGTGTCGCCACTCACGCGCCAGGTGCGGTCGGCGAGCGCGAACACGTCGCCCTCCTCCTCGCCGATGTCGAACTCGTCCTCGATCTCGCCGACAATCTGTTCCAGCACGTCCTCGATGGTGATCAGGCCCGCGATGCGGCCGAACTCGTCGACCACCACCGCCAGGTGGTTGCGGTTGCCGCGGAACTCTCGCAGCAGGTCGTTCAGCCCCTTGCTCTCGGGCACGAACACCGCGGGGCGCAGCAGCGCTCGCACGTTCAGTTCCGGCGCGCGCTGCAGCTTGAGGAGGTCCTTGGCCAGCAGGATGCCGATGATGTTTTCGCGCTCGCGCTCGAACACCGGGAAGCGAGAGTGGGCGGTGCTGATCACCAGGTGCAGGAGCTCGTCGTACGGCGAGTCGATGTCGATCAGGTCCATCCTCGGCGCCGCGACCATGACGTCGCCGGCGGTGAGGTCCGCCATCCGGATCACGCCTTCGAGCATGACGCGCGACTCGGCGTCTATGACCTCGTTGTCCTCGGCGTCGGCGAGGGTGGAAATCAGTTCATCGCGGGAATCGGGGCCCGGGTGGATGAACTCGGCGACCTTCTGCAGGAACGTGCGTCGATCTTCCTTGTCGTGGGATCGCGCAGGGTGGGGGTCGGACACAGCCTTGGGGGTGCAGGACGTGCGGTGGTTGGGGGACGAATAGGATAGCGCAATCGATTTTCGGCCGCGCCCGCCGCGGCGTCCTGCCGATCAGCTGCCCGACTTGTGCCGCGCCTGGCGCACGCCCTGCCGGGTTTCCTGGACCCCCGCGAGAAAGGCCCAGAAGCTGCGCGCCTGCTGCTTGAGGCGGTAGTCGGTCTGCGCCAGCTGCTCGTCGACCAGCTCGCTCATCCGGGTGTCGAGCGTGGCCGGCGGCAGGCGCAGGTGGGCTTCGGTCTCGCTGCCGAAGCGCTCCAGCCGCGCGCCGGCGTTCTTCGCGATCTTCAGCATGGCCTTGTTCTCGCTCAGCGCATGGATGAACAGCAGGTCCACGCCCTCGTTGCGGGCATGCACCACCGCACGCTCGAACAGCCGGCGTCCGTAGCCGCGGCCACGAGCCTTGGCCAGTACCGAGACACCGAACTCCGCGCAGCGGCTGGCTTCCGGATCGCGCGAGAACGCGAGGTGCGCCATCGCGATCAGCTCGAGCTTGCGGTTGTAGATCCCGAAGATGTCGTCGTGCTCGAAGTCGAGCTGGTCGACGTAGCGCCGGACCTGCTCGTCGGTCGCCGAGTAGCCGAAGCGCAGGTAGCGGTCGTTGGCATCCAGGGCCATCAGGTGCGCGGCGATGCGCTCGCGGTGTCGCGGCCCGAGCGAGCGGATGGGAACGATGGCCGGTTCGTGCGGGGCAGCCATGGCCTCAATTTAGTGGTTTTCGCCGGCGAGCCAATGCCCGCCCATCAAGGCAGGTAGTTCTACCTAGACCGTCTTCGAGGGCCGGCGATGGATCCTGCTCACACCGGCACTGCGGTCGTTGCCTTGACACTGTCGAGCACGAAGCTGGTCTTGCAGTCCTGCACGCTGGGATGCTTGAGCAGCGTGTCCATGATGAAGCGGCTGTAGTGGCCCATGTCCTGGACCACCACGCGCAACAGGAAGTCCATCTCCCCGGTCAGCGCCGCGCATTCGACCACCTCCGGCCAGCCCTGGACGCTGGCGCGGAACACGTCCATGGGATTGCGCTTGTGGGTCTCGGTGTGCTTTTCCAGCCGGACGTTGATGTAGGCCGTCAGGCCCAGCCCGACCGCCTGCGGCCGCACCAGGGCCACGTAGCGGTCGATCACGCCGGCTTCCTCCATGCGCTTGACCCGGCGCAGCACGGCACTGGGCGACAGGCCGACCTGCTCGCCGAGCAGGTCGTAGGTTTCCCGGCCGTTCTGCTGCAGGGCACGCAGGATGGCCTTGTCGAGCTTGTCAAGTGCGGCAACTTCGGCCATGGCGCAATTTTATTGTTCGAAGCGGCGCTTTCAGGCCTTCATCCGGCAAAAACCTGACCCTCCTTGCACCTACAGTGGCAGCCTGCGTTGCCCCCTGGAGACCCCTCATGAATGCCGCCCTGCCCGCCCAAGCCACGCAAGCCTTTGCCGGCTGGGACAACCCGATGGGAACCGATGGATTCGAGTTCATCGAATACGCCGCACCCGATCCCGCTGCCATGGGCGCACTGTTCGAACGCATGGGCTTTCGCGCCATTGCACGCCACCGCCACAAGAACGTGCTCCTGTATCGCCAGGGCGGCATCAACTTCATCGTCAACGCCGAACCGGATTCGTTCGCCCAGCGCTTCGCGCGCCAGCACGGGCCCAGCATCTGCGCGATCGCCTTCCGCGTGCAGGATGCCAAGGCGGCCTACGAGCGCGCGATCTCGCTGGGCGCCTGGGGCTATGCCGGTCAGGCTGGCCCGGGAGAACTGAACATCCCGGCGATCAAGGGGATCGGCGACAGCCTGATCTACCTGGTGGACCGCTGGCGTGGCAAGAACGGCGCACGCGAAGGCGACATCGGCAACATCGGCTTCTACGACGTGGACTTCGAGCCGCTCCCCGGCATCGGGCCGCAGGAAGCGCTGGATGCGCCCGGCCACGGCCTGACCTACATCGACCACCTGACCCACAACGTGCATCGCGGGCGGATGACCGAGTGGTCGGAGTTCTACGAGCGGCTGTTCAACTTCCGCGAGGTCCGCTACTTCGACATCGAAGGCCAGGCCACCGGCGTCAAGAGCAAGGCCATGACCAGCCCCTGCGGCAAGATCCGCATCCCGATCAACGAGGAAGGCAACGACAAGGCCGGGCAGATCCAGGAGTACCTGGACAAGTACCGCGGCGAGGGCATCCAGCACATCGCGCTGGGTTCGACCAACCTGTTCGACACGGTCGACGCCCTGCAAATGGCCGGCATCAAGCTGCTGACCACCAGCGAGACCTATTACGAGCTGCTCCCCCGGCGCATCCCGGGATTGCAGGAAGACCTCGAGGCGCTGAAGCAGCGCAACATCCTGGTCGACGGCGAGCCCGGCGCCCTGCTGCTGCAGATCTTCAGCGAGAACCAGCTGGGCCCGATCTTCTTCGAGTTCATCCAGCGCAAGGGCAACCAGGGATTCGGCGAAGGCAACTTCAAGGCTCTGTTCGAGACCATGGAGCTGGACCAGATGCGCCGCGGCGTGCTCGCCTCCGAATCCCGCTGAAGGGGGACGACTTTTGTCATCGCCCTGTCAGTTCTGACAGGGCGCGAGCACCGCAATCAGCGCTCCCGGCGACGGAAGGGATTGCACGCCGCGTCCCCCTCGTGACAATCCGAGCTCATCCGTCGCTGCCCTCGCCTACGTTCCATGACCCAAACGACCCTGCCCGAGTTCGTGCGGCTCACGGGTGTCATCCTGGTGCTGGACGTGGTCGAATCGGTCCGCCTGATGGAGAGCGACGAGCGCGGCTTCATCCGCCGCTGGCAGCGCTACGTGCGGGAGATACGTAGAGAGGTCCTGCCGGTCTTCGCGGGCCGTATCCACAAGAGCACGGGCGACGGGCTGCTGATCGAGTTCCGCGGTCCCTACGAAGCCGTGCAGGCCGCCTTCGAGTTGCTGCGCGTGAGCGACACCATCAACAGCCAGCTGCCCGCCGAGGCGCACATGCGGCTGCGCATGGCGGTCCACATCGCGCAGTTCGTGGCCGACGAGTACGACATCTATGGTTGCGGCATTAACCTGGCGCATCGGCTGCTCCAGGTGGCCCGGCCCGGCGAGGTGTGGATCAGCGCGACGATGCGCCACCTGCTGGGCGACAGCGACCAGGCACGCTTGGTCGACTGCGGCATGCACCAGCTGCGGCACGTGCGCGAACCGGTGCATGCGTTCAAGGTCAGGCCACCTGAGTGCGAGGCAAGAACGCCTTAACGCCGTTGCCCGCTCGCGCACCGCAGGCAGCACGGCTACCAGCGCGCGGGCAGCTTGCGGTGCAGGGTGATGCGCTTGACCCCGAGCTCCACGTAACCGCCCCGCTCCAGGTCCTTGAGCAGGCGGCTGACCATCTCGCGTGAGGAGCCGACCCGGCTTGCGATGGCCTGGTGCGTGATCGGGGACAGCACCACGGGACGGCCGGGCACCGCGGGACCTTCATGGGATTCCAGCGCGCGCACCACGCGGCCATACACGTCCAGCAGGGCCAGTTCGCGCGCCTTCTGCGTCGCTTCGCGCACCCGGCGAATCAGCCTCGAGACCAGCTCCAGCGCGAAATCCGGTTCGCCGGCCAGGTGCTCGCGAAAGGCGTCGCCGCACACGATCGAGCAGACGCAAGGCTCCAGCGTCATCACCGAGGCGCAGCGCGGACCGCCGTCCAGCCACATTTCGGCGAAATAGTCGCCTGCATTGGCGATGCTGTAGATGATTTCGCGGCCTTCGGCATCGGTCGAATAGACCTTCACCTTGCCTTGCAGGAGCACGAAGGTGGAATCCCCCCGCTCGCCCTCGTGCACGAGGATGGTGTTCTTGCGGTAGCTGCGCAGCACACCGCGCGCGGCCAGCGCACGGATGGTGGGTGTGAGCGAGGAGAAGAGGCGGTCGCGCGCCGCCGGGTCCAGCGTGGTCATCGTGGCCTGCCTCCCTGCGGCGGCACTCTAGCAGAGGCCCCCTCGGCGGACAATCGACGA
>NZ_DASPLW010000062.1:0-46607 GCF_035627355.1 Ramlibacter sp.
GGCACGTTCAACAACATGGGCTCCGTCTGGCTGAACGAAGGCCAGTTCCGGGTGGCCAACCTGAGCAACAGCGGCACCATGGACTTCACGGGCAACACCAATGTCGCCGTGACCCAGTCCTTCAACTCGCCGGGCTCGCTCTACTTCTTCGCCAACGACCTGAGCATCACCCATCAAGCCGGCGACCTGGACGTGCAATCGGCCTGGATCTCGGCGGCCAACATGAACCTGTCGGCGCTGAACGGCAGCGTGCTCTTCGACTACCTCGACGCCAGCGCCGGTGAATCGGGCCGCACGGCGGGCGGCAACGTGACCATCAACGCCAGCGGCCACGTCAGCGGCTGGAGCATCGATGCGTCCGGCGGCAACCTCGGGGAGGGCGCGCCCGGTGCCGGTGGCCAGGTCTCGGTGACGGCCGGAGGCGACATCACGATCCAGGACGGCATCTACGCCACGGGCGCCGGGGGCTCGAGCGATGGCGATGGGGGCAAGGGCGGCAAGGTGAGCCTGGTCTCCGGCGGGAACACGTCCGTCGGGTACATCGAGGTCTATGGCGGCGACACCTTCCGGATGTCCGGCAGCGGCGGCGCCGGCGGCGAAGTGCGGATCCGCGCCGGCGGGGCCGTCGACGCCGGTTGGCTCATTGCGGCCGGGGGCTACGGCGAAGATGTCGCGTCGACCGGGGGTCGCGGCGGGCTGGTCGACATCGAAGCCGGCCACTCGCTGCAGACCTTCTTCGTGGTCGCCCGGGGCGGCGGCGGTGGCTACGAGGGCGGCGGCGCCGGCGGTGCCGGCGGCGACATCCGCCTGGTGCAGCGCAGCGGTGACCTCGTGCTGTCGAACTCGTACGTGGATGCCGGCGGCGGCGAAGGCGGCTCCAGCCTGGCCGTGGCCGGCAAGGGCGGCGATGGCGGGCGCATCACGGTCGAGGCCCAGGGGGGCGGGGTCGTGATCGACGCCTACCAGCCCATGGACAGCGGCTACACCGAGGGTCCGGAGCTCGGAGTCCTGACGGCCGAGGGCGGCTACGGCGGCTACGGTGACGGCGGCGAGGGCGGTGGCGGAGCCGCGCGCGGCGGGCAGGGCGGCCATGGCGGCGCGATCGACATCCGCGCTGCAGGCAACAGCCGGCTGCTGGGGAGGATGGACGCTTCCGGTGGCTGGGGCGGCTATGTCGATGGCACCGTGGCACTGGGCGGCCAGGGCGGCAACGGCGGCGCCGTGCGGATCGAGGTGACCGGCGCCGGGGCGACGCTGCAGCTGGCCGGCGACGTCCATGCCGCCGGCGGCGGGGGCGGCGAGGCCTATCCCAGCTACGAGAGCTACGACGTGGATCCCGCGCGCTCCGGCCCGGTGGGTACGACCGGCACGGTCCGTACCGCCGCCGCCGGCGGCATCGTGGTGCCTTCCACCGTGCAGGTGGCCGAGCTGTCGCCGCCGCTGGGCTCCGAGCCGCAGCTGATGATGGAACTGCCCACCGAGCCTCCGCCCCCGGGCAGCATCGTGCCGGGTGAGCTGCGGATCGACGCGCAGTGGACCAACAGCTCCCCGCTCGCGATCCAGTCCGGTGCCATGGTGATGACCACGGGCACCCTGCTCAACGAGGGCAGCATCGACATCGCGTCCGGAGCGACCCTGGCGCTGGGCAACTACGACCACTACAGCGACACGTTCCAGCCCGGCGGGGTCACCTTGCTGAATGCGCCGGCGGGCACGATCCAGGGCTCCGGCCTGATCCACGGCCACCTGGACAATGCCGGCACGGTGGCACCCGGCACCGCTTCGGGCGGCATCGGTGCGCTGACGGTCACCGGCAACTTCTCGCAGCGGGCCACCGGCGTCCTGCTGGCGGACATCGCGGCCAACACCACCTTCGTGCCTGGGGTCACCTACGACCAGCTCGTCGTGCACGGCAGCGCCACCCTGGGCGGACAGCTGAAGGTGGCGGCGGTGCCTGAGGTGGCTGCGCCGAGCAGCTCGCTGCTGGTGGCATCGGCCACGCAGCTGGCTGCCACTTCCGCGTTGCCGACGGCCTCCTACGAACTGCTCAGCGCCGCTTCCGCCGGCGGCGAGTTCGCGCTGATCTCCGGTCCGCCCGAACTGGTGTCGCAGATCCGCATGAACGTCGGCGGCACGGCGGTCCCGGTGCCGGGCTTCACCGCGCTGCCGTCGCCTAGTTCGCCGCTGGTCGGCACCGGCCTGATCGCGGCCATCCAGGAGGTGCTGCCGGGGGTGTCGCTGGAGCAGATCCAGCAGGTGGTGACCGAAAGCCAGAACAACGCCATCGGGGAGCGGCGGCAGCGCCGCGACGAGGACGAGGGCCGGCCGGAAGGCAGCGCCGACATCGTCGTGACCGACACCGCCTGCCAGCCGGGTTGACCCAGGCTGGCGGCCTTCCCCGACCGGAAGGCGCCGGGTCAGAAGCGCGGCAGGTCCGGGTGCACGAGCCGGCCGCCGCGCACCAGCATCTTGCCGTACTCGGCGCAGCGGTTCAGGGTCGGGATCACCTTGCCGGGATTGAGCAGGCCGGCGGGATCGAAGGCGCGCTTCAGGGCGCGCATCTGCTCCATCTCGCCCGGGCTGAACTGCACGCACATGGAGTTGAGCTTCTCCACGCCGACGCCGTGCTCGCCGGTGACGGTGCCGCCCATGGCGACGCTGGTCTCCAGGATCTCGGCGCCGAACAGCTCGCAGCGGTGCAGCTGGTCGGCGTCGTTGGCATCGAACAGGATCAGCGGGTGCAGGTTGCCGTCGCCGGCATGGAACACGTTGGCGCAGCGCAGCCCGTACTTCTTCTCCATGTCCTGGATCGCCAGCAGGATGTCGGCCAGCCGCTTACGGGGGATGGTCGAGTCCATGCACATGTAGTCCGGGCTGATGCGCCCGGAGGCCGGGAAGGCGTTCTTGCGGCCGCTCCAGAATCGCAGCCGCTCGGCCTCGTCGCGGCTGACGGCGATGGCGGTGGCGCCGGCGGTGCGCAGCACCTGCTCCATGCGGCCGATCTCCTCCTCGACTTCCTCGGGCGTGCCGTCGCTCTCGCACAGCAGGATGGCCTCGGCGGCCAGGTCGTAGCCGGCATGGACGAAGTCCTCCACCGCGGCGGTCATGGGCTTGTCCATCATCTCCAGCCCGGCCGGGATGATGCCGGCGGCGATCACCGCCGCCACCGCGTCGCCGGCCTTCCGTACGTCGTCGAAGCTGGCCATGATGCAGCGGGCCAATTGCGGCCGGGGCACCAGCCTGACCGTGACCTCGATGGCGACCGCCAGCATGCCTTCGCTGCCGATCGTGGCGGCCAGCAGGTCGTAGCCGGGCGCGTCCAGCGCCTCGCTGCCGAACACCACCGGCTCGCCGTCGGCCGTGAAGCCGCGCACCCGCAGCACGTTGTGCACCGTCAACCCGTACTTCAGGCAGTGCACGCCGCCCGAGTTCTCGGCCACGTTGCCGCCGATGGTGCAGGCGATCTGGCTCGACGGATCGGGCGCGTAGTACAGGCCGTGCACCGCCGCCGCCTCGCTGATCGCCAGGTTGCGCACACCGCACTGCACGCGGGCGGTGCGGCTGGCCGGATCGAGTTCGAGGATGCGGTTGAAGCGCGCCAGCGACAGCGTGACGCCATGGCGGTGCGGCAGGGCGCCGCCGGACAGCCCGGTGCCGGCCCCGCGCGCGACCACCGGCACCCCCAGCGCATGGCAGGCGCGCAGCACGCCCTGCACCTGCTCCTCGGTTTCCGGCAGGGCGACGGCCAGCGGGCGCTCGCGATAGGCCGTCAGGCCGTCGCATTCGTAAGGTGTGGTGTCCTCGGCGTGCCACAGCAGCGCGTGCGCGGGCAGCACCGCCTGCAGGGCAGGCAGCACCCGGTCCAGCGGTACGGCCGCAGCGGAGGGAGGGAGCGGAGCGTTCATGGTCGTATCGTGAACCGGATGCAGGGGCCCTGGGGTGAGGAATCTTCAGGCCGGACGCGCGCGGCTTTCAAATGCTTGCCGCGGGTCGCCACCCTCACTCGGTCCGAATGTCCACGAGCTCGAGCACCTCGTCGACCAGGAAGGCGGCCCCGCCGGAACCTCCACGGGTGCGCGCCTCGAAGCGGACCACCCGGCCGAGCTCCGGCGAGTACCAGATGCTGGCCGCGTAGCTGCCGCGATTGCCGACACCGCCCAGGCCGACGTACCGATCGGTGTGGCCGCTGTAGTCCACCTGCAGCACGCGCAGCGGCCGGTCCTTGAAGTTCAGCGTGCTCTCGCGTGCTGCCCGGGCGGCCAGCTCCAGCTTGATGGAACGTCCCGGCAGCGGAGAGCTCCACACGCCCTCCCAGGTCTTGCCGGCGGCCGGGATGGCCTTGGCCCACCCGCCGGGGGGCTGGGCCACCTCGTACTCGCCCCCGATGGCCGCCGTGAGCGCCAGCACTTCGCCCTCCGGTGCCTCGATGCGCGAGCCGCCATTGAAGACCAGCCGCTCGCCGTCGACCCGGTCCAGGCGATACACCACGGAGCGGTCGATGCCGGTGGTGCGGTCATGGAGCCGGTACTCGAAGACCTGCCCGCGGCCAGCGGCAACGGACGGGCGGCCCTCGGCCCGCGCGGCGCGCGCCGCCTGGGCCCGCTGCGGGATCTCGGCGATCCAGGTCGCCGGCACGGCGAAGTTGAGGTTCTGCGAATCCCGGAGGGCGAAGGTGGTGATGCCGACCAGCCGCCCCTGGGCGTCGAACAGGCCGCCGCCGCTGGATCCGGGCGAGATCGGCACCGTCACCTGCAGCGCGGCCAGTTCGCCCTCTGCCGTACGGCGGATGCCCGACAGCAGGCCGTCGCTGATGGTGTGCTCCAGCCCGCGCGGGCTGCCGATGGCGTAGACGCGGGCGCCGACCCGCATTTCCTCGGGATTGACGATGGTGACGGCCGGCGCCTGGAAGTTGCGCACCCGCAGCAGGCAGAGGTCGCGCTCCGGATCGAAATGGTCGGGCAAGGCCCCATAGCTGACGTTCTCGCGCGTCACGGTCACGCGTGCCGCCTTCTTGAGCACGTGGCAGTTGGTGACCACGCTGCCCGACCCGATGACGACGGCGCTGCCGATTGCGACCGGCTGGTTCTTCTCGTCGAATGTCTGGACCGTCCAGACGCTGGGCGCCAGCCGTTCGAACAGCTCGTCGGGGGCCAGCGCCGCGGGCTGTGCCCCGGCACCTGCGGCGGCGAGCAGGCCGACGCCCAGCGCGGCTGCCCAGTGTCCTGTTCCCATGCTTGCCCGACTCCTCTGCCAGCCACTGTACAGCAGCGCCTTGCCGCCCCGGCCGGCGCACGCTCGAGGGCCTCAGGCCAGGCTTTTCTTCAACCAGTCGGCAAAGGCGGCGCACTCCCAGCGGTCCATGGTGCCGGTGCGCCAGCACAGGTAGTGCGCGTGCGGGCTGGGCACGTTGCGTTCCGACAGCCGCGCCAGCCGGCCGTCTTCCAGCCAGGGCTGGCCCAGCTTCAGGCGCACCAGTGCGATGCCCAGCCCCTGCGCGGCGGCATCGCACATCAGCCCGATGTCGTTGAAGGAGGAACCTTCGGCCGGCTCGGGCGCATCGATGCCGTGGGCCAGGAACCAGGTGCGCCAGGGCTCCAGCGGGCTCTTCAGCAGCCGGGCGGCGAGCAGGTCCTCGGTGGTGTCGAAGGGACCGTGCTCGCGCAGGAAGGCGGGCGAGGCCAGCGGCGTGACCTCGTCGGTCAGCAGGCACAGGTGCTCGACGTCGGCGTAGCGGCCGGTGCCGAAGCGGATGGTCAGGTCGGCATCCTCGGCCACCACGTCCAGCAACGGGATCGACACCTGCAGCGTGAGGTCGATCTCCGGATAGGCCTCGGTGAAGCTGCGCAGGCGCGGCATCAGGATGGATCGCGCGAAGGTCGGCGTCACTGCCACCCGCAGCTTGCGCTTGCCCTGGGCGGCGTCGCGGCCCGGGAAGCGCTCCAGGCTGGCCAGGCCTTCGCGCACGTGCGCCAGGTATTCGCTGCCCTCGGTGGTCAGCGAGAAATCGGAGCGGCCGAACAGCTTGGTGCCCAGGATCTGCTCCAGTTGCCGCACCCGGTGGCTGACCGCGCTGGGCGTGACGCACAGCTCGTCAGCCGCTTGCGTGACCGAGCGCAGGCGCGCCAGCGCCTCGAAGGTCAGCAGGCACTGGATGGGCGGGATGCGCGGCGGCATGTCGTCAGCGGAACACCACCGTCTTGTGCCCGTTGAGGAGGACCCGGTGCTCGCTGTGCCACTTCACCGCGCGCGCCAGCACCTGGCTCTCGGTGTCGCGGCCGACGGCGGTGAGGTCCTCGACCGTGTGCGCGTGGTCCACCCGGGCCACGTCCTGCTCGATGATCGGTCCCTCGTCCAGCTCCGCCGTCACGTAGTGGGCGGTGGCACCGATCAGCTTCACGCCGCGCTCGTGCGCCTGGTAGTAGGGCTTGGCGCCCTTGAAGCTGGGCAGGAAGCTGTGGTGGATGTTGATCGCGCGGCCGGCCAGCTTGCCGCACAGCTCGTCCGAAAGGACCTGCATGTAGCGCGCCAGCACCACCAGCTCGGCCCGTTCGGATTCGATGATCTCGTACTGGCGGGCCTCGGCCTGGGCCTTGGTCGCGGCACTGACCGGGATGTGGTGGAACGGCACGTTGTAGCTGGCCGCCAGCTGGTAGAAGTCGCGATGGTTGGAGACGATGGCCGCGATGTCCAGCCGCAGCAGGCCGCTCTTCCAGCGGAACAGCAGGTCGTTCAGGCAGTGGCCTTCCTTGCTGACCAGGATCACGGTGCGCATGGGCTCGTGTACGGCATGCAGCTTCCAGCTGATCCGCAGCGGCTCGGCGAAGAACTGCAATTGCGACTTCAGGTCCTCGAAGGTGTGCTGGGCGCACGCGAACTGCACCCGCATGAAGAACAGGCCGGTCGCAGGGTCGTTGTATTGCGCCGCTTCCTCGATGTTGCCGCCGCGTTCCAGCAGGAAGCCGGAGACGGCGTGGACGATGCCGGTGCGGTCGGGACAGGACAGGGTGAGGATGTAGGCGTGCTTCATGGTCGAACCCGGTATTGTCGCAAAGGCGCCTTGGTTGGCCCGCCGCCAGGGTCGGGGCATGATGGCCGTTTCCGCACGCCTTCGACGCCCACGATGCATCGCCGAATCCTCGTCCTCGCCGCCGTTTCCGCGCCCCTGGTGCTGCCGCAAGCCGCCCGCGCCGGCGGGCTCGCTGCCCTGAGCAACGCCGACGCCACTCGCGGGCTGAGGACCGCGCTGGAAACCGGCGCACTGGCGGCCGTCCGGCTGCTGGGGGTACCGGACGGCTTCCTCGGCAACCCCAAGGTCCGCATCCCGCTGCCCAGCGCGCTGCAGGACGCCGGCAAGCTGCTCAGGGCCATGGGCCGCGGCAGCCAGCTGGATGAACTGGAGGTCGCCATCAACCGCGCCGCCGAGAGCGCCGTCCCCCTGGCGAAGAACCTGCTGGTGAACGCCGTGAGGAACATGTCCGTGACCGACGCCAAGAACATCCTGGCGGGCGGCGACACCTCGGTCACCGAGTTCTTCGCCGGCAAGACCCGCGAGCCGCTCTCGGGCCAGTTCCTGCCGGTGGTGAAGAAGGCCACCTCGCGCGTTGGGCTGGCCGCCAAGTACGACCGCGTGGCCGGCCGGGCCGCCGGGTTCGGGCTGGTCCGGCAGGAGGACGCCAGCATCGACCACTACGTCACCCGCAAGGCGCTGGACGGGCTCTACCTGGTGATCGGGGAGGAGGAGAAGAAGATCCGCCGCGACCCGGTCGGCACCGGCAGTTCGATCCTGTCCAGGGTGTTCGGCGCCATCCGCTGAATCCCGCGCCCGGCGCCAGGGCGCCCCCGCCGTCGCACAATCGCCCTTCGCATCCAAGGAGCTCGCATGGCCTACAACGACTTCAGCATGGACAACCAGTGGTTGCCCTTCACGCCCAACCGCCAATTCCGCAAGGACCCGCGCGTGTTCGTCCGCGCCGACGGCATGCACTTCACCACCCATGACGGCAAGCAGGTGATCGACGGCATCTCCAGCCTGTGGTGCGTGGGCGCCGGCCACAACCGCAAGCCGATCAACGAGGCGATCAAGCAGCAGCTGGACACGCTGGACTACGCCACCGCGTTCCAAGCGTCCAACGACAAGGCCTTCCGGGCCGCCGAGATGATCGCGGCGATGGCGCCGGGTGATCTCAACAAGGTGCTGTTCTGCAACTCCGGTTCGGAGGCGGCCGACACTGCGCTGAAGGTGGCGCTGGCCTACCACCGGGCGCGCGGCGAGGGCCACCGCAACCTGTTCATCGGGCGCGAGAAGGGCTACCACGGTGTCGGCTTCGGCGGCATGAGCGTGGGCGGCATCGCCGCCAACCGCAAGGTCTTCGGCACCTCGCTGCTGCCGCGGGTGGACCACATGCGCTTCATCCACGACCCGGTGAACCACGCCTTCATCCACAACGAGGAGCCGGTGTGGAAGGAGGATCCGCTGCTGGACCTGGAACAGCGCATCCTGCCGCTGCACGACCCGAGCAACGTGGCCGCCATCATCGTCGAGCCGGTCGCGGGTTCGGCCGGCTGGTACCTGCCGCCCAAGGGCTACCTGCAGCGCCTGCGCGAGATCTGCGACAGGCACGGCATCCTGCTGATCTTCGACGAGGTGATCACCGGCTTCGGCCGCCTGGGCACCAACTTCGGCGCCGACTTCTACGGCGTGGTGCCCGACATGCTGAACTTCGCCAAGTGCGTGACCAACGGCGTGGTCCCGCTGGGCGGGGTGATCTGCCGCGACAAGCTGTACGACCAGATGATGAAGACCGACGCGGCCGAGCACGTGGTCGAGTTCTTCCACGGCTACACCTACTCGGGCCACCCGGTGGCCTGCGCCGCGGCCATCGCCACGCTGGAGCTGTACCAGCAGGAGAACCTGTTCGCCCGTGCCGGCGAGATGGGCAAGGTGCTGGGCGACGCCTTCCACGGCACGCTCAAGGGCCTGCCCAACGTGATCGGCATCCGCAGCCTGGGCCTGGCTGCCGCGGTGGAGCTGGCCCCCATCGCCGGTGCCCCCGGCAAGCGCGCCTTCGACATCTTCCGCGACTGCTTCCACAAGGGCTCGCTGGTGCGCCCGGCCGGCGACGTGCTGGTGATCGCGCCGCCCTACGTGGTCGAGAAGTCGCACATCGACCAGCTCGTGAACACGCTGGCCGACTCGATCAAGGCCCACGCCTGAGCCAGGGTGCGGCGGGTCGGCCTGCCGCAGCCGCCGGCCTGCCCGACCTTGGGCGCCGGCGGACAGCGATGAACGGCTAGGGCGTGCTGCGAGGCAGCTGCTCGCGCAGTTCGGCGCAGTAGTCCCGGGCGACGGCGCCGGCCGACCGCTGGAGCAGGACCGGCCGGGCGACCAGCACCGCCGGCAGGTGGCGAGGGACGCCCAGCATCGGATCCGCATGACCGGCTCCGCTCAGCAGCACGACGCGACGGCCGGGCTGCGCGGCCTGCGCCACGGTCTGCGCCATGGCGCGATCGCGCGCGATCTGCACCCGCACCATGGGCAGGAGCTGCCGCTGCGGCAGCAGGTCGCAATGGCCGGCGCGGATGGCTTCGAGCTGGGCGCCCAGGGCTTCGGCGTCGAGTGTGGCGTCCAGGCTCGCATCGGCCATGGCCGCGCGCATCCGTCCGCGCGGCAGGTTGGCTCCCAGCACCGGCACCCCGGCGGCGACGGCCGCCATGACCGCGGGGGCGTAGGGTTGCCACGGCCAGGCCTGGTCGTTCCATTGCAGCGCGGCGCGAACGGCATCCTCGTGCGCATCGCGCGGCAGGCCGGCGGTCGTGCGGCCTTGCTCGGCCATCTCCAGCGCCAGCGCAGCCAGTTCGCCTCGTGCCGCCAGCGCCTGCACGACCTCGAGGTGGTGACGCTGGTGGTCCGCTTCGTCGTGGATCTCGCCGAGGAGCACCACGTCCACGCCGTCCAGCTCATCGGTGCGGGGCGGGGCCGAGCCGCAACCGGCCAGCAGCACGGCGAGCATGGCAATGCAAGGCAGCAGGCGCATGCAGGGGATCGTAAGCGGGGGCGAACGGCGGCGCGGGCCGCCGGCGCAGGAAGGGACGCGGCCGGGGCGTCGCCCGGCCGGAGGGGATCAGTGCATCACGAGCGGGTTCTGGGCCAGTTCCGCGTAGCCATCGAGGGTCTCCTCGACTTCTTCCTGGGTGGGCGTGTTGAGTTGCCAAGCGTTGATCTGGCGCTGGAACGCCTCGGCCCAGGTGCCGTCGAGGTACACCTCCTTGTTGGTGCGCTTGTCGACGATCTCGAAGCCATGGCGTACGGAGCGCGGCGGCGGATCGCCCTCGGCGGGTTCGTTCGCCTGCATGTGCACGACGACGAACGAGTCGGAGTCATAGAGCATTTGCATGGTGGTGAATCCTTCGCACTCCAGATATCAACGCCGGGGTAGCTTTCAAGATGACCCTGGCCTGGGTTGGCACTGGATTCAGAGTAGGCGGTGCCTGCCTCAGCCTTTGTCGGTGCCGGACTTCTGCAGGTCCAGCCAATCGCCATTGGGGGCTGTCAGACGCAGGCGCGCCGGACCGTAGTCCCCACCCGGGACCAGCCAGGCCTCGATCCACGGGTCCCATTCGTGCCGGGGCGCCCGCACCAGCTTCAACGCCGTCACGGGGCCGGCCGGCAGCGCCAGCGGCTCCAGGCCGGCCACCCTGAACCGCCAGTCGGCGGCCTCGCGCGCGGTCGCCACCTGCAGCACCACGGTCGTGCCGGGGGCGAAGCGCGCGGGGTCGGCCGCCACCCGCGCCGCCAGTTGCAGCAGCACGCCCAGGCGGTCCTGTGCCCCGGGCTGCAGTGCCACGTCCGGGTCGTTGCCGCTGAAGACGATGCGACCGCGCTCGCGATCGAAGTGCGCGGCCCGTTCGCCGCGCAGGCGCTCGGAAAAGCGCAGCGGTTCCAGCCCTTCGGGGCCGATCGTGCCGGTGCTGCGCTGGATGCGCAGCGGCAGCGGCGGCGCGCTGACCTGGAGCACGGCTTCGTACGCATGGCCGTCGTGCCGCCAGGCCAGTTGCGCCTCGCCCGTCACCAGCCGGCCGCGGTAGTGGGCGGTGACGGCGTAGCGCCAGAGCGCCGGTGCGGGCAGCGCGATGGGCCCGGCCAGCGGCGTCGCTGCCTCAGCCGTAGCGCTGGGTTCGCTCCCCTGCGGGGTCGTGCTCGCGCTCTGGGACGGCCTCACCGCATCCGCTGCCGATCGGGCCGGCTCCGATGGAGCCGCCCGCTGCGATACCGCGGGCGCTGGCTGCTGCCGGAGCGCGGCGGGCGGCGTGGCCGCTTGTGGCTGCGGCTGAGCCGTATCACCTGTTGCCGGTGCTGACGGGCGCTGCGGCTCGATGGTGCGCCACTGCCAGGGGGCCGCCCGCAGCGTGGGCGGCGCCGCGCCGGGCGCCATCCACAAGGCCAGCGCATGCAGCGCGATCACGACCAGTGCGAGCACCGCGAGCGGCCGGACCGGCACGCCCGCGGTGGGTCTCATCCCCGCCAGCCGAGGTCGCGCGACAACTGCGTCGCGGCCGCCTTCAGCGGGCCATGCACGGCTCCGTCCCAGGCGGGGTCGAAGGTGCCGGTGGGGCCGAGCGCGACGATGCCCAGCGCGATGTGGCCGTCGGCGTCGAAGACCGGCAGGCAGAAGCCGACGATGCCGGGCAGCACCACGTCCACCACCCGGGCGGCGCCGCGCTGGCGGACCTCTTCCAGCATGGCGCGCACCTGGGCCATGCTGGCCGGCACGTCGGTGCGGCCCTGCTTCTGGGCCCGGGACAGTTCCTCGCGCAGCAGCGGCGTGATCGCCTCCTTGGACGACCAGGCGGCGAAGCAGCGGCCGGTGGCCGACGTCAGCAAGGGCATCACGTCGCCCAGCCGCAGGTTCACGGTCACGGCCGAAGGCGACTCCTCCCAGTGCACGATGGTGGGCCCGTGGTTGCCCCAGACCGCCAAGGCCAGGGTGTGGCCTATGCGCCCGGTCAGCTCGGCGATGCGCTGGCGCGCCAGCTTGACCGCATCCAGCCGCGACAGCGAGGCCAGCCCCAGCTTGAGCGCCGCCGGCCCCAGGTCATAGCGGGTGGTGGCGGCGTCCTGTGCCACCAGCTGCAGGCGCTGGAAACTCACCAGGTAGCGGTGCGCCTTGGCCGCGCTCATGCCGGCAGCGGCAGCCAGGTCGCGCAGCATCAGCGCCCCGCGCGCCTTGCCCAGCGCGTCGAGCAGCGCGAACCCCACCTCCACCGACTGGATCCCGGCGCGTTCCTTCATGCGCGGGGGCTTCTTGTAGAATTTCGATTAGGTAAATTCATTTCACCATGCGTAACGCCTGGGTCGGCTGCGACTCTAGCGCAACACGCGAAACGAAGGCAATCCGGGATGAAGCTTGCGACGTACAAGGACGGTTCGCGCGACGGCCAGCTGGTGGTGGTCTCACGCGACCTGGCGACGGCCCATTATGCGACCGGCATTGCCGACCGCCTGCAGCAGGCGCTGGACGACTGGGGCTTCGTCGCCCCGCAACTGCAGGACCTGTACGAGGCGCTGAACCAGGGCAAGGCGCGCCACGCCTTCCAGTTCGAGCCGCAGCGCTGCATGGCGCCGCTGCCGCGTGCCTACCAGTGGGCCGACGGCTCGGCCTACATCAACCACGTGGAGCTGGTGCGCGCGGCCCGCAAGGCGGAAGTGCCGCAGACGTTCTACACCGACCCGCTGATGTACCAGGGCGGCAGCGACGACTTCATCGGGCCGTGCGACGACGTGGTGGTCCCCAGCGAGGACTACGGCATCGACTTCGAGGCCGAGATCGCCGTCATCACCGGCGACGTGCCCATGCTGAGCACGCCGGAGCAGGCGCTGGAGGGCATCCGTCTGCTGATGCTGGCCAACGACGTCAGCCTGCGCAACCTGATCCCGGCCGAACTCGCCAAGGGCTTCGGCTTCTTCCAGAGCAAGCCGGCCACCGCCTTCAGCCCGGTGGCGGTCACGCCCGACGAGCTGGGCGACGCCTGGCAGGGCGGGCGCGTGCATCTGACGCTGCAGTCCACCTGGAACGGCCGCAAGGTCGGCCTGTGCGAGGCCGGGCCGGAGATGACCTTCCACTTCGGCCAGTTGATCGCGCACATCTGCAAGACGCGCAACGTTCGCGCCGGCAGCATCGTGGGCTCCGGCACCGTCAGCAACAAGGGCGTCGAGAAGGACGGCCGGATGGACTGGCCCAAGGGCTACAGCTGCATCGCCGAGAAGCGCGCCATCGAGACCATCCAGGACGGCAAGCCGTCCACGGAGTTCATGAAGTTCGGCGACACCATCCAGATCGAGATGAAGGGCCGCGACGGCAAGAGCATCTTCGGCGCCATCGACCAGAAGATCGCAGCGCCGTCCGCGTAGCGCCGGCTCACAACCGCAGCCAGGGCGTCCCCGACTCCTGGGCCTCGGCCTGGCCCAACGCGTCGAGGAAGGTGTCGCACCACCAGTGCACGTCCTGCCGGCGCAGCGTCTCCAGCAGCGCGGCGTGGCGCTCGCGCCGTTCCTCCAGCCCCATCTGCAGCGCCAGGTGGATGGTCGCCGCCGTGCCTTCGACGTCGTAGGGGTTGACCATCAGCGCTTCCTTGAGCTGCTCGGCGGCGCCGGCGAAGCGCGACAGCACCAGCACGCCGGGGTCGTGCGGGTCCTGCGCCGCGATGAACTCCTTGGCCACCAGGTTCATGCCGTCGCGCAGCGGCGTCACCAGCGCCACCCGGCTGGCGCGGTACAGGCCGGGCAGGCGGGCGCGAGCGACCGTGCGGTGCATGTAGCGCACCGGCATCCAGTCCAGTTCGCCGTAGTTGCCGTTGATCGCGCCGCACAGGCTCTCCAGCTCGTGCAGGATGTCGGTGTAGGCGCTGACGTCCTCCCGGCTGGGCGAGGCGATCTGGATCAGCGTGGCGCTCTGGCGCGTCTCGGGGTAGCGCGCCAGCAGCTCGCCGAAGGCGCGGATGCGCTGCGGCAGGCCCTTGGAGTAGTCCAGCCGGTCCACCCCCACCAGCAGCTTGCGGCGCGAGTACTCGCGCCGCATGCGCTCGTACATCTCGCGCGCCTCGGGCGCCTCGGCCAGCGCCTGGAACTCGCCGACGTCCAGGCCGATCGGCAGCGCCAGCGGGTGGATGGTGCGGTTGAACACGCGCCAGCGCCCGCCGCCGGCATCCTGGGCGTGGGCCTCGTCCTGGATGTAGCGGCAGAAGTGCTCGTGGTCGGCATGGCTCTGGAAGCCCACCGCGTCGTACGAGCACAGGCCCTTCATCAGCCAGTCGTGGCCCGGGATCGCCGCCAGGATCAGCGGCGGCGGCAGCGGGATGTGCAGGAAGAAGCCGATCGGCTGCGTGCAGCTCAGCGCCCGCAGTTCCGCCGCCAGCGGGATCAGGTGGTAGTCGTGCACCCAGATCACGTCGTCCGGGCGCAGCAGGGGCAGCAGCGCGCGGGCGAACAGCTGGTTCACGCGCCGGTAGCCTTCGATGTAGCCGGCGTCGAAGTCGGCCAGGTCGAGGCGGTAGTGGAACACCGGCCACAGCACGCCGTTGGAGTAGCCCACGTAGTAGGACTCGTAGTCGGCCGGGCTGAGGTCGATGGTGGCCAGCCGGACCGGCCCGGCCTGCTGCTGGTGCACCTGCGGCTCGCCGCCGTCGCCGTTCTCCGACAGCTTGCCGCTCCAGCCGAACCACAGCCCGCCGCTGCGCTGCAGCACCTCGCCCAGCGCCACCGCCAGCCCGCCGGCGGCGGTCTTGCGCGGGTCGGCCACGCGGTTGGATACGGCGACGATGCGGCCCATGGTCGACCCCGCTTCAGATCACGGTATCCCAGGACACCGACAGCCGCACCGCGGCGTTGATCAGGCCCACCATGGAGTAGGTCTGCGGGAAGTTGCCCCACATCTCGCCGGTCTGCGCATGGGTGTCCTCGGACAGCAGGCCGAGCGGGTTGCGGCTCCTGAGCATGAGCTCGAAGATCTCGCGCGCTTCCTGCCGCCGGCCGATGCGCGCCAGCGCGTCGATGCGCCAGAAGGTGCAGATGTTGAAGGCGGTCTCGGGCTTGCCGAAGTCGTCGGCCGCCTCGTAGCGGCGCATGTAGGGCCCGTCGCCCAGGTGCTTCTCCAGCGCCTCGACGGTGGCGATGAAGCGCGGGTCCTTGGGATCGATGAAGTTGACCTCGGCCATCAGCAGCGCGCTGGCGTCCAGGTCGCGCCCGCCGAAGCTCTCGGCGAAGGCCTGGCGCTCCTCGCTCCAGGCCTCGCGCAGGATGCGCTCGCGGATGGTCTCGGCGCGCTCGCGCCAGTAGTGTGCCCGGTCCTGCATGTCGAGCGTGATCGCCACCTTGGCCAGCCGGTCGCAGGCCGCCCAGCCCATGAGGGCCGAGGAGGTGTGGATGCGCGCGCGCGTGCGCAGCTCCCACATGCCGGCGTCGGGCGTGTCGTAGATGCGGAAGGCCTGCTCGCCGACCGCCTCCAGCGAAGCGAACTCGGCGCGGCCGGAGCGGCGCAGCAGCCGGTGATCGTGGAAGGCCTGGGCCGCGCCCAGGATGATGTTGCCGTAGACGTCGTGCTGGAAGTGTTCCGCGGCCTGGTTGCCCACCCGCACCGGGCCCATGCCGCGATAGCCGCCCAGGTGCCCGAGGATGGATTCGGGCAGCTGCTCCTCCTGGCCCACGCCGTACAGCGGCTGGATGTGGCCGCCGCGCGAGCGCACCACCACGTTGTTGAGCCAGCGCAGGTACTCCTCCATGGTGGCCACTTCGGAGATGCTGTTGAGGGCGCGCACGACGAAGAACGCGTCGCGCAGCCAGCAGTACCGGTAGTCCCAGTTGCGCCCGCTGTTGGGCGCCTCCGGGATGCTGGTGGTCATGGCGGCGACGATCGCGCCGGTGTCCTCGAACAGCGACAGCTTGAGGGTGATGGCCGCGCGGATCACCGCGTCCTGCCACTGCAAGGGCAGCGACAGCGAGCGAGACCAGTGGCGCCAGTAGGCGGCCGTGTCCTGCTCGAACGAGCGCGCCGTGTCCTCGATGCCGCCGGTGAGCGTCTCGTCCGGCCCGAGGATGAAGTTCAGCGGGCGGTCGACGACGAAGAAGGTCTCCGACAGGATGTACTCGATCGGCGCGTCGGTGTTCACGCGCAGGGTCTGCGAGGGGCCGACGAAGCGGATGTGGGTGCTGCCGCGCGTGACCTGGGGCTGCTGGCGGCCCCAGTCGAAGCGCGGGCGCAGCACCACCCGCATGCGCGGCGTGCCGCCCAGCACGCGCACCCGCCGGATCAGCGACAGCGGCCGGAAGCTGCGGTTGCGGTGCCAGAAGCGCGGCGCGAAGTCGGTGATCTCGATCCCCTGGCCCTGGCGGTCGTACAGGCGGGTGCGCAGGATCGCGGTATTGGGCTCGTACTGGTGTTCGCTGCGCGCGAAGTCCTCCAGCTCGAATGCCCACAGCGCTGCGTTCTCGCTCGGGTCCAGCAGCGCGTTGAAGACCGGGTCGCCGTCGAACCGCGGCAGGCAGCACCAGACCACGCTGCCGCGCTCGTCGATCAGCGCGCTGTACGCGCAGTTGCCGACGACGCCGAGGTTCAGGTTGGGGATCGAGGTGTTGGCTCGCATCGGGAAATTCCTTTCGCGATGGGCGCGGCAGCGGGCTGCGCCACCGGCCCGGGCCCCGCGGACGCGGAGCATGGCCGCGGCGCCCGCAGGCTCATGCCACGTCCTTGCGGGCGACCTTCATGGCCACCGCGTTCTCGAATTCGAGGCGCAGCGCGCCCGGGTGCGACAGGCGCTGCCAGGCCACGGTCGGCCCTTCGCCGACCTTGACGCCGAGGCCGCCGACGCGCTGCACCGCGGTGAAGCCCGCCTCGTCGGTCACGTCGTCGCCGACGAACACCGGGGTGCGGCCCGCGAACGGCGCCTCGCGCAGGAAGGCCTCGATGGCGCTGCCCTTGCTGGCGCCGCCCGGCTTGGCCTCGACCACCATCTTGCCGCGCAGCAGTGCCAGGCCCGGGGAACGGTCCACCGCCTGCTCCATGGTCTCTATGCACAGCGCTTCGAGATGCGGCGCCTGGCGGTAGTGCAGCGCCAGCGAGCGGTCCTTGTTCTCCAGCAGCAGCTCGGGGTGGCGCGCCACCAGCTCGCGCGCCGCCTCCTCCACCTCCTGCAGCGGATGCGGCGGCATGTGCGCCATCGCGCCGGCCGCGGTGCGGCGCTCGGCGCCGTGCACCCCGGCCACCGGCAGCCGCAGCGGATCGAGGAAGCGGTCGATCTCCCGGATCGGACGGCCGCTGACCACGGCCACCGCGCCCCCGAGGTACTCCTGCAGGGCGGCCAGGGTGGGCACCAGGCCCGAGGGGACGACCACGGCGCCGGGCTCCGGCGCGATGTCCACGAGCGTGCCGTCGAAGTCCAGGAACAGCGCGCAGGCCGGACACAGGATGTCGACGAAATTCATGGACGTCGACCGTAACACGGGGCCGGCATCGCGGGCCGGGCGGAGCCACCGTGGCCCTGCGTAGGACGAGGCTTACGGGCGGGATGGGTCCGCACGACTCAGCCGGCCGGCTGCGGCGCGTACAGGCCGGCCAGCGAACGGAAGCCCTTGACCTCGATCGGATTGCCGCACGGGTCGCAGAAGAACATGGTCCATTGCTCGCCCGGCTGGCCCGCATAGCGCAGGTGCGGCTCGATGACGAATTCGGTGCCGGCCGCGCGCAGGCGCTCGGCCATCGCCTGCCATTGCGGCAGTTCCAGCACCAGCCCGAAGTGCGGCATCGGCACCAGCTGGTCGCCGACGCGGCCGGTGCGGGTGGTGGCGAAGGGCGTGCCGAGGTGCAGCGACAGCTGGTGGCCGAAGAAATCGAAATCGACCCAGGTGTCGGTGCTGCGCCCTTCGGCGCAGCCGAGCACGCCGCCATAGAAGCGGCGCGCCTCGTCCAGGTCGGTCACGTGGAAGGCGAGGTGGAATAAGCTTGCCATTCCGCAAGACTACTGCACCCCAACGCCATGGACTATTCGCGCTACCGCACCCTCTCGATCAGCCGCCGCGGCCCGGGCGACTCGGTGCTCGACATCGTCATGCGCGCGACCAACGGCAAGCTGCCCACCGCCGGCCACGACGGCCACCGCGAGCTGACCGAGATCTGGCGCGACGTGTCGGCCGACGACAGCGTGCGCTGTGCCGTGCTGCGCGGCGAAGGCCAGGGCTTCTCCGGCGGCGGCGACCTGTCGCTGGTGCAGGACATGGCGACCGACTTCGAGGTCCGCAGCCGGGTCTGGCGGGAAGCGCGCGACCTCGTCTACAACGTGATCAATTGCGACAAGCCGATCGTCAGCGCCATGCACGGGCCGGCCGTGGGCGCCGGGCTGGTGGCGGGGCTGCTGGCCGACATCCCGATCGCGGCGAAGAACGCGAAGATCGTCGACGGCCACACCCGGCTGGGCGTGGCGGCCGGCGACCACGCCGCCATCGTCTGGCCGCTGCTGTGCGGCATGGCCAAGGCCAAGTACTACCTGATGCTGTGCGAGCCGGTCAGCGGCGAAGAGGCCGAACGCATCGGCCTGGTGGCGCTGGCGGTGGAGGACGATGCCTTGGTGGCCAAGGCCTACGAAGTGGCCGACCGGCTGGCGCAGGGCAGCCAGAGTGCGATCCGCTGGACCAAGTACTCGCTCAACAACTGGCTGCGACAGGCCGGTCCGGCCTTCGACACCTCGCTGGCGCTGGAGTTCATGGGCTTCGGCGGCCCCGACGTGCGCGAGGGCGTGGCCTCGCTGCGCGAGCGCCGGGCGCCGAAGTTCCCGGGCGCCTGAGCCCGCCTCGGGCCTTGCGCCGCGTCAAGCGCCGCCCAGTGCCGCCCAGTGCCGCCGGTGCGCCGGCGCGGGCGGCCGATAATCGCGGGCATGCAGCGCCTGCGCCAAGCCCGCTTCCTCGCCCGCCTCGTGCTGGCGTGGTTCGCGCTGGCGATCGGCGTCGCGGTGGCCGCGCCACTCACGCGGTCGGCCTCGCTGGAGCTGGTCTGCAGCGGTGGGTCCATGAAGCTGCTGGTCAAGGCCGACGACGGCGGTGCGCCGCCGGCCAGCCACACGCTCGACTGCCCGCTGTGCGCCAGCGTGGCGCCGCCTCCGGCGGTCACCGCGGTGGCGACCGCGTCGTTGCCGCTGGGCGAGGTGCTGCGTTCGATTCCCGCCCGCGCGCCCGCCGCGCAGGCCGCGGCGCCGCTCCCGGCGCGTGGGCCGCCTGCCCTCCTGGCCTGAACCGATCCCGGCCGCGGTCCGTCCGCAGCCGGGGCTTTCGCTTTCTCCCCAGGGGCCGCACGGCGGCCGTCACCATGAAGCATTTCCTCCTCTCCTGCGCGAGCGCCGCTGCGTTCGGCATCGCGCTTCCCGCCGCCGCCCACGTGGCCCTCGAGCAGGGCGCCGCGCCCGCGGGCAGCAGCTACAAGGCGACCTTCAAGGTCGGGCACGGCTGCGGCAGCTCCGCCACCCGCCAGCTGGTCGTGAGCATGCCGGCCGGCGTGCTCGGCGCGCGGCCCATGCCCAAGCCCGGCTGGACCGTGGCGATCGACCGGGCCCCGTTGCCGAAGCCGGTGAGCTCGCATGGCCGCACCGTCAGCGAGGCCGTGACGCGCATCACCTGGACCGCCCGCTCGGCCGACGCCGCGCTGCCGTCCGACCAGTACGACGAATTCGTGCTGGTGGCGCAGTTGCCGGCCGAACCCGGCCCGCTCTACTGGCCGGTGAGCCAGGTGTGTGAACAGGGCCGGGTCGACTGGGCCCAGCTGCCCCAGGCCAGACAGAAGGCCGGCGACCTGAAGGAACCGGCCGCCGTGCTGGAAGTGCTGCCCGCCGGCGGCCACAGCCACGGCCATCGCCATTGATCGAGACAAGGAGCCCACGATGAACACGATCACCAAGTCCCTGCTGGGCGCCGCGCTGGCGCTCGCTTCCATCGCCGGCGCCTGGGCACAGGCCGCTGCGCCGGTCACGGTGCTGGCCCCCTGGGCCCGTGCCAGCGTGCCGGGCCAGCGCGCCTCCGGCGCCTTCATGACGCTGGTCGCGCAGGAGCCCCTCACCCTGGTGCGGGTCTCCACCCCGGCCGCCGGCGTGGCCGAGGTGCACGAGATGAAGATGGAAGGCGACGTGATGCGCATGCGGGCGGTCGACGGCCTCGAGCTCAAGCCCGACCAGCCGGTGCAGCTCAAGCCGGGCGGCTACCACCTGATGCTGATGGAGCTGAAGGCACCGCTGGTGGCCAACACCCAGTTGCCGCTGACGCTGACCTTCAGGACCGCCGCCGGCGAGACCCGCGAGCTCGCGCTGCAGGTGCCGGTCTCGGCCACGCCGCCGCGCGAAGCCGGCGCGGCCGCCGCGCACGGCCACCGGAAGCACTGAGCAGCCGGGCCGTTGGCGCCGCTCTTGCGTGCCAACGGCTTTCGCCGACTCGTCCTCCTTTCCGGCTGCAATGCTCTAAGCTGCGGCTTCCTCCCGAGAAAGGCGCAGCCATGAGCGAGCAAGACCCCCTGGGCTTCGGCAAGTTCGTCCCCGGGTTCGACTTCCTGCAGAACCTGGCCAAGGGCGCCGGGCAGTCGATCCCGCAGATGCCCAACCTGGCGAACTGGGTGGCGCCCACGCTCAACGTCGAGGAGCTGGAGAAGCGCATCGAGGAGCTCAAGGCCGTGCACTTCTGGCTGGACCAGAACTCCAAGGCCCTGGCCGCCACGGTGCAGGCGCTGGAGGTCCAGAAGATGACGCTGGCCACGCTCAAGGGCATGAACTTCAACATGGGCGACGTGGCCAATGCCCTCAAGCTCAAGGCGGCCGACACCGTGCTGGGCGGGGTGCAGAAGGTCACCGAGACGGCCGCCGGTGCCGCCGGCACGGTGTCCGGCGTGGCCCGCGCCGCGAGCGGCCGCACGTCGGGCGCCAAGGCCGGCGCGAAGGGCGGTGCCAAGGCCGCCGACGGCGTGGTCGATCCGATGCAGTGGTGGGGCGCACTGACCCAGCAGTTCCAGCAGATCGCGGCCGATGCGCTCAAGGACGCCACCCGCAACACGGCCATCGACACGGCGCGCCACATGGCGACCGGCCTGGCGCGCGACGCCGTCCGCTCCGCCGGCGGCGTGATGCGTGGGGCCACCCCGGGCGCGGGCTCGAAGAAGGCGGCCCGCAAGACATCAACCGGCACCGCGAAGGCGCGCAAGCCCGCACCGCGCAAGCGTGCCACCAACCGCTGACGGCCACCACGCGATGAAGCTGTTCCCATTCGCGCACGCCACCCATCCCCAGTGGCCCATGGCCGTCGGGCTGGTGCTCGCGCAGCTGCGCGCGCAGCTGGCGCTGCCCGACTACGCGGCCACGCCCACGCTCGGGCTGCTGTACATCACCGACCACTACGCGGCGCAGGCGCAGGACATCCTGGACCATCTGTCGGCCGAACTGCCGGAGGTCACCGACTGGGCCGGCACCGTGGGGGTGGGCATCGCGTCCAGCAACGTCGAGTACTTCGACGAGCCGGCGCTGGCCGTGATGCTGTGCGCCGTGCCGCCGCACCAGTACCGGGTGTTCTCCGGCGTGGCACCGCTGGGCGCCGGCGAGGGCATGGGCTTCGAGCCGCACACCGCGCTGGTGCACGCCGATGCCTCCACCCCCGAGCTGGGCGAGCTGGTCGCCGAGATGGCCGGGCGCACCGCCACCGGCTACCTGTTCGGCGGGCTGGCGGCCAGCCGCGGCGACACCGTGCAGTTCGCGGTCGGCGGCAACGGCAACATCCGGGGCCAGGGCCACGCCGGCGGCGTGTTCCGCGGCGGGCTCTCGGGCGTGGCCTTCGGCGAGGGCGTGCAGCTGGTCTCGCGCGTGACCCAGGGCTGCCAGCCGCTCGGCCGCGAGCGGCTGGTCACCGCTGCCGAGGACAACGTCCTGCTCTCGCTCGACGGCGAGCCGGCGCTGGACGTGCTGCTGGAGGAAGCCGACATCTCGCTGGAGCAGCCCGAAGCGGCCATCGCCCGGCTGCGTGCCACCCTGGTCGGCCTGACGGCACCGGGCGAGGACCTGATGGCGCGCGGCGGCACCTTCGGCGCCGACGTCGAGGTGCGCCACATCATCGGCCTCGATCCGGGCCGGCGCGGCGTCGCCATCGCCAGCCGGGTCGAACCTGGCATGCGCATGGCCTTCTGCACCCGCAACGCCCGGGCCGCGCGCGCCGACCTGGTGCGCATCTGCTCCGAGATCCGCGAGGAACTGGAGCCCGAGGAGATGCCCCATCCGGTGGCCGCCGCGCTGGCGGCGCCGGAGGCGCAGTCGGCCCCCAATCCGGCGCGGCGCATCGCCGGCGCCATCTACGTCAGTTGCGCGGGCCGCGGCGGACCACATTTCGGCGGCCCCAGCGCGGAGCTGCAGATCGTGCGCCATGCGCTCGGCGACGTGCCGCTGGTGGGCTTCTTCGCCGGCGGCGAGATCGCGCGCCACCACCTGTATGGCTACACCGGCGTGCTGACGGTGTTCCGCTGACCGCGTCCCCTGTGCCGCCGTGCAGAATGCGGCGGGGCCGCCGCCGGGCGCGGCCTGGCGAGAGGAGGGGACCATGGGCAAGGCACTGCGCCTTTCGGAGAAGTGGTTTCGCCGCGGCCTGTGGCTGGTGGCGATCGTGTTCGCGGGCTTCCTGACCGGGCTGGGCGGCACGCTGGTCGGCGACCTGCCCAAGGTGGAGCAGCGGCTCACGCTGGACGACTTCCTGGACCGCGCCGCCGCCGACCGGCTGCGGGCCGACATCAAGGCCGGCGAGCGGGCGCAGCGCGAAGCGCAGTCGGCGCTGGAGCAGGCCCGCCTCAAGCTGCAGGTGGCGCGGGCCGACGCCGGCACGGCGCGCGAGACCTTCGGCAACTGGCTGGCGACGCGGCGAGCCACCCAGCTCGCGGAGCAGGACCCCGAGCTGCTGGCGCGCACCCGCCAGCTCGACGAACTCAAGCAGGTCGAGCGCACGGCGCAGTCGGCCGTGGAGCAGCAGGAGCAGGCCGCCCTGGATGCGCGCCAGCGGCAGGAGCGTGCCCGGCTGACGCTGTCCGAGATGCAGCACGACGCCGGCCAGCGCCTGGCCGCCGAGCAGCGCAAGGTCGAACTGCGCGTGTTCCTGTACCGGCTGGCGCTCACGCTGCCGCTGCTGGTGGTGGCCGGCTGGCTGTTCCGCCACAAGCGCAAGGGCACCTATTGGCCCTTCGTGTGGGGCTTCATCCTGTTCGCCCTGTTCACCTTCTTCGTCGAGCTGGTGCCCTACCTGCCCAGCTATGGTGGCTACGTGCGCTACGCCGTCGGCATCGTCATCACGGTGCTGGCCGGCCGGCAGGCCATCCTGGCGCTGGAACGCTACCTGCAGCGGCAGAAGGCGGCCGAGCAGAAGCCGGACGCCGAGCGGCGCGAGGAACTGCCCTACGACACGGCGCTGGCGCGGTTGTCCAAGGGCGTGTGCCCGGGTTGCGAGCGGCCGGTGGACCTGAAGAACGAGAAGATCGATTTCTGCCCGCACTGTGGCATCGGCCTGTTCGACCGCTGCGGCCACTGCGCCACGCGCAAGAACGCCTTCGCCCGCTTCTGCCACGCCTGCGGCACCGGCGCGGCGCGCGGCTCGGCGCCGCTGGCGGCCGAGGGCGCCTGAGGACGACCCGGCGCCGTCAGACGCCGCGCGCGCGGTCCTCGCGGAACTGCCGCGCGAAGGCCGCGAAGCGCTGCGCCTCCAGCGCCTCGCGGATCTCGCGCATCAGGTTCAGGTAGTAGTGCAGGTTGTGGATGGTGGCCAGCATGGGCGCCAGCATCTCGCCGCAGCGCTCCAGGTGGTGCAGGTAGGCGCGCGAGAAGCCGCCGCTGACCCTGCCGTCGGCCCGCGCGTGGCCGCGGCAGGTGTAGCAGGTGCAGGTCTCGTCCAGCGGACGCTCGTCGCTGCGGTGCCGCGCATTGCGGATCTTCAGGTCGCCGAAGCGCGTGAACAGGTGGCCGTTGCGGGCGTTGCGGGTCGGCATCACGCAGTCGAACAGGTCCACGCCGTTGGCCACGCCGTCCACCAGGTCCTCCGGCGTGCCAACGCCCATCAGGTAGCGCGGCTTGTGCGCCGGCAGCCGGTGCGGCGTGTGGGCGACGATGCGCTGCATGTCCTCCTTGGGCTCGCCCACGCTGACGCCGCCGATGGCGTAGCCGGGAAGGTCCATCTCCACCAGGGCCGCCAGCGACTCCTCGCGCAGGTGCTCGAACATGCCGCCTTGCACGATGCCGAACAGCGCGTTCGGGTTCTCCAGCCGCGCGAACTCGGCCCGGCAGCGCACCGCCCATCGGCGCGACAGCTCCATCGAGAAGCGCGCCTCGGCATCGGTCGTCACATGGCCCTTGGTCTCGTAGGGCGTGCACTCGTCGAACTGCATCACGATGTCGCTGTTCAGCGCGGTCTGCACCTGCATCGACACCTCGGGCGTGAGGAATAGCCGGTCGCCGTTGACCGGCGAGGCGAACTTCACGCCCTCCTCGCTGATCTTGCGCATCTCGCCCAGGCTCCAGACCTGGAAGCCGCCGGAGTCGGTCAGGATCGGCCGCTCCCAGCCCTCGAAACGGTGCAGCCCGCCGAACTGCGCCAGCACGTCCAGCCCCGGGCGCATCCACAGGTGGAAGGTGTTGCCCAGGATGATCTGGGCGCCCATCTCCTCCAGCGAGCGCGGCGTCACGCCCTTGACCGTGCCGTAGGTGCCCACCGGCATGAAGATCGGCGTCTGCACGACGCCGTGGTTGAGGGTCAGCCGGCCACGGCGGGCGCGGCCCTCGGTGGCGAGGATCTCGAATTGCAGCATGCCGATCAGGATCGTTGCTCAGGGGTTGCGGCGGCCGCAGGCCGCGTCGGGGTGGTCATGTTCTGCGCTCGAGCAGCATCGCGTCGCCGTACGAGAAGAAGCGGTAGCGCTGCTCGACCGCGTGCCGGTAAAGGCCCATCACGTGCTCGTGGCCGGCGAAGGCCGACACCAGCATCATCAGCGTGGACTTGGGCAGGTGGAAGTTGGTGACCATCAGGTCCACCAGCCGGAAGCGGAAGCCCGGCGTGATGAAGATGTCGGTGTCCCCCTCGGTCTGGCCGGTCAGCGCCCAGCTCTCCAGCGTGCGCACGGTGGTGGTGCCGACAGCGACGATGCGGCCACCCTGCAGGCGGGTGCGCGCGATCGCCTCCTGCGTGGCCGCCGGGATCTCGTACCACTCGCTATGCATGCGGTGCTGCGCGATGTCGTCGGTGCGCACCGGCTGGAAGGTGCCGGCGCCCACGTGCAGGGTGAGGCTGGCGCGGCGCACGCCGCAGGCCTCCAGGCTGGACAGCACCGCGTCGTCGAAGTGCAGGGCGGCGGTGGGCGCGGCGATCGCGCCGGGCGAGCGCGCGAACACGGTCTGGTAGCGCTCGGCGTCCTGCGCCGTGTCGGCGTGCTCGATGTAGGGCGGCAGCGGCACGTGGCCGTGGCGCTCCATCAGCGCGAACGGTTCGTCGCTGAAGGCGAAGTGGAACAGCGGCCCGTCCTCGTCGGGCCAGCGCCCTAGCAGGGTGGCGGTGAAGCCGCCCTCCATCGCCAGCGTGGTGCCCACGGGCGGTTTCTTGCTGGCGCGCAGGTGCACCACCGCCTCGCAGCCGCGCAACACGCGCTCGACCAGCAGTTCGACGCGCCCGCCGGTGGGCTTCTCGCCGAACAGGCGGGCCTTGATCACCTGGGTGTCGTTGAACACCAGCAGGTCGCCCGGGGTGAGCAGCGCCGGCAGTTCGCGGAACACGCGGTCGGCCGGCGGCTGGTGCCGCCCATCGAGCAGGCGCGAGGCGCTGCGCTCGGCGGCCGGTTGCTGGGCGATCAGTTCGGGGGGCAGGGCGAAGTCGAAGTCGCCCAGGGTGAATGCACGCATGCTTGAGGGCTGGACGGAGCCCGTTCCAAGTGGGAGGGCAGAATTGTCCCATGCCCGCTGCCCAGGCCCTGTCCGCGCCGCAGAAAGCCCTGCTCAAGCTGGGACTGGCACGCGACATCGACCTCGCCCTGCACCTGCCGTACCGCTACGAGGACGAGACGCGCATCGTGAAGCTGCGCGACGCGCGCGACGGCGACACGGTGCAGGTCGAAGGCACGATCACCGACAACCACGTCGCCTACCGGCCGCGCCGGCAGCTGGTGGTCACCATCGACGACGGCACCGGCGCCTGCGTGCTGCGCTTCTTCTCCTTCTACCCGTCGCAGCAGAAGGCGCTGGCGGTCGGCAACCGGATCCTCGCGCGCGGCGAACTCAAGGACAGCCTGTACGGGCGGCAGATGGTGCACCCGGTGTGCAAGCCCGCCGGTGGCACGCTGCCGCAGGCACTCACGCCGGTCTACCCCACGGTCGCGGCCTTGCCGCAGGCCTACCTGCGCAAGGCGGTGCTGTCCGGGCTGGCCCGGGCCGACCTGTCCGAGACCATCCCGGAGCCGCTCAGCCCGCAGCTGGGGCTGCAGCCCGCGTGGACGCTGCGCGAGGCGCTGGAGTTCCTGCACCACCCGGGTCCGGACACCTCGCTGGCCACGCTGGAGGACCACAGCCACCCGGCCTGGCAGCGGCTGAAGGCGGAGGAGCTGCTGGCGCAGCAGTTGTCGCAACTGCAGAGCAAGCGCGAACGCGACCGGCTGCACGCACCGGCGCTGCGCGCCCGGGCCGCCGGGCTGCACGAGCGCCTGCTGGCGGCCCTGCCGTTCGAACTGACCGCGGCGCAGCGCCGGGTGGGCGAGGAGATCGCCGCCGACATCGCACGCACCGTGCCCATGCACCGGCTGCTGCAGGGCGACGTCGGCTCCGGCAAGACGGTGGTGGCGGCGCTGGCCGCGGCCGTGGCGATCGATGCCGGCTGGCAGTGCGCGCTGATGGCGCCAACGGAGATCCTGGCCGAGCAGCACTTCCGCAAGCTGGTCGGCTGGCTGGAGCCGCTGCTCGCGCCGCTGGGGCACGGCGTCGCCTGGCTGACCGGCGGGCAGCGCAAGAAGGAGCGCGGCGCGATGCTGGAGGCTCTGGCGAGCGGCGAGGCGGCGCTGGTGGTGGGCACGCACGCGGTGATCCAGGAACAGGTGCAGTTCCGTCGCCTGGGGCTGGCCATCATCGACGAGCAGCACCGGTTCGGCGTGGCGCAGCGGCTGGCGCTGCGCAGCAAGGTGACCGCGACAGCGGTCATCCCCGCGAAAGCGGGGATCCAGTCCGACGTGCCAGAAGCCCTGGATTCCCGCCTTCGCGGGAATGACGGAAAAACGGGCGGGAATGAGGAAGAAATGGGCCGGGCAGCGGAGGTCCAGCGCTCCCTCGAACCCCACCTGCTGATGATGACCGCCACCCCCATCCCGCGCACGCTGGCGATGAGCTACTACGCGGACCTGGACGTCTCCACCATCGACGAGCTGCCGCCGGGCCGCACGCCGGTCGTCACCAAGGTGGTGGCGGACAGCCGGCGCGAGGAGGTGGTCGAGCGCATCCGGGCCCAGCTCGCGCAGGGCCGGCAGGTCTACTGGGTCTGCCCGCTGATCGAGGAGAGCGAGGCGCTGGACCTGCGCAATGCCACCGAGACCCACCAGGAGCTGGCCGCCGCACTGCCCCGCGTGCAGGTCGGGTTGCTGCACTCGCGCATGCCGGCCGGCGAGAAGAAGGCGGTGATGGCGCAGTTCGCCGGCGGCCAGATGGGCGTGCTGGTGTCCACCACGGTGATCGAGGTCGGGGTCGACGTGCCCAACGCCTCGCTGATGGTGATCGAGCATGCCGAACGCTTCGGCCTGTCGCAGCTGCACCAGTTGCGCGGGCGGGTCGGGCGCGGCGCGGCGGCCTCGGCCTGCGTGCTGCTGTATTCGCCGGGCGAGAACGGCCGGCTCGGCGACACCGCCCGGGCCCGCCTGAAGGCCATGGCCGAGACCCACGACGGCTTCGAGATCGCGCGGCGCGACCTGGAGATCCGCGGCCCCGGCGAGTTCCTGGGCGCGCGCCAGTCGGGCGCCCCGCTGCTGCGGTTCGCCGACCTCGCCACCGACACCCGGCTGCTGCAGGCGGCGCGCCGGCTGGCGCCGGCCATGCTGGATCGCTTCCCCGAGCACGCGCGGCGGCACGCCGAGCGCTGGTTGGGGGGAAAATCCGAGTACCTCAAGGCTTGAAGTGAAAGACCACCCCGAAGCGCCTGCGGCGCCTCCCCTCAAGGGGCGCCACCAGCGGCCCGGCAAAGCCGGTTCCGCGGTGGCCACTGGACTAGGCCACGCGATTTCGTACGCTACGCGTCGTGCGACGCGCAGTTGAGCAACCGACACGAAGAACCGAATCGAATGACCCTCACCGAGCTCAAGTACATCGTCGCCGTGGCCCGGGAGAAGCACTTCGGCAAGGCCGCCGAAGCCTGCTTCGTCTCGCAGCCGACCCTGTCGGTGGCGGTCAAGAAGCTGGAGGACGAACTGGAGGTCAAGATCTTCGAGCGCAGCGCCAACGAGGTCAGCGTCACCCCGCTGGGCGAGGACATCGTGCGCCAGGCGCAGAGCGTGCTGGAGCAGGCGGCCGCGATCAAGGAGATCGCCAAGCGCGGCAAGGACCCGCTGGCCGGCCCGCTCAAGCTCGGCGTGATCTACACCATCGCGCCCTACCTGCTGCCCTCGCTGGTGCGCCAGGCCATCGATCGCACGCCGCAGATGCCGCTGATGCTGCAGGAGAACTTCACCGTCAAGCTGCTGGAGATGCTGCGCACCGGCGAGATCGACTGCGCCGTGATGGCCGAACCCTTCCCCGACACCGGGCTGGCGCTGGCGCCGCTGTACGACGAGCCCTTCCTGGCCGCGGTGCCGGTCAACCACCCGCTGGCGCAGCGCGCGACGGTCACCGCCCAGGAACTCAAGAGCGAGACCATGCTGCTGCTGGGCACGGGCCACTGCTTCCGCGACCACGTGCTGGAGGTCTGCCCGGAGTTCGCGCGCTTTTCCAGCGATGCCGAAGGCATCCGCAAGAGCTTCGAGGGCTCCTCGCTGGAGACCATCAAGCACATGGTGGCGGCCGGCATGGGCGTGACGCTGGTGCCGCGCCTGTCGGTGCCGGCCGAGGCGCTGGATCCCAAGCCCCGGCGGCGCAAGGACGACCAGGCCTTCGTGCGCTACATCCCGTTCGAGGGCGAGCCGCCCAGCCGGCGGGTGGTGCTGGCCTGGCGTCGAAGCTTCACGCGCTACGAGGCGATCGCCGCGCTGCGCAACGCGATCTACGCCTGCGAGTTGCCGGGCGTCAAGCGGCTGTCCTGACGCACGCGCTCCAATCCGGCCTTTCGAGCGAACACGCGACATGCAACCCACTCCTGCCCTCTACCAGCCCGGCATCCTGGACGGGATCCCCGCGCTGGCCCGTTACGTCCTCTTCGAGATGGCCGGCGAACAGCAGCCGGCCCAGGCGATCCGCGAGGCGCTGATGCGCTTGTCGCCGCTGGCCAATGGCAGCGACGTGGTCGTCGGCATCGGCCCCTCGCTGGTCAAGGCGCTGGGCGGCGAGATCCCGGACCTGCATGAATTCCCGGCCGACTTCTCGGGTCGGGTGGAGGTGCCGTCCACGCCCGGCCAGCTGTGGTGCTGGCTGCGCGGCGACGACCTGGGCGACCTGATGCACATCACGCGACGGGTGCAGAAGGCGCTGGCGCCGGTGTTCGAGTTGCGCCACATCGTGGACGCGTTCCGCCACAAGCTGAGCGCCACCAGCGGACATGGCCGCGACCTCACCGGTTTCGAGGACGGCACCGAGAACCCGTCGGGCGAGGCCGCACTGCAGGCCGCGTTCGTGCACGGGCAGGGCTCGGGGCTGGACGGCGCCAGCTACGTCGCCGTGCAGCAGTGGGTGCACGACTTCGACGCCTTCGAAGCGCTCACCGAGCAGGACCGCGACCACCACTTCGGGCGCCGGCTGGCGGACAACGAGGAAATCGAGGACTCGCCGGTCTCGGCCCACGTCAAGCGCACGGCGCAGGAGGACTTCGACCCGCCCGCCTTCGTGCTGCGCCGCTCCATGCCGTGGATGTCGGGCACCCGGGCGGGCCTGATGTTCGTGGCCTTCGGCCATTCGCACGCGGCCTTCGAGGCGCAGATGCGGCGCATGGCCGGCCAGGACGACGGCATCGTCGACGCGCTGTTCGGCATCTCCAAGCCGGTCACCGGCGCCTACTTCTGGTGTCCGCCCATGCGCGACGGCCGGCTCGACCTGCGCCGGCTCGGCTTCGCATGACGCTGGCCCAACGCTTCGCGCTCTGGCTGGACCTGGTGCGTTGGGACCGGCCGGCCGGCTGGCTGCTGCTGCTGTGGCCCACCCTCAGCGCCCTGTGGGTGGCGGCGCACGGCTTTCCCGGCTGGCACCTGATCGCGGTGTTCACGCTGGGCACCATCCTGATGCGCAGCGCCGGCTGCTGCCTCAACGACGTGGCCGACCGCGAGTTCGACCGCCACGTCAAGCGAACCGCCCAGCGCCCGGTCACGGCCGGCCGCATCGGGGTGAAGGAGGCACTGGCCGTGGGCGCGGTGCTGGCGCTGCTGGCGTTCGCGCTGGTCCTCACCACCAACGCCGCCGCCGTCGCCTGGTCGTTCGCGGCCCTGGCCGTGGCGGTGATCTATCCGTACGCCAAGCGGGTCGTGTCCATGCCGCAGGCGGTGCTGGGCGTGGCCTTCAGCTTCGGCATCCCGATGGCGTTCGCGGCGGTGCAGTCGCGCGTGCCCCTGCTGGCCTGGGTGCTGCTGCTGGGCAACCTGTTCTGGGTGCTGGCCTACGACACCGAATACGCGATGGTGGACCGCGACGACGACCTGCGGATCGGCATCAAGACCTCGGCGATCACGCTGGGCCGCGCCGACGTCGCGGTGGTGCTGGCCTGCTACGCCGCCTTCCTGGCGATCTGGTGGGTGGCGCTGGCGCCGCGCGAGCTGGGCTGGCCCTTCCTGCTGGGCATCGCCGCCGCGGCGGCGCAGGCCGCGTGGCACTGGCGCCTGATCCGCGAGCGCACGCGCGAAGGCTGCTTCCAGGCCTTCCGACTCAACCACTGGGTCGGCTTCGCAGTATTTTCCGGCATCGTCGCCAGCTATTCGCTCAAGTAGCGCGCCTCAGTCGCGGCCGAATTCGTCGCCCAGTTCGGCTGCCCGCCGGCAGGCCGCGTGCATGGCTTCGATGAAATGCCGGCCGACCGCCGACTGCTCCATGGCGGTGAGCGCCGCGTAGGTGGTGCCGCCCTTGGAGGTGACGCGCTCGCGCAGCACCTGCGGCGGCTCGCTGGCCGTGCGCGCCAGTTCGGCGGCACCGCCGAAGGTGCCGATCGCAAGCTGCAGCGCCTTGTCCGCCGGCAGGCCCATCTGCTGGCCGGCCTGCGCCATCGCCTCGATGAAATAGAACACGTAGGCCGGGCCGGAGCCCGATAGCGCCGTGACGGCGTCCAGTTGCACTTCCTGGTCCACCCACAAAGTGGCGCCGGTGGGCGCCAGCACCTGCTCGGCCAGCGCGCGGTCCCCCGGGGTCACGGCCGCCCGTGCGAACAGGGCCGTCATCCCGCGGCCGACCAGCGCGGGGGTGTTGGGCATGCAGCGGACCACCCGCTCGCTGGCCAGCCAGCGCGCGATGCTGTCCGAACGGATGCCGGCGGCCACGCTCAGGTGCAGTGCGCCGGCCGTGTGCGCGGCGACCGGCTGCGCGGCCTCGCGAAACGTCTGCGGCTTGACCGCCCAGACCACCAGGGCGGCACGGCCTAGGGTCGAGCCGGCGGCCGCCTCGGCCTGCACGCCGTGGTCGCGTGCGAGGCGCTCGCGCGCCTCGGCCCAAGGCTCCACCACCTGCAACCGGTCCGGCGGCAGGCCCTGCCGGATCAGCCCGCCGATGATCGCCGTGGCCATGTTGCCGCCCCCGATGAAGGCGATGTGCGTGTCCTGGAGTGCCATGTCGCGGAGTCTACGTATTCGAATGGTCGCGCTGCGCGACAATCGCCGCCGATGAATCGACAGGAACTGCTGGCCCGGCTGGCCAGCCCGACGGTGTGGGACCTGGCCGTCGTCGGGGGTGGCGCCACCGGGCTGGGGGTTGCACTGGATGCCGCGGCCCGCGGCTTCTCGGTGCTGTTGCTGGAGTCGCACGATTTCGGCGGCGGCACCTCCTCGCGCGCGACCAAGCTGGTCCATGGCGGCGTGCGCTACTTGGCGCAAGGCAACATCCCGCTGGTGCGCGAGGCCCTGCACGAACGCAGCGTGCTGCTGCGCAACGCGCCCCACCTGGCGCAGCCGCTGCCCTTCGTGATGCCCTCCTACCGGCTCTGGGAGACGCCCTTCTACGGCGCCGGCCTCAAGCTGTACGACGCGCTGGCCGGCAAGGCCGGGCTGGCTCCCACCCGGCTGCTCGGCCGCGCCGCCACCCTGGAGGCGCTGCCGACCGCGCGGTCCGAAGGGCTGCGCGGCGGCGTCGAGTACTGGGACGGCCAGTTCGACGACGCGCGGCTGGCGCTGGCCCTGGCGCGGACCGCCGCGGCCAAGGGCGCGCTGCTGCTGAACTACTGCCCGGTGGTGCGCGTCCTGCACGAAGGGGGGCGCGTGCGCGGGCTGCGCTGCGAGGACCGGGAGACCGGCCGCTCCTACGAAGTGCGCGCCCGCTGCGTCATCAATGCCGCGGGGGTCTGGGTGGACCACCTGCGCCAGCAGGATGCCCAGGCCTCGGGGCGGCCGGTGCAGGCTATCGTGGCGCCCAGCCAGGGCGTCCACGTGGTGGTGGACCGCTCCTTCCTGCCCGGCCGGTATGCGCTGATGGTGCCCAAGACGGCCGACGGGCGGGTGCTGTTCGGCGTTCCCTGGCTGGGCAAGGTGATCCTGGGCACCACCGACACGCCGCGCAACGACCTGGCGCGCGAGCCCCGGCCGTTCGCCCACGAGCTCGATTTCATCCTCGGCGAGGCGGCCCGCTACCTGGCCCGGGCACCCCGGCTGGAGGACGTGCGCAGCATCTGGGTCGGGCTGCGCCCGCTGGTCAAGCCGCAGGGGGACGACGGGGCCGCGACCAAGACCCTCAGCCGCGAGCACACGGTGCTGGTCAGCCCCTCGGGGCTGGTGACGGTGACCGGCGGCAAGTGGACGACCTATCGCGCCATGGCCGAGGACGTGCTGGAGCGCTGCTTCGAGGCGAAGCTGCTGGCAAGGGCTGCCGCGGGAGTGACTACTAACTTGACGCTGGTGGGCGGGGACCTGGGTGGACGCACGGCGGTGCCGCTGTCCGAGCCTCCCGGCGCGCACCTGTACGGCTCCGAGGCTGCCGCCGTGCAGTCGCTGCCCGGTGCCGGCGCCGAGCTCGGTGGCGGGCTGACCGAGGCCATGGTCCGCTTCGCCGCCCGCCACGAATACGCCCGGACGGTCGAGGACGTGCTGGCGCGGCGCTCGCGCCTGCTGTTCCTGGACGCCGCCCTGGCCGCCCGGCTGGCGCCGGTGGTGGCGCGGCTGCTGCGGGAGGAGACGCGGGGCGACCCGCGCCAGGCGGCGTTCGCCGAACTGGCCGCCAGCTACCTGCCGCAACGCCAGCCGGCCTGAGGCCCTGCTGCTGCCCGGGGGTTTGACAAGGCCAGCGGATAAGGCATAATCGCGGGCTCGCCTATTTTTGGGCGAGCTTTCAGCCTACAGCGGAACCGGGCGGCCAGCCGGCCGGGGACGACAGGCCCAAGACTGACCTGATCGCCGTGGCGCCTGGCCCGGCATCGGGGACAAGTTGGGAATAAACAAATGATCCAGACTGAATCCCGGCTCGAAGTCGCCGACAACACGGGCGCGAAGTCCGTCCTGTGCATCAAGGTGCTCGGTGGCTCCAAGCGTCGCTACGCCAGCGTGGGCGACATCATCAAAGTCAGCGTGAAGGAAGCCGCGCCGCGCGGCCGCGTCAAGAAGGGCGAGATCTACAGCGCCGTCGTGGTGCGCACGGCCAAGGGCATCCGCCGCGGCGACGGCTCGCTGATCAAGTTCGACGGCAATGCCGCCGTGCTGCTCAACAACAAGCTGGAGCCGATCGGCACCCGCATCTTCGGCCCGGTCACGCGCGAGCTGCGCACCGAGCGCTTCATGAAGATCGTGTCGCTGGCCCCCGAGGTCCTGTAAGGGGAACGCAATGAACAAGATCCGCAAAGGCGACGAGGTCATCGTCCTGGCCGGACGCGACAAGGGCAAGCGCGGCAAGGTCGTCCTGCGCAAGGACGACGAGCGCGTGGTGGTCGAGGGCATCAACCTGGTGAAGAAGCACACCAAGCCCAACCCGATGGCCGGCACCACCGGCGGCATCGTGGAGAAGGCCATGCCGATCCACCAGTCCAACGTGGCGATCTGGAATCCCGCCACCGGCAAGGCCGACCGGGTCGGCATCAAGGTCGAAGGCGACAAGCGCGTGCGCGTGTTCAAGTCCTCCGGCGAAGAAATCAAGGTGGCATGACCATGGCACGACTGCAGCAGCATTACCGCGAGAAGGTGGTCCCCGAGCTGACCGCCAAGTTCGGCTACAAGTCGCCGATGGAAGTCCCGCGCCTGACCAAGATCACGCTGAACATGGGCGTGAGCGAGGCGGTGGCCGACAAGAAGGTGATGGACAACGCCGTCGCCGACCTGACCAAGATCGCCGGCCAGAAGCCCGTCGTGACCAAGGCCCGCAAGGCCATCGCCGGCTTCAAGATCCGCGAAGGCCAGGCCATCGGCTGCATGGTCACCCTGCGCGGCGTGAAGATGTACGAATTCCTGGACCGCTTCGTCACCGTGGCGCTGCCCCGAGTGCGCGACTTCCGCGGCATCTCCGGCCGTGCCTTCGACGGCCGCGGCAACTACAACGTGGGCGTCAAGGAACAGATCATCTTCCCCGAGATCGAGTACGACAAGGTCGATGCCCTGCGCGGCCTGAACATCAGCATCACGACCACGGCCAAGACCGACGAGGAGTGCAAGGCGCTGCTCGCGGGCTTCCGTTTCCCGTTCAAGAACTGAAGGCGCAGCATGGCCAAGACAGCACTGATCCAACGCGAACTCAAGCGCGACAAGATGGTCGCGCAGTACGCCAAGAAGCATGCGGAACTGAAGGCGATCGCCGGCGATGCCAAGCGCAGCGACGAGGAGCGCGCCGCCGCCCGGCTCGCCCTGCAGAAGCTGCCGCGCAACGCCAACCCGACGCGCCAGCGCAACCGCTGCGAGATCACCGGCCGCCCGCGCGGCACGTTCCGCCAGTTCGGCCTGGCCCGCAACAAGATCCGCGAGATGGCCTTCTCGGGCGACATCCCGGGCGTGATCAAGGCCAGCTGGTAAGCGGCGAGGAGTGACAAGACATGAGCATGAGTGATCCCATCGCCGACCTGCTGACCCGCATCCGCAATGCGCAGATGGTGGCCAAGCCGTCGGTGAGCGTGCCGGCCTCCAACCTCAAGGTCGCGATCGCCCAGGTCCTGAAGGACGAGGGCTACATCGACGGCTTCGAAGTGACCAAGGACGGCAACAAGAGCCAGCTCGAGATCGCGCTGAAGTACTACGCCGGCCGTCCGGTGATCGAGCGCATCGAGCGCGTCAGCCGCCCGGGCCTGCGCGTCTACAAGGGCCGCGACGCCATCCCCCAGGTCATGAACGGCCTGGGCGTGGCGATCGTCACCACGCCCAAGGGCGTGATGACCGACCGCAAGGCGCGCGCCACCGGTGTCGGTGGCGAAGTGCTGTGCTACGTGGCGTAAGGGGAAGGAACGAGAGATGTCCCGAGTAGCCAAGATGCCGGTCGCCGTCCCGCAAGGCGTGGACGTGCAGATCAAGGAAGACCAGATCAGCGTCAAGGGCGCGGGCGGCCAGCTGTCGCTCACCGTCAATTCGCTGGTCAAGGTGAACAACGAAGGCGGCAAGCTGACCTTCGTCCCGGCCGACGAGACGCGCGAGGCCAACGCCATGAGCGGCACCATGCGCCAGCTGGTCAACAACATGGTGGTGGGCGTAAGCAAGGGCTTCGAGAAGAAGCTGAACCTGGTCGGCGTGGGCTTCAAGGCCACGGCCCAGGGCTCGCGCCTGAACCTGGCGGTGGGTTTCTCCCACCCGGTCAACAAGGACATGCCCGCGGGCATCACCGTGGCCACGCCCGGCCCGACCGAGATCGTGGTCAAGGGTGCCGACCGCCAGCGCGTCGGCCAGGTGGCCGCCGAGATCCGTGCCATCCGTCCGCCCGAGCCCTACAAGGGCAAGGGCATCCGCTATGCGGACGAGAAGGTCGTGATCAAGGAAACCAAGAAGAAGTAAGGAGCGGACGATGTTGACCAAGAAAGAACAGCGTCTTCGCCGGGCCCGCCAGACCCGCATCCGCATCGCCACCCAGGGCGTTGCGCGGCTGACGGTGAACCGCACGAACCTGCACATCTACGCCAGCGTCATCTCCGGCGACGGCAGCAAGGTGCTGGCCTCCGCATCGACGGCCCAGGCCGACCTGCGCAAGGAACTCGGCGGTGCCGGCAAGGGTGGGAACGCCGCCGCGGCCGCACGTGTCGGCAAGCTAATCGCCGAGCGGGCCAAGGCTGCCGGGGTGGAACAGGTGGCGTTCGACCGCGCGGGCTTCGCCTACCACGGCCGCGTCAAGGCGCTGGCCGACGCTGCGCGCGAAGCAGGCCTGCAGTTCTAACGCACACGGATCAGAGACATGGCAAGAATTCAAGCGAAGACGCAAGGCGACGGTCCGGAAGACGGCCTGCGCGAGAAGATGATCGCGGTCAACCGCGTCACCAAGGTTGTGAAGGGCGGCCGGATCCTCGGCTTCGCCGCGCTGACCGTGGTGGGCGACGGCGACGGCCGCGTCGGCATGGGCAAGGGCAAGTCCAAGGAAGTGCCCGCTGCCGTGCAGAAGGCGATGGAAGAAGCCCGCCGCAACATGACCAAGGTGTCGCTCAAGAGCGGCACGCTGCACCACAACGTGGTCGGCCACCATGGCGCCGCCCACGTGATCATGGCGCCGGCCCCCAAGGGCACCGGCATCATCGCCGGCGGCCCGATGCGCGCGGTGTTCGAGGTCATGGGCATCACCGACATCGTGGCCAAGAGCCACGGCTCGACCAACCCCTACAACATGGTCCGTGCCACGCTCGACGCGCTGAAGAACTCCACCACCCCCTCCGAGGTGGCGGCCAAGCGCGGCAAGTCGGTCGAGGACCTGTTCGCCGCCTGAGCGAGGTACACGAGATGGCTACCCAACAGAACACGGTCAAGGTGCAGCTGGTGCGCAGCCCCATCGGCACCAAGGCATCGCACCGCGCCACCGTGCGCGGGCTGGGCCTGCGCAAGCTGAACTCCGTTTCCGAGCTGCAGGACACGCCCGCCGTGCGCGGCATGATCAACAAGATCGCCTACCTGGTGAAGGTTGTTTGAGATGGAACTGAATACGCTCAAGTCGGCCCCCGGCGCGCGCAAGCCGCGCCGCCGCGTCGGCCGTGGCATCGGCTCCGGCCTGGGCAAGACCGCGGGCCGCGGCCACAAGGGCCAGAAGTCCCGCGCCGGCGGCTACCACAAGGTCGGCTTCGAAGGCGGCCAGATGCCGCTGCAGCGCCGCCTGCCCAAGCGCGGCTTCAAGTCGCAGACGCGCAAGTTCAACGCCGAGGTGTCGCTGGCGGCGCTCGAGCGCCTCGGTGCGGCCGAGGTGGACCTGCTGGCCCTCAAGCAGGCCGGCCTGGTCGGCGAGCTGATCCGCAACGTCAAGGTCATCAAGTCCGGCGAGATCAAGCGCGCGGTCAAGCTGACCGGCGTCGCCGCCACCGCGGGTGCCAAGGCTGCCATCGAGGCGGCCGGCGGCAGCGTGGCCACGGCTGAATGACGCTGAAGGAAGCAGTGCGTGGCCACTAACGCAGCCCAACTGGCGAAGACCGGCAAGTTCGGCGACCTGCGTCGCCGGCTGGTCTTCCTGCTGCTCGCGCTGGTGGTCTACCGCGTCGGGTCCTACATCCCGGTGCCCGGGATCGACCCCGGCCAGCTCCAGGCCCTGTTCAAGGGCCAGCAGGGCGGCATCCTGAGCCTGTTCAACATGTTCTCGGGCGGCGCGCTGTCCCGGTTCACGGTGTTCGCGCTCGGCATCATGCCGTACATCTCGGCCTCGATCATCATGCAGCTGCTCACCTACGTGATGCCGCAGTTCGAGCAGCTGAAGAAGGAAGGCGAGGCGGGCCGCCGCAAGATCACGCAGTACACGCGCTACGGCACGCTCGGCCTGTGCCTGTTCCAGTCGCTGGGCATCGCCGTGGCGCTGGAGCAGTCGCCCGGCCTGGTGATCGATCCGGGCTTCGGCTTCCGAATGACGGCGGTGGTCAGCCTGACGGCGGGCTCGATGTTCCTGATGTGGCTGGGCGAGCAGATCACCGAGCGAGGGCTGGGCAACGGCATCTCGATCCTGATCTTCGCCAGCATCGCGGCCGGCCTGCCCAGTGCCATCGGTGGCCTGCTGGAGCTGGTGCGCACCGGCGCCATGAGCATCCTGGTCGCGATCCTCATCGTCGCCCTCGTGGTGGTGGTCACCTACATCGTGGTGTTCATCGAGCGCGGGCAGCGCAAGATCCTGGTGAACTACGCACGCCGTCAGGTGGGCAACAAGGTCTACGGCGGGCAGTCGTCGCACCTGCCGTTGAAGCTGAACATGTCGGGCGTGATCCCGCCGATCTTCGCCTCGTCGATCATCCTGCTACCGGCCACCGTGGTGGGCTGGTTCTCCGCCGGCGACTCCATGCGCTGGCTGAAGGACATCGCCGCGACGCTGTCGCCGGGCCAGCCGATCTACGTGATGCTGTATGCCGGCGCGATCGTGTTCTTCTGCTTCTTCTACACGGCGCTGGTGTTCAACAGCCGCGAAACCGCCGACAACCTGAAGAAGAGCGGCGCCTTCGTCCCCGGCATCCGGCCGGGCGACCAGACGGCCCGCTACATCGACAAGATCCTGCTGCGGCTGACGCTGGCCGGCGCGGTGTACATCACCATCGTCTGCCTGCTGCCGGAGTTCCTGATCCTGAAGTACAACGTGCCGTTCTATTTCGGCGGCACCTCGCTGCTGATCATCGTGGTGGTCACCATGGACTTCATGGCCCAGGTGCAGAACTACCTGATGAGCCAGCAATACGAGTCGCTGCTGAAGAAAGCCAACTTCAAGACTTCGCTTGGCGGCTGAGAGGAGCGATGGCCAAGGACGATGTGATCCAGATGCAGGGGGAGGTGGTCGAAAACCTCCCCAATGCCACCTTCAGGGTGAAGCTGGAAAACGGGCACATGGTGCTCGGACACATCTCCGGAAAGATGCGCATGCACTACATCCGCATCCTGCCAGGTGACAGGGTCACCGTTGAATTGACGCCCTACGACTTGTCGCGGGCAAGGATAGTGTTCAGGGCTAAGTAAGTACCAGGTGCCGGACCAAGAGCGCGAAGCGCGATTGCTCGGGCACCTCCGAGCAGGAAGGTGCCAGACCAGGATTGCGAAGCAATTTGCCCTGGCGCCTCCGATTAGAGGATTTAGGAGAGAAAGAATGAGAGTTTCGGCTTCCATCAAGAAGATCTGCCGCAACTGCAAGATCATCCGCCGCAAGGGCGTGGTGCGCGTGATCTGCACCGACCCGCGGCACAAGCAGCGCCAGGGCTGAGCAACAGGCATTCCGGAAGGTAGAGAGAAATGGCACGTATCGCCGGCATCAACATCCCGCCGCACCAGCACGCCGAAATCGGGCTGACCGCGATCTACGGCATCGGCCGCACCCGCGCCCGCCTGATCTGCGAGGCCTGCGGCATCGCCTACTCGAAGAAGGTCAAGGACCTGTCCGACGCCGAACTCGAGAAGGTCCGCGAAGCCATCGGCCAGTTCACGATCGAGGGCGACCTGCGCCGCGAGACCACGATGAACATCAAGCGCCTGATGGACATCGGCTGCTACCGGGGCTTCCGCCACCGCCGCGGCCTGCCGCTGCGCGGCCAGCGCACCCGCACCAACGCCCGCACCCGCAAGGGCCCGCGCAAGGCCGCCCAGGCCCTGAAGAAATAAGTGCCAGGGGTCGGAACCAGGAGCGCGTAGCGCGTTGCCCGGGCCCCTCACATATAGGAAGAGAGTTAAGACATGGCAAAGGCTCCCGCCAGCAACGCAGCGCAGCGCGTGCGCAAGAAGGTCCGCAAGAACGTGTCCGACGGCATCGCGCACGTGCACGCGTCCTTCAACAACACGATCATCACGATCACCGACCGCCAGGGCAACGCGCTCTCCTGGGCCTCCTCCGGCGGCCAGGGTTTCAAGGGTTCGCGCAAGTCCACGCCGTTCGCCGCCCAGGTCGCCTCCGAGGTGGCCGGCCGTGCCGCGATCGAGCAGGGCATCAAGAACCTGGACGTCGAGATCAAGGGCCCCGGCCCGGGCCGCGAATCGTCCGTGCGCGCGCTGGGCGCGCTGGGCATCCGCATCACCTCCATCTCCGACGTGACGCCGGTGCCGCACAACGGCTGCCGCCCGCAGAAGCGCCGCCGGATCTAACCGACTGGGAACGCGGTGCGCCTCGGCCCGCCGTGACCTTCCGGTCCTTGTTCGAAGCCCACTGCCTGCGGTGCTCGCATCGCAGGCTCCCGCGGCAAGTGGCCGCGGCAGACATTTGAAGGAAAGAGAAAAGTGGCACGTTATCTCGGCCCCAAGGCCAAACTCTCCCGCCGCGAAGGCACCGACCTGTTCCTCAAGAGCGCCCGCCGCTCGATCAGCGACAAGGCCAAGTTCGACTCCAAGCCCGGCCAGCACGGCCGCACCTCGGGCCAGCGCACCAGCGACTTCGGCCTGCAGCTGCGCGAGAAGCAGAAGGTCAAGCGCATGTACGGCGTGCTCGAGAAGCAGTTCCGCCGCTACTTCGAGGAAGCCTCGCGCCGCAAGGGCAACTCCGGCGCCAACCTGCTGTTCCTGCTGGAATCGCGCCTGGACAACGTGGTCTACCGCATGGGCTTCGGCTCGACCCGCGCCGAGGCGCGCCAGCTGGTCAGCCACAAGGCGATCACGGTCAACGGCCAGCCGGTGAACATCCCGTCCTACATGGTCAAGACCGGCGACGTGATCGCCGTGCGCGAGAAGTCCAAGAAGCAGAACCGCGTTGTCGAGGCCCTGCAGCTGGCCCAGCAGGTGGGCATCCCCGCCTGGGTGGAAGTGAATGCCGACAAGGCCGAAGGCACGTTCAAGAAGGTGCCCGACCGCGACGAATTCGGCGCCGACATCAACGAGTCGCTGATCGTTGAGCTGTATTCGAGATAAGCAAGGGGAAGACGGGGCTGCTTCGCGGACCCGACCACCGGGCTGCTGCCGTGCAGCCCATCTCCGCAGTTTCCGTTCCCGCCGGGGAGGCATCCCCGCCGGGCACTTCGCCAGCCTTACCGGTGTAACGAGCCGGGGGTATTGAGAGGAAGTCCTGCATGCAAACCAATCTGCTGAAACCCAAAGCCATCAATGTGGAACAGCTTGGCACCAACCGTGCCAAGGTGACGCTGGAGCCGTTCGAGCGCGGCTATGGCCACACGCTGGGCAACGCCCTGCGCCGCGTGCTGCTCTCCTCGATGGTCGGGTATGCGGCAACCGAAGTCACCATCGCCGGTGTGCTTCACGAGTACTCGTCGATCGACGGCGTCCAGGAGGACGTGGTCAGCATCCTGCTGAACCTCAAGGGCGTGGTCTTCAAGCTGCACAACCGCGACGAGGTCACCCTGTCGCTGCGCAAGGACGGCGAAGGCGTCGTCACCGCGGCCGACATCCAGACCCCGCACGACGTCGAGATCATCAATCCCGAGCACGTGATCGCGCACCTGTCGCAGGGCGGCAAGATCGACATGCAGATCAAGGTCGAGAAGGGCCGCGGCTACGTGCCGGGCACCATGCGCCGCTACGCCGACGAGCCGACCAAGTCGATCGGCCGCATCGTGCTGGACGCCTCCTTCTCGCCGGTCAAGCGCGTCAGCTACACGGTCGAGAGCGCCCGCGTCGAGCAGCGCACCGACCTGGACAAGCTGGTCGTCGAGATCGAGACCAACGGCGCCATCACGGCCGAAGACGCCGTGCGCGCCTCGGCCAAGATCCTGGTCGAGCAGCTCGCCGTGTTCGCCCAGCTGGAAGGCAGCGAATTGGCCGCCTTCGACCAGCCGGTGCAGCGCAGCAGCCAGCAGTTCGACCCGATCCTGCTGCGTCCGGTCGACGAGCTGGAACTCACCGTGCGCTCGGCCAACTGCCTGAAGGCCGAGAACATCTACTACATCGGCGACCTGATCCAGCGGACCGAGAACGAGCTGCTCAAGACCCCCAACCTGGGTCGCAAGTCGCTCAACGAGATCAAGGAAGTGCTGGCTTCGCGCGGGCTCACGCTCGGCATGAAGCTCGAATCCTGGCCGCCCGCCGGCCTGGACAAGCGGTAACGCTCCGCAAACAGGAACCAAGGCTGCTGCGCGGCCTTGTCCTTCGGAAGGTGAACATCCCAGTACCTGATACGGCTGGGATCATTGATAAGGAAAGGAAATCACCATGCGCCACGGCCACGGCCTTCGCAAACTCAATCGCACCAGCGAGCACCGCCTCGCGATGCTGCGCAACATGATGAACTCCCTGATCGAGCACGAGGTGATCAAGACCACGCTGCCCAAGGCGAAGGAACTGCGCCGCGTCGTCGAGCCCATGATCACCCTGGGCAAGCAGGACTCGGTCGCCAACAAGCGCCTGGCCTTCGACCGCCTGCGCGACCGCGACAGCGTCGCCAAGCTGTTCGGCGAACTGGGCCCGCGCTACCAGTCGCGCCCGGGCGGCTACACCCGCATCCTGAAGATGGGGTTCCGCGTCGGCGACAACGCGCCGATGGCGCTGGTCGAACTGGTCGACCGGCCCGAACCCGCCGCCGAGGGCAGCGAGCCGGCCGCCAGCTGACCGTACCCTCCGCCACCCCGACGCCCACGCTTGCCGTGGGCGTTGTTTTTTCCGGCCGGTGTTGCCGGAACCTGCGGCGGAATGTCGGATGCATCACATCCAGCAACGGACCGCGTCGGAGGTCACTGTTGCGCCGCACAATCGCGACATGCAGCAAACATCCTGTTACGTGCGGCCGGCCAGCGCCCGGCCGAACCGCCGGATGCCCGGGCTGCTCCCCCGACCCGATCCCCGGTGACTCCACTCTCCCATGCTGGACCTTGATTCCGTCCCCCGTGCCCCGGGGCCCGCTTGCACTCTGCGCGGCCCCGGCGGCTGCGAACAATGCGTGACGCGGCCCGCCTGCATCCTCGCCAACCAGAGCCCGGAGATGCTGCGCTCGCTGCAACCCGCCATCCGCGAGATCCGGTTCCGCAAGGGCGACGTGCTGCTCGAGGAGGGGCAGCAATCGGACGAGGTGAAGGTGATCAAGGTGGGCAGCGTGTTCGGCTACCGCTGCGGCCTGGACGGGGCGGCGCGGCCGATCGGCATCGCGGGTCGGGGCGCGTCGTTCGGGATGTTCAGCTTCTTCGGCCAGCCCAACCAGGTCACCGGCATCGCCGCCTCGGCAGGCCGCGCCTGCGTCATCCCGGTGGTGGCACTGAGGGCCCGCGCCAAGGAAAGCGCCCTGCTGGCCGAGCAGATCGCCGCCAGCATGGTGCGCGGCTGCGGCTCCATCGCCGCCTGGTCGGAGTGCATGCGCGTGCAGGGCATCACCAACCAGCTCGCCTATGCCGTGCTGCTGCTCTCGCAGGCGCAGCGCAGCACGGTGGTGGAGCTGCCCACCCATTCGGCGCTAGCGGCGCTTCTGGGCACCACGCGCGAGACCATCGCGCGGGCGCTGGGGACGCTGGAGCGCGAAGGGGTCATCATCCGCTTCGAGCGCCGCCTCTGTGAAGTGATCCGCAGCCGGGTCGTGGCCCTGCTCAACGCCAGCCGCGCCCAGCAACCGGTCCTCGGCGGCTATCTCGAATCCGACGGCATCCTGCCGGCGTAGCGCACGATCTCCCCGGCCAGCGCGCCCAGCGGCACCACCCGGTCGACCCCGCCGGCGCGGATCGCTTCCCGGTTCATCCCGAACACCACGCTGCTGGCCTCGTCCTGCGCCAGCGTCAAGGCCCCGGCCCGCTGCATGTCGCGCAGGCCGAGGGCGCCGTCGGCGCCCATGCCGGTCATGATGATGCCCAGCGCGCGTGCACCGGCGGCACCCGCCACCGAGCGGAACAGCACGTCGACCGAAGGACAGTGGTGGTGCACCGCCGGTCCGCAGCGCACCTCGACGAAATAGCCGGTTCCGCCGCGCCGCAGGCTCATGTGGCGTCCGCCGGGCGCGATCAGCACCCGGCCCGGCAGCACTGCGTCGCCGTCGCGTGCCTCCCGGACGTCCAGCCGGCACAGGCCGTCCAGCCGCTGCGCGAATGGCGCCGTGAAGGCCTCCGGCATGTGCTGCACCACCACCATCCCCGGGATCCCGTCCGGCAGTGCCTTCAGTACGGACTCCAGCGCCTGCGTGCCACCGGTCGAGGCCCCGAGGGCGATCACATGGCTCGCGGCTTCCCGGTCGGCCACGGGAAGGCTCGCTGTGCCGGCCGGCTCCAGCGCCACTGGCTCGCCCGCCGCGGGCAGCCGGCGCACGTTGGCCAGCGCCGCCGACCGCACCGCCTGCACCAGCTCGCCCGCCGAGGCGTGCAGGTGGGCGCGCACGCCGGCCTTCGGCTTGGCCACGACCGCGACCGCACCGGCTGCCAGCGCCGCCACCGTCATGGCCGCGCCGTGGCCGGTCAGGCTCGAGCAGACCACCACCGGCGTCGGCCGCTGCGCCATCACCTGCCGCAGGAAGGTCAGGCCATCCATGCGCGGCATCTCGATGTCCAGCACGATCACGTCGGGCCACTGGCTGCGCATCCGCTGCAGGGCAAACAGCGGGTCGGCGACCGCCGCGATCACCCGCAGCCGCGGGTCCTGCGACAGGATCTCCGTCAGCGCCTGCCGCACCACGGCCGAGTCGTCGACGACCAGCACCCGGATCGGGGTCATGCATTGCCCTCCAGCGCGGCGCCCGGCGACGGCGGCGGACGCCGCAACCACACGTCGCCGCTCCACACGTCGAAGATCACGTTGCGGTGTCCCTGCCCGCCCAGGTCGTGCGTGAGCAGCCGCAAGCCCTCGCGCTCCAGCAGGGCGCGCCCGGCCGCCATGTTGCGCCGGGAGATGTCGGGACCGCCGCGAGCGCCTTCCCCGGAGAACATGCAGCCACCGCCGAACAGCTTGGCCTGGTAGTCCGCCGGCACGGTGCCGGCGCGGCGGATCTCGCGCAGCAGCAGTTCCATCGCTTCGTCGCCGTAGCGCCCGTCCAGCGGTTGGCCGGCCGTGCGCGGGCGCGGACGCTCCGGCAGCATGAAGTGGCACATGCCGCCGATGCGCCGCTGCGGATGCCACAGCACGATGGCGACGCAGGACCCCAGCACCGTGCGGATGCGCGTCTTCTCGTCGCCGAACCAGAGCTCGCCCGGCTGCAGGAAGATCTCCAGGACGTCCGGCGGCGCGGGCGGGTTGGCCATGGGCTCAGGGCTTGAGGTAGGTGGCGGGGGCGACCGCCTTGAGCCCGGTGCGCAGGCCGGCCAGGCTCTCCGAATGGCCGATCAGCAGGTGGCCGCCCGGACGCAGGCAGGCCAGCACCCGGTCCAGCACGGCCTGCTTGGTGGGCGCGTCGAAATAGATCATCACGTTGCGCAGGAAGACCAGCTCGAACTCGCCCAGTTGCGGCAGCGGCGCATTGAGGTTGACCTGCATGAAGCGCACGCGCGCGGCGACCTCCGGCGCGATCGCGAACACGCCTTCGTGCCGCCCGGTGCCCTTCAGGCAATGCGCGTGCAGCAGCGCCGGCGGGATGTGGCTGGCACGCGCCATCGCATAGCGCGCGGTCCGGGCGCGCTCCAGCACCCGCGAGCTGAGGTCGGAGGCGAGGATGTCCCAGGGGCCGTCGCCCAGCGTGCTGCGCAGGACCAGCGCGATGCTGTAGGGCTCTTCCCCGCTGGAGCAGGCCGCGCTCCACACGCGCAGCGGCTTGCCGCCCGCATGGGCCGGCACGATCTGGTCGCGCAGGAAATCGAAGTGGCGCGGCTCGCGGAAGAAGTAGGTCTCGTTGGTGGTCAGCAGGTCCACCGCGATCTGCCGCTCCGGGGCATGGAGCGGGCTGTGCAGCAGCTCGTAGTAGTCGCCGAAGCGCTGCAGCCCGTGGTGCCGCAGCCGCGACGCGAGCCGCCCCGCCACCAGCGCCTTCTTCTGCTCGCCCAGGTGGATGCCGGACTCGCGGTAGATCCAGGCGCTGAAGGCGCGGAACTCCTGGTCGCCGAGCGCCTGGGCGACGAATGGCGGTGGCGGAGGGGGTGGGCTCACCGGGCGCCGGCCAGCTGTCCCGGCCAGCCCCCTGCCGGTGCCGCAGGCGCCGCACCAGCGTCGACGGCTGCCGCGCTGCGTTCCTCGACCCGGAAGAATCCGATGAGCTGCTGCAGGGCCTGGGCCTGGCTGCTCATTTCCTCGGAGGTGGCGGCCAGCTCCTCGGCGGCCGAGGCGTTCTGCTGGGTGATCTGGCTCAGCTGCCCCATGGACACGTTGATCTGGCCGACGCTGGTGGACTGC
>NZ_DASPLW010000063.1:0-5214 GCF_035627355.1 Ramlibacter sp.
AATCGACGAGCGGCGCTCAGTGGACCGCTTCGCAAGCCAGTGCCGGCGCGACCGGCGGCAGCATGGCGACCCGGTTCACCAGCTCGCGCACGCCGCTCGACCGGGTCTTGGTGCACAGGCTGCGTACGTGGCTGCGGATCGTGGACACCGCCACCTGCAGGCGCTCGGCGACCTGCGGCGCCGAGTAGCCCTGGCACAGGATGGCCAGCACGTTCTCCTCGGTGGCCGTGAGCGAGTGGCTGCGGGCGAAGAAGAACAGCATCAGCGATCCGCAGACCGACGGCCGCGAGAACAGCAGGGCCGCGTGCGCCGGCCCGCCATCGGGGTCGCGCCGGACCGGCACGACGGCCACGCTCATGCACCCCGTTTCCGCGTTGCCCAGCGCGATCAGGCTGCGCTTGCCGGTGACCGCCTTGCCCAACGCCTCCTTCAGTGCCTTGGCGTCCTCCGGCTGCCGGGCCAGCAAGCGGCCGTTCTGCAGCGCGATGGCGCGACGCCGGCCGAGTTCGTGTCGCGCCGCGTGGTTGGCGTGCAGCAGTTCGCCCTCGCCCGTTGCGACGGCGACACCATGGGCCAGTTCGTCCAGCACCAGGTCCAGCAGCACCGGCGAATGCCACCTCGCCTCGAGCTCGCGCGCCGGGTTGGTGGCGTGGGTATTCGTGTTCATGTCTCTCCCCTCCTTGTGGAGGGCAGAGATTAGGGACCGGTGCGGCCGCCTACCAGTGATATCTCTCCGTTCTTCCTGTGAAGCGCTTCACTGGCGGGGGAAGCGTCCTCGGCTGGCAGGCGCCGCGCCAGCGCGAACACTTCCTCCACGAGAGCGGGACGGAAAGCCAGGTCCACATGGGCGGCTCCGGACAGGAGGCGGTTGTCCGCACCGGGCAGTGTCGCCGTGGAAGGCGGGAAGACGATGTTGTCGCAGTTGGTGTACCAGCAGGTGAACAGCCGTCCGACGTGCGGTTCGGCGCCGGGCAGCGCAGCGATCCAGTCGCAGCCGATTCGCATCTGGCGGCCGTTGGGCATGCGGCTGAAGCGCGCGAGCCACGTGCCCCGGTGGGGCGTGCCGATGGTGACCACGTGCGCCACCCGCGCCCACCCCTCGCTGCGCCGCAACCAGGCGCGTGCCGCCAGGCCGCCCATGCTGTGGCACACCAGCAGCGGCGGCCGTCCCGTCGCCGCCTCCAGCCGGGCCACTGCCTGCTCGATCGTGTCGCAGTAGTCGTCGATCGAGCAGAACACGGGTTCGAGGTTGACCGCGACGAAGGCATGCCCACGAGCGCGCGCCTCGCGCAGCCAGGGGGTCCAGAAGCCGCGATTGCACAGGAAGCCGTGCACGAACACGATGCCGACGAGACCCGGCTCGCCGCGCAGTTCGTCGGGCTCCCTGCGCCAGGCGAAGGGCTGCCGCCATCCGAACACACGGGTGGCGAAGCCGACTTCCTGCACCCAGGCCTTGAACAGCTCGGCCAGGCTCGCGCGGGGCGTCGGGTCGCCGCGACTGGCTAGCGGCAGCAACAGGAACTCGAGCCCCAGCACGCCCGCATGGAAGCACGCGATCGCGAGCGCCCCGGCCAAGGCCCAACCTGGCGACCGGTCCCAGGACAGGAGCAGCCACGCAAAGGCACCGCCCAGCACGAGCAGGGTCGAGACGCGCTGCAGCCAGGCCAGTCGGGAGCGGGAGGCCATCAGGCGAGTATCGCTTCGCCGCCGCCCAGCCGCCGGGCCAGCGCCTGGGCCAGGCGATTGACGATGCCGTAGATCGAGAGTTGCGGGTTGGCGCCCACGCTGGTCGGGAACAGGGAGCCGTCGTGCACCGACAGGTTGTCCAGTTGCCAGTGCACGCCATCCGGCCGGATAACACCCAGCCGGGGCTCGCCGGCCACCCCGCAGCCACCCATGACGTGCGCGCTGACCACCTTCGCCAGCAGCGGCTGCATGGGGAGGGCTGCTAGCGCCCGCCTGCCCTCGTCCCAGCTGCCGTACGGCTGCGCCAGTTCGTGCACGGGCATGACCCGGCGCGCTCCGGCAGCGAACTGGATTTCCATCATGCTCAGCAGCGCCCGGCGCGCGCCGTCCATCACGAAATCGTTCAGTGGATAGTCCAGTTCCGGCGATCCGTCCCCGCGCAGCTGCACCGAGCCGCCCGGCGACTGCTCGTGGAAGCCATCCCGCATCAGCGCAATCAGCACGTGGGTGTTCGGGAACTGGCGCAGCAGCGCGGCATGCGACGGCCCATGCCCGGTCACGGTGGAGGCGAAGATCACCGGGTGGACCGGCGGAGCCTCGAGCTTGTAGCCGATCGGGCCGTCGATCGGCTGGGTCTCCAGGAAGTGGTCCGAATAGAGCGACTGCGGGGCGCCTTGCCAGCCACGCACCTGGCTGTCGTAGTGGGCGGCCGACAGCACGACCGGATGCAGGAAGGTGCGCTTGCCGAGCCGACCGTGCGGGTCGGGCGCCTGCGAGCGAAGCAGCACGGCCGGCGAATTGATGGCACCGCCGGCGAGCACGTAATGGCGCGCAAGGATTCGCGTCGGCTTGGCGCCTGCCCGGTCCGAAGCTGGCGCGCACACGAGGGCGGTGACCCGGCCGTTGGCCAGTTCGAACCGCTCGGCGCGCGTCTCCACCAGCAGGCGAGCCCCGTGCTCGAGGGCCCACGGGATGGTGGTGACCAGCATCGATTGCTTGGCATTGGTCGGGCACCCCATGCCGCAGGAGCCGAGGTTCCAGCAGCCCTTGACGTTGCGCTGGATCGAGGACGTGGCTATCCCCAGGCGCGCGGCACCGCGACGCAGCAGGTCGTTGTTCTCGTTGGGCGGCATCTGCCAGGGCCCGATCGACAGCCGGCGTTGCGCCTGCTCGAAGTAGGGCGCGAGCGCATCGGAGCCGAATTCCGGCAGCTGGAAGCGGCTTTGCCAGAAATCGAGCGTCGCCGCCGGCGTGCGGAAGGAACTCGTCCAGTTGACCGTCGTGGATCCACCGACGCAGCGCCCCTGCAGGATGGTGATGGCCTTGTCCCGGGTCTTGCGCGCCGCGCTTTCCTGGTAGAGCGTCGGGTAGGCCTCGGACTCGAGCTGGTTGAAGTCGCTGCTGCTCCTGAGGGGGCCTTCCTCGATCAGCAGCACCTCCAGGCCGGCCTTCGTCAGGATCTCGGCCGTGATGCCGGCGCCCGCTCCGGAGCCGACGATGGCGACGTCACAGGTCACGCGCTCAGGAAGCAGACCATGGGCGCCGCCGGCAACGCGCCAGCCGCGCGCAAGGCCATCACGAATCGGATCGGGCAGGCGGCTCATGTCGTCAGATGGTCATCGGCCCTGGATAGCCCAGCAGGGGCCAGGTGCTGCGGTCGGAAAAATAGGCGGCGCCGGCGATGTCGTGCAGCGCTTGATAGGCCTGCCGGCGCAAGGTGAGGGACGAGGTGCGCATCGCTTGCAAGGCCTCCTGGATCTCGGCCGTGCTCGCTGCGGGCCAATCCGGCGACAGGCCGGCCAGCGCGCGGCGCCCGACGCCCGATGCGAGGAGCGCCAGCAACTGCGAGAGCTCCTGCTGCGCATGCGACGGCAAGGCCGCCACCAGCGCGTCGATGCGGTCCAGCAGGCCCTCGAGTGCAACGGCGAGTTGGCCCGGCTGTGCAGGCAGGCTGCCGTCCAGCAGCGCTCTGCCCGTGTGGGTGAAAACGAGACGACCCGAAGGGCCAAGTCGTCCTTGCTGCAGGCCGGGCTCCATCAGGGCCAGCGCGCCACCGCCCATGACCAGCACGGCGGCACCGCCGATGCCTAGCTTGAGCCAGCTTCTCCTGCGCATCCGGCGACTATGGCAGGGCGGCGGTCGACCCGGTAGAGCCCTCCGCCTAAGCGCCTCGCACAGGGATCCACCGCATCCCCGCTGCGCCCGCCCTTCGCTAGACTGAACCGTATGCAAGCCGCCCGCACCATCCGCGACGCCGTGGCCGCCGTCGAGAGCCTGAGGCGATCCGCTGCCAGCGACGCACGGCTCCTGGTCGGATTGGGCGAGATCAAGCGCCTGCAATCGAGGCGATTTGCCGGCACGTACGCGGACCTGCTGCAAGGCGGTCCCTACCAGGCTGCCGCCGCCTTCTTCCTGGAGGAGTTGTACGGGGACAAGGACTACGCGCGGCGTGACGAGCAGTTCGCGCGAATCGCCGGGGCGATCGAAACACTGTTCCCGGCCCATGTGGCGGAGACGGCAGCATCCCTGGCCCGCCTGCACGCCCTGACGGAAGACCTGGACCTCCAGATGGCGCGCATCTGGCTGCGGCGGGACGCGCAGGAACCGTCCGTCCGGCGATACGCCTATGCGTGGCGCGAGCTGGGACGGAGGCAGGAGCGCGCCGAACAACTCGACTCCGTGATCCGGCTGGGCGAAGAACTGGCGCGACTGACGCGGAAGCCGGGTCTGCGGACCATGCTGCGAATGATGCGCGGTCCGGCCTCGGCAGCAGGTCTGGGCGCCTTGCAGCACTTCCTGGAACTCGGGTTCGATACCTTCGCCGGGATGTCACGCGTGCGCGGGGCCGTGGAGACCTTCCTGGGGACCGTGAGGCAGCGCGAGGAGGCGCTGTTCGCACTCCTGTACGACCAGGAACTTGCCGCCTGCGAGACCGAGTTGTCCCGCATCTTGGGGCAAGCCCCGTAGCCGAAGGAAGGGCGCTGTCGACAATCACGCCAAAAGGAGACGACGGATGCAAAGGTATTGGTTGCGCAGCTATCCCGAAGGCGTTCCGCACGACATCGAACCGGACCAGTACCGGTCACTGGCCGAACTGCTGGAGGAGTCCTTCCGAAAGAATGCCGCGCGGCCTTTCGCCGTCTGCATGGAGCGCTGGATCACCTACGGCGACCTGGACCGGCATTCGGCCGCACTCGGCGGCTGGCTGCAGGCCCAGGGCCTGGAGCCAGGGGCGCGAGTGGCGCTGATGCTGCCCAATGTCCCGCAGTTCCCGGTCAGCATGGCCGCCGTGCTGCGTGCCGGATACACCTGCGTCAACGTCAATCCGCTCTACACCGCGCGCGAACTGGAACACCAGTTGAAGGATTCGGGCGCGACGGCGATCGTCATCCTCGAGAACTTCGCGCACACGCTCGCGGAGGTGGTCGAGCGCACCGCGGTCAAGCAGGTGGTGATCGCCTCGATGGGCGACCTCCTGGGCTTGGGGTACGGGCGATGGATCACCTTTGCCGTCCGCCACCTGGCGAA
>NZ_DASPLW010000064.1:0-28877 GCF_035627355.1 Ramlibacter sp.
GCAGGAAGGCATCAACGAGGCGGGCGGCATGGCCAGCTGGATCGCCGCGGCCACGTCGTACTCGACGAACAACCGCATCATGGTGCCGTTCTACATCTACTACTCGATGTTCGGCCTGCAGCGGGTGGGCGACCTGGCCTGGGCCGCCGGCGACATGCAGGCGCGCGGCTTCCTGCTGGGCGGCACCTCCGGGCGCACCACCCTCAACGGCTAGGGCCTGCAGCACGAGGACGGCCACAGCCACATCCTGGCCCAGACCATCCCCAACTGCGTGAGCTACGACCCGAGCTTCGCGCACGAGGTCGGTGTGATCCTGCACCACGGCCTCAAGGGCATGGTGGAGCGGCAGGACAACGTCTTCTACTACATCACCCTGCTCAACGAGAACTACGCGATGCCCGGCCTGCAGCCCGGCACCGAGGAACAGATCATCAAGGGCATGTACCTGTTGCGGCCGGCCACGGGCAAGGACAAGGCGCCGCTGGTCAACCTGCTCGGCTCCGGCTCCATCCTGCGCGAGTCCATCGCCGCCCAGGAACTGCTGGAGAAGGACTGGGGCGTGCGCGCCAACGTGTGGAGCTGCCCCAGCTTCAACGAGCTGGCGCGCGAAGGGCAGGACTGTGAGCGCTGGAACCTGCTGCATCCGGCCGAGAAGCCGAGGGTGCCGTTCGTCACGCAGCAGCTGCAGCCGCATGCCGGGCCGGTGGTCGCGTCGACCGACTACATCAAGGCCTACGTGGAGCAGATCCGCGGGTTCATTCCCAAGGGCCAGAGCTACAAGGTGCTGGGCACCGACGGCTTCGGCCGCAGCGACTTCCGCAGCCGGCTGCGCGAGCACTTCGAGATCAACCGCCACTACATCGTGGTGGCCGCGCTCAAGGGCCTGGGCGAGGAGGGCAAGGTGCCGGCCGCGAAGGTGGCCGAGGCCATCAAGAAGTACGGCATCCAGGCCGACAAGATCAACCCGCTGTACGCCTGATCGGCTCGCCGGCGGCTCACAAGAACAATCAGGAGAACAGGCCCATGGCATCGGTCGAAGTCAAGGTTCCGGACGTCGGGGACTTCAAGGACCTTGCGGTCATCGAAGTGCTGGTCCAGCCCGGGGACACCATCAAGCCGGAGCAGTCGCTGGTCACCGTCGAGTCGGACAAGGCTTCGATGGAGATCCCGTCCTCGCACGGCGGGGTGGTCAAGGAGCTCAAGGTCAAGCTGGGGGACAAGGTGTCCGAGGGCAGCGTGCTGCTCGTGCTCGAGACGGAGGCTTCCGGCCAGGCGCAGCCACCCGCCCCCAGCGCGGCAAAAGGCGGTGATTCCGGTGCCGCTCCGGCGCCCGCACCCGTTGCCAGCGCGCCGCCACCCGCAACCGCTGCGGCAGCCCCCGCGGGCGGAACGGGCCCTATCGAAGTCCGCGTCCCCGACATCGGCGATTTCAAGGACGTCGCCGTCATCGAACTGCTGGTCAAGCCGGGGGACGCCGTCCAGGTCGAGCAGTCGCTGATCACGGTCGAAAGCGACAAGGCGTCGATGGAGATTCCGTCGTCGGCGGCGGGTGTCGTGAAGGAACTGAAGGTCGCGCTGGGCGACAAGGTGAACATCGGCGACCTGATCGCGGTGCTGGAAGGCGCGGCCGCCGCAAGCCCGGCGCCGCAGCCCGCTGCTCCGGCGGCGGGCGCCGGTGCGCCTGCGGCCCCCGCACCCATGGCAGCTCCGGCGCCGGACACGGCGCGCCCGGGCGAGCCTGCGCGCAGGGAACGCATCCTGCCCACGGCCGCGCTCCCGCCGCACGAACCCGCGGCCCCCACGGGCAAGCTGCCCCATGCATCGCCGTCCGTGCGCAAGTTCGCCCGTGAACTGGGCGTGCCGCTGGAGGAAGTGCAGGGGTCCGGCCCCAAGGGCCGCATCCTGCTGGAGGACGTGCAGGCCTTCACCAAGGCCGTCATGCGGGGCGACGCCAGTACGCAGGCCGCCGCCGGCAAGGGCGGTGCTGGTGCCGGTGGCGCGGCCCTGGGCCTGTTGCCCTGGCCCAAGGTGGACTTCGAGAAGTTCGGCCCGGTGGAGCGCAAGGACCTGTCGCGCATCAAGAAGATCGCCGGGCCCAACCTGCACCGCAACTGGGTGATGATCCCGCACGTCACCAACCACGACGATGCCGACATCACCGAGCTGGAAGCCTTCCGGGTGCAGCTCAACAAGGAAAACGAGAAGAGCGGCGTGAAGGTGACCATGCTCGCCTTCCTCATCAAGGCCTGCGTGGCGGCGCTCAAGCAGTTCCCCGAATTCAACAGCTCGCTGGACGGCGAGCAGATCGTGCTCAAGAACTACTGGCACATCGGGTTCGCGGCCGACACGCCCAACGGGCTGGTGGTGCCGGTGATCAAGGATGCCGACCGCAAGGGCATCCTGCAGATCAGCACCGAGCTGTCCGAGCTGGCGAAGAAGGCGCGCGACGGCAAGCTGTCGCCGGCCGAGATGAGCGGCGCAACCTTCACGATCTCCTCGCTGGGCGGCATCGGCGGGCGCTACTTCACGCCCATCATCAACGCGCCGGAAGTCGCTATCCTCGGGGTGTGCCGCAGCCGCACGGAGCCCGTGTGGGACGGCAAGCAGTTCCAGCCGCGGCTGGTGCTGCCGCTGTCGCTGTCATGGGACCACCGCGTGGTCGACGGCGCCGCGGCCGCCCGCTTCAACGCGTTCCTGGGCACGATCCTGGCGGACTTCCGCCGTGTCCTTCTCTGAGAAGAAGAGCAACAAAGACATTCCCTTATGACGACTGTCGTAGTAGTGAAGAAGGCCGGCCAGATCGCCATCGCCGCCGATACCCTGGTGACCTTCGGCGACACCATGCTGTCGAAGCGCTACGAGGACAACACCAAGATCTTCCGCGTCGAGACCGAGTCGGGTCCCAGCTTCATCGGCATGGCGGGCACGGTGGCCCACTTCCCGGTGCTGCGCAAGGCGATCGGCTCCATGCCGCGCGAGATCCTGCAGTTGGGCAGCAAGGACGAGGTGTTCGACACCTTCACCAAGCTGCACCCGTACCTGAAGGACAACTTCTTCCTGCAGACCAAGGAGGAAGACAGCGATCCCTACGAGTCCAGCCAGTTCAGCGTGGTGATCGCCAACGCCAGCGGCATCTACGGCCTGTACAGCTACCGCGAGGTGTTCGAATTCAAGGAGTTCTGGGGCATCGGCTCGGGCCGCAGCTTCGCGCTGGGCGCCATGCACTCGATCTACCACAAGGCCAAGACGGCGCGCGAAGTGGCCGAGGCGGGCATCACCGCGGGCTGCGAGTTCGACCGCAACTCGGCGCTGCCCTTCGACCTGTTCACGCTCAAGACCAAGGAAGCCAAATGAGCCGGGTGGAGGTGAAGGTCCCCGACATCGGGGACTTCAAGGACGTGGCCGTGATCGAGCTGCTGGTGCAGCCGGGCGATGCGGTGAAGGTGGAGCAGTCGCTCGTCACGGTCGAGAGCGACAAGGCCTCGATGGAGATTCCTTCCAGCCATGCCGGCGTGGTGAAGGAGCTCCGGGTCCAGCTGGGGGACAAGGTGTCGGAGGGCTCGGTGCTGCTGGTGCTGGAGTCCAGCGAGGCGGCGCGGGCGCCTGCCACGCCGCCGGCGCCCGCGCCGGCCTCGACTCCCGCGCCGGCGACGGCGCCTGCCGCCCCTCGGCCCGCCAGCCAGGCGAGTGCCGGCGGCGGCGAATTCGATTGCGACGTGCTGGTGCTGGGTGGCGGGCCCGGCGGCTATTCGGCCGCCTTCCGCGCGGCCGACCTCGGCCTCAAGGTCATCCTGGTCGAGCGCTACGCCACGCTGGGCGGCGTCTGCCTCAACGTGGGCTGCATTCCGTCCAAGGCGTTGCTGCACGTCGCGGCCGTGATGGATGAGGTAAGCCACTTCGAGGCGCTCGGCGTCAGCTACGGCAAGCCCGCGGTGGACCTGGACAAGCTGCGCGCCCACAAGGCCAAGGTCGTCGGCAAGCTCACCGGCGGCCTGGCTGCGATGGCCAGGATGCGCAAGGTCACGGTCGTGCGCGGCGCCGGCCAGTTCACCGGTCCACACGAACTGGAAGTGGCCGAGACCGCCGGAACCGCCCAGGAACCCACGGGCAAGAAGCAGTCGCTGCGCTTCCGCAACGCGATCATCGCGGCCGGCTCGCAGGCGGTGCGGCTGCCGTTCCTGCCACGGGACCCGCGCATCGTCGATTCCACCGGCGCGCTGGAACTGCCGAACATCCCGCGCCGCATGCTGGTCCTGGGTGGCGGGATCATCGGCCTGGAGATGGGCACGGTGTATTCCACGCTCGGCGCCCGCCTCGACGTGGTGGAGATGCTGGACGGCTTGATGCAGGGCGCCGACCGCGACCTGGTGCGCGTCTGGCAGAAGATGAATGCGCCCCGGTTCGACAAGGTCATGCTCAAGACCAAGACCGTGGGCGCGGAGGCGACGAAGGACGGCATCCTGGTGCGCTTCGAAGGCGAGCAGGCGCCCGCCGAACCGCAGCTCTACGACCTCGTGCTGCAGGCCGTCGGCCGCAGCCCCAACGGCCGCCGCATCGGCGCCGAGCAGGCCGGCATCCGGGTCGACGAGCGGGGCTTCATCCCGGTCGACATCCAGATGCGCACCAACGTGCCGCACATCTTCGCGATCGGGGACGTCGTGGGCCAGCCCATGCTGGCGCACAAGGCGGTGCACGAGGGCCATGTGGCGGCCGAGGCGGCCGCCGGCGAGAAGAGCGCGTTCGAAGCCCGCGTCATCCCGAGCGTGGCCTACACCGACCCCGAAGTGGCCTGGGTCGGCCTGACCGAGGACCAGGCCAAGGCGCAGGGCATCGCGATCACCAAGGGCCACTTCCCCTGGACGGCATCCGGCCGTGCCATCGCCAACGCGCGCGACGAGGGATTCACCAAGCTGCTGTTCGATGCGAAGTCACACCGCATCCTGGGCGGCGGCATCGTCGGCACCCATGCCGGCGACATGATCGGGGAGGTCGCCCTCGCCATCGAGATGGGGGCGGACATGGTGGACATCGGCAAGACCATCCACCCGCACCCGACGCTGGGCGAGAGCATCGGCATGGCCGCCGAGATCGCCGAAGGCACCTGCACGGACGTCCCGCCGCAGCGCAAGTAGCGCGCGGCGGCCGCCTCAGGGCTGTTCGGCCGGAACGGACGGCTGCGACACCAGCACGCGGCGGGCGCCGTCGAAGCGGCGCTGCCAGTAGCTGCCGCCCATGCTCTCCACCCGCACCTCGGCGCCGGGCCGGGGCGAGTGGATGAACTTGCCGTCACCGACGTAGATGCCCACGTGGCTGAAGGCGCGGCGCATGGTGTTGAAGAACACCAGGTCGCCGGGGCGCAGGTCCTGCTTGTCGATGACCTGGGTGGCGGCCGCCTGCTCGTCGGCCTTGCGCGGCAGCACCAGCCCGACGGTCTGTTCGTACATCGCCTTGACGAAGCCGCTGCAGTCGAAGCCGGTTTCGGCACTGTTCCCGCCCCGCCGGTAGGGCACGCCCAGGAAGCCCATGGCCGTGACCACCAGTTCCGAGGTGGCGTCGGTGATGCGTTCGCGCACGTCGTCCAGCCGGTTGAGCACGCCCTTCTCGGCCATGAAGCGTTGCAGGTCGTCCTCGGCCGCGGTCGGGGCGGCTTGGGCGGTGGCCACGGCAAGGGCCAGGACCGGGACAATGCAGAGCCACCTCGACATGGCGCGCAGCGTAAGCACCGTGATACAAGAAGTCAAGCGAGGTTTTCGATGTAAGCCTTTGATGTGGTTGGGATTTTGCCTGTTCACTTTCAGGCCAGAGTGGCCGGCTGCAGCGCCCGCAAGGGCCGATGGAGATTCTGGATGACGACATTCGATGCTGTCCCGGGCCGGTGGCGCCTTGCCCTTGGCGCCGGCCTGTTCGCCGCCTTCGCCATCACCGCGCAGGCGCAGCCCAAGGCGCAGGCGGTCGCGTCCGGGCTGGACCATCCCTGGGCCGTAGCCTTCCTCGACGAGGGCCGCTTCCTGGTCACCGAACGGCCCGGCCGGCTGCGCGTCGTGGAGCCGGATGGCCGCGTGGGCCCGCCCGTGGCCGGCGTGCCGGCGGTGGCCGCCGGCGGGCAGGGCGGCCTGCTGGACCTGGTGCTCGATTCCGGCTTCGCGTCCAACCGCGCCCTGTACTTCTGTTTCTCCGAGCCCGGTCCTGGCGGCAATTCGACCGCGCTGGCCAAGGCGCGCCTGGCACCCGACCGCAGCCGCCTCGAGCAGGTGCAGGTGATCTTCAGGCAGAAGCCCAAGGTGGACAGCCGCATGCACTTCGGTTGCCGCATCGTCGAGGCCCGCGACGGCACGCTGTTCCTGACCATGGGGGACCGCTTTTCGCGCATGCAGGACGCGCAGCGCCTGGACAACCACATCGGCAAGGTGATCCGGGTCAACAAGGACGGCTCGCCGGCCGCCGGCAATCCCTTCCTCGACCGCGCCGGCGCGCTGCCGGAGATCTGGAGCTACGGCCACCGCAACTCGCAGGGCGCGACCCTGGCCCCCGACGGCCGCTTCTGGATGCACGAGCACGGCGCCCAGGGCGGCGACGAGATCAACGTGCCCGAGGCCGGGCACAACTACGGCTGGCCCGTCATCACCTGGGGCGTGAACTACGGCGGCGGGAAGATCGGCGAGGGCATCACGTCCAAGCCCGGAATGGAGCAGCCGCTGCACTACTGGGTACCCTCGATCGCACCGTCGGGAATGACCTTCCTGAGCAGCGACCGCTACGGGCCCGAGTGGAAGGGCAACCTGTTCATCGGTTCGCTGAAGTTCGGCTACCTCGACCGGGTGCGGCTGGACGGTGGCAAGGTGGTCGGCGAGCAGCGCCTGTTGCCGGACGTGGGCCGGGTGCGCGACGTGCGCCAGGGGCCGGACGGCCTGCTGTACCTGCTGACCGACAGTTCGAACGGCCAGTTGCTGCGCCTGCAGCCCTGATCCCAGGCTCAGGCCTTGACCAGGCCCTTGCGCACGGCGTAGCGGGTCAGGCTGGCGATGTCGTTGAGACGCAGCCGCTCCATGATGCGGGCGCGGTGCACGTCCACGGTCTTGGACGACAGTCCCAACTCGAAGGCGATCTCCTTGGAAGCCTTGCCCTGCGCGATCAGCTTGAGGATCTCGAGCTGGCGTTCCGTCAACTCGTCGCTGGCGCTCGGCTCCGAGGGCTGCAGCAGCCGCTGCGCGATCACCGGGCTGAAGTAGGTGCCGGTGGCCATCACGCTGCGGATGGACTGCTCCAGTTCGAACGGAGGCGCGTCCTTCATCAGGTAGCCGCAGGCGCCGCTGGCGACGGCGCGCTTGACGAAATCGACCGTGTCGTACATCGACAGCACCAGCAGGCGCACGCCCGGATACCTGGCGTGGATCTCGGCGATGGCGGCAATGCCGTCCATGCCGGGCATGGAGATGTCGGTCATCACCACGTCGGGCTCGATCGACTCGACGAGGGCGACCAGTTCGCGCCCGTCGCGCGCCTCGGCGACCACCTCGACGCCTTCGACCATGGACAGGAGGGCCTTGATGCCCGAGCGGACCAGGTCGTGGTCGTCGGCGAGGACCACGCGGATGGCCTTGGCGGCCGGCTTGTCGTCTTTCATGTTCCTGTTCAGAGCACGGCGCGGATCGCGACCCCGGCGCCTGGCCGGGTGCGGATGTGCAGCCGCCCGCCGACCACTTCCGTGCGTTCGATCATTCCGTAGAGCCCCACGTTGCGCTCGCTGGGCTGCCCGTCCAGCACGGCGTGCTTGTCGAAGCCGGCGCCGTCGTCCAGGACCAGCAAGCCGATGCGGCCGTCCGGCAGGAAGCGGATCCGCACCCGCACGCTTTCGGCACGGGCGTGGCGGACGGTATTGACCAGCGCTTCCTGCACCAGCCGGATCACGACCGAGGCGTTTTCTCCCGGCGGCCGGGGCTCGGGGCCGCGCGTGGACACATGGAAGGCCAGCCCGGCCGGCTCGGCGATGCGCTGCACGGCCGTCTGCACCGCAGGTACCAGGCCGAGCAGGTCGAGCTGCGCCGGGCGCAGCAGGAAGGACAGGGTCTTGACCTGCTCGACCGCGGCCTGCGCCATCTCCATGGCCGTGCCGGTGTGCCGGCGGGTGGCCTGCGGATCGGGGGACCGCTGGGCCGCGTGCAGGTGGATCACCATGCCGGTCAGGGTCTGGCCGAGCTGGTCATGCAGTTCGCGCGAGATCAGGCTGCGTTCCCGCTCCTGCGCCACCACGAGGCGGGTCGACAGCTTCTTCAGCCGGCGGTAGGCGGCCTCCAGCTCGCGGGCCATCCGCTCCTGCTCGGCCGCGCGCCGCCGCTCGGACATGACCCGGTCGATGATCTGCGGCAGCGTGCCCAGCTTGTCCTTGGTGACGTAGTCCTTGGCGCCGCAGCGCAGCACGTGTACCGCCGCCTCCTCGCCGATCGCCCGCGTCACCACGATCAGCGGCGTGGCGAGCTGGCGCGCCATCAGGATCTGCAAGGCCGCGTAGGGCGAAAAGCGCGGCATGTTGAAGTCGCAGAGGATCGCGTCGTAGTCGTCCTCGAGCGCCTCGCCGAAGCTGGTGGCGTCGTCCACCCGGTCCAGCTGGTAGCGCCGGCCCGGCTCGGCCCGGTGCAGGGCGATGCCCATCAGCTCGACGTCGTCGGGGTTGTCCTCCACGCAGAGCAGCCTCACGGCAGGCGAGTCGGTGGCGGACGGAAGCGCAGACATGGATGAGCACCCTAGGGAGCCGGAAAAGTGTACCCGCGGGGTCGTGCGCGGATGGGCTGCGCTTTAAGCAAATTCCTTAATCCCCTCCCCGAAGGCGCTTAAAGATACGCCGCTCATCCGTGGTTTCATTCGGTCAACTGAAGTAACGACATGCGCCGCCCCGCTGGCAGCGCATCCGCCCAAGTGAACGAAGCACCCAGCACCGGATCGCCCCAGACCTTTCCCGGGCCGCAGGAGAACGGTCAGGGGCACGCAACTGCCCTGCCCAGGGGCTGGGTGTCGCGCAGCAGCCGCCGGCTGGAGCCCTGGATCCTCGGTGCGATTTCGCTGTGCCTGACCGCGGTGGCGGTGCTCATGCAGGCCGACCTGGCTTCGGCTGGCGTCGTCGCCCTTGTGCCGGTGCTGGCGGCTGCCTGGGCCCTGGCGCGGCCGGCACGCCGCCAGAGCGAATTCGCCCTGCGTGCCCTGGCCATTGCCGCCGGCGCCGTCCTGTTGCCGCTGCTGGGGGAGGGCAGTGTCGCCGCCGCGGATGCGCTCTGGCAGCTCTGGCTGATCCTCGTCCTGGTCGGCTATGCCTTGCTGCTGCCGCCCTCCTGGTTGCTCGGCCTGGGCGCACTGGCCAGCACGCAGTGGATCTTCGCCGGGCTGCTCGGCACGGGCGCCACGGGGGCGGCACCGGACATGCTGCCCCTGGTGGCGCTGGTGCCGGTGGCGGCGCTCGCCGGCGCCTGGATGCGTCGCGTCGATGCGCGTCTGGAAGCCCATTGCATCGACCTGGCGACGCGGCTGTGTACCCTGCCGGGGCTGCTGGCCTATGGCGAAGAACTGCTGGCCTCGCGAACCCCCCGGACCGCCTCGCTGGTGGTGCTGGATTGCAGCGACCTGCTGGAGGTCCGCGAGATCTACGGCAACCGGATCGCGCGCACCCTGATCCTGCGACTGTCGGCCAAGCTGGCCGAGATCGCCGGCGACCGGGGCTTGGCGGCGCGCACCGGACCGGCGGAGTTCGCCGTCCTGCTGCCCGGCACGGCCCGCGAGCGCGCCGTGCAGGCCTTGCAGCAGGTCCTGGGGTCGCCCTCGCGCATCGAATACGAGGCGGGCGACAGCGAGATCGTGCTGGTGCCCGAGGTCCTGCTCGGCGAGATCGGCGAGGATGCCGACGAACTCGCGGCCCTGCACCGGCTGCTCAGCCGGAAGCTGGCCGCTGCGCGCGAGCACGAGGCGCTGCGCCGCCGCTACCTGCGGCGCGAACGCGAACGGCATTCGCACCCGATCCCGATGCCGGCCGAACGGGCGCCCGCCCGGCATCGTGCGCCGGTCCCGCTCGCGGGGGCCGACATGCCCCCGACCATTCCGCTGCCCCTGCCAGCCCGCTGAGCGACCGCCGGCGGCGGCCGCATGGGGATAATCGGGGCAACCACCCGACGATCGCCCATGCTGCTGGACGCCGAAGAATCCCAACTCGTGCTGGTCGACTACCAGCAGCGGCTGATGCCCGCGATCCATGAGGGCCCCGCGGCGCTCGCCAATGCGTTGCGGCTGGCCAAGGCGGCCCGCCTGCTGGAGGTGCCCAGCTGGGGCACCGAACAGAACCCGGCCGGACTGGGACCGTTGGACCCCGCCTTGCCCCCGCTGCTGGACAAGGTGCTGGCCAAGATGTCCTTCGCTGCAGCGCAGGTCCTGGCGCCGCGCCTGCGGCCGCCGGCGCGCAGTGCCCAGGGCAATGCCCGCAGCCTGCCCAGGCACCTGCAGAAGCCGGCCGCGCCCGAAGCCACCCGCAACAGCATCGTGCTGGCCGGCTGCGAAGCCCATGTATGCCTGCTGCAGACCGCGCTGGAACTGCTGGACGACGAGTTCGAGGTCTGGGTGGTCACCGACGCCTGCAGCTCGCGCACCGAGCGCAACCGCGACGCCGCCTTCGACCGGCTGGCTGGCGCCGGCTGCGAACTGGTCACCACCGAAATGGTCGTATTCGAATGGCTGCGCAGTTGCGAGCACCCGCGCTTCCGGGAGGCCTTGGCCCTCGTCAAGTAGGGGGCGAGCGGCGCAGCGCCAGCCTGGGGCAGGGCCGGGGGCCACAATAGCCCGGCACAACAGCAAGAGGAGACGCACATGGGCTACGCCGAGTTCTATCGCCGATCCGTCGAGGAGCCGGAATCGTTCTGGGCCGAGCAGGCTCGCCTGATCGATTGGCAGACGCCGCCGCAGAAGATCTGCGACGACAGCCGCGCCCCGTTCACGCGCTGGTTCGTCGGTGGCACCACCAACCTGTGCCACAACGCCGTCGACCGGCACCTGAAGGACCGACCCAACCAGCCCGCGCTGATCCACGTCTCGACCGAAACCGGGACCGAGCGCGTCTTCAATTTCACCGAGCTGCATGCCGAGGTGCAGCGCGCCGCCGCCATGCTGCGCGGCCTGGGCGTCCGCAAGGGCGACCGGGTGCTGATCTACATGCCCATGATCCCGGAAGCGGTCTTCGCCATGCTGGCCTGTGCCCGCATCGGCGCGATCCACTCCGTGGTGTTCGGCGGCTTCGCCTCGGTGTCGCTGGCAACGCGCATCGAGGACGCGGCGCCGCGCGTGATCGTCAGTGCCGACGCCGGCTCCCGCGGCGGCAAGGTCATCGCCTACAAGCCGCTGCTGGACGAGGCCATCCGCCTGTCCTCGCACAAGCCCGACTCGGTGCTGCTGGCCGACCGCGGCCTGGCACCGATGGAGCGGGTGGCCGGGCGCGACCACGACTGGTCGGTGCTGCGCGAGCAGCACATGGACGAGCAGGTGCCCTGCGAATGGCTGCAGTCCACCGACATCAGCTACACCATCTACACCAGCGGCACCACGGGCAATCCCAAGGGCGTGCAGCGCGATGTCGGCGGCTATGCGGTGGCACTGGCGGCCAGCATGCAGCACATCTTCCAGGGCCGCGCGGGCGAGACCTACTTCTCGACCAGCGACATCGGCTGGGTCGTCGGCCACAGCTACATCGTCTACGGCCCGCTGATCGCGGGCATGGCCACCATCCTCTACGACGGCCTGCCGATCCGGCCCGACGCCGGCATCTGGTGGAGCCTGGTCGAGAAATACAAGGTGACGGGCATGTTCAGCGCGCCCACCGCCGTGCGCGTGCTGAAGAAGCAGGACCCGGCCTACCTGAAGAAGTACGACATTTCCAGCCTGCGGGCGCTGTACCTGGCCGGCGAGCCGCTGGACGAGCCGACCGCGCGCTGGATCTCTGACGCGCTGGGGATCCCCATCATCGACAACTACTGGCAGACCGAGAGCGGCTGGCCGATCCTCACCATCGCCAACGGCGTGGAGCACAAGCCCAGCAAGTTCGGCAGCCCCGGCGTGCCGATGTACGGCTACAAGGTCAAGATCCTGCACGAATCGACCGGGGCGGAACTCACCGGCCCCGACCAGAAGGGGGTGGTGGTGATCGAAGGCCCGACCCCTCCCGGCTTCATGCAGACCGTCTGGCGCGACGACGAGCGCTTCGTGCGCACCTACTGGCAGACCATCCCCGGCAAGCAGGTCTACAGCACCTTCGACTGGGGCATCCGCGACGAGGACGGCTACTTCTACATCCTCGGACGCACCGACGACGTGATCAACGTGGCCGGCCACCGGCTCGGCACGCGCGAGATCGAGGAGAGCATCTCCAGCCACCCGGGGGTGGCCGAGGTGGCGGTGGTGGGCGTCGCCGATCCCATGAAGGGGCAGGTGGCGATGGCCTTCGCGGTGCCCAAGGATGCGGCGGCACTGTCCGATGCGGACGCGGCGCTGCGGCTGGAAGGCGACATCATGAAGGTCGTCGACCAGCAGCTCGGCGCCGTCGCGCGGCCTGCGCGAGTGCGCTTCGTCAGCCTGCTGCCCAAGACCCGCAGCGGCAAGCTGCTGCGCCGGGCCATCCAGGCCGTGTGCGAAGGCCGCGACCCGGGCGACCTGACCACCATCGAGGACCCTTCGGCCCTGCAGCAGGTCAGGGACCTGGTCGCGCGCTGAACCCGTTCGCCTGCGACGGCGGCGCGAAGGTGGCACAATCGCGGGAGCAACCAAGGCATCCTTCCAGCCACAGTTCGCATCCGCCATCCGGTCCAGCCGTGTCGCGGAAGGTTTCTTCAACCAACTGAAGCTCCCTGAAGGGGGGCAGAAAGTCAGCGAGATGAGCGATCCGAGCTCCGTCTATACGGCCTATCGCGGCAACTCCTACCTGTTCGGCGGCAACGCGCCCTACGTGGAGGAGATGTACGAGAACTACCTGGCCAACCCCGGCAGCGTTCCCGACAACTGGCGCGAGTACTTCGACGCCCTGCAGCACGTACCCGCGGCCGACGGCAGCGAAGCGCGCGACGTGCCGCACATGCCCGTCATCAACGCCTTCGCCCAGCGCGCCAAGCAGGGCGGCACCCGCGTGGTGGTGGCCGGTGGCGCCGATCCCGAGCTGGCCCGCAAGCGTACGGCCGTCCAGCAGCTGATCGCCGCCTATCGCAACGTGGGCAGCCGCTGGGCCGACCTCGACCCGCTCAAGCGCGCCGAGCGCGAGAACATCCCCGAGCTGGAGCCGTCCTTCTACGGCTTCACCGATGCCGACCAGGAAGCGGTGTTCAACACCAGCAACACCTTCTTCGGCAAGGAGAGCATGTCGCTGCGCGAGCTGATCAACGCGCTGCGAGAGACGTACTGCGGCACCATCGGCGCCGAGTACATGTACATCAGCGACCAGACCCGCAAGCGCTGGTGGCAGCAAAAGCTCGAGTCGATCCGCACCAACCCGAACTTCGGGCCCGAGAAGAAGAAACACATCCTCGAGCGGCTGACGGCGGCCGAGGGCCTGGAGCGCTTCCTGCACACCAAGTACGTGGGCCAGAAGCGCTTCTCGCTGGAAGGCGGCGAAAGCTTCATTGCCTCGATGGACGAGCTGATCCAGCGCGCCGGCGAGAAGGGCGTGCAGGAGATCGTGATCGGAATGGCCCACCGCGGCCGCCTGAACGTGCTGGTCAACACGCTGGGCAAGATGCCGGCCGACCTGTTCGCCGAGTTCGAGCACACGGCCAAGGAAGACCTGCCGGCCGGCGACGTGAAGTACCACCAGGGCTTCTCGTCCGACGTGACCACGCCCGGCGGCCCGGTGCACCTGTCGCTGGCCTTCAACCCCTCGCACCTGGAGATCGTCAACCCGGTGGTCGAGGGCTCGGTACGCGCCCGCATGGACCGCCGCGCCGATCCCAAGGGCAAGCAGGTGCTGCCGGTGCTGGTGCACGGCGATGCCGCCATCGCCGGCCAGGGCGTGGTGCAGGAGACGCTGGCGCTGGCCGAGACCCGCGGCTACTTCACCGGCGGCACGGTCCATATCGTCATCAACAACCAGATCGGCTTCACCACCTCCGACCCGCGCGACACCCGATCCACGCTGTACTGCACCGACGTGGTGAAGATGATCGAGGCGCCGGTGCTGCACGTGAACGGCGACGACCCCGAGGCGGTGGTGCTGGCGACCCAGCTGGCGCTGGAGTACCGCATGGAGTTCGGCACCGACGTGGTGGTCGACATCGTCTGCTTCCGCAAGCTGGGCCACAACGAGCAGGACACCCCCTCGCTGACCCAGCCGCTGATGTACAAGAAGATCGCGGCCCACCCCGGCACGCGCAAGCTGTATGCCGACAAGCTGGCGACCCAGGGCCTGGGCGACACGCTGGGCGACGACATGGTCAAGGCCTACCGCGCCGCCATGGACGCCGGCAAGCACACGGTCGACCCGGTGCTGACCAACTTCAAGAGCAAGTACGCAGTCGACTGGAGCCCCTACCTGGGCAAGAAGTGGACCGACGCCGCCGACACGGCCATCCCCACCGCCGAGTGGAAGCGGCTGGCCGAGCGCATCACCACGGTGCCGGACAACTTCACCGTGCACCCGCTGGTGCGCAAGGTGCTGGAGGACCGCGCCGCCATGGGCCGCGGCGAGGTCAACGTCGACTGGGGCATGGGCGAGCACATGGCTTTCGCCTCGCTGGTGGCCAGCGGCTACCCGATTCGCCTGTCGGGCGAGGATTGCGGCCGCGGGACCTTCACCCACCGCCACGCGGTGCTGCACGACCAGAACCGCGAGAAGTGGGACACCGGCACCTACGTGCCGCTGCAGAACGTGGCCGAGAACCAGGCTCCGTTCGTGGTGATCGACTCCATCCTGTCGGAAGAGGCGGTGCTCGGCTTCGAGTACGGCTATGCGTCGAACGACCCGAACACGCTGGTGATCTGGGAAGCCCAGTTCGGCGACTTCGCCAACGGCGCCCAGGTCGTCATCGACCAGTTCATCGCCTCCGGCGAGGTGAAGTGGGGCCGGGTCAACGGCATCACCCTGATGCTGCCGCACGGCTACGAAGGGCAGGGCCCGGAGCACAGCTCGGCGCGCCTGGAGCGCTTCATGCAGCTGTCGGCCGATACCAACATGCAGGTCTGCCAGCCCACCACGGCCAGCCAGATATTCCACCTGCTGCGCCGGCAGATGGTGCGCCCGCTGCGCAAGCCGCTGGTGATCATGACGCCCAAGTCGCTGCTGCGGAACAAGGACGCGACCTCGCCGCTGTCGGAGTTCACCAAGGGCGGCTTCCAGACCGTGATCCCCGAACACAAGGAGCTCAAGGCCGACAAGGTCAAGCGGATCATCGTCTGCTCGGGCAAGGTCTACTACGACCTGGCCAAGAAGCGCGAGGAGAAGGGTGCCGACGACGTCGCCATCCTGCGGGTGGAGCAGCTGTATCCGTTCCCGCACAAGGCCTTCGCCACCGAGCTGAGGAAGTACCCCAACGCCACCGACATCGTGTGGTGCCAGGACGAGCCGCAGAACCAGGGCGCCTGGTTCTTCATCCAGCACAACATCCACGAGAACATGCAGGAAGGCCAGAAGCTGGGTTACTCCGGCCGGGCCGCCTCGGCTTCGCCGGCGGTGGGCTACGCGCACCTGCACCAGGAGCAGCAGAAGGCGCTGGTGGACGGCGCCTTCGCCAAGCTCAAGGGCTTCGTGCTGACGAAGTAGGCAAGTCCCACGGACATCCCCGCCCATGCGGGGATCCAGTGCTTTTCCGCAGCCCGTCGAAGCCGGATGCCCTGGATTCCCGCCCACGCGGGAATGACTCCAGACACTGACAAGAACTCCCAGGAAAACAAATGGCAATCGTTGAAGTCAAGGTGCCGCAGCTCTCCGAGTCGGTGGCCGAGGCCACCCTGCTGCAGTGGAAGAAGAAGGCCGGCGAGGCCGTGGCCCAGGACGAGATCCTGATCGAGATCGAGACCGACAAGGTGGTGCTCGAGGTGCCGGCGCCCAGCGCGGGCGTGCTGGCCGAGGTGGTGGTGGCCGATGGCGGCACGGTGGTCGCGGAACAGGTGATCGCGAAGATCGATACCGAGGCCCGCGCCGGCGCGGCAGCACCGGCTGCCGCCGCGGCGGCGCCTGCATCGGCTCCTGCTGCGCAGCCCGCGGCGGCTCCCGCTGCTGCCGGTGGCGCCAAGTCCGGCATCGCCATGCCGGCGGCCGCCAAGCTGATGGCCGACAACCAGCTGGCGCCCGGTTCGGTGGCCGGTACCGGCCGCGACGGCCGCGTGACCAAGGGCGACGTGCTGTCGGCCGTGGCCGGCGGCGGTGCCAAGGCCGCCGTCGCACCGCCGGTGCCGGCCGCTCGCCCCGCTGCGCAGGCCTTGCCGCAGGTGGCCGCGCCGGCGGGCGCGCCCGAACTGGGCGAGCGTCCCGAGCAGCGCGTGCCCATGAGCCGCTTGCGTGCCCGCGTCGCCGAGCGCCTGCTGCAGTCGCAGTCCACCAACGCCATCCTGACCACCTTCAACGAGGTCAACATGGCCCCGGTGATGGAGATGCGCAAGCGCTTCCAGGAGAAGTTCGAGAAGGAGCACGGCGTCAAGATCGGCTTCATGTCCTTCTTCGTGAAGGCCGCGGTGCATGCGCTGAAGAAGTACCCGGTGATCAACGCCAGCGTGGACGGCAACGACATCGTCTACCACGGCTACTTCGACATCGGCATCGCGGTGGGCTCGCCGCGCGGGCTGGTGGTGCCCATCCTGCGCAACGCCGACCAGATGTCCTTCGCCGAGATCGAGAAGAAGATCGCCGAGTTCGGCGCCAAGGCGCGCGACGGCAAGCTGGGGCTGGAGGAGCTCACCGGCGGCACCTTCTCCATCTCCAACGGGGGCGTGTTCGGCTCCATGCTGTCGACGCCCATCATCAACCCGCCGCAGTCGGCCATCCTGGGCGTGCACGCCACCAAGGACCGCGCCGTGGTGGAGAACGGGCAGATCGTGATCCGGCCCATGAACTACCTGGCCATGAGCTACGACCACCGCATCATCGACGGCCGCGAGGCGGTGCTCGGCCTGGTGGCGATGAAGGAAGCGCTGGAGGATCCGGCGCGGCTGCTGTTCGACATCTAACCGGAAACGAGGCCCCTGACGGGGCCTCGTCCTTTGAGGCGGGCCTGCGCCCGAAAGAGACTTTCCCATGGCCAACAAGCAATTCGACGTCGTCGTGATCGGCGGCGGCCCCGGCGGCTACATCGCCGCCATCCGTGCAGCGCAACTGGGCTTCAACACCGCCTGCATCGACGAGTGGAAGAACAAGGACGGCAAGCCGGCCCCCGGCGGCACCTGCACCAACGTCGGCTGCATCCCCTCCAAGGCGCTGCTGCAGTCGTCCGAGAACTTCGAGCACGCCGGCAAGCATTTCGCGGACCACGGCATCTCGGTGAGCGGCCTGTCGATCGACATCGGCAAGATGATTGCCCGCAAGGACGCCGTGGTGAAACAGAACAACGACGGCATCCTGTACCTGTTCAAGAAGAACAAGGTCAGCTTCTTCCACGGCCGCGGCTCGTTCGTGAAGGGCGGCGCCGACGGCTACGAGATCAAGGTCGCGGGCGCGAGCGAGGAGACGATCACCGGCAAGCACGTGATCCTCGCCACGGGCTCCAATCCGCGCGCCCTGCCCGGCGTGGACTTCGACGAAACCAACATCCTGTCCAATGACGGCGCGCTGCGGATCCCGGCCGTGCCGAAGAAGCTGGCCCTCATCGGCTCCGGCGTGATCGGGCTGGAGATGGGCTCGGTGTGGCGTCGCGTGGGCGCCGAAGTCACCGTGCTCGAAGCGCTGCCGACGTTCCTCGGTGCGGTCGACGAGCAGATCGCCAAGGAGGCCAGGAAGGCCTTCGACAAGCAGGGCCTGAAGATCGAGCTGGGCGTCAAGGTCGGCGAAGTGAAGAACCTGGGGGACAAGGGTGTTTCCGTGGCCTACACCGACGCCAAGGGCGAGGCGCGCACCCTGGCGGTCGACAAGCTGATCGTCTCCATCGGCCGGGTGCCGAACACGACCGGCCTCAACGCCGAAGCGGTCGGCCTGAAGCTGGACGAGCGCGGCGCCATCGTGGTCGACGACGAATGCCGCACCAGCCTGCCCAACGTCTGGGCGGTCGGCGACGTGGTGCGCGGCCCGATGCTGGCGCACAAGGCGGAGGAAGAAGGCGTGGCGGTGGCCGAGCGCATCGCCGGCCAGCACGGGCACGTGAACTTCAACACCATCCCGTGGGTGATCTACACCAGCCCCGAGATCGCGTGGGTGGGCCGCACCGAGCAGCAGCTCAAGGCCGACGGCGTCGCCTACAAGGCCGGCACCTTCCCCTTCATGGCCAACGGCCGCGCGCGGGCGCTGGGCGATACCACCGGCATGGTGAAGTTCCTGGCCGATGCCAAGACCGACGAGATCCTGGGCGTGCACATCGTGGGCCCCATGGCCAGCGAGCTGATTTCCGAAGCGGTGGTGGCGATGGAGTTCCGCGCCTCCAGCGAGGACATCGCTCGCATCTGCCACGCCCACCCGTCGCTGTCCGAGGCGACCAAGGAAGCGGCGCTGGCCGTCGACAAACGGACGCTGAACTTCTGATCAGCGGCCGATGTCCGTTCGCCAGGCCTACGAAGCCGAACTGAAGGCGCGCGGCTACCGGAGCGACCCGGCCCAGTTGCGGGCCGTGGAGGCCCTGGACCGCTGCGCGGCGGAGTGGGCCCAGTACAAGGAGAAGCGCTCCAACGCCTTCAAGAAGCTGATCAACCGTCCCGCGATCCCGCGTGGGGTCTACATGTACGGCGGGGTGGGGCGCGGCAAGAGCTTCCTGATGGACTGCTTCTACGGCTCGGTGCCGCTCCGGCGCAAGACCCGGCTGCACTTCCACGAGTTCATGCGCGAGGTGCATCGCGAGCTCGCCGAACTGCAGGGCACGGTCAACCCGCTCGATGAACTGGGCGAGCGCATCGCGAAGCGCTTCCGGCTGATCTGCTTCGACGAGTTCCACGTCGCCGACATTACGGACGCGATGATCCTGCACCGGCTGCTGCAGGCGCTGTTCGACAACGGCGTGGGCTTCGTCACCACGTCCAACTTCCGCCCCGACGACCTGTATCCCAACGGCCTGCACCGCGACCGCATCCTGCCCGCGATCGCGCTGCTCAACGAAAGGTTGGAGGTGATCAACGTCGACAACGGCACCGACTACCGGCGGCGCACGCTGGAGCACATCAAGCTGTACCACACGCCGCTCGGGCCGCAGGCCGATGCCGAGATGGACCGCGCTTTCGGCGAGCTGGCCGAGGTGCACGACGAGGACCCGGTCCTGCACATCGAGCAGCGCCAGATCCGCGCACGCCGCAAGGCCGGCGGCGTCGTCTGGTTCGATTTCCGCACCCTGTGCGGCGGCCCGCGTTCGCAGAACGACTACCTGGAGATCGCCAGCCAGTTCCACACCGTGCTGCTGTCCGACGTGCCGGCCATGCCGGTCAACATGGCCTCGGAAGCACGCCGTTTCACCTGGCTGGTCGACGTGCTCTACGATCGCCGGGTGAAACTGATCCTGTCCGCCGCCGTGCCGCCCGAGCAGCTCTACACCGAGGGACCGCTGGCCCACGAATTCCCGCGCACCGTCTCGCGCCTGAACGAGATGCAGTCGGCCGAGTTCCTGGCCCTGGAGCGGCGCACGGTGGACACCCGCCTGACATGAACAAGTCCTGCCTGCTGCTGGCCTTCTGGTTCGCGCTGCCGGCCGGCGCCCAGTCGCCGGACGAGGAAGCCGAGCGGGCGCGCATCGCCACCGAGCGCGGGCGCATCGAGGCGGAATTCGAGCAGGCGCAGCGGGCCTGCTACCGGAAGTTCGCGGTCAACGATTGCCTGGACGAGGCGAACGGGCGCCGGCGCGACGCGTTGGCCGAGCTGCGCCGCCAGGAACTCACCCTGGACGACGCACGGCGCAAGCGCAATGCCGCCGAGCGCATCCGCGAACTGGACGAGCGGCGCGACGCCCGGGCGCGCGAGCGGGATGAGGCCCGGGCCAAGGCCCAGGCGGACGAGCGCGAACGCCAGCAGCGCGCAGCCTCCAAGGCCGCCGATGCACAGCGCAACCAGGAGCAGGCGCGGAAACGGGCCGAGCAGGCCGCGCGGGGGCCCGAGGAAAGGCAGCAGCCGGACACGGAAGAGAACCTGCGCCGCCACCGCGAGCGCGTGAACGAAGCGCAGGAGCACAAGGCCAAGGTGCAGCAGCGCGCTGCGCAGGAAGGCCCGCCGGCCAGGTCGCTGCCGCTGCCGCCCTGAACTCAGCCTTCCAGGGGCTCGAGCTTGACGATGACCAGCGACAGGTTGTCGCCGCCACCGTGGCCGCGCGAGCGGGCCTTCTCGATCAGGAATTCGCTGGCTTCGCGCGGCGTCAGCGAGGACAGCACGGAGCCCAGTTCGTCCGGGCTGAAGTAGTGCCACACGCCGTCGCTGCAGGCCATCAGCACGTCGCCGGGCCGCAGCTGGGGCACGAAATGCAGGGTGGCAGGGGGATCCTCCTCCGCGCCCAGGCAGCCCATCAGGATGTTGGACTGCGGGTGCACGTTGGCCTCTTCCTCGGTCAGCTGGCCGGCGTCGACCAGGGTCTGCACGTAGGAGTGGTCGAGCGTGCGCTTGACCAGCTTGCTGCCGTGGAAGTGGTAGATGCGCGAGTCGCCGGCATGCACCCAGTGGCAGTCGCCGGCCGGGTTGATCAGGTAGGCGGCGATGGTGCTGTGCGGCTCCTGCTCGGACGAGATGGCCGTCAGCTTGATCACCAGGTGAGCCTCCTGCACCACCTGCTTGAGCAGGCTGCCGGCGTCGTCGTGGTCGGGCGAATAGCGCTCGAACAGCTGCTTGGCCGTGAGCATCACCTGGTCGGACGCCTTGCGGCCCCCGCTGCGGCCGCCCATGCCGTCGGCCACGACCGCGAGCACGCAGCCACTGGCCCGCGGATGCGCGATCAGGGCGACCTGGTCCTGCTGGTATTCGCGGTCACCCTTGTGGATGCCGGTGGCGGCGGTGAGTCGATAGCCTTTGCCCATGCTGCTGGAGGGCGCGCCGGAGGTGCGGCGCGCTCGATTAATGCCCTCGGAAGACGTATTATCGTCTGGCGCCCGCAGAGCTCCGGCGTGCGTTTTTGGCCAATCATCCCGTGGAATCCAACCTGCACTCGCCCGAGCGGCGGCTGATCGAGCTGCGGATGGAGCACGCCGACCTCGATGCGCTGATCGACCGCACCGCGCACGAGGCACCCCTGGATGAACTGGCCCTGCGCCGCCTGAAGAAGCGCCGGCTGGCGCTGCGCGACCTGATCGTGCAGCTCGAGCTGGCCCTGGACCCCAAAGAACCCGCCTGATGACCCTGACCGAAGCCGTCGGCCGTGCTTTTGCCGGCGACGGCGCCTTGCCCCGGGCGGTGCCCACCTTCCGCCCCCGGCTGGCCCAGACGGAGATGGCCCTGGCCGTCGCCCGGACCATCGAGCAGGGCGGGGCGCTGGTGGTCGAGGCCGGCACCGGCGTCGGCAAGACCTTCTCCTACCTGGTGCCCGCGCTGCTGTCCGGCGAGCGGGTGCTGCTGTCCACCGCCACCAAGACCCTGCAGGACCAGCTGTTCGGCCGCGACCTTCCGCGACTGGTGGAGGCGCTGGGGCTGCCGGTGCGCACCGCCCTGCTCAAGGGCCGCGCCAGCTACCTGTGCCTGCACCGCCTGGAGCTGGCCCGGCGCGACCCGGGCGCGGCCGACCGCAGCGCGATGGCCACGCTCGCGCGGGTCGAGCAATGGGCGCAAGCCACCCGCACCGGCGATCTCGCCGAGCTGCCGGGGCTGGACGAGCGCTCGCCCGTGATCCCGCTGGTCACCTCGACGCGCGAGAACTGCCTGGGCTCGCAATGCCCGCGCTTTCGCGACTGCCATGTCAACCACGCGCGCCGCGAAGCGCTGGCAGCCGACGTGGTCGTGGTCAACCACCACCTGTTCTTCGCCGACCTCGCGGTGCGTGAATCGGGCATGGCCGAACTGCTGCCCACGGTGCGCGTGGCCGTGTTCGACGAAGCCCACCAGCTCAACGAGACGGGCGTGCAGTTCCTCGGTCGCCAGCTCGGCACCGGGCAGTTGCTGGACTTCACGCGCGACCTGCTGGCCGCCGGATTGCAGCTGGCCCGCGGCCTGCAGGACTGGCGCGGGCTGGCCGGCACGCTCGAACGCGCCACGCGCGACCTGCGGCTGGTGGTCGGCCGGGCGTCGGCCTCGGCGCGGCTGCGGTGGACCGGGTCGGCCCCCGAAGGTATTCCCGAAGACGACTGGCAGTCCGCCCTGTCCGAAGTGCTGTCGGCTTGCGAGGACGTGATGGACGCGCTGTCGACTGTGAGCGAGATCGCGCCGGACTTCACGCGGCTGCAGGAGCGTGCGGGGACCCTCGCCGAGCGCACTTCGCGCTTCCTTGCGCCGGCAGAGTCCGGCTCGGTGCGCTGGGTCGACGTCGGCCAGCAACTCCGCCTGGTGGAGTCGCCGCTGGACATCGCGCAGGCGGTGCGCAGCAAGCTGCTCAAGACCGAGGCCGATGGTGGGCAGGGCGATGAAGCCGACCCGGCATCCGCCCCGACGCGCCGCGCCTGGGTCTTCACCTCGGCCACGCTGGGCGACGACGAGCGCCTGAGCTGGTTCACCGAGCCCTGCGGACTGCAGGATGCGCAGGTGCTGCGGGTCGGCAGCCCCTTCGACTACCCCTCGCAGGCCGCCATCTACCTGCCGCGCGAGCTGCCGCGCCCGGCCGACCCGGGCCATGCCGCCGCAGTGGCGCGACTGGCCGCCGGCGCGGCCCCGCGCCTGGGCGGCCGCACCATGGTGCTGACGACCACGCTGCGGGCGTTGCGCAGCATCGGAGATCAGCTGCAGCAGGCGTTCCGCGACTCGCGCGAGATCGAGGTGCTGGTGCAGGGGCAATGGCCCAAGCGCCGGCTGATCGAGCGCTTCCGCGAAGGCTCGCAGCAGGGCGGCCCCGGCTGCCTGCTGGTCGCATCGGCCTCGTTCTGGGAGGGCGTGGACGTCCCCGGCGACGCGCTCGAACTCGTGATCATCGACAAGCTGCCGTTCCCGCCACCGGGCGATCCGCTGGTGGAAGCGCGCTCGCAGCGGCTGGAAGGGCAGGGCCGCAATCCCTTCAAGGACTACTTCATCCCGGAGGCCGCCGTCGCCCTCAAGCAGGGGGCCGGCCGCCTGATCCGCCGCGAGACCGATCGCGGCGTGCTCGTCGTCTGCGACACCCGGCTGGCCACCATGTCCTACGGCCGCCGCCTGCTCGCCGCGCTGCCCCCGATGCGGCGCCTGGACACACCGCAGGATTTCGAAGCGGTGCTCGACGAACTGTCGGCGGCCCGGAGCCTGATGTCGGCCTAGAAACGAATCGAGCCCGCACGGGCGGGCTCGAAGCAGGCAGAGGCGGGCGCTGGGCCTACCAGATCTTCCACCAGGGGTCGGACTCCTTCGCCTTGAACCCCTTGGTCAGGTACTCGCTGTCGGGGTAGGTCTTCTCCAGCACGCGGCGGCTGTCGTCGCGCAGCTGGGTCATGCCCAGCGCGTCGTAGGAGCGCATCAGGATGAACAGCGCTTCTTCCAGCGCCGGCACCTCGCGGTAGTCGGCCAGCGCGGCCTGCGCGCGGTTGATCGCCGCCACGTAGGCGCCGCGCGTGTAGTAGTAGCGGGCCACGTGCACCTCGTACTGCGCGAGCGAGTTGACGATGTACGTCATGCGGGCGCGCGCATCGGGTGCGTAGCGCGAATCGGGGAAGCGGGTGACCAGCTCGCGGAAGGACTCGAACGATTCCTTGGCGGCCTTCTGGTCGCGCTCGGACAGGTCCTGCCGCGAGATGAAGGAGAACAGGCCGAGGTTGTCGTTGAAGTTGACCAGGCCCTTGAGGTACAGGGCGTAGTCGATCGCCGGGCTGGCCGGGTGCAGCTTCATGAACCGGTCCAGCGTCGCCATGGCCTGGGCCTGCTCGCCCGCCTTGTAGTGGGCATAGGCCTTTTCGAGCTGCGCCTGCTGCGCCAGCGGGGTGCCGGCCGCGCGGCCTTCGAGCTTCTCCAGCAGCGGCACGGCCTTGTCGTAGGCGCCTGCGTTCAGTTCGTCGCGCGCTTCGGCGTAGATCCGGTTCGGGCTCCAGTTCGCGGTCTTGTCCTCTTCGACCGTGGAGCACGCCGCCAGCAGCAGCAACGAGGCCACGGCGGCACACGATAATTTCGCTCGAAGCATGAAGCGCAGACCTTCTTGAAACAGGGCCGGACGATTATAGGAGCGGGGCCTGCCGGGGCCGAGGTGCCGGCGCTGCCCGACGACGAGGCCGAGGCCGCCGAAGCGCCATCGGAATGGCGCGAGTTCGCGCTGGACCCGGCGCGCCACGGCATGCGGCTGGACCAGGCGCTGGTGGAGCTGGTGCCCGAGTTCTCCCGCAGCTACCTGCAGCAACTGGTGAACGGCGGTGCGGTGACCGTCAACGGCCGGCGGAGCGCCCGGCCGGCCCACCGCGTGAAGGCCGGCGACACCCTGGGCATCGAGCTGCGGCCCACGCCGCAAAGCCTGGCGTTCCGGCCCGAGCCCATGCCGCTGGCCGTGGTTCACGAGGACGAACACCTGCTGGTGATCGACAAGCCTCCGGGGCTGGTGGTGCACCCGGCACCGGGCCACTGGAGCGGCACGCTGCTCAATGGGCTGCTGGCTCGCGATCCGCATGCCGCGGTGGTGCCGCGCGCCGGCATCGTGCACCGGCTGGACAAGGACACCAGCGGGTTGATGGTGGTGGCGCGCACCCGGGCCGCGATGGACGCCCTGGTGCGCTCGATCGCGGCGCGCGAGGTCGCGCGCCAGTACCTCGCGATCGGGGTCGGCCGCTGGCAGCGGGAGCCGCTCCGTACGGTCGATGCGCCGATCGGCCGCGACCCGCGCCAGCGGCTGCGCATGGCCGTGGTGGATTTGGCCCAGCATGCCGGCAAGCCGGCCATGACCACCTTCGAACTGCTGGACAACGCGGCGGGCGCCTGCCTCGTGCGCGCCAGCCTGCACACCGGACGCACGCACCAGATCCGCGTGCACATGGCCCACCTCGGCCATCCGCTGGCCGGCGACGAGCTCTATGGCGGCGCGGCGCAGCCCGGGGGCGTCGATGGCAGCCTGGCGCGGCAGGCCCTGCACGCCTTCCGGCTCGCCTTCGCGCACCCGGTCACGGGCGAGGCGCTGGCCTTCGTCTCCCCGCTTCCGGCCGACTTCGTGCACGGGCTCTCCGCCTGGGGGCTGCGTTACAATCCGGCTTCAGCGCTGGCGCCAGCAGCCACGCCTGCCGGGCCTGCCAACCCGCCCGCCGGCCGCCAGCCGCGATGAGCCGCCGCCCTTCTGACGGGCCCCACTGACGGGATCGCCCCGGCGCTCCCGATCCAGCCAGGAAGTACGCAAGAAGATGAATACCGCGGATGCCAAGCGCGTCCTGGAGACCGCGCTGATCTGCTCGCCCCAGCCGCTTCCGGTGCGGGAACTGCGGGTCCTGTTCGACGATGAACTCGGCGCCGACACCGTCAAGTCGCTGCTGCAGGACCTGCAGCACGACTGGGCCCAGCGCGGGGTCGAGCTCTCCTGCGTGGCCAGCGGCTGGCGCTTCCAGAGCCGGCCCGAGATGCGGCCCTGGCTCGACCGCCTGCACCCGGAGAAGCCGCCGAAGTACACGCGAGCGGCGTTGGAGACGCTGGCCATCATCGCCTACCGCCAGCCGGTCACGCGCGGCGACATGGAAGACATCCGCGGCGTCACGATCAATACGCAGATCCTCAAGCAGCTCGAGGACCGCGGCTGGGTGGAGGTGATCGGCCACCGCGAAGCGCCGGGCCGTCCCTCGCTGTACGCCACGACGCGGCAGTTCCTGGACGACCTGGGCCTGGCCTCGCTCGACCAGTTGCCCATGCTGGAATCGCCCAGCGGACAGATCGAGGCGCTGGCCGGCCTGGCCGGCGAAGCCGACGCGGAACAGCCGCCGCTCCAGATGGAGGTCGGCGAGTCCCCGGAAGCCGACGCCGACGCAGTCCCGGGAGCCGAAGCCGCTGCCGACCCCGCTGCTCCCGACGCGCCGCCGGCGCCCGACGCCACCCAGCCGGCCGCCGGCAATGCCGAAGCGCCCCCGTCCTCACCCGAAGTCGCATGAATTCCAACGATCCGACCCATCCCGCCGCCGAGGCGGCTCCCCTGGACGACGAGGAGCACGGCCAGGCCACACCCGTCGAGGCGCAGGCGCCTGGCGCGCCCGCGGACACGCCGGCCGTCGCGCCCGTGGACACGCTTGCGGAGTCGGGAGACGCCAGCGAGGACGCTGCGGCAGACGACGACGAGCGCGACGAGGACGAGCCCTCCGCCGGCAGGTCGCCGCGCGGGCGCGCGCCCGCGGCCCCGCCGGCCGAGCCCGTGCGCTTCGAGGACGTGGTGTCCGGCCGTTTCGACGAGGAGGAGCAGGCGGCCGATACGCCGCCGCCCGCCAAGCGCGTGCTGGCGCCGCAGGCCGAGACCCCCAAGCTGCACAAGGTGCTGGCCCAGGCCGGCCTGGGCTCGCGCCTGGAGATGGAGCAGCTGATCATGGAAGGGCGGATCTCGGTCAACAACGAGCCCGCCCACATCGGCCAGCGCATCCAGTTCGGCGACCAGATCAAGGTCAACGGCAAGCCGATCAAGGTGCGCATCGCCCCCCCGGCGCCGCGCGTGATCGCCTACCACAAGCCGGTGGGCGAGGTGGTCACGCACGACGACCCGCAGAACCGGCCCACGGTGTTTCGCAAGCTGCCGAAGCTGCAGCAGGGCAAGTGGCAGTCGGTCGGTCGGCTCGACCTGAACACCGAAGGCCTGCTGCTGTTCACCAGCTCGGGCGAACTGGCCAACCGGCTGATGCACCCGCGCTTCGGCCTGGAGCGCGAGTACGCGGTGCGCGTGCTGGGCGAGCTGTCGGCGGAATCCAGGCAGCGCCTGCTCGATGGCATCGAGCTCGAGGACGGCCGCGCGCAGTTCGGCTCCATCGAGGACGGCGGTGGCGAAGGTGCCAACAACTGGTACCGCGTCACCATCTCCGAAGGCCGCAACCGCGAGGTCCGGCGGCTGTTCGAGGCGCTGGGCCATGCCGTCAGCCGCCTGATCCGCATCCGCTACGGCGCGATGGTGCTGCCGCGCGGCCTCAAGCGCGGGCAGTGGGCCGAGCTGGACGAACGCGACATCCGCGCCCTCACGCAGGCCGCCGGCGGCGCGCCGGCCGGCGAGCGTGCGCAGGGCGAAGGCGGCGGCAAGTCGCGCAACCGCCGCCGTGGCAACCGCGGCGGCGGCCCGCGCCCGGACGGCGCGCGCAACGCCGGCCAGCCCAATGGCGGCAAGCCGCAGGGCGGCGGCCAGCAGCAGCGCCGCAACAAGGACCGCTCCGGAGGCAGTTCGCAGCCGGATCCGATGAAGACCTCGTTCGGCTACATCGGCGCCGACAGCTTCATGCGTCAGCGCCAGGGCGGCCCGGGCGGCAGCGGTGGCGGCGGCGGAGGCCAGCGGCGCGGGGGTGCGCGGCGGGGCAACCGCGGGGGCCGCTGAGGCAGCGGTCACCGACGCCCGGTTTAAAATGCCGGGTTCTCCCGGGTCCGGGCCCGAACTTTTCCCGGCGCCGCGCATCCCAGCCGGCGCGACTCCATTTCCACATCAACAGGTACGCACCCATGGCGATCGAACGCACCCTTTCCATCATCAAGCCGGACGCAGTGGCCAAGAACGTGATCGGCCAGATCTACGGCCGCTTCGAGGCCGCCGGCCTGAAGATCATTGCCGCCCGGATGGCCCACCTGTCGCGCCGCGAAGCCGAGCAGTTCTACGCCGTCCACAAGGAGCGTCCCTTCTTCAAGGACCTGGTGGACTTCATGGTCTCCGGCCCGGTGATGATCCAGGTGCTGGAAGGCGAGAACGCCATCCTGAAGAACCGCGAGCTGATGGGCGCCACCGATCCGAAGAAGGCCGAGAAGGGCACCATCCGCGCCGACTTCGCCGACAGCATCGACGCCAATGCGGTGCACGGCTCCGACGCCCCCGAAACCGCGCAGGTGGAAGTCGCCTTCTTCTTCCCCAGCCTGGACATCCACTCCCGCTGATCGCGGGAACCCCCATGCAATGACGCCCGCTCCCGAGTCCGGTCGCAGGGCCAACCTGCTCGATTTCGACCTCGAGGGGCTGGCTGCGTTCTGCGCCTCGCTGGGCGAGAAGCGCTTCCGCGCCACCCAGCTGTTCCGCTGGATCCACCAGCGCGGCGCGCGCGACTTCGACCAGATGACCGACCTGGCGAAGTCGCTGCGCGACAAGCTCAAGGCCTGCGCCACGATCGAGGGCCTCGCCGTCGCCAGCCGCCAGGAGTCGGCGGACGGCACCATCAAGTGGCTGTTCGACGTCGGCGGCGGCAATGCCGTCGAAGCCGTCTACATCCCCGAGGACGACCGCGCCACCCTGTGCGTGTCCTCCCAGGCCGGCTGCGCCGTCGGCTGCCGGTTCTGCTCAACCGGCCACCAGGGCTTTTCCCGCAATCTCACCACCGGCGAGATCGTGGCCCAGCTCTGGTTCGCCGAGCACCACCTGCGCGAGCGCCTGGGCACGCGCGAGCGCGTGATCTCCAACGTGGTGATGATGGGCATGGGCGAGCCGCTGCAGAACTACTCGGCGCTGGTGCCGGCGCTGCGCGTCATGTTGGACGACCACGGCTACGGCCTGTCGCGCCGGCGCGTGACGGTGTCCACCTCCGGGGTGGTG
>NZ_DASPLW010000065.1:0-2306 GCF_035627355.1 Ramlibacter sp.
TCGGCGGAGAAGGTTCCAGTGGGCGAAGGTGCCGACCCGCTCGGCTGGGTGATCTCGAACAGCGACAACGTCGTCGTCAGGCGGCCCCAGTCGACCTTGACCCCGGCCTCCCACTGCTCCGTCACGAACGGCGGCAGCACCTCGCCGGCATTGGCGTAGGTCGGTCCGACGATCGTGCCCGGCTGCAGTCCCTCGATATAGTTGCCGTACAGCGAGACGTTCTGCAGCGGCTTGACCCAACTTCCGCAGTGTCCGAGAGAAGATATTTGTGGATCAAGGCGTTGGGGCCGCCTCGGGGTTTTAGGCACCACAGGTATCAGGCTTCGACGTCAGCGCGTGGGGCGTAGGGCAGCTCCTGGAAGACGGGCGGCAGGGTGATGCCGACGGCGCGGCAGACCGGATCGATTGTCGGCCCCGGCGCGGTGCGCAGCAGGGCGCGGCGGCCGTCCTGCTCGATCTCGACCTCGCTGAGGTCTGCGAGGTCGTCGAGGATGGCCTGCCATTCGAGCGGTTGCTTGCCACGCCGGCCGCGGTGAGCGGCGAGGCGATCGACCAGTTCCTTGCGCAGCACGAGTGCCAGGAAGGAGCAGAAGACGTGGCCGCGGATGGCGGCGTCGGTCTTGTGGAAGATCGGCCGGGTGGCGAGCAGCGCCTTGGCTATCTTGAAGCTGTCTTCCACGGCCAGCAGGTTGCGGTAGCGCAGCACCACCTGCAGGGCGGAGAGCCTGGCGTTGGTGCGCAGCACGAACAGGCCGTCGAACTTCGCGTCGTCCTCGACCTTGGCGGGGTCGATGGCGAAGGCCGGGCCGTCGGGCGCGGCGAGGTACCGGCGGAACCCCTTGTTGGCGACCAGCGCCTTGTCGCCCTGGGCCAGCTTGCGCCGCAAGCCGGCGAGGATCTCGGCGCGGGCCTCTGCATCCTTGGCCGCCTCCTCCTCGTTGCGGCACAGCACGTAGCGCCGGCCGGCGACTGCGACCTCGCTGACGGCGAGCTGGGTGGTGCCCTTCTGGCGCGGGATGGTGAGCGGCACCGCCGCGCCGTCGTCCTCGAGCACGAACTCGCGGACCTCGCGGCTGCCGCGCTCGCGCACGCCGAGGATGTATTCGATGCCGGCCGCCTCCAGGGCGGCGATGGCGTCGGCGCTGATCAGGCCGCGGTCGGCGACGACGCAGGCCCGCTTCACGCCGAAGCGGCGGCGCAGGCGCTCGACCACCGGCCGCAGCAAGGTGACGTCGGCGGTGTTGCCCGGCAGCAGGAACGAGGCGACCGGGCGGTCATCGCCATCCAGCACGATGCCGAGCACCACCTGGGCGAGGTGGCCTCGGTAGTCCTTGGAGTGGCCGCGCCGGCCGAGCGTGGCGCCGCCGCGGCCCTCGAACCACAGCGTGGTGGTGTCGAGGAAGGCCACCGACAGCTCGCCGAGCAGCGGCTGGCGGTGGCGCCACAGCGCCTCCTCGATCGCCTCGCTCATCACCCGGCCGTCGCCATCCTGGCCACCGATCTCCTCGCCGAGCCAGGCCATCGCCTTGTAGGCCTGGTCGAGCTCCAGGTCCTCGGCTCCGGGCACCCGGTAGGCCCGCCGCCAGGTGCTGGCGTGACGGTCGGAGCCGGAGACCATCAGGCGGTGCAGCACCGTCAGGTACACCGCGCGCTCGACGTCGAAGCCGAAGTGACGGTCGGCCAGCAGCCCGCGCAGCACGTCCTGGCAGCCGGTCTCCTGCCACAGCCGCCCGAACACCAGGTCCGGGCCGATGCCGGTGCGGCGCAGCTCGGCCAACTCGCCGCGGTAGAAGCTCGACAGCACGATGGAGCGGCGCGAGTGCCGGGCGGCCGAGGCGATCAGCGCGTCAAGCGTGCCCGAGGCCTCGACCTCGTCGCGCCTCCCCAGCGACTTGACGACGCGCTGGACGTGGCGGCCGCCCTCGCGGGCGTTCTCCACCAGGTACAGGTACTCATAGCCGTTGATCTTCTTGACGCGGACGAACATGGCGCGGCACCTTGCTCGCACAAGGACACCACAGTCCTGCCGCTTATGTCAAACAGCGCAGCAGCTCTCAATCCGACAATTTAGCACCACAAACCAGCATCCGATCGCGCCGATGGCGGATTTCTGCGGCGTTCACGCCGCCTCAACGTTCAAACTGCGGAAGTTGGGCTTGACCACCAGGCCCACCGTCGGCGTCAGCGCGGCCTCGTCATATTGCGAGGTTCGCGCCCCGGTGACGGTGCTGAAGCTCTCCTGCACGACCTGCTGCTGGCGCACGCCCGCCATCACCTGGATGCGCTTGTCGAGGACCGAGAGCACG